>DAVZID010000044.1:0-28827 GCA_052273485.1 Lachnospiraceae bacterium
CGTCTATTTTACCATATATTTTCTTCACCTGGTGGGTGAAGAATGATATTGAACAACAAAGTATCGCAAAAGCTTGACATTATAGGATTTAAGGAGTCTGTGAAGAAATCAACTTCACGGATTCAGGTATTATTTTATTTATCTACCCTCTGCATCATCTTCCTTCGGATATGGATACAATACGGAGCCTGCCAGCCAAGCATGACAATCCATCCTGCAACACACGCAAATCCGACACCTACCAGGCCGATTCGCGGCACAAGTAAAAATGTAAAAATAACGCGAAATGTAATCTGGGTGAGCGTTCCATAAAGCGTCATCTTCATTTTCCCGACACCGCGCAAAAAGCCCTGATGGGCGTTTGTAACACCTGGAAGCCAATAGAAAAATGCCATTACTGCAAAGTATTTGCTTCCCTCTGAAAGCATCTGTTTAGAATCGCCAAACAATCCAATCAGCTGATTATCAAATAACAGAAGCACCACACATATAAATACAGCATAGCAAATCTCTAGCATAATACCACTTCTAAAACCATCCTTAATTCGCTTTGGCTTTTTTGCACCATCATTTTGTGCCGTAAATGTCATCATTGCATTTGAAATACTTCTTCCTGGTACAAGTGCAAAGTCTTCTATCTTGCCGACCGCATTAAATGCTGCCATTGCACCAACACCAAGCGTATTAATTGCACCCTGAATCAAGAGCTTTCCGAGTGGCTGACTGCACTGCTGAAGCGATGACATGCCGCCATACTGCACCGTCATCCAAATCAGTCGCTTATCAAGTTTGAAATGTTCTTTTTTCAGGTGAAGCATTGGCACACGAAAATAGACATAAATCACACATAGAACTGCTGACAGTGCCTCTGCAATCACCGTTGCCAGACCTGCACCAGCTACACCCATATGAAGCGCCGCAACAAACAGCACATCCAAGGCTCCGTTTAAGACAGAGGACAGCACCAGAAAATAAACTGGTGTTTTGGCATCTCCGACGCTTCGAAGTGATGCCGCATAAATATTGTATAGGCAGGTAAATGGCATTCCAATAAAAATGATGTGCAGATAACTTTCTGCCAACGGCAAAATGTCAGGCGGTGTCTGCATGAGCTTTAAGATTCCCTCCGAAGCAATCAGACCTCCAATCAAAATAACTGCCGATAGCCCCATTACAAGAAGAAGTGTCATTCCTACCTCGTGCTTTAATTCTTCCGTTTTTTCTGCGCCAAAGCAGTTGCTCATAATGACAGATGCGCCGATGCATAGTCCTGTGATGCCAAGAATCAGCAAATTCATGACAGGATCTGATGTTCCTACCGCCGCTAGTGCATCCTGCCCGGCGAACTGTCCCACCACAATCGAGTCTACCATGTTGTAGGTCAGCTGAAATAGATTGCCCCAGATAAGCGGTATGGCAAATGCAATCAGCTGCTTCCATATTGTTCCTTTTGTCAAATCCTTAGTTGTTGTTTTCATCGTTCTCCCCATCTACTGCAAACCTTGCTCAAAACGCTCGATCTTACAGCTATGCTCTTTTGTTTTTTTATCATAATTGATTCCAATCAAAAGAATCTGCCCAGTATATTGCAAGAGTGACTGCGGATATTGTTTTTCCTTTATCTGATTCAAAGCAGTCTGTGCATTTTTATTCCATTTCAGTTCTGCTACCAGTGCAGGATATTCTTTTGCGTATTCTTTCTTCGGAAGAAATACAAAGTCAGCAAAGCCGCGCCCCGTTGGCAATTCTCGTATTGGTTTAAAATAATACTGCATTGCGCTTAAATAGGCAATTGACAAAACACAGCTCAGCGAATTTTCATTGTTATACTGAATTGCAGATACATATTCGGTATGAATTTTTTCGATTTTTTCTGCCACTGCGCCCTCATCCAAATCAAGCGTTGCATCCAACAGTTCCTCTGAGTCCTGCAAAAACAGATTTAATTCATTCCATTTCTTTCTCCGGACTGCAAACAGCAATTCCTGACGAATTTCTTCATTTGGGATATAGGCACCTTGCGTATTCTGATTGTAGGCAAGATAACCCAGATGCACCAGAAGCGTCAGCACATCATCTCTGTCCGCAAAGCAAACCATATCATTCTGGAATGAGTTCACATTTATCTGCGTAGTCGCGCCTGACAACATTTCAATCACCGCGGTTTTTAAACCATCAAAATTCATATTGATAAAGGGTACAATCGACTCATAGGTTCCTGTCTGTGACCAATAGCTTTGAAAGCTTTTATTTATCATTACATTGACGACTGCATTCGGATTATACACATGATAGTCACCCAATTCGTATCCATCGTACCATCGTTTTACCTCTCGAAAATCCACATCAAACTGTTCGCATAATTTTTCTACTTCTTCCTCAGTAAAACCAATGTATCTTGAAAGTACACCAGGCGTAATCATTGTAAACTGCATAAAATTATTGAGTGCAGACTGCGTCTTTAACTTTTTAATTGGCAAAATTCCAGTCAGATATGCCAGCGCGATAAACTTTGTAGGTTCGCTGCCCTTGAACATTCCACGCAAAAAATTGATGTAATCCTGCAAAACAGCTTCATTGGCAGCCTCGTCTCGAATCAGCACATCCCACTCATCAATTATTACAATAAATTTCACACCTGTCTGTGCATTGATACAGGACATTGCTCCATATGCGGTACGAATACCATCTAAGACAATCTGAGGGTATACCTCTTTTAATTCCTCAATCACATGATAATTCAGATATGATACGGTCTGCTCTGCCGAGCCAGCATCCATCATGCACCACTGTATATCCAAATAAATGACGTCATATTGGTTCAAATGTTTTCTGTAGGAATCACTCTCTGCAATTTCATATGAGGCAAATATAGAATCCGAATCACAACCTCTGCTGTAATACGCGCAAAGCATATCCGCGGTAACAGATTTGCCAAACCGCCTTGGTCTGCTGCTGCAAATCAGAGCCTGTTTTGTATTGATCACGCTGTTTGTATACGTCAAAAGACCTGTTTTATCCACATAAATCTGCGAGTTTACCGCCACCTCAAATGCAGTATTTCCCGGATTAACAAACCTTCTCATGCTGCGCACCACCTTTCCGAAAAGTTTTATAGTTCCATAAAAACTGTTGTCTTTTATTGTAGCACAGATAACGCTCAATTTCCATTTCTTTTCGGCAATACAAAAACGGGCAGCTTTACGCCACCCGAATTTTATCTTTTTAATTTTAGTTTTCCTCTCCCATAAAGATTGATGCAAGTGGTGAATCCTTTGGAAGAATCAATGTCTTATCGCTTCCACTCATTGCCTCTTTTGCTGCCTCTAATGCACGGTCAAATTCATAAAACTCTGCTCGCTCTGGCGTGTTATACGCATCTCCTAAAATACGCATGTACTCGCTTTCGCCCTCTGCTATTGTGTTTGCTGCTTCTGCCTTTGCATCTGAAAGCATAATAGAAATCTCTTTGTCTGTGCTGTTTCTGATTTTCTTCGCCTCTGAATCACCTTCTGCCTGGTAGCTTGCAGCGATCTGATTACGCTCTGAAATCATACGCTCGTACACGGCTGCCTTGTTGTCCTCTGGCAGATCAAGCTGCTTGATCTCCGCCATTAAAATCTTCACACCATAAGAATCCATGGAATTTCCAACCTTGCTCATAATGAGTTCTTTTAACTCGCCATCTCTTGCAGCAATTACTTCGCTCTGTGTCAGTGTACTGATCGCGTTCTTTGTCGCATTAAATACAGCAGCATCGATGCGGCTCTCTGCATTGCTGACGGAACGATTTAATGTCTTTGAGAATAACACCGGATCACTGATCTGCCATAATACATAGCTGTCTGCAATCATCGTTTTCTTATCCTTTGTGATAACATCCGATGCTGCCATATCATATAAAAGCACTTCCTTTGGAAGCTTCTGCTCGCTGTCCACAAATGGAAGCTTAAAGCTTAATCCTGCCTCGGTCTTGATGCTATCGATCTTTCCAAAACGCATAATCAATGTATACTCATTTTCCTTTGTCACTACAAGTGATGACAGCCCGCAAATGACTGCCACAAAAGCTGCGACTCCTATTACAATTCGTTTTGTTGTCTTTTTCATGTAAGGTTTCCTCTCTTTTTTACTTACTTGTTGAGCTGCTGTCTGCTGATGATGTACTGCTCTGTACGTTTTGTTCGCTCACAGAATTTAACTGCTCATGCAGCATCGTTGTGGTAGAATCGGTTCCGTCGATAATTACACGAAGCTGCGGCAGGATACCTTCCATTGCCTCGTAGAACATTCTCTTTTTAGTAACTTCTGGATTTTTCTCATATTCCTCAAACTTAGCATTAAACATAGCTACCTGTGCATTTGCATCGTTGATTCGCTCCTGCTTGGTTGCCTCGGCCTCCTGTAAAATCTGGTCGGCATCGGCCTCTGCGATCGGAAGCTTTTCATTTCGGTACTTATTTGCGTTGTTGATGCTGGTTTCTTTTCCCTGCTTTGCCGTTTCGACTGCCTTGAATGCCTCCATGACCTCTGTTGTCGGTGGCTCGGAGTCCTGAATGGAAATATTGACAAGCTGAAGACCAATGTTGTAGGCTTCTAACTGTTCCGTGATCATTTCCTTAATTCGTGACTGAATCTCTCCCTTACCGGTTGTCAGCACGGAATCAACGTCGTAATTGCTGATTGCAGCACGAATACAGCTCTGTGCGACATTTCGAAGAATCAGCTCCGGCTCCTTGGATGCATATACCGCCTTTACCGGATCGGATACACGATACTCAAGGTAAAAATCCACATCAACGAAATTAAAATCAGATGTAATCATAATCGATTCGTCTGCAATCACATCGTTTTCCTGGTCGTATCCGATACGCAAGCTCTGAATCGTTGTATTGACCTTTGTTACCTGCTGAACCACCGGAACTTTAAAGTGAAGTCCCGGATCAGTAACGGCATGGCTGACACCGAAGGTTGTCACCACCGCCTGCTCCTGTTCGTTGATCGTGTAGGTCGCATTTCCTGCGCCTGCCAGACAGACAACAACGACTGCCGCTGCCACTCCTGCGATCGCACCTTTTTTCCTTTTGCTCATTTTGTTTTCTCCTTTTCTTAGTTCTAGGTATGTATGATACTGTTTTCTCTTTTCCAATAGTAATTCAAATTTTCAATATTGGGCTGAGTTTTCAGTATCGGTTAAAGGGTTTGATTATAAAAAAAGACCTTTACTGCATGACAAATAAAATACATGCAGTAAAAGTCTTGCTATTCATATCCGCGGATCTTTCGATCGTCCTGACGCCTGATATTATACCTGGGTACTAACTACTCCCCTTTACTTGATGAGTAGTATAGCAAATTGTTAATTCTTTGTCAAGATAATCTTTTTTTAATCATTTTCTTACTCAAACACTTCCTTGATGCTATTATAATGAAGGAAAATCCCCTGCTTATCAAGCTCCTTGATCTCGTCAAGTGTCGCCAGACGATACCCCATCGTCTCTTCCTCCTGAAGCTTTAAATCGCTCTCGTCAAAATCAAGCTCGAAGCGATACACATCAACAAAGTAATTGTCGCCCTCGCCCGGATTGTCGCGGCGATACGTGAAACGATATCCGTCCGGGCAGCCGGACACGTCAAGTCCGGTCTCCTCTCGAATCTCTCTTGCCACTGCGACTGCCGAATCCTCGCCTGCCTGCACAGCACCGCCGGAAACCTCCCACCAGCCCGGAGCCCATGCCTTTGTCATGACTCTTCTGGTGATTAAGAAACGTCCGTCTGGGCGATGAATCACGCCAAGCACCGTCAGATGATATTCGCCATCCTTTAAGTGCCAGTCGTTTCGCTTCATGGTGCGCCCGGTACGCTTTTTATCTGAATCGTAAATATCCCAAAGTTCCATCTTGTTCTCCCTTGTTATTTCACTATTACACTTTTTTCTGTGAGCCAGCATCTGCCTGCGAAACGCCATCTGCTGCATCCGATGCGTCTGCTAAGTTACCTGCATCAGATGCTGTTTCTTCATCCGTCTCTTGCTGCTGTCCATAGAAACCACACCCATGCCTTCCATGCTCTTTTACATAGTACAGCGCTGAGTCCGCATCGTTGAAAATCGTTCCGGACGGATTCTTGCGGTCCGAAAATGCCACACCGACGCTCAAGGAAACTGCTGGAAGTCCATCTGTCGGATGAAACAGCTCTTTATTTGCCTCGTCGATCTTATTTTGGATTGTATACTGCAGATCACTTGTCATCTCGACCATGATGATTGCAAATTCATCTCCACCGATACGACAGACATAATCAATGCTTCGAAACTGTGTCTTCAAAATAGAAGCCACCTTCTTTAAAATTTGATCACCGATTGCATGACCAAACGTATCATTGACTTGCTTAAAGGTATCGACATCCACAATGATCATTGCAAAGGAGCTGTCACCCGTATCGTAAATGCGAAGCAGCTTATCAAAGGAACCTCTGTTTAACAGATCCGTCAATGGGTCATGTTCGGCCTCATGGCGAATCAGTTTTTCAGTCTCCTGACTCTCCAGATAAACCTGATTGTAGGTGACGGCCAGATTTTGCAGTTCGGCGGCACCAATCACAGGGAAAATCTCACCCTGCTTGATGCTCTCATTGTAGCTGACAAGTGGTTTTACAACCAGCCAACAAACAATCACACAATTTACCAACATCAAAATAACCATCACAACAATGCCAATTTTTAATTTCAGATACATATTGGAAAAGAACGTGGTTGCTCGGCCTTGACGCTTTCTTGTCTGCTGAATCAGTTTATCTGCGCAGCTCTCTACATTTTCTGTGATTTGATTTTTTGTTTGCTGATAGGTCTCGTCACAAACTATATTTTGTGCTGTCTTTCTTTTTCCCTCTGCTGAGAGCGCTTCATCTTCCTTCGTAAGCGTCACCGCTTGAATTTCCTCAGGCCATTGGCTTTGATCGAGCGCATTTGCCTCACAGACAAGGCGCATCGAATAATATTCCGTTTGCATTAAGTCATCTGAATACTTCAGTGCATTCTTCAATGCTATAAAGGTTGCTGTCTTGTCATAGTAATCCTTTAACACCTCTAATGCATTTTCTCTGCTTTTTGTCTCGTTGACCTCGGTAAAATAGGCATTCATGTACTGAATTTCACCTGTCATTGCATAAAGACGCACCTGTTCCGTCAGATAATCCGATCCCGCCCGAAGCTGATTTACGGCCTTTTCGCACTGAATGTATTGGGTTGTTGCCTCCTTAAGTACACCAAACTCCGATTCACCCTGTACGACAAAGAACGCAAATAGCAGCGCGAGCACGATCGTAATCCGAATGGTCAAGCGGCTTACTTTGCGTATTTCAATTTTCTTTTTCGCCCCCATACCGTCTCCCTTCTGACACTTTTTTGCGTTACAATTCACACATTCCATAAACTGTAACTTTAACTTTCTTCACCTAATTTGTTTGGCAGCAGCCAAAAGGCTGTACAGACTGTCATAAATATAATAATACCACGATCACAAGGCAAATTCAATGTTGTGTATATATGGCTTTTTCGACATTTGCCTGTCTTTTCTTAGTCAATTTTGATGCGAAATCGTGTAATTCCCTGAAGAAAGATCAACCTCTACGCAGGTACCATCTGAAAAGATGCTTTGCTGACGGCGACCCTCGCGATCCAAAAGCTTATGGGAAACAAGCTCACAATAGGCCACCTGTTTGTGAAGTGCTGCCACCGCTTCACATCGTTTCTCTTGCTCAGTCTCTGAAAATGAAAAACCGCCCCCAAAGGAACCATCCGTATTCGCATAAGTACCTTTTCTGATCCTGCCATAAGTTTTGTACAGTTCAGAAAGGTCCATTTCCTCCACAAAGGCACTTACCAGACGAACCGGGTCATCAGATGGAATCGAACTCTCGAAATCTAGCGAACATTTCATTTGATTATTCAAAGAAAATGAGGTAGAATCTTTTTGTAGTATTTGGTTTAGTAGCATAGACTGATTCTACCACGAACGCCGGGCTTTTTGAAGCTCGGCGTTTTGCGTTGGTGATAGAAAACGAGCTGCCGCATGTTAGTGCGACAGCCCCTTAAAGTATTTTCATTTTTACATACCCTTTGCTGCGTCAGCACACGCATCCATTGCCTCGATCACAGCGCTGCGAAGCCCTGCCTTCTCAAGCGCACGGACCGCCTTGATCGTGGTTCCCGCCGGGGAGCATACCATATCCTTTAATTCGCCCGGATGCTTTCCAGTCTCGAGAACCATCTTTGCACTTCCCATAACCGCCTGCGCTGCAAATTTGTAAGCCTGCGCTCTTGGCATTCCCTGCTCAACAGCTGCATCTGCCATGGCTTCGATGAACATGAAGACATATGCCGGGGAGCTTCCGCTTACCGCAACAACAGTGTCCATCAGCTTTTCGCTGATGACCTCTGCCTTGCCAAAGCCATTTAAAACGGCGCATACACGATCTAATTCATCTGCTGTCACAAGTTCATTTGGTGTCACACCTGTCATGCCCTCGCCGACCATCGCCGGTGTGTTTGGCATAGTGCGCACGATTTTGACTTTTTTGTCTGTGCCAAACTTATCAGCTAGCCATGCAAGTGTCTTGCCCGGTGCAATGCTGATAACGATCTGATCGACACGAATGTGATCTTTGATCTGAGTGATCACTTCCTCATAATACTGAGGCTTTACGGCAAGCACCAGAATATCGGCGTTGTCTGTAACTTCTATATTATCTGCTGTAACATAGATGCCATACTGATCGTGAACACTCTGGCGGTCTGTTTCCTTGCGATTGGAACCATAGATATCCTTTGGCGCTGCAATGTTATTTTTGATGATGCCTCCGATCATGGCCTTTGCCATGTTGCCACAGCCGATAAATCCAATTTTCATACTGTCTGCCCTCCGTAGTTGTTTTTTCTGAATCATAGCACGGTGCGAAAATGTTGTCAATTGAAGTCCCAAAAGTTTGTAAAGTATCCTTTTGATAATCGTTTAATGTGTTAAATCTTTCACCCATTTGTACTTGCGGAAATGATGCAATACCCATGGCAGCTTTCCAACCTCATCAATGCAGGTACACGCATATACAAGCACAACTGGCCAGTGGAAAAAGTAAGTACCGGCTGCGGCAAGTGGAATTGCGAGACACCACATGCACACAGCAAGACTATACATATCAAATAAGGTATCGCCTCCTGCACCAAAAATACCATTAATCGTGACATCATTAACAGCACGTCCGATCATGTAAAAAGCGATCACAGCAAACATACCTTTTAAGTAGCTTTGTGCCTGCGGCGTGAGCTTTACAAAGTGAAGAATCACTGGTGCGGACACACACATAAGAAGCGATGCAAAAATACCACATACAAAGGAAATCTTTAACAAGCGAATGCCATAGCGCTTTCCTTTTTCAAGATTTCCAGCACCAAACTCGTTTCCAATCATAATACCTGCTGCACTAGAAATTCCGGCGCTAAAGCAGCAGATGATATCGCGCACAACCGCTGCCACGGAGTTGGCAGCGGCAGCATCCGTTCCGAGGTGTCCCATAAAGGATGAGTACGATGTAAAACCGATTCCCCAAAACAAGCATGCTCCCAAGAGTGGCAATCCACATTTCCAGAAATCTTTGGATAGTTGCTTGTTGTGTCGAAACAAATCACGCATTGATGGATGAAGATATCCAGGCTTATATGAAATTGCAATCGAAAGGACTAGTTCAATGATACGCGCAATCAGTGTCGCAAGTGCTGCACCACGCACGCCCATCGGTTCCATGCCAAAGCCGCCAAAGATAAATATTGCATTTAAAATAATGTTGATACAGACCGTTGTGGAGCTGATAATTGCTGTTGTCTTTGCATGCTCACTTGTCTTCATGATAACCAAGTAACACTGGGAAATACCCGTTATCAGATAAGAAAAGCCTGCAATTTTTAGGTAGCTGACACCGTAATTGATCAGTACCTCTTCGTTCGTAAAAATCAGCATCAGGTAGCGTCCGAAGAATACACAGCCGATAAAAAATATGGCCGATACCAAGCCACACAGGCGAAGTGCCATACAGAAAATCTCGTCGAGTGTTTTCTTATCTCCCTTTCCCCAATACTGCGCGCCTAAAATACCAAGGCTGGCAGTTGCCGCCGATAAAAACATGTTCTGAATAAACTGAATCTGTGTCGCCAACGATACCGCCGACATAAAATTCTGATCCATGCCACCAAGCATGAACGCATCAGCCACTGCCACCATCGCAAGCATCAGATTTTGAAGCACAATTGGAACCATCAAACTCCATAACTTCTTATAAAATGCTTCGTCTTTTTGTTTTTTGTCCATCTCGTTTCCTTCCCTTTTTTAATCAAACTCTTCTTTTTGAGGTTTTATTTGCCTCATTATACTGTTTTTATCTGTGACTGTCCACCAATTTTTATCCGCTCGCATTTTCTTTTGTTGGTGCTTGGCAATAGTACGATTTCATACTATACTGTTTTAAGTACGATTTCGTACAAAATGCAACATGGAGGCCTGAAATTGCAGAACAATATCTCGCCTTAAATGAGCGCTACTTGGAACGCCTGCAAAAAGAATTAAAACGATTAAAAGACGAACAAACAAAACTCCCAAAATAGAGAAAATGAAATAAAAAATTTAATTTGAAAGGAATCAGTTGATTTTTATGAAAATCCAATTATCGGATCATTTTACGTATGGAAAGCTGTTTCGCTTTACACTTCCTTCTATTGTTATGATGGTCTTCACATCCATCTACGGCGTTGTGGACGGCTTCTTCGTATCAAACTTTGCCGGAAAGACAGCGTTTGCCTCAATCAATCTGATTATGCCATTTATCATTATCATTGGAAGTCTTGGCTTTATGATCGGTACCGGAGGCACAGCACTTGTCTCACGTCTTCTCGGTGAAGGCGATGAGAAAAAAGCAAACTGCTATTTCTCCATGCTGATCTGGCTGACAATCCTGATCGGTATCGTTCTATCTGTTCTCGGTATTGCCTTTATGCGCCCGGTTGCCAAACTGCTAGGTGCCACTGACGAAATGATCGGTGACTGTGTTCTGTATGGCCGCATCGTAATCGGTTTTACGGCTGCCTATATGCTGCAGAATGTATTCCAAAGCTTCTTAATTGCGGCAGAAAAGCCAAACCTTGGACTGATCGCAACGCTTGCCGCTGGAATCACCAATATGGTGCTTGATGCGGTGCTGGTTGGTGGTCTTCGTTTAGAAATTGCCGGAGCAGCACTTGCAACTGGTATCAGCCAGACGATTGGCGGTTTGCTTCCGTTTCTCTATTTCATTCGTCCAAATGACAGCAAACTTCATCTGACAAAAACAACCTTTGAACTTCGTCCGATCTTACAGGCATGTGCAAATGGTTCCTCTGAGCTGATGAGCAACGTATCCGCATCCATTGTCGGCATTGTCTATAATTTTCAGCTGTTAAAGTATCTCGGTGAAAATGGTGTATCCGCCTACGGCGTATTAATGTATGTGCAATTTATTTTTGTTGCGATCTTTGTCGGCTATGCAATCGGTTGTGCTCCAGTCGTCAGCTTCCACTACGGTGCTGGAAATCACAGTGAACTGCAAAACCTTCTCAAAAAGAGTATCCGCATCGTTGGCACACTCGGCGTTGTTTTGACGATGCTTGCCCTTGTACTTGCACATCCACTTGGAAAAATGTTTGTCGGCTACGATGCAGAGCTGTTTGAGATTACAGTACATGCATTTCGCCTGTTTTCCTTTAGCTTTTTGCTGGCAGGCTTTAACATCTTTGCATCGTCCTTCTTTACTGCACTCAACAACGGAGCCATCTCTGCTGCGATCTCGTTCTTGCGTACCCTGATCTTCCAGACCTCCTCCGTGTTAATTCTTCCACTGATTCTCGATGTGGATGGCCTCTGGGGTGCCAATGTGGCCGCTGAGATCTTCGCGTTTGTGATTTCACTTGCATTTTTGATTGCAAACAGAAAAAAATATCACTACTAAATTATTATAGCAATTCAAAGCTACACCTTCGTTTTGCTGTGTTTCTGCAGCAAAATAGGGGACAGGCCCAATGGCTTGTCCCCATTTTTTATTTTTACACGTATTTCTTATTCTTCACTCTCGGCAGTTTTCTCTGCCTCGCTTGTTTCCTTTGCATTCGTATCATCATTCTTGGAAGATGCCTCTTTTACACTCTCACCAGAGCCGCTTCCTCCCTCGCTGGACTCTTCCTCAATCTTCGTCGGATCATAGATATTTACACCGATTACAACTGCACTTGTTCCATTTCCAGAATCAAGCTTTCCAATCTGGAAGCTATTCATTGTATAATCGCCATACTGATCGGTTTCATTGTACCAGAATGCACCAGTTGTATGATAGGTCGTTCCTCTGCCACCGTCCTGATCACTTTCCTGATACTTATCTTCATCGCCAAATGCCTCGCGCGCTGCCGAAACAGCTTCGTCAAACAATTCATCTAACTGCTCTGCTGTGTAGGTGTCCTCAAAATAAACCGTCAATGTGGTCAGTCCGCCATCTGGATCAAAAACAGGCTGCATGCCAACGGAAATATGATCAAGCAGCTTAATAGAGTAGTTAATATCGCCCATTGTCTCGCCTTCAGTGAACGCATTCGTGGTTCCGATCGGCATTGCGATCTCCTTCTCAAGATCTTCGTAACTGCTTAACCAACCCAGATCCTTATACTGGAATGTTCCGTCTGCTGCCTGGAAGTCAGTGATTTTAAACTCCTCAAGTGTATCAGCTGCTGCCGTGGTCTTTACCTTATTTGCATTTGCGTAGGAACCATAACCGCCCATTCCGCTTCCATAATAACATCCTGTCACGGACAGCATCATTGCGCCAAGTCCTCCTGCAAGCAGTCCTTTTTTCCAAAAATGTCTCATAAACCTTCTCCATACCTTTCACAACATTGGCCTGATTCGACAAGCATTTTTGCCGCCAATGTACATTAAATCTATTATACCAAATCAGGAAAAGAAATCAATGAAAAAAATATAAATTTATGCTTGACAAATCTCTCCTTGTCTGCTATTATAATACATGTTGTAGCGCTATCGCCAAACGGTAAGGCACTGGACTCTGACTCCAGCATTTTCCAGGTTCGAATCCTGGTAGCGCTGTTACTATTAAGGACATCGCATATGCGATGTCCTTTCTTTTTGCATTTATTTTATTCGGCGCGCTTCACCGCATCTGCCATTTCCTTCACGTAATTGTACACCGGCTCTGCGGCATCCTTTCCATATTTCTCGATAATCTTTACGATCGCACTTCCGACAATAACACCATCTGCCATTCCTGCATATTTTTGTGCCTGCTCTGGTGTGTTGATACCAAATCCGATTGCGGCAGGAACGGAGGTATTCTCGCGAACAACGCGCACAATGCTTTCTAGATCCGTCGTAATCTCGCTTCTCATTCCGGTTACACCCATAGAAGAAACGATGTACAGATAGCCGGTCGCTGACTTTGCAATCTTGGCAATACGCGCCTTACTTGTCGGTGCGATCAGCGAAATCACATCGACGCCATGTGCAGCGGCAATGTCTGCTACTTCTCCCTTTTCCTCAAGCGGCATATCCGGCACGATAATTCCGGAAATACCTGCGGATGCACAGCGCACGAAGAAGCGCTCGTAACCATACTTAAATACCGGATTTAAATAGGTAAGAAATACAAGCGGAACGGAAACTCTTTTGCTGACGCGCTCTACCATGTCAAATACCTGATCGGTCGTGCAGCCGTTTGGATTGGACAGTGCACGGATGTTTGCTGCCTGAATCACTGGTCCCTCTGCAATTGGATCAGAAAATGGGATGCCGATCTCAATCAGTGCAGCACCAGCCTCCTCCATCTTTACAATAAATTCCTCTGTACACTCAAGTGACGGATCACCTGCTGTTAAAAATCCAATAAATGCTTTCTTATTTTGAAATGCCTCTGCTATTTTGGTTGTTTTTGTTTTCATTGTCGTCTTATCTGCCATTTTCATTTTCCTCTCAGTCGTGTAAGTCAATTCCTCTATATCTTGCGATTGCTGCTACATCCTTATCTCCTCTTCCCGATACGCAGCAAATAATAATCTGATCTTTTCTCATCGTCGGTGCAAGCTTCATAACCTGTGCAATCGCATGCGAACTCTCGATTGCAGCGATGATGCCCTCGGTCTTTGCAATATACTCAAATGCGCAAACAGCCTCTTCGTCTGTTACCGGCACATACTCAGCTCTGCCAATATCGTGAAGATATGCGTGTTCTGGTCCGATACCTGGGTAATCCAGTCCTGCAGAGATGGAGTAAACCGGTGCGATCTGACCGTACTCATTCTGGCAAAAATACGATTTCATGCCGTGGAAGATTCCCTCGGTTCCGACTGCAATCGTGGCCGCTGTCTCTCCGGTGTGAACACCGCGTCCTGCTGCCTCACAGCCAATCAAGCGTACATTCTCGTCTTTAATAAACTCATAAAACATACCCATTGCATTGCTTCCGCCACCAACGCAGGCAAGTACCGCATCTGGGAGCTTTCCTTCTTTTTCAAGGATCTGTGCTCTCGCTTCCTTACTGATGACACTCTGGAAATCACGAACGATCATCGGAAACGGATGCGGTCCCATAACAGAGCCAAGTACATAAAGCGTATCATCCACACGGTTTGTCCACTCTCTCATGCACTCATTTACGGCATCTTTTAATGTTTGCGTACCGCTTGTAACTGGATGAACCTTTGCACCAAGAAGCTCCATACGATAGACATTGAGTGCCTGACGAATCGTGTCTTCCTTTCCCATGTAAATCTCACATTCCATTCCAAGAAGTGCGGCAACGGTTGCAGTTGCAACGCCGTGCTGTCCAGCACCAGTCTCTGCGATCAGGCGAGTCTTTCCCATCTTTTTTGCAAGAAGTGCCTGACCAAGACAGTTATTGATCTTATGCGCACCTGTATGATTTAAATCCTCTCTCTTTAAATAGATCTTGGCTCCGCCTAAATCCTTTGTCATGCGCTCTGCATAATAAAGAAGAGATGGTCGCCCTGCATACTCCTTTAATAAGGTATCTAATTCCTGAACAAACTCTGGATCGTTTTTGTAATGCTCGTATGCCTCCTCCAAACGAATAATCTCATTCATCAGTGTTTCTGGCACATACTGGCCGCCGTGTTTTCCATATCTTCCTCTGCTCATCTGTCTGGTTCCTTTCTGTATGTCATTGTCGAATTTATCTATTTAAATAGTTTTATTATTTTTCTATCGTTTTTTATTTGCTTATTTTGTTTGCCTATTTTTCGTTTTGTTATGGTCGAAGCAAATCAAGCGCTGCCTTTTTGTCCGGGCTTCTCATTAACGTTTCCCCAATTAATACAGCATTTACGTGATGTGCAGACAGCTTTTCGGTATCTTCTCTTATCTTGATTCCACTCTCAGAGACAAACACCACATTGCTTGGTACAAGCGCCCGCAGTCGTAAACTGTTGCTCACATCGACCGTGAAATTCTTTAAATTTCGGTTGTTCACACCGATGATTTTTGCGCCACAGTCAAGTGCGGTATGAATTTCTGCTTCATCGTGTGCCTCAACGAGCGCATCTAGCTTAAGGGATTTTGCTGCTGCCAAAAATTTAGCCAAGGTTTCTTTTTCTAACAGGGAACAGATCAAAAGCACTGCCGATGCACCGAGAAGCTTTGCCTCATAAATCTGATATGGATCAATCGTAAAATCTTTTCGAAGCACCGGAATGTGTACCGTCTGTGCGATTTCCTTGAGGTATTCGTCTTTTCCCAGAAAATATTCTGGCTCAGTCAGCACGGAGATGGCTGCGGCTCCTGCTGCCTCATATTCCTGTGCAATCGTCAAATACGGAAACTCTGGTGCAATCAGTCCCTTTGACGGCGATGCCTTTTTTACCTCGCAGATAAAGGAAAGCGAATCCCCTGCCAGGCTGTCATAAAAGCTTGGCTTCGTTTGTATGTCACCCGTTGCTTCCTTTTGCAAAAGTGCCTCTGCCTGTGAAATCAATGTTTCAAGCGGCACTTGCTTTTTCTTTTCTTCGATACAGATTCGCCGCTTGTCTGCGATTGTTTTTAATATGTTCTCTGCCATGCTGTCGTCACCCCACTGCCATGTTCTATTCATGCGCTATCTATGTTCGTTTTTTCTGCTTTACTGTTTTTTTGTTTGCTTCCTTACTTACTATTTACTGCTTTGCTGCCTTTGCAAAATCTTCTAACTGCTTTGCTGCACGACCACTCTCAAGAGCCTCTCTTGCGATCTGAATGCCTTCTTCAATCGTGATGCCTTCTCTTGCCGTGTAGATGGCAGCTCCGGCATTGAATAGTACCGCATCGGTCTTTGGACCCTTGGCTCCGTTTAAGATATTGAGTGCAAACTGTGCATTTTCCTGTGGATCACCGCCTGCAAGATCTTCCTTCTTGCAGCGTGTAAAGCCAAACTGCTCTGGTGTGATGACGTAGCTCTTAAAGGTTCCGTTTCGCACCTCGCACACGGTTGTCGGTGCGCTTAATGAAATCTCATCCATGCCATCCTGTCCATAGACAACCATCGCACTCTTTACACCCAAGTTGTAAAGTACTCGTGCAAGCGGCTCGACAAGCGCCTCGCTGTATACACCAAGCAACTGCATGGATGCGCCTGCTGGATTGGCAAGTGGTCCTAGTACATTAAAGATGGTTCGAATGCCGATCTCTCTTCTGACACTGCCGACAAAGCGCATTGCCGGATGATATTTCTGAGCAAATAGGAAGCACATATTATGCTCTTTTAAAAGGATCGCACTCTCAGCTGGGGAGAGATTTAAGTTGACGCCAAGTGCCTCGAGGCAATCTGCTGTGCCACACTTGCTGGACGCTGCGCGGTTTCCGTGCTTTGCAACTGGAATGCCTGTTGACGATACGATAATGGAAGCGATGGTGGAAATGTTGATTGTGTTTGCACCATCACCGCCTGTCCCGACGATCTCTAACACATCCATGTCATTTAAAAACTTCTCGCAGTGACTTCTCATGACCTTTGCCGCGGATGTAATCTCGTCGATTGTCTCGCCTTTCATCGTCATCGCGGTGAGGAAAGATGCCTTCTGTGCATCGGTTGCCTCTCCTGTCATAATTTCTTCCATAACCTGCTCCATGACTTCTGCCGTCAGGTTTTCTTTTTTTATCAACTTTGCGATTGCTTCTCTTATCATAACGCTGCCTCCCTTGCTGTCTGCTGTCGTTTATTGTTGTCGATTGCTATTTGCTGCTGTCTATTGCTGCCTGTTCTTATCTATTTATATATCGATTTATATTGTTCTATTTTTTTCTATTTTCTTGTACTCTCGACTACGTTTCGTAAAATATCAATTCCTTTCGGCGTGAGAATGGATTCTGGATGAAACTGTAATCCATACACCGGATACTGTGTATGCTCAACTGCCATAATCTCATCATCGGCCATTGCCGTCACGCGAAGCTCCTTCGGTAAAGTATCAGGATCCGCCTCGAGAGAATGGTATCTTGCAACCTGAATTTCTGCGTCCATTCCTTTAAATAAAATGCCAGAACGGTCAAGTCGTGCAATTGAGGTTTTTCCATGCATCAGCTTCTTTGCATGAATGATTTTGCCACCATATGCCTCACAGATTGCCTGATGACCAAGGCACACGCCTAATGTCGGAATGCTTGGTCCAAGCATCTTTACTACGTCCTCGCAGATGCCTGCCTGATCTGGGCGTCCCGGTCCCGGGGAAAGGATGATAAGCTGTGGATTTAATGCCTTTACCTCGTCGACTGTCATCTCATCGTTTCGGATGACTTTGATATCTGGTTCAATGGTGCCAACTAACTGATACAGGTTATAGGAAAAGCTGTCATAATTATCAATCAATAGTATCATCGTCGTTCTCCTTTCCCTCATCGACCGCCATCTGCTGTGCCTTTTCGATGGCCTCGACTACTGCCTTTGCCTTGTTGATACATTCCTGAAATTCCTTTTCTGGAACGCTGTCTGCCACAATTCCGGCTCCTGACCGGACAAATACCTTCCCATTTTTCTTATATGCTAAGCGGATTCCAATGCAAGTATCCAGATTTCCGGTGAAATCAAGGTAGCCAACTGCACCGCCATAAATGCCTCGCTTATTGTTTTCCAACTCGTTTATGATTTCCATTGCGCGATACTTTGGTGCTCCGGAAAGGGTTCCTGCCGGAAGAACTGCCTCTACCGCATCGAGTGCTGTCTTATCGTCCCGAATCTGACCTTTCACGGTTGAACCGATGTGCATGACATGTGAGTAGCGAAGCACCTGCATATATTCTTCGACCTCAACGGTGCCATACTTACTGATCTTTCCGATGTCGTTTCGTCCTAAGTCAACTAACATGTTGTGCTCGGCACATTCCTTTTCATCGGAAAGCAAATCTTTTTCCAGTGCCAGATCTTCCTGTTTGTCTTTTCCTCTTGGCCTTGTTCCTGCAAGCGGAAAGGTATGAAGCACGCCATTTTCTAATTTGACAAGTGTTTCTGGTGAAGCACCTGCCACTTCCATGTCATCGCTGCTAAAGTAGAACATGTACGGCGATGGATTTGTAGTTCGCATAATACGATAGGTATTTAAAAGGCTTCCCTCGTACTCAGCTGCTAATCGGTTGGACAACACCACCTGAAAGATATCGCCCTGATAGATGTATTCTTTTGCCCGTTCTACCATGTGGCAATACTCGTCTTTTTGAAACAGTGGCTGAAACTTTGTCTTTAAGCATCCCGGCTGTTCTTTTTTCATCTCGCCGCGAACGATCATTTTTGCAATTTTCTTGATTGTCTGAACTGCGTTTTCATAATTTTTTTCAAGTTCATCGGTTTTAATGGTCACCATGATGATGATCTTTTGTTTTACGTTATCAAATGCAATTACCTTGTCAAACAGCATCATATCGACATCCTTAAAGCCTTCCTCGTCCTTCGCATCCAGCTTTAATTTGGGATTGCTGTATTTCACGTAATCGTAGGAGAAGTAACCGACCAAGCCGCCGGTAAAGGAAGGAAGCTTTTCCATACGTGGGCTTTTATATTCTTTTAATACGGTTTCGATTCGCTCTCTCGGATCGTCCCCGCCGGTAAATGCAAGCTCTTCTTTTGGGTCAAATCCGAGAAAGGTGTATCGTCCCCAGATTTCCTGATTTTCCACGCTCTCAAAAAGGAAGCAATGGCTGCTGGCATTTTTTAAAATGCGTAAGACCTCGATTGGGGTTCGCACATCTGAAAACAGTTCTCCTGCAACCGGCACTGCGCGATATCCGGCTGCTTTTTGTCTTAGTTCTTCGAGTGTTGTCGTAATCTGCATTGTGATCCTCCTTTGCTGTCATGCCGGTATGCGGGTATAAAAAAAGTCCCTGACAAATTCATTCTTATGAATCTGCCAAGGACGGATACAATTCTACTTTCCGCGGTGCCACCTTGTTTCCCTTTTCAGGGCTCTTTTTAGGATACCAGCATATCCCTCGCAACTAACGTATGCGCACACGTTATGGAATACTTGGCTTACGCCTTTGACCATACCCTCCGCGGTCCATTTAATAAGCTGCTCTCTGTCTGGTTCTCAGCATCCCAGACTCTCTGTACTGCGCATTTCTTATTTTTATCTCCGCTTCATCGGTTTGAAGTGTTACTGTGTTATTCAATTATGGTGCTAATATACAACGCGTTTCCCTATTTGTCAAGTAGGTATTTTTAATCTTTTCTTTTGATCTTTTTTCTTGTGTCACCCGGACAGTTACGAAGGGTACCTCAGGAGTTCTTGACTCTTGTGTTACATATTCTCCCCCATCGCATTCTCACGCCACTTTGACGGAGCACTTCCGGTACACTTGCGAAATTGTCTGGAAAAATGCACGGGGCTGTTGTAGCCACAGCGATCCGCAATCTCTTCCATCGTCAGATTGGTCTGCGCTAACATACGCTTTGCCTGCTCGATACGACTCTGTATGATATCAGCACCGCATGAAACCTGAAATGCCTTTTTATACAAATCCTGAAAATACGCTGCGCTTAAGCTAACCTCATCGGCCAATTCCTGTATGGACCATGGACGCGCCGGTGAAGCATAGATTTCCTCGCGAAGCTCTAAGAGCTTTTGGTAATGGGCAATCTGCGGAAGCGATGAATTCATATAATCATCAATCAATGTAAACAGTGCCATCAAAAGCTGTGACAACACACGGTCGCTCTGCGCCATCCCGGAGCGGTAAGCATTTACCATCAGCTGAAGATACTGAGGTACCGGAATATTTTCCTGGAGACTTACTGGTTTGTTTATCGGAATCCTGAAATTTGCCAACTGATTATCTGGGTCACAGAAATTGATCCAGTCATCACAATAGCCCTCCCATACTCCGGTATAGGATGCTCGCTTGTCCGGGCTGATTAAAAGAAGGGTTCCCTTCTTTACAGAAATCTTCTCTTCTTCAATCCGAAACAGAGCTGCCGATCT
Source organism: Lachnospiraceae bacterium (assembly GCA_052273485.1). Taxonomy (GTDB): domain Bacteria; phylum Bacillota; class Clostridia; order Lachnospirales; family Lachnospiraceae; genus Anthropogastromicrobium. The sequence continues at coordinate 20,540 of DAVZID010000044.1, forward strand.
GGTATAAATCAGAATATAATGCTGTCTTTTCTCGTAGTGGTAAACTATTTCGCCTTTTCTATGACGACTATCTGTTCCTACCGCGTTTGTATAAAACATACCTTTTGCCTCCTGTTTTGTTCCAAGCTCTACTATACCTGAATATTTCATTTTGTACAATGGATACTTTTATATATTTGTCAAGAAAATTAGATTTTCTCCATTTTTATGTGATCCGATGATATGTTAAGGAAACAATATGATATGTTATTCCTTTTTTCTTACTTTACCTTTACTATAAAGGCAACCCAAATATAAATTTTAAAAAGGAGAAACAATTATGATCGCAAAAAAACCGCCTATGGGCTGGAACTCATGGAATACTTTCGGAGACAAAATTAACGAGCAGCTGATTAAGGAGATGGCTGACCGTATCGTAGAGGACGGCTATCGTGATCTTGGCTACGAATATGTGATTATTGACGACTGCTGGTCTTTAAAAGAGCGCGTTGACGGAAAGCTTGTTGCTGACCCTGCCCTATTTCCAAATGGCATGAAGGCGCTTGCCGACTATATCCACGCAAAGGGCTTAAAATTTGGTATGTACTCCTGTGCTGGAACGAAGACTTGTGCAGGCTATCCGAGCAGCTACGGCCACGAATTTTCCGATGCAAAGCAGTTTGCAGAGTGGGGTGTTGATTATCTGAAATATGATTTCTGTAATTTCCCTGTCAGCGGTGATGCCAAGAACGCTTATCTGACCATGGCAATGGCACTTCGCAGCACGGGACGCGATATCTTATTTGCAGCCTGCAACTGGGGTATGTATGACCCATCTGGCTGGATGCGCTCTCATGGTGCTCACAGCTACCGCTCTACCGGAGATATCTTTGACGGTCCAAAGAGCTACAAGGATCTTTTCATCAGTCAGGCAGAAAATGTGGAAAACAATGCACCAGGCTGCTGGAATGATATGGACATGCTGATCGTTGGTATGCACGGAAATGGAAATGTAGGAATTGGCGGCTGCAGCGACCTTCAGTATCTGCAGCACTTCGCAATGTGGGCATTTTTAGGCTCTCCGCTTATCATCGGTGCTGACCTTAGAAAGCTCGATGATGTAAATAAGAAAACCCTCTTCTGTAAGGGCCTGATTGATATTAATCAGGATGATGAGTGCCGCCCGCCATTTTTAGTAGATCATGCTGACACAAGAAAGTACACCTTCGCAAAGCTTCTGTCTGGAAACCGTATTGCGATTGCATTCTTTAACCTTGCTGCTGAGGATCAGTGGAGCCAGAATGTAGGTATCTGTTTCGATGATCTTGGTATTCATTCAGAGTCTGGCATTCGCCTTCAGCTGACAGATGCGATCACTGGTGAGGATCTTGGCATCTATGAAGACAGCTATGCGACTAAAATCGCTCCTGATGAGTCAAAGGTAATTATTGCACAGCTTATTTTCCCCGAATAATAAAAAACAAATACCCTCTGCCAGCACAAATACTGGCAGAGGGTAACTCATTTAATATATTTTGAGGCAAACTTATGGATACTACTCATTCAACTGCTGCCTGCAGCAAATGCAAGCAGTGCGGCCGCATCCTTACAAAGGATGAAATTGGCCTGCATAAAAAACTTTATAATCGCGGTGCAACCTCGTTTTTTTGTATTGACTGCAGCAGCCAATATCTTGAAGTTCCCGTCCCGCTTCTTCAAAAGAAAATTGAAGAATTTAAGGCGATGGGATGCACGCTGTTTCTTTGATATCTGTCCCTAGTGACTCTACCCCGCAACATGGAACATGTCAATTAAAATGATAAGTGATAATCCATAATACGTTATAACTGCAACAAGGTCATTGACAGTTGTGATCAGTGGTCCTGACGCAACCGCCGGGTCTACATGAATCTTGTGGAAGAACATCGGAATTACCGTTCCAACAATACTAGAAATTACCATTGCTGTCACCAATGCACCGCCAACACAGCCTGCGATCAAAAAGCCATGTAGCCAGTCATATCCCTTGAAGAAATGGATGTATACGCCAAGTACAATAAGTGTCATCGCGCATAGCACCAGTCCATTCATCAGACCAATTCGTGCTTCCTTGAGCACAAGACCAATCTTTTGCTTTGCCTTTAAGTTCTCATCCATAAGTACACGGATAGTAACAGCAAGTGACTGTGTTCCGACATTACCTGCCATATCAAGTACCATGGACTGAAAACAAATGACAACTGGCAAGACAGCTACAACGGCTTCAAACATACCGACTACAGAAGAAACAAGCATTCCTAAAAACAACAATGCAACAAGCCATGGGAGTCTTTTTTTCATACTCTCGACTGTTGTTTCGTTCAAATCTTCCTCTGCAGTCAAACCACCGAGCTTTGCATAATCATCGCCCATTGCATCATCGACCATCTCTACTACGTCAGAAGAAGTAATGATACCGGCGATTTTTCCTTCCTGTGTCAAAACAGGCAGGGAATCCTCTGCGTATTCCTTAATGCGATCCACGCAGTCATCGGTCTTTTCATGGTCAAGCAAGTATGGATAGGAACGGCTGATAATACTCTCAAGCGTATCCTTGTCTCTGGCTACGATCAAATCCTTTAAATCAATTGCACCATAATATTTATCCTGTTCATCCACAACATAAATGGTAGAAATATTATCATTTTCGCCAGCCTGACTAATCAGCTCTCTCATTGCCTGACGAATAGTTAAGTCATTGTGAATACAGATATAATTTGTGGTCATGCAGCTTCCGATCTCATCATCATCATATGACCACAGTAGCTTTACATCCTCTGATGTCTCATGATCCAGACGTTTGACAATCTCAGCCTTTCTCGACTCGTCCATATCCTCGAGAACGTCAACGGCATCATCAGAATCCATGTGAGATACGACATTTGCAGCCTTCTCTAAGGAAAGCTCTTCCATGTATGGACCTGCATCATCAAGGTATGCAAAAATCTCTGCAACACGATCTACGCCAAGAATGCGGTACAAACGCAGTCTCTCCTGAGGCGTCAGCTTTTCCAAAATCTCAGCAATATCATTGTCATGATAATCGGACAGGCGATCTTCCAGCTCTTTTTCACTGAGCGAACTGGAAATGAGCGCTTCCAGCTCTTCAAGATGCTGGCTTTTGCTATCATTTAATGTCTTCATTTGTTTTGCCTCCTTACTTATCCAAAATTTTTCATTGTGATAAAAAGGACTTGTTTTTCTGCGGTACAAAAGGCAATCTCAATGAATCATCTGTCAATCATCACAGCGAGGCTTACTCTTACAGATGCCTGCATGATCATACGATTGCGGCATTGCATAAAATCACAATGCATTGCACCACAGTTTCTACTTCGCCCTATACTATCGCAACCATCCATAAAACTTCACCTCCATTATGTTTGTCTTTTCACTTTCTCGTTTTGCCGAAGAAGCTTATCACTTACAACATCCTTGCCATTTTTCCCCGGCAACTTCTTATTATAATCTCCCACTTTTCTTTTTTCAACCCATGAATTGCAAAGTTTAAGTAAATTTTTTGTTTAATAAAGCCCACAATCAAAGTTGTGGGCTAAAACTATATTTTTCTCTTATTTTCTTTTGTTTTCTTTTATTTTCTTTCATTTGCGCGATTTAAAATTTCGCTATGCACCTTTCTTCTCACGAAGATAAAGCAGCATACCTGCATAACAATCGTCAGTCCCCAAGATACTGGATAAGAAATAAACAAAACATCAAGTGCTCGGTACTGTGGAAATACTACATAAATCCAGAAAATTCTGGTTCCGACCGTTCCAATAATCGAAAGAATCATCGGAACTGTGGAGCGTCCCATTCCACGCAGCGCACCCGGAATCAAATCCATGATACCGCACAAAAAGTATGTCAGCGTCGTATAGGAAAGGATTTCCATTCCGCTTTTGATAACCTCTGGCTCATTATTGTAAACACTTAAAATCTGCGGACCAAATCCATAGAATGCACCACCCATAACCGATGCAATGATGACCGACAAGATCACACAGTCTAACAGCACACGGTCCATACGCTTTGTCTTTCCGACACCATAATTCTGGCTGGTAAAGCTCATACATGCCTGTGTGACTGAGTTGATGGACGCATATAGAAAACCGAGCAAGTTGTTCGCTGAGGTATAACCTGCCATCGCAATAGAACCAAAGGAATTGACGGATGACTGTAACAGTACATTCGAAAAGTTAATAACGGTACTTTGGATTCCAGCTGGCACACCCACCTGAAAAATCTGCTTTAAATAAACACCTTTAATTGAAAGTTTTGAAAAATGCAGCTGATAGCCTGTATCAGCGTTGCACAAACAACGCAGTACTAGAATACAGGAAATAAGCTGCGAAATTACTGTCGCAATCGCAACACCTTCCACGTCAAGATGAAATACAATCACTAGAATTAGATTTAATACGGCATTGACCGCACCAGCGATAATCAAAAAAATAAGTGGACGCTTCGTGTCTCCGACGGCACGCAGCACCGCAGCTCCATAATTATACAGCATAAAAAATGGCACACCAATAAAATAAATTTTTAGATACAGCGCTGCCATATCAATAACATCATCCGGTGTTCCCATCCATTCCAGCGCAAGTCGTGAAAATGCAATTCCAACCACCATCATAACGACACCGCTGATCGCAGCAAACAGGATAGATGTGTGAACGGTCTCAGACATCTCTTTCATTTTTCGTGAAGCGAAAAAGCGCGCAGCAAGCACATTCGTTCCAAGCGAAATGCCGATGAAAAAGTTCGTAAATGTACTGATTAACGCACTTGTCGAGCCGACGGCTGCAAGTGGCTTACTGCCACTGAATCGTCCGACTACAATGATATCCACCGCATTAAACAAAAGCTGTAAAATACCTGACAGCATAAGCGGCAGCGAAAAAGCGATCAGCTTATCCATGATCGTGCCATTTGTCATGTCAATTTCATATTTCTTATTGTTATTCATAAAAAAACTTCTTTCTGTCTTCGTGTTTCTGTCTATTTATTTCAATTTTATTTTTTGTCGTCTGATTACTCTCCGATCGTATTTTCCAATCGGCCGATCTTCTCGATCTCACAAATTACAGTATCGCCCGTCTTTAAAAACTTTGGTGGGTTAAAGCCCATACCAACTCCTGCCGGGGTACCAGTGGCAATTACTGTTCCTGCAAGAAGTGTCATACCCTCACTTAATTCCTCGATTGCACCACCGATTGTCTGAATCATAAATCCAGTGTTGCTGTTCTGGCGAAGCTCCCCATTTACAAAGCTTCGAATGCCTAAATCGGCAACATTTCCAATCTCATCCTTTGTGACAATGCACGGACCAATCGAAGTCAGCTTATCGAGGCTCTTTCCGAGATACCACTGCTTATGACGTGTCTGCAAATTGCGTGCACTGAAATCATTGATAATCGTATATCCAAAAATAAAGTCTTCTGCATCCTCTGCCTTTACACCTTTTGCATCCTTGCCCAGCACAACGCCAAGTTCCGCCTCATAGTCAAGACTATCCACTAAGCCCTTATAGCTTGGAATTGTTTCCTTGTCTCCTGCTGCCTCGCTGACACGCTTTGAAAAATAAATCGTGTATGGCTTGTCTTTTTCAAATGCTTCTTTTGAAAATGCACTTGCTTCCTTTGCATGCTCGGAATAGTTAATTCCAAGGCACACAACGTCCTGTCTCGGGCGCACGATCGGCGCTAAAATTTTAATCTCATCGAACGCATACGCATGTTTCCCTGCTCTTTCATTTTCAAGCTGTGCCTTCTGCTCATCCGTAATCGTGCAAACAAGCTCTGTCATATCGGCAAACTTCATACCATATTCTTCTATATGATATAAAGAAGGATCTTTCTCAAAGCCTACAAAAAGCTGCTGTTTCCCTTCTAATTTTCCTGTATAAAAACGCATTTTTATGCCTTCTTTCTATATACACTTATCTCTTTTAGAGAGCCAGTCAGTATGCTCCGCCTGACTCTCATTACATAAATGGCGTTGAGGCGAATGTGATTTACCTCATCAGCTGTCCTTCAATTCCATCAAAATCAATGGTGCGTGTTGTTCCATCCTTTAGTGTAATGGTTACAGGGCCATAGCCTCCGCACTTCTTAGTATCTGTATAATGTACTTTTTCAATTGGGAAAATCTCATTGTCTGTGAAATCCTCAAGACTTTCCTTTGTGATAACCTGTGAAATAAGTACATACGGCTGATAGCCATATTTCTTTTCTCTTGCAGTTTTTGCGTAAATCACGATAGAGTTTTCTGAATCCGGATTTGTTCCTGTGCTCTTAACAATCTCTAGCTCATCCCATCCATCATAAATTGTCATTGCCATCTGCTTTTCTCTTCCGGTATGATCATAGCCCTTTAAGATGATTGCCTTTGCACCATCCTTTGTCTTTTCGATCATCTGTGTTCCATTGTCTGGGAAACCATAAGAACCAAGTGTCAGTCGAATTGGACAGCTAAACAGACGAAGCTTATCTGCACGGATAATACCATAAGGCACTGTAAAATCTGCCAGATTCATTGCCTGAATCCAGTGACACTCATTCTCTAAATCATAATTAAAGAACTGACGGCGATATAACACATCATTTTTTAGTCCGTGCCAATAGGTTACATTGCCCTTTTTAATTTCATCTGAAACACCATCATAGAGTACATACTGCTGTGCCTCAACATCTGGTGCAACTGCCGACTCCCATGGATATTTTGTGTTAAAGCAAAGCTTTGAATAGTTCCACATGCCATGCTCATCATTTTTATTTTTTACGACCTTTCCGGTACGAAGAATCGTCTCACCATTTGCCTGATGATTGGAGAAGCAAAGTGCCGGTCCGTTCAATGCTGTTACCTTGGTGCCCTTGCTGCCAAGTGTCTCCCATGTACCATTGTTTTCTGTTGCGGTCCAGAATGGATGATCAGCCGGAAGATGCAGACAAAGAAATGCCTTGCCAAGCCAGAATGGAGACTCTGCACATGAATATCCCTGAACGAGCGGTGTAAACTGGCCATAGAATCCAAGCGTCGGAACACCCTTAAATAAGAAGTCATCTCTTGTCATAAACTGAAGCAAAGAACCAGAGGAAATGCGTCTTGCAAGACCTGGATCAACCGTGCTGTGACGCAGCATCAGATTTCCATCAAATGCGCTTGTTGCCGCGTTGCGGTAGATGTTGCTTCTGCCCCACATGTTTGTGAAACCGTCGCGGTCAAAGAAATCCGCATAGGTCTCCATCAATTTATTGGAATGCTCCTCAAACTTTGCTGCGATGTATGGCTGCTTCTCATAGCCATACCACAGATTCCAGATTGGCGCATATACATTAAATGCCCAACAAGAATAATAATCAAAAGAGTGACCATCGCGATACCAGCCATCACCTGCATAGTAAGCCAAAATGCTCTGTGCATGGTCAAGCATAATCTCCTCATCGATCTCATAGCCTGCCATATCAAGGAATGCCATATCAAGCATATTAAACAGACGCCAGTTCTGCGGAACTGTATTTCCATCTGCATAACCTCTTAAAAATTCAGCAATTACATCCTTTTCTTCCTTTGTGTATGTATCCCAGATCTCCTCCTTGCAAACCCACAGACAAATGACAAGTGCACAAGTTTCTACGGTCTGCTGGAATGCTCTGTTGTAATCGCCAGCCATTTCCTGCAGTTCCTCATAACGACCTACCGATACCGGATCGCCCTTTGTGCATGCGCGAAGTACATGTGCCTTATAGTAATCGCGAATCGAATAGCCGCACAAATTCAGCTCTGGGTTATTGTGGATCAGCGGCGCTGCGATAAAGAAGGAACGCGCCAGACCCTCAAAATACTCGGCCTTAAATTCCCATACTGCATCCGCACTGTGCGGATAGGTAACCTTTGTCTCTTTTCGAGGCATAACAACCGGGTCCTCAAAATGAGCGATATTTTGAAATACACCTTCCAACAGATATTCACCTGCCTCAATCCAAGACTGGCGTGTAAGTCCTGTGTACGGACTTACCGTATAATCCAATGTCTTTGGTACAAATGCCATTTTTATTTTCCTCCCGTAGTTTTAAATTTTTTGCTAAAGCCATTGTAGCATAGACGGGCAAAAAATACCATTGGCAAAAATGATTTTTACTGGTATTATAGTTCTGAAAATAATTTACAAAACAACAGATGGAGAATTGATTTTTATGGTTAGACAAATTATACGGGTCTTTGACACCTCGTCTATCATGTAATCGTCTATAATCCGCATAAAATCT
>DAVZID010000045.1:0-28328 GCA_052273485.1 Lachnospiraceae bacterium
ATAAAACCGAATACCTTACTCCGTAACGGTGCATACGGCATCGTTATGAGGGGTGTGCAGAAATGCACCTGTGCGGGTGCATCGTTAAGGAGTAGAAATTCCGCTCCGTTATGTTGTATCAAATTAGAACGGCAACAGACCCATGCTCTGGTTCCGGTCATATCCTTGCATATATGTTTGATGTGCTGATGAAGATTTATGAATCCTATGGCTATACTACTCGTGAAGCAGTGGCAAGCATTGTAGAGAATAATCTTTACGGACTGGATATTATGGAGAACAGTGATTTCGAAGGAGGGATTGTAGATTATGACAGATGAAAAAATCAAAAATTCCAGTGAGCTGGAGTTTGCTGTATTTTGCATTGAAAATGTAGCGGCAAAGCTGGGCGTGGATGCAGAGCGTGTTTATCAGGCATTTACCGAACAAAGCAATATTTTGAACGGTTACATTGTACCGGAATATGAAGTGCTGCATACCCAGAGCCGGGAATATATCATTGATGACCTTCTTGACGTGATGAAAGAAAGGGGTGTGGAAGTATGATTCTTTATCATGGTTCTTTCTTAGAGATTGCAAAGCCGGATTTGGTTCATTCCCGCCACAATGTGGATTTCGGGCGTGGCTTTTATGTCACGCCGCTATATGAACAGGCGGCGAAGTGGTGCGGTAAGTTCAAACGTCGTGGGAAAGATGGTATTATCTCACAGTATGAATACGATGAAAGCCGGGAAGCAGAACTGAAAACGCTGAAATTCGATTCTTATTCCGAAGAATGGCTGGATTTTATTTTGAACTGCCGCAGCGGAAAAGATTCAACGGATTACGACTTTGTTGTAGGTGGTGTTGCCAATGATAAGGTGTTTAATACCGTGGAGCTGTTCTTTGACGGACTGATTGATAAAACGGAAGCTATCAACCGCCTGCGTTATGAAAAGCCGAACCTGCAAATATGTTTTCGCACAGAGAAAGCACTGTCTCTGTTGCAGTTTGAAGGGAGTGAAACACTATGACAGCAAATCCGATTTTGCTTCAGAAAAAATATAGCCGTGTTATTGAATGCTTTGCTAAACAGCAGGGACTTTCACTGGATGCGGCATTGGATTTCTTTTATCATTCTCAGGTCTATCAGCTGATCCGTGATGGTGTTTCTGATATGCACTGCATGAGCGATGCGTATTTGGCAGAGGAATTGAAACAAGAATATGAGGAGAAAGCGCCTGAAAATGCGGTAGTAAAGGAGAGAATAAAGTGAGACATAATATTTTTGATTCAATGCCATCCAATATAGTTTCCGGTAAAGATAATGTATTTGCAAATTTTTTGCAAACGGCTGGACTTTATATAGGTATTATTGTTCTTGCAAACGTGTCTTGCTGTGTATAATCAAAATTAGTAATATAGCGTTTTGTGAACCAGTGGGGACAGATAAAAAGCCACGGCACCTGTCCCGGTGGAAAGCAGGAAAAGATTACAAATATTTTGAAATTCGGAATTGCATTTTCAGGGAGGAGAGTCAGCATAAAAAATATGTAGTTGACTTTTGAAAATGACTTTGGTAGAATGAACCCAATAAAAGGGAGTAGCTGACCAAAATAGGTGCACTTCTTCGTCAGTACAGTTATTAAAAAATAACTCGGAAAGTGATGAAACAGCGAGACTTTTACTGCATGCAGTAGGAGTCTCTTTTTTTATACCTGCTGCAAATAAATAAGAAAGAGGTAGGTAATATGATGGTACAAATGTTGATTTTGCTGGTGGGATTTTTTCTGCTAGTAAAGGGAGCGGACTGGTTTGTGGAGGGAGCAGCAAGTATTGCAAAAAAGCTTGGAATCCCGCAGCTTGTAATAGGACTTACAATAGTTGCCATGGGAACGAGTTTGCCAGAAGCAGCTGTAAGCATTACGGCAGCATTAGACAATAATGCAGGAATAACAATCGGAAATATTGTTGGAAGTAATATCTTAAATATATTGATAATTCTTGGAATTACAGCAGTCATTACGAATGTTTCAATTCAAAAATCAACGTTCTATTATGAAATACCATTTATGCTTATAATTACAGTGATACTCATGATATTTGGAATTACAGATTCCAAAATAACGTTTATGGAAGGCATCATTTTCTGGATTTTATTTTTGCTCTATCTCGGATATCTTTATATTATGTCAAAAAAGGGTACAGAGCAGGAAGAAGAAAACGTAAAAGATATACCCGTATGGAAATGTCTTCTTTTCATGGTGCTTGGCGGAGTTATGGTAGTAATGGGAAGTGATTTTGCCGTTAGCGGTGCAACAGAAATAGCAAGATTTTTTGGAATGAGTGAACGATTTATTGGTCTTACTATTGTAGCATTTGGAACATCACTTCCAGAGCTTGTAACATCAGTTACGGCAGCAAGAAAAGGAAACGCCGGAATCGCCATAGGAAATATAGTAGGAAGCAACATTTTCAATATTTTATTTGTAATAGGTACAGCAGCACTCATTTGTTCCGTTCCTTTTGAGCGTAAATTTATCATTGATACAATCATTGCAGTTCTCAGTGGAATATTGCTTTGGGGTGGAACAATTAAAAAGAAAGAGCTTAGAAAGCCTTGCGGAATTTTGATGCTGCTTGGTTATGCAGCGTATTTTGTATATTTGTGCATGATCTAATTACCTGAATCCGTGAAGTTCACTCTTTAATAAGTCCAACCTGCCAAAGGTAAGTTGGTTTCATGATTGGAGTATACTTATCACAAGAGATTTTACCTACCCGTGAACAGTAACCATCAAACAAAGCGTGTTGACAATACCATGAATCGAGTGTAAAATTGCAGTCAAAAAGGATGTTTCATTTGCCGTAATTAAGGGGGCTGGTCATGGCTTTTATGGGGAAGATAGCATATTTGCAAGGGAACAGTCAATTGCATTTATCAAGGAACATTTGTAAAATAAAAAGCAGAGGAGACGTTGCTATATGAAGACATATAAAATTCTTGTAATTGGAAACAGTTTTGGTGAAGATGCGACTCATTTTTTACATGATCTGGCATTAGCAAGAGGAATCAATACGAAGGTGGTTAATTTATACATTGGAGGCTGCAGTCTGGAACGCCATTGGAGAAATATTGAAAATGAGGCGAAGGACTATGAATATCAGTTAAATGGAAGAGCTACAGGAGACAAGGTATCCATTCAGGATGCACTTGCAGAGGAAAAGTGGGACTATATTGTCACACAGCAGTCCAGTCATGACAGTGGCTGGCTTGATACCTATGAACCATTTCTTGGCTGGATTACAGAATATATCAAAAAAGAAGCACCGTGGGCAAAGTTTATGATGCAGGAAACTTGGGCATATGAGATTGACAGTAAGCATGACTGCTTTGCACGGTACCATAGAGATCAGGATGAGATGTATCAGAAATTGAGAGCAAATTATTATAAAGAGGCGCAGAAGTATGGACTAGATCTGATTCCATGCGGTGATGTAATTCAGACACTGCGAAAAGAAAAGGAATTTAATGTGCGTGAGGGCGGAATGTCGCTTTGCAGAGATGGGTTCCATATGAATTATCTGTATGGACGCTATGCACTTTCTTGTACATGGCTTGCAAAAATTTTTGGAGAGGAAGCAGGAAGAACAAGTGATGCAGTCCTTTCAGAGTCAGCAGGCATACAGGATTTTGCTCTTCTCGGGAAAATTCGTAAAATTGCGGAACAGGTATGCTGGAACAAGTATTGAGAGGAGATCTACATATGCATACAAAAGAATCGCTCATACAGCAGCTGGCTAACATGGGATTGACCGGAGAGGAAACCATTTTGTTAGCACAGATTGACGAAAAGAGATATGATGCAGAAATGAGAGAGGAAAAGATTACAGATATTTTGAAGTTTGGAATCGCATTTTCAGGAAAGCAGGTTAGTGTAAAAACGGAATAGCTCTGTGATCTGCCCGGTCATTGAATGGTCGAGGATTCCCACACCAAATTCCTAAAATAGGACAAATTTTTTCTTGATTGTCCATTGCATCCGTCAGGCGTGTGTGCTATCGTACCGTTAGTGCAAATGGTGGATGAAAGCCATACGGATACGGAAAGGAAGTGGGACAAGTGAAAAATATGACGACAGGAAAGGCAATGCCATTGATCGTGGGATTTGCCGTTCCACTTTTAATCGGAGGGGTATTCCAGCAGGTCTACAACCTAGTTGACGTGATGATCGTAGGAAGATACTTAGGAGAACAGGCGTTAGCTGGAGTTGGCAGCACGGGCAGTTTAACCTTTTTTATGCTGTCACTTGTAATGGGACTGTGTAACGGTGCTGGTATTTTGGTTGCGCAGTGTTTTGGTGTGGGCAATTTTGCAGACATGAGACAGGCAGTGACATCCATCATATGGATTGCAGGTATACTGACAGGAATCGTAATGCTGATTGGTGTATTTGCCTGCCCGTTTTTTCTGCGTCTGTTAAGTGTGCCGGAGGATGTCATTGGCTACTCGGTGACGTATATGAGAATATTGCTTCTCTTTACAGCGGGCAGCGTGGCATACAATGGTGCATCTGCCGTGCTTCGAAGCTTAGGCGATTCCAAGACACCACTTACAGCGTTAATTATCGCCTCTGTGATCAATATTGTACTTGATTTGGTGTTAATTGTCGTGATTCCGCTTCATGTGGCAGGGGCAGCAATCGCAACGGTCATTGCACAGCATGCCTCTGCTGGATATTGTCTATTCTATCTGTATCGAAAAAGAGAAGAATTTGGTCTTTCTGGACTTCCAGCAAAGCCAGATCGCGATATGACGGCAAAAATCTTTAAGATTGGTGTTCCGACTGCATTTCAGTCCTGTCTGATTTCGCTTGGCAGTATGAGTGTGCAGCGATTGATCAATTCATTTGGCACATCGGTCATGGCGGGCTATACCGCTGCGGTTAAGATTGACAACATTGCAATTCAGGTGATTACGTCGTTAGGCTCTGCACTCTCTGTTTTCACGAGCCAGAATATTGGAAAGCACCAATTTAAGCGGATTCGGGAGGGATTGCATTGCACTCTTTTTCTAAGCATTGTGTCGGCACTGGTGATCGCAACGGCGGCAATGTTGTTTGGACGTCAGCTGATGATGCTCTTTTTGGGAAACGGTCAATCACAGGATGCTGTGGCCGTTGGTGCGCAGTATTTAACCGTAATGGGGATAGCCTATCTGATCTGTGCTGTAATGCAAAGCTACCAGAATATCATCCGTGGTGCTGGAGATGCGAATACCTGTATGGTAGCGGGTTTCACGGAGCTGGCAGGCCGAATCACCTTTGCATATTTGCTTGCCCCACATCTGGGTGAGATGGGCATTTGGATTGCCACACCGTTGTCGTGGGGCTGTGGCTGCGTAGTTCCAGTTCTGCGCTATTACAGTGGAAAGTGGAAGAATAAGGCATTAGTAGGAAAGAGTTAAATTAACAACTTATATTCATTCGATTTGAGCAGCTCTTGTTTCAGCGTATGGAAAAAGAGCTGCTCAAATGGCAATTTGCGGTTTGCCAAAAGTCGGGCGGGAAAGCCCACGGTTTTAACCGTGGGAGTATGTCAAGTATCGTATGCGAAGCTTGGTGGCTGTGAGCGATACGACGAAGTATTTGCAGGTCTCCACAATGCAATAAAAGAAAGCAAAGTATCTTGTATTTTGCGTTCAACGAGTATATAATAGAAACGTCAAGGGGAGCTTGCCAAGGCGCAGGCTGAGAGTAGACCGTAGGGTCTTGACCCATAACCTGATTTGGATAATGCCAACGTAGGGAGATCAAACACGCAAAATAGACTCAAAATAGACTCAATTCTATGAAAAATTGCCGAAGGCAGGAGTAGCTGCTGCAGGAATAATACAGAATGGGATTAAATATGCGGATTTGTCTGTACTACAGGCAGATCCGCATATTTTTTATACGCAAAAGCCAGAACGATACAAGTTAGCGTCTGGTCAATGCGATGACAACTTGAGAATGTTTTCTCATAGGATGCAAAGGAGCGAGTATATGCTGAAAGAATGTAGCAACAACGTAAGAAAAACAGTGCCGTTGGTACATAATATTACCAACTATGTCACGGTGAATGATGTGGCAAATGTGATTTTGGCTTGCGGAGCCAGTCCGATTATGTCAGATGAACCTGACGATGTTGTGGACATCACTTCGATCTGCGGTGGATTAAATATCAATATTGGTACCCTTCACAAGTCGAGTATCGAGGCGATGTATTTGGCAGGAAAGAAAGCAAATGAATTGGGTCATCCAATCTTGTTAGATCCGGTAGGGGCAGGTGCATCAACGCTGCGTACCAATACCGCTGTGGATCTGATGAAAACGCTGAAATTGGCAGTGATTCGAGGAAATATCTCAGAGATTAAGACACTGGCACTGGGAAGTGGCACGACAAAAGGTGTTGATGCGGATGTGGCAGATAAAGTAACAGAAGAAAATTTGAATGAGGCGATTGCATTTGTAAAAGAATTTGCGAAGACAAGTGGCTCAATTATAGCAGTTACAGGCGCAATTGATTTGGTTAGTGACGGTAAGACTTGCTATGTGATTCGCAACGGTCGACCGGAAATGGGCCAGATCACAGGTACTGGCTGTCAGCTTTCCGGATTGATGACGGCTTTTCTTGTGGCAAATCCAAACAATCAGCTAGAAGCAGCTGCTGCAGCGGTCTGCACGATGGGACTGGCTGGTGAAATTGGTTATCGTCATATGCAGGAGGGAGACGGCAATTCCACCTATAGAAATCGCATTATTGATGCCATTTGCAATATGGATGGAGACATCTTGGAGAAAGGGGCAAAGTATGAAGTGCGATAAAAAAGACTTGCTCTTGTATGCGGTGACGGATCGCTATTGGCTGGGAACACGCACCCTGCAGGATGTTGTAAGAGAAAGCTTGGATGGCGGTGTGACATTTGTACAGTTGCGGGAAAAGCACCTGGATGATGCTCATTTTCTGGAAGAGGCAAAGGAATTAAAAAAGCTGTGCCGAGAGTATCATGTTCCCTTTGTGATCAATGATAATGTAGAGATTGCCATTGAGATGGATGCGGACGGGGTTCATGTCGGACAAAATGATATGGAAGCAGGGGATGTTCGTGCAAAGCTTGGCCCAGACAAAATTATCGGCGTATCTGCTCAGACTGTGGAACAGGCAGTTTTGGCAGAAAAGCGAGGTGCCGATTATCTGGGAGTTGGCGCCGTATTTCCAACGAACTCAAAGGATGATGCGACGGATGTATCTTTTGATACGCTAAAAGCAATCTGCGAAGCCGTCTCAATCCCGGTGATTGCCATTGGCGGAATTACGAAAGAAAATGTGAAAGAACTTTCCGGCAGTGGCATCTGTGGAATTGCTGTGATCAGCGCCATTTACGGCCAAAAGGATATCAAGGAAGCATCCAAGAAACTTAAAAAAGCTACCGAAGAAATGGTAAAAGCATGATAAAAAAGCGGTCTGTTGGGGGCACCACTTCAGACCGCTATACAAAACGTTAACTGAAAAAAGGAGAAAAAGATGAGAACAGCAGTAACGATCGCGGGAAGTGATTCTAGCGGAGGCGCCGGTATTCAGGCAGATATCAAGACGATGATGGCAAATGGCGTGTATGCCATGAGTGCGATCACGGCACTGACTGCACAAAATACGACCGGCGTGACCTCTATTTTAAATGCAACACCAACGTTTTTAGGAGAAGAACTCGATGCTATTTTTACAGACATCTATCCGGATGCTGTAAAGATTGGAATGGTCTCAGAGAGTGAACTGATTCAGGTAATAGCAGCGAAGCTTCGCCAATACAAGGCAAAACATATTGTGGTGGATCCGGTTATGGTGGCAACGAGCGGAGCGAGACTAATCAGCGAACAGGCAATGGATACTCTAAAAAATGAGTTATTTTTGCTGGCAGATGTACTGACACCGAATATTCCAGAGGCAGAGGTGCTGACCGGAATGCACATTACAACGACGCAGGAAATGATTGATGCCGCAAAAAAAATCTCAGAATCGTATCATTGCGCAGTTTTGGTAAAGGGCGGTCATCATGTAAATGATGCGAATGATTTGCTGTATGCACAGGGCCATTATCGCTGGTTCAACGGCAAACGCATCAACAATCCCAATACACATGGTACAGGCTGTACCTTATCCTCTGCAATTGCAGCAAATCTCGCCAAAGGCTATGATCTTGAGACAGCGATAGAGCGCGCAAAGGACTATATTTCTGGCGCACTGTCCGCGATGCTTGATCTTGGAAAGGGAAGTGGTCCGATGGATCACGGCTTTGCAATCGACAATGTCTATACAAGGGAGGCAGACTGATCATGGAGAAAAAAACATCCTTGTTTGAAAATGGGCTGATTTGGTTTGGCGCTGGCGTTTCAATTGCAGAGATTTTGACGGGTACCTATTTTTCCTCTCTTGGCTTTGGGAAAGGTTTGGCAGCAATTCTGATTGGTCATGTAATTGGTTGTGTTATGTTGTTTTTAGCCGGTGTGATTGGCGGCAAGCGTAGAAAGAGTGCCATGGAGACGGTAAAAGATAGCTTTGGTCTGCGCGGCGGCCAGTTGTTTGCACTTTTAAATGTGCTGCAGCTTGTCGGTTGGACGGCGATTATGATTTATGATGGTGCGCTGGCAGCAGGTGGTATTTTTGATGTAGGACAGTGGGTATGGTGTCTGGTCATTGGTGGTCTGATTCTTGTTTGGATTCTGATTGGAATTACGAATCTTGGTAAGGTCAATACGATCGCAATGGCAGCGCTGTTTCTTCTGACATTGATTTTAGCCAAAATCATTTTCTTTAGCGGAAATTCGATGATGCAGACAACAGACGATTCGATGTCCTTTGGCGCAGCTGTTGAGTTAGCGGTAGCGATGCCATTGTCATGGCTGCCGTTAATCAGCGATTATACACGGGAAGCAAAAGAACCGGTCAAGGCAACTGCTGTCAGTGCGATTGTGTATGGAATTGTCAGCTGTTTCATGTATCTGATTGGCATGGGCGCAGCCATCTTTACCGGGGAGAGTGATATTGCTCAGATTATGGTGAAAGCAGGACTAGGAATTGTCGGCCTTTTGATTGTCGTATTTTCGACTGTTACGACGACCTTTCTGGATGCCTATTCTGCTGGTATTTCCAGCGAGTCAATTGTATCTGGTGTAAAAGGAAGGACAGTAGCCATCGCAGTTACGGTGATTGGTACAATTGCAGCGATTGTATATCCGATGGATGACATTACAAACTTTTTGTATCTGATTGGTTCCGTATTCGCACCGATGATTGCGATACAGATTGCAGATTTCTTCCTCTTAAAGAAAGAAAAGATGACGGAAGCCTTTGATTGGTGCAATCTAATCATCTGGATTATCGGTTTTGTGCTCTATCGCATCTTGATGCATGTAGATCTGGTATGTGGCAATACATTGCCAGATATGGTACTCACAATTCTCATCTGCGTAATTGTACATATGATCCAGAAGCAGATAAGAACAGGAAACAACGAACTCAGAAAGTGATGAAACGATGAAACAGCGAGACTTTTACTGCAAATGTAGTAGAAGTCTCTTTTTTGTGGCGCTTCCAAGTCATGCAAATCCAAAGTTATGTAAAATTGGTTTCTGTGAATGAATGCTTGCAAACAAATGCGCATGTGATATACTCAATCAAGGAAACAGCAAAAGAAGACAGCAAAGGAGAACAGCAAAAATGAAACGCTATATGGCACATATTCTTGTCTCAGCAGAGAAGATTACGGAACATTTCTTAAAGGTACAGGTGCACGAACCGGGCACCCTGGCAGACGGTGGCATGGAAGGTTTAGTGGTAGACGTCAAGCCGACCGTATTTGCAATGCGGGCAGCAATGTCCGTTTATCTGTACCCGCAGAGTCGTTTTTATAAGGATGAGACGCTTCGTGCCGCGATGGAGCAGGCAGCAGATTTTATTGCACGCAACCAAAATGAAGATGGAAGCTTTGATTATACGGTATGCAACTTCCATTCCGCACCAGACACCGCGTTTTGCTATCATCCGATGGATAAGACCTATCGCTTGATGAAAAAATTTGAAAAGGAAGTGGACACATCCTCTCTTCAGGAAAAATATCTTACAATTATGAAACAGGCAGCTGCAGCTATTCGCGATGGCGGTTTCCACACGCCGAATCACCGCTGGGCCATCTGCGCAGCACTGATGCAGGCAGCAGATGTGTTTGCTCCAGATGAGGCATTTGCGGCAAGCTGCAAAGCGCGCACTGAAAAATATTTGAATGAAGGAATTGACGGAAACGAGGACGGTGAGTATGCAGAGCGCTCCACAGGAGGGTACAACTGTGTTGTCAATGATGCGATGATCAACCTCTATGAGATGACAAAAGATCCATCCTATCTTGCATATCCGGAGCGAAATCTTCACATGATGGAACTCTATTTTGACCCGGACGGCACAATCTTTACACAAAATTCTACGAGACAGGATCGTGGAAAAAAAGTATGGCCAGATCTGTATTTTCATCAGTATTTGTATATGGCGGCAAAGGCAAATCTGTCTGCCGAGCGCAAGGATGAATTTTTAAAGGCAGCACATCAAATTATTAAAAGCTGCATCGCAAGAGGCGATGATGCGCCGGACTGCCTGTATCTTTTAATGCTGTATGAAGAGATGGCGCAGTCTACGTTTACAGGCAGCGGTTTTATGAACGAGTATCGAAAGCTTTTCAAAGATTCCGGCGTGCTGCGTGTGGCAAAGAAAAAATATGCTTATACCGCATTAAAGGGAAAGTCTGCCTTTTTGTATGTCAACGTGGATGGCTATGAGGTTTGCTTTAAATTAGGTGAGAGTTTCTGTGAGGTGCGAAACTTTATCCCGCAGCAGCTTGTCCAGATAGAAGACGGCTGTGAGCTGACTGCAACTGCCAATGTCTGGTACTACGAGCCATGGGATGAAAAGCCGGCGACAAGCGACTGGTGGCAGATGGATCAGAAAAAACGCACGCTGAAAATTCCGCGTACATTGACGACAAAGGTAACGGTACATGAGCATGAGGATGGTCTGGAACTTTCGCTTCACACAGAAGGATTAGAGAAGCTTCCGCTTCGCTTGCAGTTATGTATCCCGGCAGGTTCCGTTGTCCGAAATGATGCTTTCTGGTTAAAGACAGAAGCTGGTCAAGGCATGATTGTGCGAAGCGGAAATGTAGAACTGGCACAGGGTGAAAAGATTTTAACCTTTGGACCATGCTTTGGCGAGCATGAGTTTCAGGGCCATTACTCCGGTGAGGAGACAAATGCGGGTGGCTACACGATTTTCTGCAATGCCCTTACACCGGTGGATAAGACCGTATTTCTTGGTGTAAAGAGAAAATAAATCAATAAGAAGACACATGTAAAGCACAGATAAAGATTGTATAAAAGAACTTTACATAGACTTTACATAAAACTCACACAGAGCTGATAGCATGATTTCCCTAGTCGGGGTACATTGAATAGGAAGGGTGGAGCAGGACTGCAACACACTTCCTATTTTAACGTTAACGATAACAGGTTACGATCAAGAGAAGCGAGCGAACGGATTTGAGAAAATTGAAACAAATCCGAATCAAAGAAATCAAAATCAAAGAAACCAAACTCACACAAAGCTCACACAAAGCTCATAAGAAGCTCAGATCGTAACACACATCCGGGAGAACCGGGGGAGGAAAATCATGAATGAAAATGTGAAAATTGTGTTTGGCCTATTAGGCGGTCTTGCACTGTTTTTGTACGGCATGAACGGCATGAGTGACGCGCTCCAGAAGACAGCGGGCGACAAGATGAAGAAAATCTTAAGCTTTCTGACAAAGAACCCGATTATGGGCGCACTTGCCGGTGCACTCGTAACAGCCGTTTTGCAAAGTAGTTCCGCGACAACGGTTATGGTAATCGGTTTTGTCAGCGCAGGACTTATGAGCCTGCCGCAGGCGATCTCTGTTATTTTTGGTGCGAACATCGGAACCACAATGACCGCACAGCTGATGGCATTTAAGATCAGCGATTACATCTATCCGCTTATTTTCATTGGATTTATGATGAATTTTGCCTGTAAGAAGGAGCAGTTAAAAAATATTGGACTTGTTATCTTCTCCTTCGGACTGTTGTTTGAGGGTATTGAGATCATGGGCAGCGTTATGAAGCCGCTCGCAGGAAGTGCGATCTTTGTTGATCTGATGGAAAAGGTAAAGGAAATTCCAATCCTCGGTGTGGCACTCGGAACGGTCATGACACTTGTTGTACAGAGTAGTTCCGCAACCATTGCTGTGTTACAAAATTTCGCCTCGCAGGCAGGGCCAGATGGCGTGACGAGTGTAATGGGACTTACAGGTGCAATCCCGATTCTTCTTGGTGATAACATCGGTACCACAATTACTGCACTTTTAGCATCCATCGGACAGTCCAAGAATGCAAAGAGAACTGCACTGGCACACAGTGTTTTTAATATAACTGGTAGTATCTTGTTCATGTTTCTCCTTCCGCTTTTGGCGCGTTTTGTGCAGTTCATTTCTCCGAAAGGAAACGAGGTCGATGTTATTTCCAGACAGATTGCAAATGCGCATACAACCTTTAATGTTGTCTGTACATTGATTTGGCTGCCACTTATTCCAGTCATGGTGAAGATTGTTATGACCATTATTCCAGGCAGAGACAAGAAAACAGATGATGGTCCAGTAAGTGTTCTGGAAGATGGCGTTATTGCACAGCCGGCAGCAGCACTGTTTCTTGTATCTGAGGAACTTGACCATATGGCAGAGGTGGGAAGCAATCTTTTAACTTCTCTTAAGGAAAGTTTCAGTGCAGATAAGACGTCAAGTGAAAAGGCAAAAGAGCAATATAAAAAATACCGCAGACAGGCGGCAAGAATGGAGAGTGATCTTTCCACTTATGTAACAAAGATGCTTTCAAGCGGAAATCTGACCCAACAGCAGTCTGGTCAAGCAGCAGGGTTATTGTATGTTTCCAATAATATCGGTCGTATCGCAGATCGCTGCGAGGAGATTGCAGATGTACACGATAAAATTTTGATGGACAAGCGATCCTTCTCTGATGCGGCAACCGGTGAGTTACAGGATTGTATCGAGATTTCAAGAAAGCTATTTGATCGCGCGATTCGTTCGGTAAAAGATGGCGATCTAGACCGTGCCCGCACCGTTGTCAAGAAAAAGAATAAGATGCGTAAAGCGCAAAAGCAATTAAAGCGTGCGCATCTGGCGCGTATCAATGAGGGCCTTTGTGATGCTTCCATGACCGAGGACTACTCTGCAATTATGTATAGTTTAGACCGAATTGTCGATAACTGTGTAAGCATTGCTGAGGAGGCACTTGACAATATCGCATTTATCAATTTGTCTGAGGACGAGCAAGAGAAGATGGCGCAGGGCTTGGAAGGCTCACAGGCAAACGCACAGAAGGAGTCACACGAACAAAGTGAGGCGAAGATGCAGCAGGAGACTGGACAGCAGAATGCAGAAACAAAGGAGTCACAGGCAGCGAAAGCAGATGCCAAAGAAGCAGATGCTGAGCTCGAAGAGATCGCTGAGGAAGGCACTGCAGATATCATTGCTGAGATTGATGCGGAGGAGACACAGGAAGATAATAAGAGTGCGGATTTGACCTGAATTTTACATTCGGTTTACGGTAGTGTGATAGCAGCACATGCGCACACGGAGTATATTGATGTCAGAAAAAGAAAAAAAGTTATCTTCATAGGCGAAAGCCAGAATGAGAGGCAATTATGAAAATGGCATCAATGTGGTACGCAATCAATAGCGCAGATATAGAAAGATCAACAAAGAATGAATTATTTGTCGGCATTCACATTTTTGTGTGGGCAGCAATTGCATTTATCTTATGCCTGGTAGGCGGTGCAGTTCAGGGTTCCTTTGATGCAGGATGGCGTTTTTTAACATTCTTAATCACGGGTTACAGTGCCGTAATCATGGGATTTTTCAGAAGCGTCTTTTATCTTCTTAGAAAGTGATTTTTCAGATAAGAACCAACTAGGTAAAAAAGATAAAAATAGAGTAAGAACAAATCGTAGGCTCAGCCGGAAATCCGGTCTGGGCCTTTTGTTAACCTTCTGGGTAGCACTTTACACTGATTAAATTATATGATACGATAAAAAGGTATTGGCTTTAAAATTTGACTCTAAATAAGATCACAGAGCAATTAGGCAGTAAGTAGATTGTAGTAAAAAAGTAGGAAGGAATAAGTGCACCTATGGAAAATAAAGAAAAAAATCAGGAAAAACGGTTGGAGAACAGTACACAGACCGAGCATAAGAGGCGTGTGCGTTACAAGGGGAAATATCCGCGAAAATTTGAAGAGAAATATAAGGAGCTTCAGCCAGAAAAGTATAAGGATACTGCAGAGCATATCATCCAGAAGGGCAATACCCCGGCAGGAACCCATCGGCCGATCTGCGTCGAGGAAATTCTTTCATTCTTAAATGTGCAGCCGGGACAAGTCGGTGTGGACGCGACACTTGGTTATGGCGGACATACACAGAAGATTTTGGATTGTTTAAAGGGTGAGGGTCATCTGTATTCGCTCGATGTCGACCCGATTGAGTCTGCAAAGACCGAGAAGCGTTTGAGAGAGCAGGGGTATGGTGAGAATGTGTGGAATGTATGCCTGATGAACTTTGCAAACATCGCAGAGATCGAGAAAAAGGCAGGAAAACTTGACTTCGTGCTTGCTGATCTAGGTGTGTCTTCGATGCAGATCGATGACCCAAAGCGTGGCTTTTCGTTCCGAGAGGATGGACCACTCGATCTTCGTTTAAATCCGCAGGCAGGTGTTCCAGCATCTGAGCGCTTAAAGGAGATGGACGCAGAGGAGATCGAAGGCATGCTCTTTGAAAATTCCGACGAGCCGCTTGCAAAAGAGATTGCGCGTGCAATTTTGTCTGCAAGAAGAAAAAAGCAGCCGATCGAGACAACGAGTCAGCTGCGCGAGATCGTCGAGCAGGTTGTATTGCGCACAAAGCCAGAAAATCCAAAGGAAGCGGTAAAAAAGACTTGCCAGCGTGTGTTTCAGGCGCTTCGAATCGATGTCAACAGTGAGTTTGAAGTGCTCGATTCTTTCTTAGAGGCACTTCCACATATCTTAAAACCGGGTGGAAAGGCAGCCATTTTGACCTTCCATTCCGGAGAGGATCGCATGGTAAAGAAATCGTTCCAGTATTATTCGAGGGAGGGCATTTACAGTGAGGTTGCAAAGGATGTGATTCGTCCATCGGCAAAGGAATGTGCATCGAACCCAAGAGCACGCTCGACAAAGTTTCGCTGGGCAGTCCGCTCCGATGCACCACTTGGAGAGTAACACAGATGAAAACAAAAGTAAGAGCGATAAGAATTATGTTAGCGGCAGCAATGTTTGGAATTTGCCTGTTGACAGCTGGATGCAGTGCAGTAGAAAAAAAGCTTGAGCCTGTCTATCAGGCAATTTTAGACGATGATTCTGCACCGAAAAACGAACAAGAAAAGCAACCAGAAACGCAACATCAGACAACAAATGAAACTGTCGAATCCTCATCTGAGGTGTTAGAAGAGAACATACAGGGACACGAAGAATTGCTTACTGCTGCTCCGGCAGGAACTGTAACCGTCGATGAGGCAAGTAGTTTATCAGGAGCAAAATGTCTTCCTGGGGATAAAAAAATTTTGCTGACAGGCGATTCCAGAACGGTGTGTCTGTACTGTTCTCAAGTTTATGATGAAACCGAGTATCCAAAGCATGTGTTTTATAATATTGACGAAGCCACCTTTACTGGATATACAAACGAGAGCATTGTTGTGGCAAAGGGCGGTGAGGGCTGCAGCTGGATGCGTGCAGTTGGAATCCCGAATGCGATCTCGCATTTAGACGAGGCTGATGCGCTTGTCATCTGGTTTGGTGTCAATGATTTGCATGTGTTTGCTGATTATATCAATTATGTGAATGGCCTTGTGCAGCAGTATGACATTCCAATCTATTATATGACGATTGGACCGTGCAATGGAAAGTGGGAGAATAAAAACAGCGAAGTCCTCGCATTTAATTCGGCACTTACACAGATGCTTGATCCGTCCGTAACAATTATTGATGCATATAGTTATATTAAGGATGGACTGGATAATGGCTTGTTTGTGACAATGGATGGGCTCCACTACGACTATAATACCAGCAGGGCGATTTACGACTATATGGTTGAGCAGGTCGAACTGGCTCCGTAGTTTTATGCAAAAGTGAATGAAAAACAGTTGCCTGTCAGTTTTCCATGATTAAATAAAGGAAACGATTCAGTATCACATTGCTATCGAAAATTATTGAGGTGATTGATTAAAAAACATCAATCGCCTCTTTTCATTTCGCAGGATTTTGTGTATACTGTATTGCATGACTTGAACTAGTCAGAAATTGAAAGAAAAAGGAAGGAAACAAAAAATTGAGTACAAACGAAAACAAAAAAGGAAAAGGAGCCAGAAGCAGTTTTTCAGGCAAGCTTGGCTTTGTCTTGTCAGCAGCAGGTGCTTCAGTAGGCCTTGGCAACATCTGGCGTTTTCCGTATCTGGCAGCAAAATATGGCGGCGGAATCTTTTTGCTGATTTACATTTTATTGGCATTGACCTTTGGCTACAGCATGATCATAGCGGAGACCTCAATAGGACGAATGACAGGAAAAAGTCCTGTCGGTGCATTCCACAGCTTTGGAAAAGCAAAATGGCTGTCATTTGGCGGTTGGATCAATGCAATCATCCCGATTCTGATTGTGCCGTATTATTCGGTAATCGGTGGCTGGGTCATCAAATATTTGTTTGAATATGTGATGGGACATGGCGAGGCATTGGCAGCAGACGGCTATTTTTCTTCGTTTATTTCTAGTGGTGCAGCCACAGAGATCTGCTTTTTAATTTTCGTATTTATTACATTGGCGATTATCTTTGCAGGTGTTCGAAATGGAATTGAGCGCGTATCAAAGTTTATGATGCCGATTCTTGTCATATTGTCCATTATCATTGCAATTTATTCAGTGACAAGACCAGGTGCGTTAGCGGGTGTGAAATATTTCCTGATTCCAAATGTAGAAAACTTCTCATGGATGACAGTCGTATCAGCTATGGGACAGATGTTTTATTCACTGTCAATTGCGATGGGTATTTTGATCACATTTGGTTCTTACATGAAAAAGGATGTGGCCATTGAAGGTTCAACAAAAAATGTAGAAATCTTTGATACAGCTATTGCGATTATGGCAGGACTTATGATTATTCCGGCTGTCTTTGCATTTTCAGGCGGTGATCCGAATGAGCTTAAGGCAGGTCCGGCACTTATGTTTATCACGCTTCCGAAGGTATTTGCTAATATGGGCTTTGGAACAGCAGCAGGTATTTTGTTCTTCTTGCTTGTATTATTTGCAGCTGTAACAAGCTCTATTGCGCTGACTGAGAGTGCAGTTTCCACATTTGAGGATGAGCTTGGCTGGAATCGTAAGAAGGCTACACTTGTGCTTGCAGTGATCATGGTATTTCTTGGAAGTCTTTCTTGTCTTGGATATGGTCCGCTTGCAAATGTAACTATTATTGGAATGCAGTTTCTTGATTTCTTTGATTTTCTGACAAACTCTGTTATGATGCCGATTGCAGCGATTATGATCTGTCTTCTTGTATCAAGGGCAGCAGGAATCAAGGCAGTCGAGGAAGAAGTTTTGCATGGAGAGGGAACATTTCGCAGAAAGAAGGTTTTCTGCGTGATGATCAAGTACATCTGCCCAATCTTTGCAGCAATTATTCTTATTAGCTCCGTTGCAAATGCATTCGGATGGATTTCAATGTAAAAAATAGTTTTACTGTTCACGGATAGGATGCGTGAATTGTAACAAAAAATGTAAAAAACAACATCGTTTTTTCCTTTAAGATATGGTATGCTGTACAGCAGAGAAAACTGTTTTTCGTGTAACAGGAAGCTGATACAGCTGCCATATTTTTTATTTGCATTCTTTTCTCATTAACGATTTTTCTGTTATTTTCAATTCCACTTTGCCTGTGTTTTGTGTATACTATGAAAGGATACAAAAATCATAAGCAAAGACAAAGCGCTGGACAGCAGACGGCAGACTTGTCATCTGTTTGTGTTTTTGTATACTGAAATGAAAATAAGAATTCGGCTACGAATTTGAATCACAATTTGAATGGAAATCCGAATCAAAATTTGAATAAGAAAGGGATGGTAAAATAATGATCGCTTCGATTGCACAGGGATTATTGATCCCGTTTGCAGGAACCTCGCTCGGCTCTGCCTGCGTGTTTTTCCTGCGTAAGACACTGAATAAACAGATACAGCGCGCACTGACTGGATTTGCAGCGGGTGTTATGGTAGCAGCTTCGATTTGGAGCCTTTTGATTCCGGCGATTGAGCAGTCTGCGGGGTTAGGACGTCTTTCCTTTATCCCAGCAGCAGTGGGCTTTTGGATTGGCATTTTGTTTTTGCTGTTACTCGATCACATCACACCACATCTTCATATGAACAGCAAAGAATCCGAGGGACCAAAGAAAAACTGGTCACGAACAACGATGATGCTTCTCGCGGTAACAATTCACAACATACCCGAGGGCATGGCAGTCGGTGTTGTGTACGCAGGCTGGGTAAATGGTAGCTCGAATATTACGCTGATGGGTGCACTGGTGCTTTCCATCGGTATTGCAATTCAGAACTTTCCAGAGGGTGCCATCATCTCCCTGCCACTTCGCAGTGAGGGAATGAGTCGCCCGAAGGCATTTGTGATGGGTGTGCTGTCCGGCGCAGTCGAGCCGGTGGCTGGTGTACTGACGATACTTGCGGCAGGAGTCGTCGTGCCGGTGCTTCCGTATCTTCTAAGCTTCGCAGCGGGGGCAATGCTGTACGTAGTAGTCGAGGAGCTGATTCCGGAAATGTCAGAGGGCAGCCATTCCAACATCGGAACGGTCTTGTTTGCAGTGGGATTTTCGGTCATGATGATTCTTGATGTTGCGCTCGGGTGACAGGAATCAGAAAGTTGCAGAATGGCATTGTTTATGAAGACGCTTCTCGACAGACAATCTACAAGGCAAGCCTGACCGCTTCGCTTTACAGCGTTGCCTTTGTAGATGTCTGCTCTCGAAGCTAGTATAGACAGAAAGGGAAAAAGGAGCATGGCACTTCAGTTTATTTCAGGAAACAGCATATCAGACCGCACCGCGGTAATTTACGAGACGATCTGTGCGCAGGCGTGCAGCCACCCAGATAAAGACTATCTATTTCTTGTGCCGGAGCAGGCTACTTTGCAGGTGCAAAGAGAGCTTGCTGCGGTGCATCCAGATCATGTGCTCGGAAATATTGACGTTTTGAGTTTTGGCCGTCTGGCGCACCGACTGTTAAACGAGCAGGCAGGCAAAAAGGCGGTACTGCTTGACGATACGGGTAAATCGATGATTTTGCGGCGCATTGCCGGAAAGGAAAAGCAAGACCTTGAGGTGTTCGGGCGCAATCTAAACCAAAGTGGCTTTATTCAGGAATTAAAGTCCGTTATCAGTGAGTTTAGTGCGTATCGAATCACAAATGAAGTGCTTGAGGGCGTGCTTCCATCTCTGGAAAAACGTCCTGCCTTGCAGAAAAAGCTGCGCGATATTGAAAAGGTTTACACCTCATTTTATAAGGAACTGGGAGAAGAATACCTGACAGCAGAGGAACTTCTAAATGTGTTAGCCAGACTCGTACCGCAGTCCAAAAAGCTGCATGAAAGTATTGTCATTCTGGATGGCTTCACAGGCTTTACACCATTACAGTATCAGGTGTTGGAGCAAATTTTGCAGTGTGCAGAGCATGTCGTCTGCGCCGTAACTGAGGATGAAAAAGGTGGACGCGAGGAATTGTTTGCGATGAGCCGTGAGATGAAAACTAGGCTTACCACGCTTGCAAAGGCACATCAGATTCCGTGTGAGGAGCGAAATCACCGCTACGTGACAAGGCAGCGTCACGTGGCGGATGCTCTTAAAAATCTGGAAAAGCAACTTTTTCGCACACCGGCCGTACCGTGGAAAAAGGAAACGGATGCCCTTCATATTCTCAGCGCGAAAAATCCGGCAGAGGAGCTTGGCTTTGTACTGCGAAAGATTTTAGAGCTTGTGCGTGATGGCGATTCCTATCGTGATATCGCCGTGGTAGCAGGTGATCTTGAAACATACCGCGATGAGATTGCGCGGCTGTTTGACCATGCAGGCATTCCGTATTTTATCGACCAGAAGAAGGGACTAAAGAATCATCCGCTGATTCAATTTGTCAAAAAGGCGCTTGCGGTACTCGAAGAGCAAATGAGCTATGACAGCGTGATGGCATTTCTTCGAAATCCATATGTGGTAGATGACGAATCCACCGCCTCTGCAATTTTAAGTAGTTCTAGCCAGAGCAGTTCCAGTCAAAATATTTCCGGTGAGGATGCAGCCTGTCAGGACAGCTCTAATCTCAATAGCGTCTGTCAGGGAATCTTTTGCGAGGACTTAGATCGCCTCGATAATTACCTGCTGGCTGGCGGCGTTGAACGCATCAGCCGTTGGAAGCACCCATGGGCGATGCCGTATGACAATACCGATGAGAAGGACTTAGAGCGCTTGAATCAATTGCGCGAGCAGATCTTTAACTGGTTTGTGCCGCTTCGCGCTGCCTGGGAAAATCCAGAGACGACCGTGCGCGAGGCGATGACGGCACTTTTTTCTTTCATGCAGCAATTTGGCATCGCCTATAAGTTAAAGGCACAGCAGAAGGTTTTTCACGAGGCAGGAGAGCTGTATTTTGAGAGCGAGTATGAGCAGGTCTATCCAAAGGTACTCGGTTTGTTTGATCAGATCGTGGAATTGATGGGCGACGAGATTTTAGAAACGCGTGTGCTGTCCGATATCTTAGACTCTGGATTTGAGGAATTGCAGGTCGGTTTTATTCCGGCGGCAGTGGATCGTCTTGTTGTGGGTGATCTGATGCGAACAAGACTCGAGCATATCCGTGTTCTCTTTGTCATTGGCTGCAATGATGGGCTTCTTCCAAAGCGTGCCGAGCGCGGTGGCATCCTTTCTGATTATGACCGAGAGATCTTAAAGGGCGCAGGCATGGAGCTTGCGCTTGCAGCGCGCGAGGAGGTTTTTTGTCAGCAGTATTACCTCTACTTGCTCTTAACAAAGCCATCAGAAAAGCTCTATGTCAGTTTCAGTGAGACATCATCGGACGGAAAAGCACTTCGCCCGGCACACTTAAAAACGGTAATTACAAAGCTTTTTCCAAATTGCCAAACCGAGGCGGCAGAAGATGCGTATCCGGGCTTGAAGGGATTGATGCAAAAAGAGGACGGCTTCTTATTATTAGTCAACGGTCTGCGAAGCTATTTAGACGGTGAGCAAGAAACTTGGTGGCAGGAGCTTTACAGCTATTACATGAAGGATGATGAATTTACAGAGCGCTTACAGGTCATGCGAGAGGGACTTTTCTACGGCTATAAGACGGAAACACTGGACAAGCGTATCGCAAGACGTCTCTTTGGCGGCGATCAGGAGCTTTCGATTTCGCGTCTGGAAAAATATGCCGCTTGTGCGTATGCCCATTTTCTGACCTATGGTCTAAAATTAAAGGAGCGCCGTCAGTTTGAATTGGGTGCCGCCGACTATGGAAGCCTTTTCCATGCCTCCATCAGCCATTTCTTTGAACTGCTTGAAAAGCGTCATTTAAATTGGCGAGAAATCGACGATGCCGAGCGAAATCATCTTGTGGAGGAGAGCGTGGCAAAGGCGATGGAGGAATATCAGACTACTGTTTTTGACAGCAGTGCCAGAAACAAATCCATGGCAGGCCGCATTCGCCGTATGACAGACCGCACGCTCTGGGCGCTTGGTCATCAGTGGGAGCACGGTGCGTATGAGAAAACATGGCACGAGATGGACTTTGGAAAGGCGGGCGGCAATGCGGTGATGCTTCCGGTCGAGGCTGGATTCGAGTTGTCGCTTCGCGGACGAATTGACCGCGTGGACTTTGCAGAGGAGGATGGTTCGCTCTACGTGAAGGTCATCGACTACAAGTCAGGCGGCACAAAGCTCGATCTGGGAAAGGTGTACTATGGCTTGCAATTGCAGCTTGTGCTGTACTTGGAGGCAGCGATGGCAATGGCAGCGAAGCGAAATCCTGGCAAAGAGCTGATTCCTGCGGGCATCTATTATTACAATATGAAGGACCCGATTGTGTCTGGTTTTGGAATGACAAAAGAAGAAATCGAGGACAAGCAGCAAAAAGAACTTCGCATGAATGGTCTTACCAGCACCGAGAAGGCATCGCTTCTTTTAATTGATGCCGAGGGCGGAAATGTCGTTTCGGGACTAGAGTACAAAAAGGATGGCAGCCTATCGTCTCGTGCGCTTGTCGCAAACGCAGACCAGATGCATGAGATTGGCCGTTTTGCCCGGAAAAAGGCGCTCGATCTGGCACGCGGTATCTACGGTGGAAAGATTGATGCGTACCCATATGAGTACAAGAAACTGAATCCATGCGAGTACTGTGAGTACGGGGCTGTCTGTGGCTTTGACTTGCAGCTTGAGGGCTGTCATTACCGCAGATTATCTGAACTTGACAAGGACGAGGTATGGAGAGAGATTGAAAAGAAGGAGAGAGAAGATGGCGGACAACATGATGTGGACAAATGAACAAAAGCAGGTCATTGACCTGCGCGACAGAAGCCTTCTTGTTTCTGCGGCAGCGGGCAGCGGAAAGACAGCCGTTCTCGTGCAGCGAATCATTGAGCGCATCTGCGATGAATCACACCCGGTTGACATCGACCGTCTTCTTGTGGTGACCTTTACCAATGCTGCGGCGGGCGAGATGCGTGAGCGTGTGCAAACCGCGATTGCAAAGCGTGTGGAGGAGCAGCCAGACAACGCGCATCTGCGCCGTCAGGAGGTGCTAGCAGGCCATGCGCATATCACCACAATCGACAGCTTTTGTCTGTCGGTGCTTCGCGAGCATTTTCAGGAAATCGAACTCGATCCGGGCTTCCGCATTGCTGACGAGGGCGAGCTAAAGCTCTTGCAGGCGGACGTACTCGAGGCACTTCTTGAGGAGGAGTATCAGGAGGCAAGTGAATCTTTCCTTAATTTTATGGAAGCCTACGCACCGGGAAAGGATGATGAGCGCGCAGCCGAGTTGATTTTGCAGCTCTACGGCTTTGCCGTGGCAAATCCTCGCCCCGAGGACTGGCTCGATCACTGTCTCGCAGGCTATGCGGCAAACCGTATTGAGGAGCTTGAAAAAGAGCCTTGGATGCAGCGCATGGTCGAACATATTAAGATGATTTTGACTGAGACCGCGTCCGTTTATGACCGTATGATTGCAGTCTGTCGTGACGAGGGCGGCATGGAAAGCTATGAATCCGTGCTGTTGTCCGAGCAGCAGATGGCACAATTTGCCTCCGAGGCGGCAGACTTTTCCGAGCTTCGCGAGCGTGTGAATTTGATTCGTTTTGGCAGCAAACCGCGAAAGAAAAAGACGGACACCTTCAGCGAGGATAAGGCCAAGCGCATCTGGGAGATGCGCGAGCAGGCAAAAAAGCAGCTAAAAGCACTGACAGAGGATTATCTGGCAGATGACGATGCACGCCTTCTGCAAAAGCAACATCTTGCCGGGGCGCAGGTGCAAGAGCTTGTGCGCTTGACGCACGCCTTTTTGACTCGCTACAGCGCTGCAAAGCGAAAGAAAAATCTGGTCGATTTTGGTGATTTGGAGCATCTGGCACTCGACATTTTGAGCCAGAAGACGGCAGACGGCGAAGTGCCGACAGCAGCTGCCGAGCAATACCGCGAGAGCTTTGAGGAGATTATGATCGACGAGTACCAGGACAGTAACTACGTGCAAGAATTGATTCTAACAAGTATTTCAAGGAATGATCCACCCAACCTGTTTATGGTCGGCGATGTCAAGCAAAGCATCTATCGCTTTCGTTTGGCGCGCCCAGAACTGTTTATGGAAAAGTATGCTTCCTATACAAAGGAGGAGAGCGCGCACCAAAAAATCGAGCTGCATCAGAATTTCAGAAGCCGTAAGAGTGTGCTCGACTCCGTGAACTATTTCTTTTATCAGCTGATGCATAAGTCGGTAGGAAACGTAGAATATGATAAGGAAGCGGCACTTTATCCAGGACTTGTGTACGAGCCATGCGATACGCATCCAACAGGCGGTGCAACCGAACTTCTTTTGCTTGATTTGGAAGATGTGCCAGAAAAGAGCGATGAGGATGCAGCATCCAATCCGGTAAGTACAACTGGGGATGCGACCGGAAATGCGGCGAAAAACATAGAGCAGACGGATCCGGCTGATCAGACCGACAAAATAAGTGATGCAGAGGCAGACAGTGCGGTTGACACCGAAGCTGTCTACAACAGCCGCGAGTGGGAGGCAGCGCTGATTGCGCAAAAGATTCAGGAGATTACCGATCCGAAGACGGGACTTTACGTCTGGGACAAGGAGACCAAGACCTATCGTTTAGCAGAGTACCGTGATATCGCGATTCTGCTTCGCACCGTGTCTGGCTGGGCAGAGGAATTTATTCCAGTGCTACTCTCAAAAGGCATCCCAGCGGCAGCCGATACTGGAAGTGGATATTTCAGCGCAATCGAGGTGCAGACAGTTTTAAATCTACTGGAAATTATCGACAATCCATTGCAGGACATTCCACTTGCAGCGGTAATGCACTCGCCAATCGGCCATTTTTCTAGTGAGGAATTGGCGATTGTCCGCGCCGAGCAGCCGCCGTCACAGAGTAAGCATCTCTACGATGCCGCCACAGCATTTGTACAAAAGTATGGCGAGCTATATCACGCCCTTGCGACCAAGCTTCATGCCTTTTTAAATCAACTCGAAATGTATCGCAGCAAGAGCCGCTATTTGCAACTACGAGAGCTGCTAGTCTATGTGCTTGAGGACAGTGGCTACTACGAATTTGTCAGTGCGATGCCGGGTGCGTCTACCCGAAAGGCAAATCTGGACATGCTTCTTGAGCGCGCCGGTGCATTTGAGAAGACGAGCTATCAGGGCGTATTCCAATTTGTACGCTACATCAACAGACTAAAGAAATATTCCGTTGACTATGCGTCCGCGCAGGAGCTTGCCCAGAATCAGGTGCGCGTCATGAGTATTCATAAGAGTAAAGGTCTTGAATTTCCTGTATGCTTTGTGGCCGGTCTTGGAAAAAGCTTTAACAAGCAGGATGTAAATGCGTCCATGCTGTTTTCTGTCGATTATGGCATCGCGACCGATGCAATCGACCCGGCAATGCGCACGAAGGAGAGCACCGTCATGAAACAGGCCGTGCGCAGTGAACTCGTACTCGAAAATCTGGGCGAGGAGCTTCGTGTTTTGTATGTTGCAATGACAAGAGCAAAGGAAAAGCTCTATCTGACCGGTGCAAAGAATGGTCTTTTCGACTATCTGGAAAAGAAGATTCACGAGACCGATAAGATGACGCGTGCGCTTTCTTATAATGCACTCACGACGGCAAGTTGCTTTTTGGACTGGATCACGGCGGCAGCCTGCAAACACAAAAGTTTTAAGGCAATTTATGATCAGCTAGGACTCAATGTGCCATTTGATGGCGTGTGCTATCAGGATGAGAGCCCGCTTTCTGTCTCCATCGTGACAAAGAGCAGCATCTCCATGCAGACCTCACTTTGGCGCGCAGAGGAGGCGATGAAGCGCACCGCGCTTGAAAACTGGAAAACCGACACTATAGACAAAGCGGCAAAAGAGCTGATTGCATCTCGCTTTGCAGTACGCTACGATGACAGCCCACTCGCAAAGCTTCAGGCGGCATTTACCGTATCCGAGTTGAAGGCACGCCACGACGAGGAAGCATTTGTGGCGAGTGGATTCGATGCAGGCGAGCCAATCGCCCAGCTCATAAAACAAGAGCGATTGTCCGGTGAAATGATACTGCCAGACGAAGAACGTCTTCCAGAATTTTTACAGCAAAAGGATAAGATGAGCGGCGCTGCACGTGGTACGCTCTATCACTGGCTGTTCGAGCATTTTGATTTCACGGGTGATTTGAGACAACAGCTCTCTTACTTTATGCAGCAGGATTTCATCAGCGCCGAGGAGCGAAAGCGAATCCGCATCGCCGATTTTGATCAGTTTGTGCAGACATCGCTTGGCAAAAAGGTCAAGCAAGCTCAGAAAGAGGGAACGTATCACCGCGAGATGCCATTTATCCTCGGTGTACCAGCTTTTGAGATGATAAAGTCAGACACCATAGCCGCTTTGTCCGAGAAAGATGCAAATGAGTACGTCAGCGTTCAGGGAGTGATCGACGCATGGATAGACGGCGAAGATGAAATTACGCTGATTGATTTTAAGACCGACCGAAAGCCAGAGGGACTGGACGATGGCGCGTTTGAGGAACTTTTGCGAAAGCGTTACCATGTTCAGCTAGACTATTACAAGCGTGCGCTCGAGCAGATGACGAAAAAATCGGTCAAAGAAGCTGCCTTGTACTCGGTTTCGCTGGGAAGAGAAATCTTATGTTGACGAACAAATATCAAAATGATATACTTTTTTTCAGATAGTTATTTAAATATTGAAACTAGAAAAAGGGGGTGGACGAAATGGACGACGAAAAGGCAAAGAGCCAGGAAAGTGAATCTGAAACGGATCAGGCAGAAAGCAAAAAGATTGAAAGTCAGGTAGAAGAGCGCGAAAAAGACGAAGCACTTGCGAAGGCGCTCGAGCAGGAAAACGAAAGCTCGGAGCCAGCAGAGGATGACACCTTTGTAAAACCCGATTATGAGTCAGAAATTATAAAGATCATCAGAAGCACCACCTCGCCAAAGGTCACACGCGAAAAGCTGGACGATTACCATGCAAATGATATCGCAGATGTTCTCGAGAAGTTAACCGTTGTCGAGCGAAAAAAGCTGTACAATATCTTAAATATGGATATGCTGTCCGATGTGTTTGAGTGCGTTGATGACATCAGTCCTTATTTGGAGGAGATGGATATCCGCAAAGCCGTCGAAATCATCAGCAACTTGGAGGCCGATACAGCAGTGGCGGCACTTCGCGGAATCGACAAGGTAAAACGTTCCGTTATCATCGATCTGATGGATCAGGAATCCAAAAAGGACATTATGTTAATCGCATCCTTCGATGACGATGAAATCGGAAGTAGGATGACCACGAATTGCATCGTAATCCGTGAAAATTTAACCGTAAAGGGCGCGATGCGATCCCTTGTCGAGCAGGCGGCAGAAAACGATAACATTTCAAAGATCTATGTGGCAGATGAGACAAATACCTTCTGCGGTGCGATTGATTTAAAGGATTTGATCATCGCGCGAGAGGGAACAAAGCTTGACGATATGATCGTCACATCGTATCCATATGTGTATGGCCATGAGTCAATTGATGATTGTATTGAAATCTTAAAGGGTTACTCGGAGGACTCCATTCCGGTACTCGATAACAACAATAAAATCCTCGGTGTCATCACGGCACAGGATATCATTGAAGTTGTCGATGAAGAGATGGGAGAGGACTACGCAAGACTCGCAGGTTTGACTGCAGAGGAAGATTTAAAAGAGCCGATTTTAGCCAGTATGAAAAAGCGTCTTCCATGGCTGATTGTCTTGATGTTTTTGGGAATGCTTGTCTCATCCGTTGTCGGAATTTTCGAGTCGGTTGTCTCACAGCTGACGATTTTGATGACGTTCCAGTCTATGATTCTTGGTATGTCCGGAAATGCCGGAACGCAGTCACTTGCCGTTACCGTGCGGGTGCTGATGGATGAGAATCTTCAGCTAAAACAAAAGCTTGGTCTTGCCGCAAAGGAAGTGCGCGTCGGCTTTGGCGATGGACTTCTCCTCGGTATATTATCCTTCGTTCTTCTAGGAATCTTTATCATGGTTGTGAAAGGTCGCCCGGCAGGCTTTGCATTTGCCGTATCGGGCTGCATCGGACTGGCGCTCATGTGCTCCATGGTCATCTCCAGCTTGACCGGTACCTTCATCCCGATGTTCTTCAATAAGATTGGCATCGATCCGGCAGTTGCCTCCGGTCCACTCATTACCACCATCAATGACCTTGTTGCCGTTGTGGTTTACTATGGACTGAGCTGGTTCTTCCTGCTAGAGGTAATGCATTTGGGGTAATATAGGGTAAAATCTAGTAAATAAGAATAAAAATCCCGCAGTCACAATGATCAGCCCCTTGTCAAGTAGACAAGTGAAATATCTAAAATAAATTTATAGG
>DAVZID010000046.1:0-27606 GCA_052273485.1 Lachnospiraceae bacterium
AGGACTGCTTTATGTAAAAAGACTCTGCATTTTTTGATTTTGATGTATTAACTTTTAATTTTAGGAATCGAAGTAAATTTAAAAAGCAGGAGAAAATCGAGGCGATTTTCTCCTGCTTCTTTGTGTGTGTAGCCCGGAAGTTTCACGAAGGGGACTCGACGATTGTTTCGTCGGCGCCCCTTGTTCCCGCGGCACCTTCTACGTTATTTCACCGAAAGTTTGTTATTGGCCGTCCCTGCGAAGCGATTAGTTAGTTTCCTTTTTTGCTACATAGTAAGAGTAGATGACACTTGTAATTGCAGCAATAACTAATAATATTAGAGAAAGAACCGTAAGAAGAGTCCCTTCTAATAAAAAACAGAATATCAGAATGACGATACCGGACAGCATAAATAAAATACCACAGAACCGCTGGCTCTTTTTCCAGACAACATCATTCTTCATGCTCCATGAGGTACGAAGACCGATAAGGGAATTTCTCTTTAACTTTGGCATGATATTTCCCAGAATGATAAGAGCAATTCCGAGACAACCAAATGAAATCTTTGTGAGGGAGAATGGCACATCATTTAGGTTTTCTACCTGATGGAAATCGGCGTAGAGAAAATAAAGAGTCAGAATATCAAACACAAGGATACTTAAAATTCCGGCGATAAAAGTAATTGTGCTGTTGTTTTTTCCAGTACCGTTTCCTTTCTTTTCCTGCTCGGCGGCACCTTTTGCACCGATATACATAAAGAAACCAAAGATTAGTGTAATAATAGGAAAAATAAAGGTCTCCGATTTATTTCCCCAACGCGTAACCTGATTATCCATTCCGTAGTGGGCAGGGATCTGATCTGGCAGAAATGGATACGCCACTACAACAGCAATTAGTGGAAGAAACATTAAGATAACATACAGCATTGTGAGCAATTTCTTATTTTTCATCGTTTTTCTCTCCTCTCAATTGAGTAATCCATAGGATCGTTTCGTCCAAAATCGAAAGATCAAGTTCGTAATAAATAAAGTTCTTCTCACGCGTCTCGTAGATCAAGTCTGCTTTTTTTAATTTTGCCAGATGATAGGAGAGTGCCTGTGGTGTCATGCCAAGAGTAATCGCCAGATCACCTGAGCTGATTTTTCCCTCCTTCAATTTCAATAAGATAGTACGCCGGTTCTTATCTGCGAGAGCATCTAATACTTCTGGAACGGCCAATCGCATCACCTCAAATCTATTTAAAAATTATTTTAAATAGATTCTATACCACAAATAAGCGAAAGTCAAGTATAATAATGGTGCATTATAAAGTAAGGAGGAACTAACCATGGTGAAAATTGATCTGATAACAGGCTTTCTTGGTTCAGGAAAGACTACCTTTATAAAGAAATACGCGAAATATTTAATTGACAGCGGTTATAATATTGGAATTTTAGAAAATGATTATGGTGCTGTCAATGTTGATATGATGCTTTTACAGGATCTGATGGGTGACCATTGTGAACTTGAAATGGTTTCTGGCGGTTGTGATAAGGATTGTCATCGCAGACGTTTTAAGACAAAGCTGATCGCAATGGGAATGTGTGGCTATGATCGCGTAATTGTCGAGCCATCCGGTATCTTTGATGTCGATGAATTTTTTGATGCACTTAGAGAAGAGCCACTCGATAACTGGTATGAAATTGGAAATGTCATCGCGATTGCTGATGCAGGCCTGCCAGAACAGATGTCAAAAGATGCCGAGTATCTTCTTGCATCGGAAGCAGCCGATGCGGGCATCATTTTTTTGAGCAAGCTTGATGAGGCATCTGACGCACAGGCCGATTCCATTCTTCCACACATCAATCGTGCAATGGAAGCCATTTCCTGTACTAGAAAATTGTATTCATCTGATATAATGAAAAAGAAGTGGGATGAGCTTACAAATGAGGACTGGGAACGCATTTTAACCTGTGGTTATCATACCGAAAGCTGGCAAAAGCGTGACGTTGAGGATGATAAATCATTTTCTTCCCTTTCTTTTATGAACTTGCCACTAACAAAGGAACAAACATTAGAGGCAGCCTCTCATATATTGGGTGATCCATCCTGTGGACATGTGCATCGTATCAAAGGCTTTCTTGAAACACCAGACGGCTGGTTTGAACTAAATGCAACCGCTGCACAGCGCCAGCTAAGCCCAATCGCAAATGGCCAGCAGATCATTATTGTCATTGGAGAGGGCCTTAATAAAGAAAAAATTGAATCATACTTAAATGTGTAAACTATCCGGGAAACCACCCCAAAATTTCATTGTAAAATGTATGTAAAACACAACGAAAACTCTCGAATACTACTAGATTTTCTGCAAAAGATATATTATAATGATGATGAAAACGTGCGCTTCGCACGCAAAACCGTAGATAAAAAGCTGCCTTGAGCAGCAGATTGAGGTAAAAATGGAGATTAGAATTGAGAATCTGACGAAGGCGTATGGAGACTTCAAGGCTGTTGACAACATGAACCTAAATATCGCAGACGGTGAGCTGGTTGGTCTGCTCGGACCATCCGGTTGTGGAAAATCCACCACACTGTTCATGCTTGCCGGTCTGAATGACCCGACTTCCGGACACATCTACTTCGGAGACAGAGACGTCACAAAGGTTGCACCGGAGGACCGCGAGATCGGCCTTGTATTCCAGAACTATGCACTGTATCCGCACATGACCGTTGCGGATAACATCATGTTCCCGTTAATTAACCGTAAGGTTCCCAAGGCAGAGGCAAGAGAGCGTGCTCAGGAGATGGCAAAGCTCGTACAGCTTGATCATTTGATGGACAGAAAGCCAAAGGCTCTTTCCGGTGGTCAGCAGCAGCGTGTTGCAATTGCCAGAGCACTTGTAAAGAAACCAGAGGTACTGCTTTTAGATGAGCCACTGTCAAACCTGGATGCAAAACTTCGTGTTGAGACACGTGAGGAGATTCGCCGTATCCAGCAGGAGGTAGGTATCACCACCATTTTCGTAACCCATGACCAGGAAGAGGCAATGAGTATCTCAGACCGCATCGCCGTTATGGAAAAGGGTGTTGTACAGCAGTTCGAGGTTCCGCAGAAGATGTATTTAAATCCGGGCAACCTGTTCGTTGCACAGTTTCTTGGTACTCCGCAGATCAATGTCTTTGACGTAACCGTTAAGGGCGGCAAGATCATGTGCGGTGATGTCGTTCTTCGCGAGGGCTGTAAGGCAGCTGATGGCAACTACAAGGCTGGTGTTCGTCCAGAGTCCTTT
The DNA here is from genome assembly GCA_052273485.1 of Lachnospiraceae bacterium. Lineage (GTDB taxonomy): Bacteria > Bacillota > Clostridia > Lachnospirales > Lachnospiraceae > Anthropogastromicrobium. Next base: position 3,250 of record DAVZID010000046.1, read on the forward strand.
AACGTTGCAGCAAATGGCATTCCGGTTAAAGCCACTCATGTGCGCATGACAGGAAGAGAGTTACAGCTTCGCGTCGCACTTGCAAGCGAGGAACTTCGCGTACTGGTTCACTCCGATATGCAGATCGAAGTTGGCACTGCATTTAACGTGACCATTCGTGACAACCAGATCCTTTTGTTTGACCAGGCAGGAAAGACAATCGGAAAATATTGATAAGGAGAACCCGATGGAAAAGAAAAGCATGAAGGGCTATCTTTATCTGATGCCCGCACTCATTATCATTCTTATATTTACGATTTATCCGCTGTTTCGTGCGTTTGTCATGAGTTTCATGGAAGATTACAACATGATAAACGGTACGTACTCATCAATCGGTTTCAGCAACTATACAAGTATTTTCAAAGATAAGTACTTTATCAAGGCGCTGACCAACACCGGAATCTATGTAATCTTTGTAGTTCCATGTTCCATTGTTTTATCCCTTCTGATCGCCGTTTTATTAAACAGCAAGATCAAGTTTCAGGGATTTTTCCAGACCCTGTACTTTTTACCATACGTTACCAGCGTTATCGCAATCGGTATCGTCTGGAGATGGATTTTCAATGAGAACTACGGTCTGTTAAACCAGATTCTTTCTTGGTTTGGTATCAAGGCAATTCCGTGGCTGAACAAGAAACAGTATGCGCTGCCAGCGTTAATTATCTTTAGTATCTGGAAGAGCATGGCATTCGATATTTTGATCTTCCTTGCAGGTTTACAGACCATTTCTCCTGATCTGTACAATGCGGCAAAGGTAGACTCCACTCCGAGATGGAGAGTCTTTACAAAGATCACACTTCCGGGCATTATGCCTATGGTATCCTATGCGCTTGTCATGGGTATGATCAGTGCATTCAAGGTTTACAACGAGGTATATTCTCTGTTTGCCTCAAAGGCAGGTCCGGCAAACAGCGCAATCACCGTTGTTTACTATTTGTACGATAAGTTCTACAATCAGTACGAGTACGGCGAAGCATCTGCATCCGCAGTTGTACTGTTTGGAATTATCCTCGTCCTTACCTTCGTTCAGAGGAAGCTGACAGGAAGAAAGGATGGATAAAAGAAAAAATGAATAAAAGAAAAGTTATAAATGTTGTTGCAGAGGTAGTCAAATATGCGATTTTGATCGCCGGCGCGATCTTTACGATTCTTCCATTCTTATGGATGATTCTTTCAGCACTGAAGACACCAAGCGAGATCACCGCAATTCCGCCGACCTTCTTCCCGAAGGTACCGCAGTTTTCCAATTTTGCGGAGGCTTGGAAGGCAGCTCCGTTCCCTCGCTACATCTTAAATACTTTGATTGTTACGATCATCTCAACCGCAGGTGTATTAGTGACCACCGTGCTTGCCGCTTATGCGTTTGCACGTCTGAACTTCCCAGGAAAGAAGATCATGCTTTCTTTAATGCTTGCGACGCTGATGATTCCAGGCGAGATGTTAATCATCACCAACTTCATCACGATCACAAAGTTAAAGTGGATTAACACCTATCAGGCAATGATCGTTCCGTATCTGGCAAGTGTATTCTACATTTACCTGCTGACCCAGTTCTTCTCACAGGTACCGGATGCGCTATATTTGGCTGCTAAGGTTGATAAGTGTAACGACTTCAAGTACCTGATTAAGATCATGATCCCGATCAACAAGAGCCCGATCACAACGGTCTGCATCTTAAATGCAATCAGCTGCTGGAACTCTTTTATGTGGCCACTTCTTGTCACAAACAGCAAGGAGATGCGAGTTCTTTCCTATGGACTGATGCAGTTCCAGACAGAGAATGGTTCGTCGTATGAGTTAATCATGGCGGCGTCGTGTATTTTGGTTCTTCCAATCGTTGTCGTTTACCTGCTTCTTCGTAAATACGTCATCGAAGGTGTTACCCAGAGTGGTATCAAGGGTTAAACCAGTTACGAACCCGATTATTTAATCATTATTACGTTAGAAACCGGATCCCCGGATTCTATAGAGAGTACAATGTTACAGAGCAAACGTTGTTTCTATCACGCCCAAAGCGGGCGGAAAAAAGAGAGGAGAAAACTCATGAAATTAAGAAAAGTAAGTGCAGCTTTACTGTCAATGTCTATGGCCGGTGCAATGGCTGTACCAACATTTGCAGACGAGGCAAAGACTATTGAGCCATGTGAGATCACATTTTGGCATGCAATGAACGGTAAGCAGGAAGAAGCTCTGACCGCTCTTACTGATAAGTTCAATGAAGAGAATGAATACGGCATCACTGTTACACTTGTAAATCAGGGTAACTACAGTGACCTGAGCACAAAGCTGACTGCAAACGCAGCTGCAGATACGCTGCCAGATCTGTCTCAGGGCTACAACAACTGGGTAACTGCTTACACCGATAAGATTGTTCCGCTGGATGACTTTGTTACCGATGAGGATTTCGTTTACGATGATCTGATCGATAGCTACAAGGATGAGTGTGAGGCATACGGATTTGTTGCTTGTGTACCATTCAACAAGAGTACCTATGTTTACTTCTACAACAAGACTCTGTTTGATGAGGTTGGCATTGATGTACCGACCACATGGGATGAGCTGACTGAGGCAGGAAAGAAGTTAAAGGAAGCAAAGGATATTGAGATTCTTGGTGTAGATGATCTTTCAGGCTTCTTAGAGGCATCTTTGCATCAGAATGACTGCGAGTACGTAAGTGAGGACGGCGCTCTGTTTGACAATGAGGCAGGTCTTGAGGCAGTTTCCTATATCATGAACCTTTACAACAGCGGCTATGCACGTCTGGTAGGTGAGGATAGCTACTTCTCCAACGTTCTGTCCAATCAGATGATCGGTGGATATATCGGTTCTTGTACTGGTGTTTCTTACATCACTGCAGATGGATGGGAGCTTGGCGTAGCACCTGTTCCTGGCAACAAGGAAAAGGCTGCTAATCAGGCAGGTACTAACATCTATATGTTCAGCACCGATGAAAATAAGCAGAATGCTGCATGGGAATACATGAAGTATCTGACAAGCGTTGATTCCACTATCCAGTGGTCTGAAGAGACAGGATATCTGCCAGTAAGAAAGTCTGCATACGAGACTGAGGAGTTCCAGAAGTTCATGGAAGAGGATGAGACCAACAACTACAAGTCTGCATACGAGCAGTCTCCATACTTCTTCGCTCAGCCAGTATTCGATGGCAGCTATGATGTAATGAATACGGTAAGCACCGTTCTGGAAGATTCCATCCTGGACGAGCTTGAGCCAGAGGAAGTTCTTGAGAACCTTGTAACCGAGATCAACGACAAGTTAGGCGTTGACGGTGTTGTTGCAACCGAAGAGGAGTCTTCTTCCGTAGCTGAATAACAAAAAGTAACTAGTCTGCTGTAACAGACGAACACACAGGGGGCTGTCAGATAATGGCAGCTCCTTTTTCATCTATTTAAGTAAATTTATTTTTTTACAAAAGGATAGTTTAGGAAAGGAAAATTTATGACAACGATAACATTTTATAATGGATTAAGAGAAATCGGCGGAACCTTTGTTGTGGTCGAGACCGAAGAGGCAAGATGTATGTTTGACTTCGGATTTGCCGTAATGGACCGCATGGATGATAAGATTGCCGTGCGCTATAATGAGTGCGCAGCAGACTATGCGCGTCTTGGCGTGTTAGCAGCACACGATGGTCTCTATGACAATGAGACTGCTAAGAAGCTTGGCCTTGTCAGCTTCGAGAATGACACCAAGAAAAATTTCTTCGTGATCTCTCATATGCACATCGACCACATGGGTGGTCTTGGTATGCTTGATCCGAATCTTCCAGTTTACATGAGTGAGGATTCCTTAAAGCTGTACCGCAGACTCGAATCTTGCAGTGACATTCAAGTAAAGGGTCACAAAAACTGCATCGGCATCCCATACGGCGAGAGCTTTACCGTAGGTGACATTAAGGTTGAGGTTGAGGCAGTTGATCATGATGTCATCGGCGCGTGTGGTTATCGCATCACAACACCGGGCGGAACCATCTGCTACACCGGTGATTATCGTTTCCACGGCTTCCATCCAGAGACAACTAGGGCTTTTGGACAGAAGATGAAGGGCGCTGACGTGTTAATCACCGAGGGCGTTACAGTAAGCTTTGACGATGTGGATATGCTTTCTCTGACCGAGCCAGATGAGCCAGGAAGAAGCGAGGAGTGGTTACAGGAAGAGATGCATAGAGAGTCCACAGAGCAGAAGGGACTGATCATTGTCAATCCATATAACCGAAATGTAGAGCGTCTTCATCGCTTGATTTTGACCGCACAGGAGACAGGAAGAAAGCTTGTCATGGACGGCGTACAGGCCGATTATGTACAGACATTTTATCCAGAGGATGAGATTTTGATGTATGAAAACAGCGTTGGTGCCGATAAGGATAAGGCTGCCGAGCGTGGCTGGACTGTCATTACCAGAGCAGAGCTTCTTTCCAATCCGTCCAAGTACATTTTGCAGCAGGATTATGCAAACTTCTATGAACTGATGGATTTGCAGTCCGTCATTACGCTGTATGTTCACATGGATGGTGCACCGCTTGGCGATTACGATCCTTCCTTTGGAAAGATGCATCGAATCTTAGAGCATATGAATATTCCGTATGTGCATATGGGAATCGGCGGTCATTCCAGACCATATTATTTAAGAACAATGCTCGATACGATCGCACCGCATATCCTTGTTCCGCTGCACAGTTTCCGACCGGAGCAGGTCAACACCGCACATGCAGACAAGCGCATTCTGCCAGAGTACGGTGAGTGCTTTGTCTTTGAAAACGGTGAGATGATCTCCCAGAAAAATTAATTTCTGAAAATGCTTCAGAACTCCATTCATAAAACGCAAGTTTCTTGTGTCTCGTCACATGAAGCGAAGCGCAAAAATAGAAGAGGACTAGAAATGAGAATTTTAATTGTAAATGACGATGGCATCAAGGCACCGGGCATTCGTAAGCTGGCAGAGCTTGCCGTATCGCTTGGTGAGGTGTGGGTCGTTGCGCCGAAGAGTCAGTGCAGTGCGATGTCCCAGCGCATCACCTTATTTGAGGACATCGAGGTGACACCGGAAAGCTATAGCGTAGAGGGTGTGCGCGCCTATAGTGTGGGTGGAACCCCGGCAGATTGCGTAAAAGTAGCACTTGAATATTTGATGCCAGAAAAGCCGGATGTTGTATTTTCAGGAATCAACAGCGGCTATAACACCGGAATTGATATCCTGTACTCTGGTACAGTCGGCGCAGCCATGGAAGCGCTTGCAAACGGCATTCGCTCCTTTGCTTTCTCTAATCGAAATGATACAAGCTGGGAGACGGCAGACGAATATCTGATTCCACTTGTAAAGGAACTTCTTGCAGAGAATCTTTCGATGGACCGCATCTGGAATGTGAATTTCCCAGGCTGTGCACTCTCTGAGTGTAAAGGCATTTTGCGCGACCGCATTCCGGCAAAGCATCAGTTTTATCAGGACGATTATGTGCGCACCGATCACGCAGATGGAAGCTTTACGCTTCGCTCAAAGGGCGTCATGATCGAGACGGCAGAGCCTGGTACCGATATCGGCGCGCTGCTTGATAATTTCATCTCCGTGGGCAGTGTGCGCTGTGCGGCGCTCGGATACGCTTCGATTTAAGTTTATGCAGGACTTCTCGACAGACAGCCTACACGACAAGCCGGATCGCTTCGCTTTACGGCGTTATCTTAGTAGGTGTCTGCTCTTGAAGCTGCCTAAAATCAATAAATGAGGAACGAACAATGGAAAAGAAAAAAGTAAAAATTTATTATACATCGGATGTACACGGCTATTTCTATCCGACGACATACGGCGACCGCGAGGTAAAGCCGATGGGCTTGTTTGCGTGTGCATCCGAGTACAAAAAAGATGATGATACACTTGTACTAGATGGCGGCGATATGCTTCAGGGCTCCGCGTATGCTTATTACAGCAAAAATGTTCTTGGCAGCTGCGAGCACATCGCAGAGATGGTAAACGATTGTGGATACGACTTCTACGCACTTGGAAATCACGATTTCAATTACGGACAGGAGTATCAGGCGATTTACCGCAAGAACCACAAAGGTACTTGCGTATGCGAGAATGTTCTCGATAGCGAAGGAAATGTGCTTTATCCACATGTAATTCACACGATGAAAAACGGCGTGAAGGTCGGATTAGTCGGCATCGTAACCGATTACATCAATGTGTGGGAGAAGAAGGAAAATCTAGTCGGCATTCAGGTTGTTGACCCGTTTGAGGCAGCAAAAAAGGCACTTGAGGATTTACGGGGTAAGGTCGATCTGACGATTTGTATCTATCACGGCGGCTTCGAGAGCGATGTCGAGACAGGAAAGCGCCTGTCCGATACGACCGAAAACATTGGTTACAAGATTTGTACTGAGCTTGGTTTTGATGTATTGTTGACCGGTCATCAGCACATGCCAGTGGCAGGAAGAATGATTCACGGCACCTACACCCTTCAGCCGCTTGCAAACGGCAGAGAGTATGCCTATGTCGAGATTGATCTTGAGAAAGAAACATTTGATCTAGCGCAGGCAGAGGCTTCTGGAAATGCAGCGTACCCAGCAACAATCACCTCCATCACATCCAAGAAGGTTCAGCCAAACCCAGAGAATGAGAAAGCAAAGGCACTGTGCGAGAAGTATCGCTTTGTCGAGGATCCGGTTCAGAAATGGCTTGACGAGCCGATGGGGCACTTAAGCAGACCGCTCTACCCAGAGGATAAAGTCACGATGGCACTTAAGGGAAGCGGCATCGCCGATTTGATTAACCGCATTCAGCTTGACGTATCTGGTGCACAGCTTTCTATCGTTGGACTGGCAAACGAGATTGCAGGCTTCAATGCTTGTGTCACAACAAGAGACATCATCGCCACCTATCCATTCCCGAATACGCTTGTCGTATGCCGCATCACTGGCGAAAAGTTAAAGGCAGCCATGGAGCGCACCGCAGAGTATTTCGAGATTGACGAGAATGGCAAGGTAGTCGTCGCAAAGAGCTTTCTCTTCCCAAAGGTCGAGCACTATAATTATGATTATTTTTCAGGTGTCACATGGGAGATTCATCCAGAGGCACCGATGGGCAGCCGCATCCAGAAATTATCCTATCAGGGAAAACTGGTGCAGCCGGATGACGAGTTTACGCTGTGCATGAACAACTATCGTTACAGCGGTGCAGGCGGTTATCCAATGTACCCAACCTGCCCAGTTGTAAAGGAAATCAATACCGAAATGGTAGAGATTATTATGGACTATTTCCGCACACATGACACAATAACAATCTAATTCAAGAAAATCAAATCGGAATGTATAATAACTGGCAATAGGGAAAGAATATAGGTACAGTTTGTTGTTCAATATGGCAACTGTACCGAATTTCTTTTCTAAATGTTTTGTAAAAGTTAATGAATCTGTAAAGAAAACGTAATAAATTGTCATTTTTGCTTGACTTTTATCGAGAGTTGTATTATACTAAGCACATGTTGATGAGAACAACATAACAAATAAAAACACGCGCTTCTAGCTCAGTTGGTAGAGCACCTGACTCTTAATCAGGGTGTCCAGGGTTCGAGCCCCTGGAGGCGCATCAAGTACCGGTTTTGGAGACATATGAGCTCTGGGGTCGGTGCTTTTTTTGTTTTGCGAATTGAAAGTGGAGCGAGTGAGCTGGAAGTTAATGAAGTACCGTGAACAGCACGAAGAAGGCGAAAAAATAAATTGACATAAAAAAACTGTGCGCTATAATAATTAAGAAGAGTTTTGCATTATAAAAATAGTGCAATTAGACTATATTCGCGTGGGGGAAGGAATGAAAATTCAAAAAATAGAACAAAATACACGCAAAAATCATAAAAAAACATATTTTTTGATGGTTGTCGCGTTTACAATCCTTTTTTTGACAGCAATCGGATGCCAAAAGGAGGTTGATACAAGCTTAGAAGCACAGTCTTCTATAGTGGAGTATACATGTATTTCAGATTCTGACAGTGATAAAAGCTTTTATGTGATTTTAAAGAATTACCATGGAGTCTACTGGGAGACGGTGATAGAGGGCGTATCAAAAGCGGCAAATGAAATAGATGCATCTGTATATCTTGGCGGAATCGACAATGAGACTGATATTGAAGGTCAGATTAAATTGATTGATGAAGCAATAGAAAGCGGTGCGAGTGGAATTTTGCTTGCACCGGCAAACTCGGATGAGCTTGTGGAAAGCTGTAAAAAAGCAAGGGAGAGTGGGATATATGTGGCATTGATTGATTCTTCCATTAATCAATGCGAGTTTGATGCCTGCTATATGACAGATAATGTAAATGCAGGACAGATGGCAGCAAAGGAAATGCTTGGCTTATTAATGGATATTCTTACAATGAATGGATGCTTGATATGCGCATGGGGGTAAAAGAAGGCAGATTTACAGCAAATGTCAGAGGCGAGGACGCAACTATTTCATATCGAAGTATTTCGAGTATGCCGGGATGGTATATTATAGTACAGCTGGCAAATAAAAAAATTTCTAATATTACACAGTATTTTTCTGCTTGGGGTGTTGTGTATGGAAGCATTCTCATGTTATTTACGATATTGTATATGCTGACAATTCTTCTTATGGAAAAGAAGGATAAGGAAATATATAAAGGGTTGTCTGATACTGATGCGCTCACAGGGCTTTTTAACCGCAGAGCATTTCAGGCAGCCGTGGATGAAACTCTTTTAAAGAGGATATCGGGCGTTTTTATTTTTATTGATGTGGATAACTTTAAGGATTATAATGATAAGTATGGTCACGCTAATGGAGATTTGTGCCTGAAGCATTTTGCAGCTGCTATGAAAAAATGTTTCCCTAAGGATAGTATTTTTGGCCGTTATGGAGGAGATGAGTTTGTTGTTTACATAAAGAATGCTGCGTCAGATGATGCTCATAGATATATGGACGAATTTCAAAGAGAAATTTCTCATTTGATGATGTCGGGCGGTGAGCATGTCACGGTGTCTGCCAGTGCAGGAGGAGTAGCCTTTATTGGCGAAGGGGAGGATTTTGTTTCGCTGTGCAGAAGTGCGGACAGTGCATTGTATGAGGTAAAGAACAATGGAAAAGGGGCGTTCAAGATGAAATAAGCTAGTGGCTGACAGAGAGGATAAATGATGTATAAATTTGCGATAGTAGAAGACAATCAGGATGCGGCAGATAAGCTTTGTGCTTTTTTGAGGCGTTATGAGGAAGAAAAGGGAGAAGTTTTTGAGGTAAAAGTATTCCATGATGCAACTAATTTCTTAGATGATTATCGGATGGTATATGATGTTGTATTTATGGATATTGAACTTCCGGGGATTAACGGCATGGAAGCTGCGCGCAAGATGAGAAAGATAGATCAAAAGGTAATATTAGTATTTGTGACCAATATGGCTAGCTATGCTGTAAAAGGATATGAGGTAAATGCGGCGGATTATATTGTAAAGCCGGTGCATTACGGAGATTTTGAACTGAAGCTGAACCGAATTTTGAGTAGCTATCAGGAAGCATCAGAGGCGATTCTAATTATGCGTCAAGGTGGATATATGCGCCTACTTTTAAGACGAATTCGCTATATTGAGGTTCAGGGGCATAAAATGCTATATCATACTGAGGAAGGTGTTGTTGAGTGCAGTGGAACACTTCTTGAGACAGAAGAAAAGCTAGGAGACAAGGGATTTTTAAGGTGCAATAAATGTTATCTGGTTAATCAACGGCATATCATCGGAATCAATGGATACACGCTGATGTTAATGGGCGGTGAACAGATTCAGATCAGCCGCCCTAGAAAAAAGGCGTTCATGTCAGAACTTGCTGAGGCGATGGGAAAGGAAAATGTGTTATGAAGCTGATCCAGATATTCTTTGAGAATAACGGATATGTATTTGAGATCCTGCTTGCAACTGCATTTTTCATCTGGGGACAGCAATTTCGAAACCATTATGTGGCACGCGTGCTTTCAGTTACGATTGGCATGCTACTGGTGTCTATGTTGTGGAATTTTTTGCCATTATGTAATGTGTATTTTGAAAGTCTTCGCACATTGGTTTTCTTTGTACTGTGTACGGCAGGTGTCTATTTTTGCTGCCATGTAACTGTAAAGCAGGCGGCATTCTGTGTGACAGCAGCAGGGGCAGCTCAGCATCTTTGCTTTAAAATAGCGAAAATAATAGAAGTGTGTCTAATGAGAAGAGCACACATGGAAAATAAATTATTTCTGAATATTACCTATTTGATATTTATTGTAATTTTGGAAGTTTACTGTGGTCTGTTTTTTGGAAAACGAATGCGAAAAGACAGCAATGAGATCTCAACAAGTTCCACTTCAGTGCTGATTTTATTGATCGGAATGCAGTTATGTACAAATTTGTTTCATAATCTTTTCAGTGAATATCAGGTGGCTTTTGGGCCGTATACGATTTTTTCTTTGTATGACATAATCTGCTGCCTGTTTCTTCTGCTGCTACAATGTGAGATTACACGAAAAGAGAATGAACAGCAGAATAATATCGTCATGCAGCATCTGTTATATCAGCAAAAGCAACAGATGAAGCTTTCGAGAGAGACGATTGATCTGATCAATGTGAAATGTCATGATATCAAAAATCAGATTGCAACTTTGGGCAATCACATCCCAAAAGATGAGATGGAAGATTTGAATCGAGCAATCAATATTTATGATACTGCATTCCAATCAGGAAATGAAGCACTCGATATTCTCTTGATGGAAAAATTCATGAAGTGTGACAGCAAAAAGATCCGGCTGGATTGCATGATTGACGGAGAACTTCTAGCATTTATGAAGCAATCCGATATCTATTCTTTGTTTGGAAATGCAATTGACAATGCAATCGAAGCAGTAGAACGCATTGAAGATGATGAGAAAAGATGTATTATTGTCCGTGTGAAAAAAAGCAGAGGAATGGTATTGGTACACATCGAAAATTATTATAATGGCGAGCTTTCCTTTAAAGGAGGTCTACCGCAGACGACCAAGAAAGATAAGCGATACCATGGCTTTGGAATGAAGAGCATCCGCATGATCGTAGAAAAATATCATGGATATTTTTCTACCAAGTCAACAGATGGAATATTTTCACTTGATATTTTGCTGCCAGTGACAGAATAAGCCATAAAAAAGACAGTTCAGGAAAATGTTATTGTTTGAAAAAAGAAATACTGCTATTCTCTGTTTATCAAAAGAAAAAAGGAGAAGAGCAGTATGAAAAGAACAAACTTGTGGCGCGGTGCTTCCGCAACATCAGCGTTGTTTCTGACTGTATCTGTGTTAGCAGGAAACATTCTGGAAACCTATCGTACATCTGTGGATGCATATGTGGGAACCAGAAGTCAGGTTACAGTGACAGACGGTGCTGATGAGGCGTGGAATTACGAATCCAAATTTAAGACAGCCAAAGAGGCGTATGAGGGATTTCAGGAGCTGGCGATTCGCACCTCTCAGGAGACTTTCGCACTTCTGAAAAATGAGAATAATTCATTGCCACTGGCAAAAGATGCAAAAATTACATTGATGGGTATTCGAAGCTATGCCCCTGTATATGGAAACTCCGGCGGAAGTGTACCGGATGGAAAATCTACTGTACAGATTTTTGATGCATTTGAAGAGAGAGGATTTCAGCTGAATCCTTCCATGTTATCTGCATATGAGGCATATTTTGCAGATAAAGAGTGGACAACCCCGCAGTTTGGTGGTGGTGTACTGCCAACTTATGAGGAACTGACGTCCTACAATGATCCGCATGAATTGACACTGGATGAATTAAGTAAGCTGAATGCAGATTATAATTCTCAGTATGATGAGTACAGTGACGCAGCAGTTGTTGTAGTCGGAAGATGTGGTGGAGAAGGTGGCGATGGCTACTATCCGGGTGAAGAGGGACGTGCTGATGGCGTTGAGACTGTAACCGGTAATATCTTAAGCCTCAGTGATGAGGAGATGGCAATCATTGACGAGGCAAAGGCAAACTTTGATAAGGTCATTGTGCTTGTCAATGCGACAAATCCGATGGAGATTGCAAACCTTAAGGATGATCCGGATATCGATGCAATCCTTTGGATTGGTTACCCGGGTGCTTATGGTTTTTATGGTGTAGCAGATGTATTGAACGGAACTGTTTCTCCATCTGCTCATCTGGGCGATATTTTTGCAAAGAACAGTGCATTGGCACCTGCTATGCAGAACTATGGAAATATTCCGTGGAGCAATGCTGGCGATTTCTCAGAGAGTGCAAATGTAAACTCTTATCTGGTAGAGGCAGAGGGAATCTACACAGGTTACCGCTATTATGAGACAAGATACGCAGATATCGTACTTGGAAATGGTGGCGACAAGGCATCTGCAGGAACCTATGCAAGCAAAGACGGAACAGTTGCTGATACCGATGGAACTTGGGATTACAGCAATGAAGTGGCATATCCGTTCGGCTATGGACTGTCTTATACAAGCTTTGAGCAAACCTTGGATTCTGTTGTTGTAGCAGATGATAAGAAGACTGCAGAGGTTACAGTCACCACAACCAATACTGGTGATGTTGCAGGAAAGGATGTTGTTCAGGTATATGCACAGACTCCTTATACCGATTATGACAAAGAGAATAACATCGAAAAGTCAGCAATTCAGTTGATGGACTTTGAAAAGACACAGACACTTGAGCCAGGCGACAGCCAGACAATCACAATTACTGTTGATTTGGCAAATATGGCAAGCTATGATGCAAACAATGCACAGACTTACATTCTGGATCCAGGAACTTACTATCTTGCAATTGGAACCGATTCTCATGATGCATTAAACAATATTTTAGCTGCACAGGAGAAAACAGTTGACGATGGTATGACAGAGGATGGAGATGAGTCCCTTACCTATGCATGGGATTGGGATGGTGATGTAGACAACCAGACATTTGCGACAAGCAAAAACGGAACAGAGATCACCAATGCAGTTTCTGACGGGGATTATTCTATGGATATCAATTCCTTTATCCCAGATACTGTAACCTATCTTTCCAGAAGCGATTGGGATGGAACCTTCCCGCAGACAATCTCTGGTTTGACAGCAAATGAGGAACTTTCAAGACTTCTTGGGAATGACTTTATCGAATTAAAGACAGATGAAGATACTTCTGACCTCGTATTTGGCGATACCTCAAGTGATCTGATGATTACCGATTTGAAGGGTGCTGACTTTGATGATCCTCGTTGGGAGGAACTGATCAATAAGGTATCGATTTCAGAATTCCTTGCATTTACAGAAAATGCATTCCATAATATCGCAGCAATTCCTTCCATTGGACTCATGCAGTACACAGCAGATGATGGACCGAACGGATCTGACTCTCACTATTTAACAGAAGGCTCTTATCATGGCGTTGCTTACGAGGATGCAGCAGATTATGATTATGCAACTCGTGTTGGTGTAGCACCGCAGAATATCGCATACAGCTGGAATAAAGAGCTGGCTTATGAAAACGGAGAGATTACGCTTGGAGAGAGTACACTGGTATTAAATCTTCCAATCATGATCGGACCTGGAATGAACATTCACCGTCATGCATACAACAGCCGTGGTGCTGAGTATTATTCAGAAGATCCAATCTTAACCGGATATATAGGAAGTGCGGTAATTCAGGGTGCACAGTCAAAGGGAACTTTGGTTAATATCAAGCATGCAGCATTCAATGATCAGGAAATCAACCGTTCTGGAATCGCAGTATTCATGAACGAGCAGAAGGCAAGAGAAGTAGAATTAAGAGGACTTCAGCAGGCATTTGAGGCAAATGGTAAGCCGGCATCATTTGAAAACGATGAGACAAAGGCAGATACCTATACAACAGGCGCACTTGGCGTTATGACCTCCTATAACCGTATCGGCGCAGTTGCATCTAGTGCAAACGTAGGTGTACAAGTACAGATTATGAGAGATGAGTGGGGCTTCCATGGCTACAATGTAACAGACTTTACAAGTGTTACCTTAAAAGCAGCTCCGAAGGAATCCATCCTTGCAGGAACCACTGCATTTTGTGGATTTGGTCCTAGCGATGACATTACCTACTGGAATGAGGAATCCTTAAAGGGAGACAGAGATGTTTGCCTTGCAATCAAGCAGGATCTGCACTATGCATTGTATGCTCTGGCAAACAGTGCAGCAATGAATGGTATCAATGAGACAACCCATAGTGAGAATGTAATGACCTGGTGGAGAATGATCTACGTTGGATGCACCATAGCATTTGCAGCAATCTTTGTTCTCAGTGTAATTTTTTACGCAGTCAGCCGTGCAAAAATGGCAAAAAAGAATAAATAAGGAAGGAAAGTGGGAGCATGAAGAAAGTAATCAATAAATCCAATCTGATCCTCTGGTGTGCGGCTGTAGCCGCACTCGTAGGAATGATCATCTATATTGTGACTTCAACGATCGGATATCTTGCAACTGCTGTGATGAATCCGACACCAATTATCTGTACGATCGTTGCGATTGTGGTGGCAGTATTAGCTGCAGTGGGAGAAGAAAAAATCCATCCGATCGTGTATGATGCGATGATTCTTTTGATCAATGTATTATTGTTAGTCAGCGTTTATCGTTTCATTTTGGGACGTGTATCTTTGGCAGCAGATGTATATTTTATCCCGGTAAACTATCCGGCATCTGAGGCAACTGCACTTCACATTTCAATTGTTGGAGCAGCACTTTATCTGATTGCCGACGTTGTGATGATCGTTGCAGCATTCAGCAAGAATAAGAGTTAAACATCATACCCGTCCTTATAGAAAAGGACGGGTTCTTGCGTCTGATTTTGATAACAGAAAGGATTTTGGAAAGAGATATGAAGGCAGTTTCATGGAATGAAGGCTGGACGGTGAAACACCTGGGAGAAGCCAGTGAGGGAAAACCTGTCAGAATACCGCATGATGCAATGCTTGGGGAAAAGAAAAGTGCAGATGCGCTCGGCGGAACCAATACAGGTTGGTATGAAGGTTATGACTATCTTTATGAGAAAAACTTTGTACTGGGAAAAGAATATGAGAATAAAACAATGATACTAGAGTTTGAAGGTGTCTACCATAACGCGGAAGTTTTAATTGGTGACAAAAAGATTGCATATCGTCCATATGGTTATACCAACTTCTATGTGGATGTGTCAAACTACTTTCATGCGGAAGAGTCCAATCAGATCCGTGTCATTGCTAGAAATGCAGATCAGCCGAACAGCCGCTGGTATTCGGGTGCAGGAATTTATCGCCCAGTAACACTCTGGGTCGGTGAGGATGTCTATATTCCGATTAATGGTGTAAAGATTCGCACCCTTTCAATAAATCCTGCAAAGATTGAAGTAAAAGTAAAAATAAATAAAACGGCGCCAATCAAAATAGAACTTTTGGATCAGGAAACTGTTATTGCCTCAAGAGAGGTGACCTGTGACGGTGAAGTGACCGAAGTTTTTGAGATTGCAAATGCAAAGCTGTGGAATACAAAAACACCATATCTGTACAGATGTCAGGTGACAGCAGGAAATGATGTGGTATCGGAGAACTTCGGAATCAGAACCCTTTTTTGGGGAAAGAAAGGAATCTGCCTAAACGGAAAGAGAGTGATCATACAGGGTGCTTGTGTTCACCACGATAATGGACTATTAGGAGCTGTCTGCGATCCAGATGCAGTAGAACGTAAAGTACGTTTGATGAAGGAAAATGGATACAATGCACTTCGCAGTGCACACAATCCTTGCTCAAAAACATTTTTGGATGCCTGTGACCGACAGGGAATGCTAGTGATGGACGAGTATATTGATCATTGGTATATTCACAAGACGGAGTATGACTATGTCAATTATTTCGATGAATGGTGGAAGCAGGATCTGACCGATATGGTAGAAAAAGATTACAATCATCCATCTGTAATTTTGTATTCGACTGGAAATGAAGTCAGTGAGACAGCACAGAAAAGAGGAATCAAGCTGACTGGGGAGATGACAGAGTTTCTTCACAGTTTGGATGATAGCCGCCCAGTTACCTGTGGTGTAAATATCTTTTTTAATTTCCTAAGCTCGATTGGTTTTGGCGTTTACAGCGACAAAAAGGCCAAAAAAGAGGCAGAACAAAAGCCTGAAAAAAAGAAAAAGGCAGTTGGAAGCCAGTTCTTTAACAATCTTGCCGGCCTTTTAGGCGATGAGTTTATGAAGTGGGGCGCAACTTTACATGGATGTGACGTAAAGACAAGAGATGCGTTTGCCAACATTGATATCGCCGGATATAACTATGGAATCTACCGTTATCTGCATGATCTAAAGAAATATCCAAATCGCTTGATTTTAGGAAGCGAAACGTTCTGCAAGGATGCCTATAAGTTTAGAGAGATGGCAAAGAAAAATCCTCGTCTTGTCGGAGATTTTGTCTGGGCAGGTATGGATTATCTGGGAGAAGTTATGGTTGGCTCTTGGGAGTACAGCGATTATGCAAAGAACTTTGACGGTGGACTGGGCTGGGTTTCAGCAGGATCCGGAAGAGTCGATCTGACAGGAAAGCCACTTTGCGAGGCACTGTACACAAGGGTCGCATTGGAACAGGAAAAAGGACCATTTATCGGTGTATGCCCAGTCAATCATACAAACGACAAGCACAGCCCATCAGCATGGAAGATGTCCAATGCAATTGAGAGCTGGAGCTTTGCAGGCTGTGAAGAACAGAAGGCAAACGTGGAAGTATATGCAAGAGCCTACCGAGTTGACCTTTTTGTCAATGGCAAAAAGGTTGGAAGTAAAAAGACTAAAAACGACTGCATTGTAAAGTTTAGCTGTACCTATGAAAGTGGAAAGATCGAAGCGATTAGCTATGATGAGCAGGGAAAGAAAATTGGAAAAGCACTGTTAAAGACAGCAGCACCAGAGACCGTTCTTACGATGGAGCCAGAAGAAAAACAGGCAGCTTCTGGACATCTTGTCTTTGTGCGTATTCGTTATACCGACAAGGAAAAGATCACAAAGCCACTCGAAAGAGGAACCATTAAGCTTTCTGTCACTGGTGGAACTCTAGAGGCCTTCGGAAATGCATGCCCGTATAATGAAAAAGGGTATCTGAGTGATAAGGCGGACACTTACTATGGAGAGGTACTTGCCATTGTCAGAGCCGGAAATGAAAAAGAGATTAAAATCGAGGCGAACGATGGAACTTGTCAGTCTGAGATTACAATTCCGATAGTAAAAGGATAAAGAAATTAGAGAAAAAACAGTTTCTGGGGAAACAGGGATCAGGCACGGATAAACTTAGTTTTCGTGAACTGATCCCATAAGCAGGAGCAAGGATATGGAGGAATGAATGGAAATACTTAAGAAACAATGGGCAAACTTTTCAGAAAGCCATAAGGTATTTGCGCAGTTTATCAAATTTTACGCATTTTCAATGCTTGTCACAGTCATACAGTATCTTTTACTGACGTTTTTGCCAAGTGTTTTTTACAATTTGACAGACTGGTGCAACATTCCGTGTCAGCTGATTCATCTGGCAGTGGGATCGGTAGATACTTATGTGTTTAACTATCCGGTAACTGGGGATGCAACTGGTGGAATGGGGTATTTTGCAGCATTTGCAATCACACTTTTTATTGCACAGTGTATCAATTTCCCAATGCAGAGAAATGTGACCTTCAAGTCTGACGGAAATATTTGGTATCAGATTGCTTGGTATGTCGTTGCATTCATACTGATCACAATTGTATGTAGCTTTTTAATGGGCATCTATGTGCCATTATGTAAGAAATATGTGCCAACTGCATTGTACAATATTTTGATCACTGTAATTAACGGTGGTGTACAGATGGTAATTTATTTCCCAATCTACAAAATTATTTTTCCGGAGGGTAAGGCAGAATGAAAAAAATGACGCTGGAACAAAAATGTGCACTTTTGTCTGGAAAGTCCGTGTTCCAGACAAGAGCATTTCCAAAGCAGGGAATTCCTGCAATTTGGCTTTCCGATGGCCCTCACGGACTTCGAAAGCAGGCAGGAGCCTCTGACCATCTGGGACTAAATCCGAGCGTGGAGGCAACCTGCTTTCCACCAACTGCTACAATTGCAAACAGCTGGGATGAAGCGCTTGGGGAAGAGATAGGAGAGGCACTTGGAGAAGAGGCCGCAACTCTTGGCGTAAATGTCCTTCTTGGACCAGGACTTAATATGAAGAGAAATCCGCTGTGTGGAAGAAACTTCGAGTATTTTTCTGAAGATCCATATCTTGCAGGAAAGATGGCTGCCTCTTATATCAGAGGAATTCAGAAAAATAATGTTTCTGCCTGCCCAAAGCATTTTGCAGTGAACAATCAGGAAACTAGAAGAATGGCATCAGACAGTATTGTAGATGAACGAACGCTAAGAGAAATTTATCTGACTGGTTTTGAGATCGCAGTAAAAGAGGGAAAGCCTAAATGCATCATGTCAAGCTATAACCTGATAAACGGTACCTATGCGAACGAAAATGAGCATCTGCTATCAGAAATTTTGAGAAAAGACTGGGGCTATCAGGGAGCAGTTGTAACCGACTGGGGCGGATCAAACGACCATGCACTGGGCGTAAAGGCAGGTTCTACACTGGAAATGCCGGCTCCTGGTGGAGATGCGGTCAGAGAACTGATGGATGCAGTAAAAACGCATAAGATATCAGAGGCAGATATTGATGCCAGAGTAGCAGAAATGTTAGAGCTGATCGAATTTACACAAAAAGGTGTCAGCGAGGGCATTAAAAAAGCAGTCAAAAAGGATGGAGAGCTGAATTTGCCAGAGGATCAGAAGCTGGCACACCACAAGCTTGTTCGTCGCGCTGCTGGGGAAGGTTTGACACTACTAAAGAATCAAAATGAAATCCTTCCACTGAAAAAGAAAACAAGAGTCGCTGTGATCGGAGATTTTGCAAAAAATCCACGCTATCAGGGGGCTGGTTCCAGTATGGTCAATACGACAGCACTGGATAATTTGTTGGATTGTCTGAAAAAGTCAGAGCTAGATGTCGTTGGATATGCGCAGGGCTTTGATCGCATTGGAAATCCAGATGAGAAGCTGGCAAAAGAGGCAGAGAAACTTGCAGGACAGGCAGATGTGACGATTCTTTGCATCGGACTGGATGAAGTGCAGGAAAGTGAAGGACTGGATCGTTCTTCGATGAAGTTAAGATCCAATCAGGTCAAACTGATAGAAAGACTTTATAACAATGGTGCATCAGTGGTTGCTGTATTATCGGCAGGAAGCAGTATCGAGACCCCATGGAGAAACTGCTGTGATGCAATTTTATATGCTTGTTTGTGTGGACAGGCAGGAGCTGGCGCTGTAGCAGATGCACTGGTTGGAAAAATCAATCCATCTGGAAAGCTGGCAGAAACCTGGGCAGAGCATTATGAGGATACACCATCTCTTTATCATTTTGCAGGAAAGAAACGCACCGTAGAATATCGAGAGTCTATTTACATCGGTTATCGATATTATCAGAGGGCAAAAGTAACGCCTGCTTTCCCGTTCGGCTATGGACTTAGCTATACCACGTTTGCGTATTCAGATTTAGCAGTTAACGAGCAAGAAGTAAGCTTTACACTAACCAACACTGGAAATGTCGCAGGAGCAGAGGTTTCACAGATCTATGTTTCTGCACCTGGAGTCGAGGTGTTCTGTGCCGAGCGTGAATTGAAAGGCTTTGCGAAAACCTATTTGGAAGCAGGAGAGAGCAAGAGAGTCACTGTAAAATTAGATGACAAGGCATTTCGTTACTGGAATATAAAGAGTAACAAGTGGGAGAGAGAATCTGGAATCTATAAAATCAGTGTCGGAACATCAAGTGAAAAGATGCTGCTGAGTGCTGAACTTAAGTTAGATGGAACTTGTGCAGTTCCACCATATGATCTGACTAAATTGCCTCACTATCAGTGTGGAAAAGTGCAGAAGGTTCCAAAATCAGAGTTTGAAAAACTGTTAGGTCATTCGGTACCAGACGGAAAGCCTGATATCAGCCACAATATGACACTAGGAGAAATGAAGTATGGACGAAGCCCGCTTGGCTGGTTGATCTGGGCAATCCTGACTGGCATGTTGAATAAAAGCTTGAAAAAAGGCCATCCAGATTTGAATCTTTTATTTCAGTTAAATATGCCACTTAGAGGATTAGCTAAAATGACAAACGGCATGATCAGTATGGGCATGGTTGATGGAATCGTACTGGAACTCAAAGGCTTCTGGATCATTGGAATGATCAAAGTTCTGATTGAATTTGTAAAAAATCTGGTACAGAATGCGGCAATGGAGAAGAGGTTGGCGAAGTAAGAAAATCAGCGAATCCGAATGTTAGAACTACGAGTGGACCGATATGTATGAGGGCTTTGCAAAGACAGCTGAGGAAGAAGGCTTCCCAGAGTTAGCAGCAAAATTCCGTGCAGTATGCGCTCATCCGCAGAGCTATTTCGAGGTTCACGAGGAGAATTACTAATCAATTTGAATTTGTTAAGTGACAAGTTGCGGTGAGCCGATAGGGTGCGTTGCTTTGTTATGAAAGGATAATTAAAATAGGAAGGCCGGTACTGTAGCTGTATGCAGTACCGGCCGTTTTGTGCTTAAAAAATAGCTTTTGAAAATAGCTTTTAGAAGTGGCTTTTGAATCAATGGACCTACTGAAAAAAGTTTGGAAGTTCATCCGCAGTTGCTTTTAAGACATCATAGGAGATTTGAATTTCATCATCGGTGACGGTGCGATCCGAATCGAGGATCGGCCATGGATTACAGCCACCAGAAGCAACACCTACCTGATCAATGGTAAAGGAATTGCCACAGTTTTGACACACCAGATAGTCGCCATCCTGAACATAGTAGCCTTTGCCGGAGCTATAGCATACCTGGCAGGCATTAAATGCAGTGCGCAAATTTCCCTTAGAATCCTTCAAGGCAACAACCTTAACCTCAGTTTCACCAAGATCAGCCTTATAAAAAGAAGCAGTCTGTGACAAATCTGCGATTGGAATGGCAAGATAGCCATCTTTTTTAATACTGATAACATTTTCGGCAGAATCATCCGCGGTGGTAGTCATGTTCTTTGCAGTTGTGTTTTCAGAGGCAGTCACCTGTGCATTCGCGGATACAGATGTGCTATTTGAGGTGCTGTTACTGCTGCATCCAGAAATCAAAATCGCCATTGCACCTGTTACTATGCTGCTCAAAACAAGAGTTGTCCTTTTTTTCATAATTATCCTTGCTCACTTTCTACATAAATTTTTCCGGTAATCATACCCATCCAACAACTATAAGTATAGACACCGGCTTTTTGCGGCGTAAATTCAATCGTGTTATCGCCTTCCTCAAAAACACATTCGGTATTAAAATCTGGCAGCAAAATCTTATAGTTGCAGCCGTTAATACTGCTTTTCTCGGCGTGAATCGTCCATTTGACAGGAGTTTTTGCTTTTATGGTAATATCTGGATAATGACCAGATTCGAGTGTGCTAGAGACATATTGGATGCCGTCCTTTTCTATGCCAGTATTCGAATTACTAGAATGATTCGAATCGGACGTTCCCACGGCAGTTTCTTTCTTTGCAGAAAAAAGTGTGTTTAACTTGCTGTTCATTCCCGACAGAGCAGTACCCTGTGACATCATCGAAAGTCCCATGACGACAACGAGAATGGCACCACACTTTAATACCTGTTTTGTGAAGCGCTTGCCAAGACCAGCGACAATCGAGCCAAATCCAAGCATCAGCGGAATGGTGCCAAGCGCAAAGAAAAACATCGAAAGCGCTCCAGTAAATGGATTGGCAGAGGCCAGTGCAACGATCTGCATCGACTGCAGAGGACCACATGGCATTAAGCCATTAAACAAACCAATGAGAAAAGGTGTTTTGCGCTTATGGGAAGCATTTTTGTCTTTTCTTTCTTTTAAATTTTCTTTTTGCTTGCCTTTTTGAAAACACGGCAGAGGAATTTGCAGGCGAAGCCGCCGCAGTCCTGGAAAAAGACCAAGCATGTTAATTCCCATAAGAACCATCAAGGCACCGGCAAGCAACTTTAAAAGCCCCTGAAAAAACGACGAAGTTTGAAGTGTTCCGGCCATTCCGGTAAGTGCGCCGATGCTGCCAAGTATTCCGCCAATTACCGTGTAGGAGATGATTCGTCCCACATTATAGGCAGCTGCGTTTTGAAACATCGCACGAGATACATTAGATGCATTTGCAGATAGCTGCGTGCCTTTTTGCAATGTTTGGGACAGATTGATTCCGCCGCACATCGCAATGCAGTGTATAGAGGTGATCAGACCAATCACAAAAAGCATACCATAGCCCATCTGTGCATCCGCAAGCGAGGCTGGTGCCAAGTAATTTAAAATACCGAAATGCTGCAAAAGAAAATAAAGAAGCATAATGATGCTAAGTTCGCGTAGAATCCGGAGGAATGTTGTCGCGTGTGATGCTTTTTGAGCCGAAGCGCTATAGCCGAGGTCATCAATTAGGCTTTGAATCTGTTCGAGTGAGATCATAGAAGGATCATAGAAAATATCCGCCGTTCCAGTCTCATAGCTGACAGTAGCCTGTGTGATTCCCGACTGCTTTTTCAGGGCATTTTGGATTCGCGTCTGGCAGTTGATACAGGTCATTCCACTGATGAATAATTTTGTGTGTTCCACTGTTTTGTCCTTTCCTACAGCAAAGATAAAGTTGATTTTAAGAAAAACCAAGCAAAGCAAAAACTGTTATGATGGGAAAATTTATTTACCATCGTAACAGTCCACTTAAACCTACCATGAGGATAGGTTGATTATATATACAGAATCTCGTCCTGTCAATAGCTTCGAAGTAATTCACAAAATTTTCGAATTTGCAAATCAGTGTGTCAGGGCAGTTCGCGAGTTATAACCTGAATTAGCAGTTCAACGAGTTTGAAAGTTTGCTTGAAAATGACCGGATAAAAACATGTAATGGTAGACAAGAGACATGAAGGTGTGGAGGTACTTTTGATGAAATTAGATGTTTTGGAGTTGTTTGGTGCATGCTCCTATGCAGGAGAGTGGTACAGAACTTGCGCTCATGATAAAAGAGACGCAAAAATCCCAACATTAAATTCACTTGACAGTTTTATTAAAGCATTCTATACTTAAAATTAACAAAAAACAATAAAAAAGTATAGAATGGAGGCGTATTTATGGCACGAAAAGCAGTACGTCTGTCAGACATAGCAGAAAAGTTAGGTGTTAGCACTGTAACGGTTTCAAACGCGCTTGCAAATCAGCGAGGCGTCAGTGAGGAACTTCGTGAGCGAATCAAGGAGATGGCAACGGAGATGGGATATCAGGCACCGGGCTCACAGGCAGCATCAAAGACAGCAGTGAATATTGGGGTACTCGTTCAGGAGCGGTATCTGGGAAATGGGTCATCCTTTTATTGGAGACTGTATCAGGAGTTAGCAGTAGCCTGTGCGGCACATAATTGTCTTCTGGCATTCTGCGTGTTAAAGCCAGATGAAGAAAAAAATGTTGAGATTCCGGCCATGATCAGCGATCATCGAATTGATGGACTGATCGTGATGGGCGAGGTTAGCAGGGCATATCTGCGAAAACTGGAGAGAGAGATCGGAATGCCGATGATCTTTCTGGATTTTTTTGCAGCGGAATTTGATGTGGACTGCGTGATTTCAAATAGCTTTTATGGCATGTACACTGCAACAAGGCATTTAATAAAGAAGGGTCACAAGAAGATTGCGTATGTCGGAAGCGTCAAGTCAAATAGCAGTATTGAGGATCGCTACCTTGGCTATTTAAAGGCGCTGCGTCACTATGGTCTTGAAGAACGTGCAGATTGGATCATAGAGGATCGTGTGCCAGGAACGATGGAGATCATCGAGCCGAAGCTACCGCAGGATATGCCGACCGCATTTGTCTGCAATTGTGATCAGACAGCTAGTATAGTGATCCATGAGCTTGAAGATTGCGGATATCGTGTGCCAGAGGATGTATCAGTCGTAGGCTACGACAATTTCTTGTTTATGCCAGTGTGTGATATCGCGCTCACCACATACGGCGTTGATATGCCAGAGATGGCAAAGGCCGCCGCGGAGCGCATCATCGCCAGAGTGAAAGGTTTCGATAAGGAACCGGGCCGCTTAAGTATCATCAGCGGAAATCTAATCGAGGGAGAGAGCGTGCGTGCGCTTCCAGAAAAATAAAATAACAATAGTCCAGCGCTTGCAATCTGAAAAAAATTATGTTAAAATCCCATCTTTGACAGTAAAATTGAGCAAAACACCGCTGGAAGGCTTGTTT
>DAVZID010000047.1:0-27437 GCA_052273485.1 Lachnospiraceae bacterium
ATGGCTGCGTTGTTTGTAATCGGCGCATTCATCCCTCGGACGTTCTTGCGAACGGCCGGGGTTTTCTGCGCTGAATCATTATAATGCCTTCTGCAGAATTGCAATCGAATCACCATCTTTTACAATTTTTAACGGCATTCCATAAACTTGTTCCAAATTTTCTTGACAAAAGACATCTTTCATATCTCCCCATAAAACAGAAGAAAAATGCGCCGACTCATCATCCTCTGGCAGAAATAGAAGTCCTTTATCTGCGATCATCAGCGCATGCTCTGGGCTATGCGTGATAAACAAAACCTGTTTTTTCTCGTTCTCGCACAATTCCTTTATCAATCCCATCAGCTGTGCAGTGTGTCGTAAATCAAGCCCACTTTCTGGCTCGTCCATAATCAAAAGCTCTGGTGACGATACTAGCGCGCGCGCAAGCTTTACAAGCTGCTGCTGCCCAGCACTAAGCTTATCATATGGGTGATTCGAAAACGCAAGCATTCCAACCCGTTCAAGTGCTTCCTCTGCCATTTTTTTATCGCGGTTATCTGGCTGTGCAAACAATGATTTATACGGATTTCGTCCAAGTACGACCATGTCCAGAACGGAATATGGCACGCTTGCAGATTTCTGCGGAACGTATGCCATTTTTCGCCATAACTGTCTATCCGGGATCGTTCGCATATCCGCGCCATCTATAAATGCGCCGCCATGGCACCACGACACAAGCCTCATCAAACTCTTCACAAAAGTGGTTTTGCCGCAGCCATTTGGCCCGAGAATTGCCGTGATCTGACCCGGCTCACTCGTCATATTGATATGGGATGCCAATACATGATTCTTATAGCCAATCGCTGCATTGCGTATCTCTAATTTCATATATGAAACCCTCCTGCGCAACAATCTTTTCTTTCTATAACAAATACCCCTGTTCTAGCATATTCATTTTCACGTGCGAAGTCCTCCCGTCCTAGCAAGCAAAAGCAAAAACAAAGGTGCTCCAATTAGACTCGTTAGAATCGCTGCCGGAATCTCCGACGCGGTAATGCAGCGCGCCACCGTGTCCGTAATCAATAAAAACAATGCACCATACGCAATCGAAGATGGAATCACATCTTTGTTGCTTCCTCCATACAGCATTCGACAAAGATGGGGAATCAAAAGTCCAATCCAGCCGATCTGACCACACATCGAAACAACCGCTGCTGTAATTGCAGAACATGCTGCAATTACAAGGAGTGAAAGTCGTCGCACCGATATGCCAAAGCTTCGTATCTCTTCTTCGCTTACCATCAGCGCATCAAGCTTCCAGCGAAGAAGAATAAGAATTACAATGCCTATAAGAATCCAACCTGCACCAGATAGAAAAAGTGGCCAACTCATGTTTTTGAGACTGCCAAGCAGCCAATAGGTGATTGACGGCAGCTCATCCTGTGGATCTGCCACATACTTGGCAAAGGACACCATAGAGGAAAAAAGGGCACCGACTACCATGCCAGAAAGGACAAGTCGAAGTGTTTTTTGCTCACCACCTCGCCCTGCAAACAGATAGACAAGACACACGGAAAATAGACCCCAAAACAGCGCACTGCTTTGAATCCCTGTTCGCCCCGCTCCTGCTAAAATTGCTGCCACTGCACCAAATGATGCGGCATTTCCCACGCCTAATGTATCTGGTGTCGCTAGTGGATTTGCAAATACGGCCTGAAAGCCTGCTCCTGCTACTGCTAAACCTGCTCCGCACAAAAGCGCACCAAGAATACGCGGCACACGCACAAAGAAGACCACATGGCGCATCGTTTCACTCACGGTCTTAGAACCGGTAAGGACATCACAAATCGCTCGCATTACATTATCAGGTGTGATAACATAACGCCCCATGCCTAGAGAAACAGCACATGCGACAAGGGTAATCGCCCCTGCCGCAAGACTGCGCTTTGTATTCCACTTTCTGATATTACTTATTCGTGCCATATCCGTTTGCTGCATCGGCAGAAGGCGTATACATCTGTGCGACCTGATCATCCGTCAGCTCGATGCCATATACATCCTTATAATAGGTTTCAACCTCCTCGGTCATATCGACATCCTCAAACAGATCTGGATAAACCGTCTTTGCCAGCCACATCAGTGTCATTGGCGTATCTGCTCCTGGTGTAAAGGTTCGATATGCGCCAAGTGGCATCTTATAAACCTGCTCATTCTTTACTGCCTGAACGCTGCTCCAGTCGTCATCACCGATTGTATTGTTGTAAAGATCTTTTGGCATTGCCTTGGTGAAATTGCTGATAAAGATAATCTCTGGATCCCAGCTGTAGACCTGCTCCATGTTGACAGATGCGTTAGAGCGCTCTGCCTCAATCTCCTCGCCTACATTTACCGCATTGATTGCATCGCACCAGTACTGGCCCCAGAAATTCTTTCCAGAGGTTACAAGTGCAGTATCACTGTAATTAAATAAGAAGAAAACGCTCTTTTTCTCCTCATCGGTAAGATCACCTGTCTTTTCCTGAATTGTTTCTTCTACCTTCTCGCAATAGTCCTTTGCAGCCTCAGCCTTTTCTTCCTCCTCCGGGAAAATATCAGCTAACAAATCCATCCATGCATCAAACGTATCTGCCGCATTGTAATCCCATTTTGTAACAGACACGGCAACAGCAGTCAAACCTGCGGATGTCAATGACTCACCAAGCTCCTTGTTCTGTGCATTATAAAATACCAGATCCGGCTCAAGTGCAAGCAGACTCTCAATGTTTAACTCGCTATTTTCAAAAAAGGAGGTATCGGCATCCAAAATCTCCGGATATAACTCACCAAGAAGTCCTGCCTTGGCAGCACTCATGCTGACGGGGCTGATTCCAACAAGCTTCTCTGCACTATCTAAGTACAGTGACAGCACAGATGGCAGCGGAAGGGTATCGGTCACAACAATGCGATCAATCTCCTCTGGAAGTGTCACCTCATTGCCCGCATGGTCAATAATGGTGCGCTCGCCGCCGTCCTCTGCGCTGGCCTGTGTTGTGCTATTTTCTTCTGCATTTGCTGCTGAAGTACTCTCCTCTTTTTCCTTTGCTGCAAATACAGGTGTTGCTGAAAGTGCAGTTGCAAGTGCTAATGCTGCCGCTGTCCAGTTTCTATGTGTTTTTCTCATCAGTTTCTCTCCTCCAGTTCAAAATCTTCAGGCAAATCTTTCGATTTCTCCCTGCCCTTTATTATAAAGTGCATCGGTATAAAATGCAACTTACGTTGTTGAAAAAAATACACTTTTACGATCTGCCTGCAACTTTCACACGCTGCTTTACAAAATTTCTTTCAAGTGCTACAATCAAACTACAGCAGTATAAATAGCGTATACGCTACGCAGAAAGAAGGGTTTTGTTATGAATCATGATATTACAAACGAAGTTCTTAATGAATTTGCCACTGCATTTGCTGCAAAGCCGGTAAACCGCATTGCGATGAATGCAGTTACTTCTACCGGACTGTTAGCTGCATCCAAGAATCCACTCGCTCAGCGTGAGAGCCGCCACTCCTACTCCATCTCTTTAGAGCAGGGCGAAATCACCAACCAGAAGCAGAGCGGACGCTGCTGGATGTTTGCCGCACTCAATACCTTCCGTTTTGAGGTTATGAGAAACCTGAACTTAAAGACATTTGAGCTGTCCCAGAATTACACACTTTTTTATGACAAGCTGGAAAAATCCAACTATTTCTTAGAGAGCATTCTTGAGACACTTGACGAGCCAACCGAAGGCCGTCTTGTTTCCTTCCTTCTTACTGCACCGCTTGGCGATGGCGGACAGTGGGATATGCTGTGCAACTTAGTTCGCAAATACGGCGTTGTTCCAAAGGAAGCGATGCCAGAGACCGTTGCCTCCTCTGCTACCCGTGAGATGACCGCAGCGTTAACCAGAAAGCTTCGTGAGGATGCTTGCCGCCTGCGCAAGGCTCATGCAGATGGTGCTACACTTGACGAGCTGCGCACAAAGAAGGCTGCTATGATGGAAGAAATCTACCGTGTTCTGTGCATCTGCCTTGGCGAGCCGCCGAAGACCTTCGATCTGGAAGTTACCGACAAGGATGATACGTTTATCCGCGATACAAACCTTACCGGAACTGAGTTTTTTGAGAAGTATGTTCGCCTGAATCTGGATGATTACGTAAGCTTAATCAACGCTCCGACCGCCGACAAGCCATATCATAAGAGCTACAGCGTAAAGTTCCTTGGAAACGTAAAGGAAGGCTGCCCGGTTCGCTATCTGAATCTTCCAATTGAAGAACTGAAGAAAGCTGCGATCGCACAGATGAAGGATGGTTCTCCTGTATGGTTCGGCTGCGATGTTGGTAAGTGCTCCTCCCGCGATGAAGGACTCTTAGACTTAAACACCTATCAGACCGAAGAGCTTCTTGGCATCACCTTTGGCATGAACAAGGCAGAGCGTCTTGAGTACGGCGAGAGCTTAATGACCCACGCAATGGTATTTCAGGGTGTAAATCTTGACGATAATGGCAAACCAAACCGCTGGCGCGTTGAGAACAGCTGGGGCGATGCACCGGGCAAGAAGGGCTACTATGTTATGAGCGATGCTTGGTTTGATGAGTATATGTATCAGATCGTTGTCAATAAGAAGTATCTGCCTGAAGAATACATAACAGAATATGATTCTGATCCAATCATGCTCGAGCCATGGGATCCGATGGGATCATTAGCACTGTAAATACTATTTTCCAAACGTGATATTGGGAAAGAAAGCCTGCTCAGTGGACTACGTAGTAGTTTACGTAATTCACTGGCAGGCTTCTTTTCATTTTCTTTATTCTTTCATTATTTTTGCAAATTACTTCTTACACGGCTTCTTTAACTCTGGATACTCAATACGGTGTAAGCCAAGCTCCTTGCACCACTCCAGTGCAATTCTTGTCGATTCCAGATCATGAACATCCTTTGGTGTATGCGCATCGCATCCAAAAATAATATCGCAGTTATGCTTTGCCGCAATCTCAAAGAACTGGGGATTCGGATAGTGACGGTGCTCTCTCATGCCAAGCATGTTAATCTCAAGTGGCACATGATTCTTTGCAGCATATGTACACAGCTTATTTACTGCCTTCTCATAGCTTTCCTTTGAACCACCAAAGTGAAGCAGATCCGGGTGTGCCAGATAAGTGAAACATCCCGTGTCAAGTCCCTCAATCACCTGATCCACATAGCGCATCATCATATCCTCCTCACAGTGCAAATCACCACTGTAGATATGTTCCTCCTCATTTAAGACAAAGTGCTGTCCCATAATGATATAATCAATCGGGTACTGGCTGTAAAACTCCAACAGCTGATCAAAATACTTTGGATAATACTCCGTCTCAAAACCAAGCTTGATCTCAATATCGTCCTTATATTCCTTCTTTAATGCCAGAATCGAATCCACATAGCCCGGAACCTGCTCTCTTCTCATACGGAAGGTCGAATAATAATCCCCTGAAAAGAAATATGGGGAATGATCCGAAAAGCCAAGCACCTTAAGGCCGCCCTTAATCGCTTCCTCGACGTACTGACGGTCCTCGCCTTGCGCATGGTTGCAACGCGTTGTGTGTGTATGAAAATTTGTTGTCAATATATTGTTTTCCATTTCTTTGTTCCTCTTTCTTCTTTCGCAATTTCTCTTCAATTACTTTTCCACTCCTCACTATACTCACCCGCCAACTTTCTGTCAATCGTTTTTGCACCACAAGTTCACTATCATAACCTAGATCAGCGATGAGACGGGTTGCGCATCCTTACGATATCTGTTATACTTAAAAAAAAGCATAAAAGGAGGTACTATTATCAGACAGATTCATCTGAGAGAAACACGCACCGCAGTCACAGAGAAGGTAGCGGAATCCCTATTTTCCGTTTTGCCAATCGTCATCATCGTCTTTCTTCTGTGCCTGTACATTTCCCCTATGCAGCCGGATCTTCTCCTGACATTCTTTGTCGGAGCCCTGATGCTGATCATCGGTATGGGCCTTTTCTCCCTGGGAGCTGAGCAGTCGATGACACCGATCGGAAATCAGATCGGAACCGCACTGACGCGCACCAAAAATCTCCCATTGATCCTTGCTGTCAGTTTCCTTCTGGGCTTTGCAATCACGATTGCAGAACCAGACCTTCAGGTCCTCGCCCAGACCGTCCCCCACATCAGCAACACGGTACTGCTCGTTACGGTTGGCGCCGGAGTCGGCTTTTTCATGAGCGTTTGTATGCTGCGTATTTTAACCGGAACACGCCTTCGCCTGTTACTGATTGGCTTTTATGCCATCATTTTTCTGTTGGCTTTTTTCACCGACAAAAACTTTCTCGGCATCGCCTTCGATTCCGGCGGCGTGACAACTGGACCGATGACCGTTCCTTTTATCCTCGCCTTAGGACTTGGTGTGTCCAACGTGCGAAGCGATAAAAATGCCGAGGCCGACAGCTTCGGTCTTGTCGCACTGTGTTCCATTGGACCTGTACTTGCCGTCTTGATTCTTGGCTTTTTTTACACCGATAATGCCGCTGTTGCCGATCTAAGCACGGCTTCCTATGAGACCACTACCGCGATTGGCTACGCCTTTCTCCATGCGATTCCTCATTATTTAAAAGAAACTGCCGTTGCTATGCTGCCGATCATTGTGATCTTCTTTCTATTTCAGTTTACACTGCTTCATCTTGATCGCCGAAACCTCGGAAAGATCATCATCGGACTTCTTTACACCTACATTGGTCTCGTACTCTTTCTGACTGGCGTCAATATCGGCTTTTCCGCGCTGGGAGCGGAACTTGGTGCTGCGCTTTCCTCTGGAAAGCGTGTCTGGTGGCTCGTTCCCCTTGCCATGGTAATCGGTTGGTTCATTATCAGCGCCGAACCTGCGGTTGCCGTCCTTGAAAAACAAATCGAAACCGTCAGTGCCGGAGCCATTCCGGGACGCGTCATTAAACTTAGTCTTTCCGTCGCAATCGCACTCGCAATGGGTCTTTCGATGCTTCGCGTACTGACTGGAATCTCCCTTTTCTGGTTCTTAATTCCGGCCTACGCTACCGCACTGATTCTGACTTTCTTCGTGCCAGACATCTACACGGCAATCGCTTTCGACTCTGGTGGTGTTGCCTCCGGACCGATGACGGCAACCTTTATGCTTCAGTTTTTCATGGGTGCAAGCATCGCACTCGGCGGAAATGTGCTTCAGGATGCGTTTGGTGTGGTCGCACTCGTTGCGATGATGCCGCTTGTCTCCATCCAGCTTGTCGGCCTCTTCTATGAGCGAAAGCAAAAGCACACAAAAGAAGCCGAAACCGTTTATGGAGACTATGATATTGTTGAACTTTGGGAAGGAGAGACTACAAAATGAATTACATAATATCCATTATCAATCCAGACTCGCTTTCCATCTTGAAGGAACTTTGCAGCGAGCTTGAGCTGCCGTTAAGCATTACCATGGCAGGACGCGGCACCGCCGTAAAAAGTATGCTTGATCTGCTCGGCATCGAGTCCACCGAGCGGCGCATCGTCTTTACCGTTGCCAGTGAAGAAAAAACAAAGAAACTAATACAGGCCCAGAAACGCCATTTACATATCGGCGTTCCGGGCCATGGAATCGTGATTGCTGTCCCTATTAAAAGTGTTGGAGGAGGAAAAACAGTGGCTTTTTTAAATGGAGAAACGAATAACGCATCTTACACGCCTTCGCTTCATTATGCACATGAGCTGATCGTTGCCGTTTGCAGTCAGGGCTGCACCGATCTGGTAATGAATGCGGCTCGCGCAGCTGGCGCACGAGGCGGCACCGTCCTTCATGGAAAAGGAACTGGTGCAAAGGGCGCCCCGAAATTTTATAACATCACAATTGCAGAAGAAAAGGAGGTCATCCTGATCGTTGCCGCTGCTTCCCAGAAAGCTGCCATCATGCAGTCCATCTTAAAAAAAGCAGGACCAAACAGCAAGGCTGGCACCATTGTCTTCTCACTTCCAACCACGCAAGTCGCAGGATTTGCGCTGCTTGACGATGAATCAGCGAACGAATTTGAAAATTAACTGTCTTCTTTTCTTTGAGGAATTTTAAAAGAAATGAGCAATCACCCAAATCAACTTAGGATAAGATCTGGATGATTGCTCTCTTTTATTCTTCTTATGATTCTTTTCTAGTGCGTGAATTACAGCGCGAACTGGCTGTTATACAGCTTCGCATAGAATCCATTCTTTGCAAGAAGAGACTCATGATTACCCTGCTCGATGATATGACCATCCTTCATAACAAGAATTACATCAGCCTCCTGAATCGTGGACAGACGATGCGCTACGATAAAGCTTGTTCTGCCCTGCATCATGCGGCTAAATGCCTCCTGAATTTTGATCTCGGTACGAGTATCAATCGAGGAGGTTGCCTCATCGAGAATCAGCATTGGCGGCAGGCACAGCATAACGCGTGTGATACAAAGAAGCTGCTTTTGTCCCTGAGAAAGGGAACCGCCGTCCTGTCCGATATCGGTGTCGTAGCCCTTTGGCATTCGCTTGATAAAGCTGTGTGCATGAGCGGCCTTTGCTGCCTGAATCATCTCTTCCTCGGTGGCATCCGGGCGTCCCATCATCAAGTTTTCGCGGATGGTGCCGCTCTTAAGCCAAGTCTCCTGAAGCACCATACCATAATTTTCTCGCAAGCTCTTTCTTGTCACATTGCGAATATTGTGACCATCGACCTCAATTGTGCCAGAATTGGTATCGTAGAAACGCATTAAAAGATTGATCAGTGTCGTCTTTCCACAACCAGTGGGTCCAACAATTGCCACTCTCTGGCCCGGCTTTACCGACAGATTTAGATCCTCGATCAGCTTCTGCTCCGGCACATAGGAGAAGTTTACGTGAGAAAGCGTAACTGCGCCCTTTACATCCTGTAACACCTCTGCATTGTCGGCATCCGGCACCTCAGTCTCCTCGTAGATCAGATCAAGCAGTCGGCCTGCACATGCAAGAGCATTCTGAAGCTCGGTAACAACGCTTGAAATGGAGTTAAACGGCTTTGTATACTGATTTGCATAGTTTAAAAAGCTGTAGAGCTGTCCGACATTGATTCCGCCTGCAATGGAGAAAAAGCTTCCGAATACAGCAACAGCTGCGTAAACAAGAGAGTTTACAAAACGGGTTGCCGGGTTGGTGATGGAGGAGAAGAAGGTTGCCTTTACGGAGCAGTCACGAAGACGCTCATTGACCTCGTTAAAGCGATCCATAACCTTCTCTTCCTGACCGAATGCCTTAACGACCTTCTGGTTGTTGATCATCTCATCAACGAGTGTAGTCTGCTCACCACGTGTCTCAGACTGCTTCTTGAACAGATGAAAGGTCTTCTTTGCAATAAAGCCTGCGACAAAGAAGGAAATTGGGGTCAGAACAACAACAGCGATCGTCATCGGAATGTTGATTGTCAGCATGAAAATCAGCGTACCGGCAATCGTAAGAACACCGCTGAATAACTGTGTAAAGCCCATTAACAGACCATCGGAAAACTGATCCGCATCGGCAATGATACGGCTCACAATATCACCGTATGGATGGCTGTCGATGTATTTCAGTGGCAGCTTTTCAATCTTCTCGAATGCTTCCTGACGAATATCGCGCACAACGGCATACGTAATGCGGTTGTTGCAGATATTCATAACCCACTGTGCTACAGCACCGATGATAATTACAACTGCGCCCTTAAAAAAAATCGGCTTAATGCCGTCGAAATCAACATTTCCCTTGGATAGAATCAGATTGATTGCATCTCCTGTTAAAATTGGAAGATACAGCGTGCATGCAACGGTAACTGCTGCCAGAATCAGTGAGAACACAAGCACGGCACGATACTGTTTGATATATTCTAGTACTTTTCCAAGTGTTTCCTTCTGCTTGGTACGATCATATTTTTTCTTCGCTGCCATGATTACGCCTCCTTTCCTGTTTTCTTACTGTTACCAGCAGTCTTTTTTGCATCGTTTGCTTTTGTATCATTCACTTTTGCGTCATTCGCTTTTCCTTCTGTCTTTTTATACTGAGAATCATAGATTTCCTGATATACACTGCAGCTCTTTAAAAGCTCATCATGTGTGCCAACGCCTACGCTATGACCATCATCCAGCACCAAAATCTGATCAGCAAAACGAATAGAGGAGGTTCTCTGTGATACGATAAATACCGTCGGAGCATCCTTCATCTCACGGATTGCCTTTCGAAGTGCCGCATCGGTTGCAAAGTCAAGTGCCGATGCACTATCGTCAAGAATTAAAATACGCGGCTTTCTGACAAGCGCACGAGCGATCGTCAGACGCTGTCTCTGACCACCAGAAAGGTTCTTTCCACCCTGCTCGATAAAGGCGTCAAGTCCGCCTTCCTTCTTCTGAACAACCTCAGTTGCCTGCGCAATGGCAAGTGCTTCCATGATTTCCTCATCGGTCGCATCCTCTTTACCCCATCTCATGTTCTCGCGGATGGTTCCAGCAAATAAAACAGCCTTCTGTGGCACAACGGCGATCTGGCTTCGAAGCGTCTCGATATCTTGTGCCTGAACAGGCTTGCCAAATACGCGAACAGTACCTTCTGTTGCATCATAAAAACGTGGAATCAGATTGACAACGGATGTCTTTCCAGAACCAGTTCCACCGATGATACCGACCGTCTGACCTGCGGTTACATGAAGATCAATGTCGGTCAGCGACGGAGCACCTGCACCCACGTAGGTTAAGGATACATGATCAAAGTCAACCGCTGGTGCTGCACTCTTTGCATTGACTGCATTTGGCTGGTCGACGATACACTTCTCACTTCCATTTGCCATGGACGGCTCAACGTCAAGCACCTTTTGGATACGGTTTCCACATGCAACGGCCTTGGTGATGTTGATGATCAAATCGGCCAACTTAATCAGCTCAACTAAAATCTGAGACATATAGTTTACAAGTGCTACGACTGCACCTTGCGTCAGGATGCCACCCTCTACGCGCCATGCACCAGTCCATACGAGTACAAGGATTGCAGAGTTTACAATTACAAAAGTCAATGGATTCATCAGCGCGGAAATCTTTCCAACAAACATCTGCAGCTTGGTAAACTGCTCGTTTTCTGCCTTAAAATGACCGATCTCCTCTTCTTCCTTATTAAATGCACGAATAACTCGTACACCAGTTAAATTCTCTCTGGTAATTCCAAGTACTTTGTCAAGCTGTGCCTGTACCTTCTTGTACAGTGGAATACTGGAAAGCATGATACCAAATACGACGATCGACAACAGCGGAATTGTGATCACAAAGATCAGCGCTGCCTGAAAGTCAATCGTGAAGGCCATAATCATAGAACCAAATACGATGAATGGGGAACGCATGAACAGACGAAGCACCAGATTGGTTCCTGTCTGAACCTGGTTGACGTCACTTGTCATACGTGTGATCAGTGTAGAAGTACCGATCGTGTCCAGCTCGGTATAGGAGAGCTTCTGAATGTGCTCCATTAACACCTGCTTAATCTTTGCCGCAAAGCCTGCTGCGGCTCTCGCAGAAAACCACTGTGCCGTGGTTGCCATTGCAAGGCCAATTACGGCAAGAAGAAGCAATAACAGTCCCATGCGAAGACAATACATGCGATCCTGTGCCGCAATACCGTAGTCGATGATTCCCTTGATAACAAGTGGAACGAATAGTTCAAATACAGCCTCAAGCATCTTAAAAAGTGGGGCTAAGCATGCTTCCTTGCGGTATGCCTTTAAATAAATTAATAGTTTCTTCATTTCTTTTTCCTGTTTCTCTTTATTTCTCTCTTTTTGAATGTGTATGCTACCCGGAAAGTTATCGTGACCGGTGCCAAGGCAAGTGACTTTGTCGACGGACCCAACTCCGCGTGAACAAGGAACGCCGACAAAACAATCGTTAAGGGGCTGTCAGGTGTTACTCTCCCTTGCAAAAGCGAAGCAGCATATCATTCCACTTTACGCCACCGTGGGTAGAAGCCGATACACCCTGCCAGATAAAACCGGCATTTTCATAGAGTGGGCGAAGGTGATCTTTGCAGGTTAATACTACGCCGTCCTGACCGCGCTTTCGGCTTTCTTCGACATAGTGACGCACCATCTGACCTGCGATGCCCATTCTGCGGTAGCGCGCAATGACATTGACGCCAAACACGGTCTGCCATGGTCCGTTTGGAACAAGCTTTGAGGTGTCGTGATACAGCTCATCTGGAAGCTCTGGCTTATCAAAGGCGGCTCCGTCGATAAAGCCAATCAGCTCACCGTCTTCGTTGTATGCACCGTAGCACACAAACGCCGGGCTTTCAAAGCGCTCGACAAAGTCTTCTTCTGCTGCGGCCTCTGCCGGAAGGAAGCATGCACGCTCGACGGCTGCGATCTCATGAACATGCTCTTTTGTCAGCTGCTTCATAGTGACGGATACATGCTTTCCATGATCACGGTAAACGGTATACTCGCGCTGTGCAAGACCTTCGTTGTAGATCATGCCCGGAACTTCCTTGCGACTTGTTTCCTCTGCCGGATTTCTTGTCTTTCCAGTCGTGCGATTCTCAAATGGTGGGAAGACAGTGAGTGGCAGTGGATACACGTCGGTTTCGACCTGATAACGGTAACCATTTTCCGGAATTGGAAGCGTTGGATTTGCATAGAACGAATCCCTCGGTGTTCCCGGTGCCGGTGCCTCTACTGTTGCCAGCTTAATGGAAATTTCATCTGGTAATGCCACATTTGTGATCGTTGTCATATGATACGGCTGATCTGGTACATACTCCAAATTTGCCGGACGCTTATACATACTTGTTACAAATGCGACATCTTCGGTATTTTCTGCACTCTGAAGTGTCAAATTTTCAAAGGAGGCATCCGTTACATCATCAAGTACGATGGCATGACGGGTATCTTCTTTTTCAAAGCCAACTGATAAGCCTTTTACCTCTAATCCCTTTACGTGACGCGCGTAGAAGCCATATGCAGGCAAAATACCAAAAATACTTGGCTCCGGATAGGAACCTGGCAGCTCCGGTACGTTGTATGGATCATCCTTCCAGCTCTTGGTGTTCTCATCCCAATCGACTCTTGGCAGCAAGCCCTCGTTCTTTAAGAAAAACGTATTGACTAACCACGGAAGACTCTGAATGGACGGCTTTGTCTGGTACTGAGTATACTCCCAATTTGTGTTTAACTGGCGCTGCTCAACGGCATGCTCCATCGTTAAACCACCACGGTACGTAACAGAGATGTCCTCTAACTGTACATTTTCAATGTTACTTCCATCAAGACCAGCAAGAAGAATTGGATAACGCGGATCCACACTCTCTGCTGTGACGCGTGCGATACGGATATTTTTGACGTTTGCAAGCGGTCGTGAGCAGCCATTTGCTCTCGCAGCCGCCTCCGGTGCGGTAAGCGCCTTTGACTGATCGGCTACATAACCCTCTCCTGCCTGATACGTTTTGCCGTAGGTCACACCACCCTCTTCTACGAGGTTTGCCGGATTGATCGTAACTGGGTTTGCCTCATCGACAACGGTAAAGAAGGAACGGCCATCTACGCTGACAAGCTTTGTCTTGTTGTAGGACGGTGTGTAGCGAACTGCCGGAATCACCGGATAATTTTCATTGTCCGGAATGACAAATCCACGGTTATCTAGGCGTACATTTGGTGCCTTTGCCTGAATCTCTTCACTAGGCTGCATACCCGTCACCGGGAAACGACAGCGATCACCGACGCGAATGAAGATCGGTGAGCTGCTGATATATTTCATGTGACTGTCCTCAAAAATAATATCGGTCAGATCACTTCCATCGACTGCCTCAAGCGCAAATCCTCTTGAATGCTCAAAGTCCACGCGGCGCACGGTTACCTGATGATAACCGCAAGAAGACTCTGTTCCAAGCTTTACACGTCCCGTCGGGCCGCAGCGATCCTCCGCTACTAACTTTTCGTTTGTATAGGTCTTTGCATAGACACTTCCTGCATCGTAACCCGATACCTTGCAATCCTCAATCAACACATTTTCAAGCGGCATAAAGACACCTGCGCCGTACGAACTCTTCATAACAAGACCATCATCTGTCAGCGAATTAAACACACTGTTTCGCACCGTTACATCCTTGCAGCAATCCACATCAAAGGCATCGCGGTTCGTGTCAATTAAAATGCCATCGACATACATATTTTCGACGCCCTCTGCGATGATTGCAAAGTGACCGCCAATGACAAGAGAAAAATCGGTCAGCACTACATTTTTACAGCGCACAAGTGCAATTGCCTTGTTGCCAAACCACTCGCCATTGTGACCCTTTTCATTTCGATTGATCGGTTCAGACGGATCACCGCCGAGCAGTACATACTCACGGCACTGCTCTTTTTCATTCCAGCTGCTTCCATCAATCAGTCCGTCACCGGAAATCATAATATCACACAGATCGGCTCCGTAAAACAAACTGTTTGCAAAATAGCTGTGGCCGTGATCCTGCAAACCGACAAATCGGTTCACCTCTGGTTCGAGGTAATTGCCGCCCTCGCCGTCCTGATTGACATAGGAGTGCTTGATGTCCGTTCTCGCCGCGCGGATGATTGCGCCCTCTTCAAAATGAAGATGTACATGGCTTGCCAGTTCAATCGTGTAGGTACGGTATTCGCCTTTGCCAATAACAACGGTTGCACCGCCCTGCTTAGATGCCGCCTGAATTGCCTGATTGATTGCCTTTGTATTCTCTACGGCATT
Organism: Lachnospiraceae bacterium; assembly: GCA_052273485.1. Lineage (GTDB taxonomy): Bacteria > Bacillota > Clostridia > Lachnospirales > Lachnospiraceae > Anthropogastromicrobium. The sequence continues at coordinate 14,732 of DAVZID010000047.1, forward strand.
CTTTTTTGGGGATGCACCAAAATCGGATGCGTAAAGAATTGTCTCATACGATAAGTTTTCCGGACGGATTGTCGCACCGGTCGCTTCTTTAATTTGTTCCATCTCTTTCCTCCGCCTTACGTTTGCTGTTACCGTTCATGCGTCATGCTAGAATGAACGCCCTGTAAACAGTAACTTTCGCTTGCTTTTGTTTTTTGGTTTGCTTTTGTTTCTTACTTTTTTCCTTTTCTTACTTCTTATCCTTCATTCTCATGCTTTGCTTTTGTACTCGTTTCCCGGCTGCAAAGAAGGCAATGCTTCCTGCCACCACAAAAAGAAGAATTAGTGCTGCACAATGCATGAAAAATTCATCTGGCAAAATCAGAATCACTGGATCCGTATACGGATCAAACAGCCAGTAATCATTTTGAAATACCATCTTATGGAAGGTGACAAACACCCACTCCCAGTTGACAGCAATCAAAAGGCCAAGCGCTGCCGGTATGCCGATGCTAAAAATTCCTGCTGCCAAAAATACACTTTTAAACCGTTTTTTCTTTGCAACGGCGATCAGTGCAATGGAGATTGGCAGCAAAATGAGTGCACCGTATTCAAATACACCAAAGACCTTTTTGACTTCTTCAAAATGGATCCGCCCGGACTCAGACATAACAAAATCCGGGAAATTGAGGGCTCCTGTGTACCAGATGTTATTGTAATCAATCAGCACATTGTAATTTTTTCGAATTGCATCACTACTGTAACCGCTTATTCCTGAAATATCAAGTAATTTTATGTCCAAATAGTAGAGCGGACGAAAGTTTAATGTGATCGTAACGCTCACACAGACAAGACAAAAAAACAAAAGAAGACCACAAAGACTAGCCACAAAGATTTTATTCAGGCTCAAACGTTTGTCTGCCGTATCATTTGCAGCATTCCAATACTGGTCCTTTTTCTTACTAAACTCACTCATGCTGAAGCCTCTGGGCGATCTCTTGTCCGGTCGTGGTTGCTGCCAGGCCGCCCTTTCCCGTCTCGCGGATCGCCTCCGGAAGGCTAATTCCAACGCTTCGCATCGCATCAAACACCTCATCTGGCGGAATCACACTTCGCACACCTGCAAGTGCCATGTCTGCTGCGGAAAGCGCATTGACCGCGCCGACAACATTTCGCTTCACACATGGCACCTCGACCAAACCTGCCACCGGGTCACAAGCCAACCCCAGAAGGTTTTTCATTGCCATCGCTGCGGCGTGGATGATCGCCTCGGTGCCACCGCCTGCTAAATAGACGGCTCCTGCCGCTGCCATCGAGCTTGCTGAACCGATCTCTGCCTGACAGCCGCCTGCTGCTCCTGCCAAGAATGCGCGGTTTGCAATCACACCACCCACGCCAGATGCAATATACATTGCCTCAAGCATACGCTCATCATCGATGCCACGCTGCTCCTGCATCGTCAAAAATACCGCTGGAACTACGCCACAGGCGCCCGCCGTCGGTGCTGCTACGATACGCTTCATACAAGCATTGGATTCGCCCATCTTAAGTGCCTTTTCAATCACCGATGCAATCACAGGACCACAAATCGTTTTTCCAGAAGCCACGGCATCGTGAAACAGCTGACCGTTTCCACCTGCCATGCCGCTTCGCGATTTTTGCTTTGCATCATAAGCCGCATCGGCCTCCTTCATTGCCTGATACATTGCCATCAGTTCTTTTTTTGACTGCTCAGGACTTACCATGCGCTCCTTACAGTCATCCTCGAGGATCACCTGCCAAAATGGTATGTTTTTGCTCTGTGATACCTGCGCGATTTTTTCTAATGATTTATACATAGATCAATCCTTTCTCAATCATTCGCTTGGCTGTGCCTGACTTAAATACGTCACCTTTACGATGCCCTCCTGCCTGGACAGCCACTTAATGGACTCTGCCGGCACCTCCTGATCACATTCAATAACCATCGCTGCTTGTCCGCCTCTGCTCTGACGAAACAGCTGCAAAGTGGCAATGTTGACACCCTTGTGACCAAGCATCGCCGTGACCTCCATCACATGACCTGGCTGATCAAGATTTCGCACAATAAGAGTCGGGTACTCGCCCTCAAAGTTTGCCGGAAGTCCGTCAATCTCACAGACACGAATGCGTCCACCGCCAATTGACGCCGCTACGACCTCAAGCACGCTTCCACTTTCTCCAGTCAAATTGATCTTGACCGTATTCGGATGCGCATCAACAAGCTCTACATGATCAAAGGAAAATGCCATGCCAGCTTTTTTTGCCAACTCAAAGCTTTCTGGGATTCGCGCATCATCGACGGCTAATCCTAAGAGTCCGGCAACAATTGCGCGATCAGTGCCATGACCTCTTCCAGTCGCCCAGAAGGAGCCATGCAGATGGATTTTTGCCTCGCGCACCGACTCACCAAGAAGCTTTCCTGCGACGATTCCGATGCGGACAGCGCCCGCTGTGTGGGAGCTTGACGGGCCGACCATCACTGGTCCGATAATATCAAGTATATTCATACCTTCTCCTTCAACGAAAAAGGCCACTCTGCCTTAATTCAGAATGGCCTGTTATTCTTAGCATTAGCCAAAAATACCTTTTTTATAAAACGGTTTGATGTTGTCTACAATCTTTAATGCTGCCGGATCTGCTCTGCGGCATTCGATTTCTTTTCCGTCCAGATAATCCTTTGCGGCAAGCTTTAACTGCTCAAGTACGGTATCGGAACTGCTAGTGGTTTCTGCTACTAACAGATAGCCTTCCTTGCTGCCCTGCATGCGCTGTGCCAACCACATACGCTTTACCTGTCTGGTTGCCTTTGCGGTTCTCTTTAAGGCACCCATTAACATATCTGGCTCATCAACCAGATCGCCATACGTTACCTCGCCCTGTGGCTCTTCTGATGCAGCACTTTCGGTCTTTGGTGCCTCAGTCGGCATCACCGTCTTTGGTACCGGTGTCGGTGTTGGTGCACTTGCAGGCTCCTCACCATTTTCTGCTGCTTCGGCAGCCTTTGCCTTCACCTCTTCCTTCTTTGCACGGATCTTATCGATCAGACCCATCACATGCTCGTTTACGGTAAGTCCCGTTCCATTGCGGTTGATTACGATCTCTGCATTGTTTGCCTTTGCCATCTTCTCAGCAGCCTCGTAAGTCAAAATCGAAATGCCCATCGCATGTGGCTTATAAACTCTCATGAACTCGGTGATATCGGTAAACAGCGGCAATGCCTTCTGGTCGGAGTCCTTCTTTCCCATGAAAACGATCGCTGGGCGTGCACCCTCTGGAATCTCCTCACCTGCCTTGAAGGTCTGTCCATCCTTTTCCATAACGGTCGGTGCCATAAACTTGGCATCACAAACCTCAAAGAATACATTGTTTGCTAAGATTGTATAAACCTTTAACTTTTCCTTGTCTTCCTTAAATACGGAAGCATCTGGATTCTCTGCCATAAACTGAGCATGCTGAATCAGCGCTGCCTGCAGTTTTCCATTGCACAGATCCTGCTGCTTCTTCTCATCCTTCTTCTGATCCATCTCCGGCATCACATCGGAACGCTTTACGATCATCGGGTGATTCATGTTATCAAGAATCACCTGCTCAATGCCCCAGTAATACAGCTGAGCAAAAAATGGAATGATTACCTTATTGGGAAGCTTCTGATAAATCAGATGCAGTCCGCGATCCTCTTCGAGCTTCTTGAGTGCTCTCATCAGGTTTTCCTCTGTTGAAAACAGCCATACGTTCCTGCCTGGATCCAGATACGGATACTTCGGTTTCTCGGTAAATGCGACGTAAAGAGTCTCCGCCTTTTTAATCGCATCGACAACGCCCCAATAAAGGATCTGCTGCTTAATCGGGAAATGGATTGCCTTATATCTCTCATCCTTTTTTGCAATCTCAGTGTTGAAGTAAACATAAGTAAGCTCATCAAGGCTCAGATTGGCGATCTCGTCATCCGGCATCTCCTGGGATACGACAAACTTTCGAATTAGTTCACTCTGACGTTCTTTTTCTATCATGGCTGTGCTACCTCTCATTCTGCCTGCTGTTTTGCATGCAGTCACTTGCATGCAATTTTACATACAGCGCTCCATGCCTGTTTTCGTTGGCATAACTGTAGTTTATTGTAGCAGGAAATCGAAAAAACTGCAAGTCTTATTAGTACTTTTATAAAGTTTTATCAACCGTATCTGACCTCTTATGTTAAATTTGTACGGAAAAGTGCTTACTTTTTCGAAATTTCAACTATCGTCGAAGTTTTTTGAAAAATTTTGAAAATTATTCTTGACAAAACAAAGTACGTGTGCTATCATATCTCTTGCATTGAGGCAAGCGTCACGATGTCAGGTTGTGAACAGCAAGCGGGCGTGGCGGAATTGGCAGACGCGCTAGATTTAGGTTCTAGTGTCAATGACGTGCAGGTTCAAGTCCTGTCGCCCGCACTGTTATCAATGTACGACAAGTGTATATGCAGTTGTGGCGGAATTGGCATACGCGCATGATTCAGGTTCATGTCCATGTACTTGGGTAGGGGTTCAAGTCCCCTCAACTGCACTCCTTGGCAGGGGCGAGAGGATTGCTTTTCGAAAGAAAAGTAGTCCTCTTTTTCTATGCCCTCTATATCTGTCTGGTAAGAATTGCCTTTTCTGCCCGGAATTTTGTGTCCACATATGCATTCAAACGATCCTGTCCAAAATCAAGCTCATTTTCGTGAAGCACACGCGTTGGCGGAGTGCTGCTACTGCTGGAAGTGCAAGACGAAAGAAAGCCTTTGGTATTGGCATATTTGCTAATCACAGTTACAAATCTGAATTGCCGCGCCATCTTCCATTACAGAAAAACCGTGCTTTTGGTAAAACGCGACATTGTTTTTATCCTCTGGCATAGCTTCAATATAAAAGAAGTTCTTATATTTTTCCTTTATCATTTCAATCATCTTACCAGCAATTCCATGTCCCTGATAATCTGGATGGACAAGCACGTAATGGATCTGTGCTAGCATTTCTGTGTCATCCAATACTCGTATCAGTCCGACCAACTTTTTATCGTCCCATGCCGTGAGTACCATCGACGAATTCATGAGTGCTTTGTACAAGCGCTCCGGGTACTTTCCCGAAACCCAGTTAACTGACAAAAATAATTGCTCTACCTGCTCTTTTGTAAACTTCTTTTCCTCTGTATATTGAATCATTTTCGTTCTCTCCTTATTTGTGATGATCGCATTTCTGGCATTGCACCATTTCATTTTCGCTGTCCTCTTTATAAAACACGCCAGACCATTGGCAGATGCTCTGTAAAATAGGAACAACCGATTTCCCTTTCTGCGTCAACATATACTCAACACGAGGCGGAACCTCGTCATAAGATTTTCGATCTACAACCCCATCTTGTATCAAATCTTTTAAAGTTGCTGCCAGTACCGCGTCAGTGATGTTGTACATTTCTTTGCGCAATTCACTGTAACGCAGCTTTTCATTGGCAGACAATACGCATATAATGCGTGATTTCCATTTGCCACCAAATATTGCCAGTCCATATTCAAGCGGACATCGTATATCATCCTCTATTTTTTTCTTATATTTCGCCATAAAAAAATCACCTCCAAGCTTTTTTATTATAGCTTGAAGGTGATCCTTTTTGAAGTTACTATGAAATTTATTAGTGGCGTCCGAATTAAATTTATTGAAATTCTTAGTTGTTACAGTTCTTTCTTAAATTACAGCTCTTTCTTATTCTCTGCACCCGGTGTTGTAACAATCACTTTCACTGGTGTAATGATCAGTGCTCCCTTTGCAGTCGCTGCACCGTGGAACATTCCCTCTACCATGATCTTGAATGTATCTACAAGATTCCCTTCTGTTACATACTCAGCAGTTCCCTTAATCTGATAGCCCTCAAGACTCTGTGCATCGTATACGGAGATCGCGATTTTTCTATCGTTTGCCTTTAAATTTTTTAATGTAGTCTCAAGGAAAACATCTCCTACAACCAGCTTTCCGTCTTCGGTAACATCTTTAAAAGCAACTGGCACTACATTTGGCTCTCCGTTTGCACATGTTGCAAGGTCCCACATACTACTCTTTAATATTTTAATTACAGATTCATTTAACATCGAATATACCTCCAAATTTCTTCTTTCTATTGTAACGATTCAAAGCTGCACTTCGATTTTTCATGGCTTTGAACAATTCCTATAGTAACGAATTTGCTTTTGATTTGGAAGATATTGGCAAATTTATGAGTAGCTATTAAATTTCAGAGTATTGCAGAGCTTCACAACATTGCAAAGGAAGTCATAGAAACAAAACGTTTGTCATTTTTTGTCTTACAACCACCACTCTGGTGTCAGCTCTCCAAGTGTTACAACGCGTTCATTCTCATAATCCATCATGATTTCAATATCTCGATACCCTTCAGGCATTAACTGCTTCATATAATTCATTCCATTTTTATCCATTGTTTTCTTTTTACTCCATTTCTTCTCTACAATTTTGCTTTATAGGCTTATATGATACCACCCATTTTAATCGAATCGGACCAATTTCAATGACAAAATGCTTTTCTCTTTGCAGTAAGAAAATACACGCCACCCTCACATAAGAAGTCGCATCCTTTCTGATTCAGTGCCTCCATCAGCTTTCCACGAGCAAATATAGAAAACATTCCACAATCTCATCCTAGCATATTTTCATTTTATCATCTAGCAAGACAAATGGCAAATTTTTCATTTCAGACGATCGACTCGATTCTTTTTGATTCTCTGTAAAAATACATAGCCCACCAAACAAGCAATCAGCTCGGTTATCGGGAATGCCCACCAGATTAGTGTTACGTCTGCATGTCCATTTCGGACAAAAATGGAGAAAATTCCTGCTAGTGGCAATATGATGATAAGCTGTCTGAACAGTGAAATCACAAGGGACTCCATACCACCATCCAGTGCTTGATAGATTCCCTGATACGCGACATTAATTCCAGCAAAAAGAAAACTGATAGAAATAATTCTCATTGCTCCAATAAAATACGTTCTTGATTGTCCTGCATTAAACAGGCTTGCAAATGCCCCTGGGAAAATTTCAGTAATAAGAATACCGAAAATCATCAGTATGATTGTGTAGAGAAGGCCGTACTTGATTCCATCTTTGATTCTCTTTTTGTTGCCCATTCCATATGAAAACGCGATGATCGGTGTGATTGCATCTCTAAGACCAAAAGCTAAGAACAATACAAACTGCTGCACCTTATAGAATAATCCATATGCAGTCTGTGCAGACGAACTAAACTTCAAGATCAGATTCATCACATAAACCATAATCGACATGAGTGCTTGCGCAATGATTGCCGGAAGACCAATGGAATAGATTTGCTTTATCGTTTGGCGATCTGGCTTCATGTATGCTGTGCCATGCTCAAATTCCTTATTCAATTTCATATGAAAAACAAATAACAATGCTGCGGAAAACACCTGTCCGATTACCGTTGCGTAAGCAGCACCCTCTACTCCCATCTGGGGAACTGGTCCGATTCCATAGATCATAATTGGATCAAGAATTATATTGATCACCGCGCCCACAACCTGACCGATTGTCGAATAGAGTGAACAGCCCGTTGCCTGTAATAGCTTTTCAAATAATGAAAAAAAGATAATACCAAACGAAATCACACAGCATATTCTTAAATAGCTTGTTCCCATCGAAATCACTTCTGGATCAACGGTCTGCGATGAGATGTAAGTCTTTACACCAAAAATTCCAAACAACAAACATACCAGATAAATAATTGCGCCTAAGAATAAACTGTTTCCAGCAACCTTTGCCGCCTTTTTCTTGTCACCCTGTCCAAGTGTTCTCGCAAGAAGTGCATTTGTTCCCACACCGGTTCCGATTCCAACTGCTACCATAAGCATCTGTACCGGGAATGCCAGCGTAAGTGCATTTAACGCCGCTTCGCTTCCCTCCCTCATGTTTCCGACAAAGGCACTGTCTACAATATTGTAAACCGCCTGCAATGCCATTGATAAGATCATTGGGATTCCCATTTGAATCATGAGCTTATTTACCGGCATCTCCTTCATCTTATTTCTCTCTGCCATCTTGCTTCTTCGTTTCCTCCTCATTTTTTGAATGACAACTCTTTCTCGTGTCAATTGCATATCAATTTCGTGTCAAAAAAGAGAGTGCATTCTTATTTTTTTACATAAAAAAAGTGTGTGCGTATCGGATAAGTTGGACTTACGCGAATACGCTACACACTTTTTTAATGACATTATAAGGTATTATCAATTTAGGAAAAAATAAAAAACGAGCAGCAAAACTGGATTTACGCAAGTCTGCTACTCGTTCGGTATTTATTATATTTCTCATTTTCAAAAAAGTCAAGAAAAAAAACATGTTAAGGTAAATTATTCCAGCATGAATCGTCACTGCCGAAGCTGTTATTTTGGCTATCGGCGGGTAATTGCTTACCACCTTATTCGACATCAAGCTCCAGTAACTCATCCATTTTCTTTTCTGCAATCCTATTTTTTTGTAATAAAAAAACCTGAGGAGCATCATCTGCTTCTCAGGTATAAAAATTCGTGAGACACGCGGGATTCGAACCCGCGACACCTTGATTAAAAGTCAAGTGCTCTACCGACTGAGCTAGTATCCCATCCTGGGCTAGTTGGATTCGAACCAACGAAATGCAGGAGTCAAAGTCCTGTGCCTTACCGCTTGGCGATAGCCCAACGTCGCAGGGACTTAACCTGCAAGGGTGGGTATAGGGATTCGAACCCTAGGCCTCCAGAGCCACAATCTGGCGCGCTAACCAACTGCGCTATACCCACCATAGTAGAAACAATTTTCATAGAAAGATCGGGGTGACAGGATTCGAACCTGCGACCTCCTGGTCCCAAACCAGGCGCTCTAGCCAAGCTGAGCCACACCCCGATGTTTTCGTTGTTGTCTTTCGTGTTCCTCAAGACATGTATTAGTATATATCATCTCAAGCGATTTGTCAACAGTTTTTTTTAAATTTTTTCATTTTTTTCTTGAACGGCTCTTTTGTGCCTGTTTTTCGAACAAATCCATACTTATCTTTATCTTCCCATCCAACCGTTCTCCCCTCGCTCCCACTTTCTCATCTCTTTTTTTTCTCATCCTGTCTGCCACCTTTTTACGCCATTTCTCGTTCTTATCTGACAATGCATACACGCCTTTCTTCCCCTTCCCTGTCTATTTTTTCACTGAAGTTTCCTCGTCTCTTTTCCAGTCACCTGCCAAAATGACAACGAGCGTTCCATTTTCATTCCTATTGTTTGTATTAAATTTGCAGTTGACAAATACATTTTTCTGACTATAATAGCAACCGTAGACAACAGAAATGCATTGACAAGGATACGTTCCTATTCTTCAAACATCTCCAGAGAGCTGCCGAATGGTGCGAGGCAGTGATGCAGAATGGTGATCATCCCCTTGAAGCAGCCTTTGTGAATCCTGGTTTGGCAGTAGCAAAGGACGGAAACCCACCGTTAACGGGGTGCAGATTTAGAAGAAGCTCTGATCTGACTGAGTGGTCGGCATCGCCGGCAAGAGAAGTGGTAACGCGAATTGATTTCGTCTTCTCGATTTGGGAATCCAAATCGGGGAGACGTTTTTTTTTGCCATAGTTCACGCGTCCTGCTACATTCAGATAAACCTTATACTTACATGAAGGTTTGCTCAGCTAGATAAGAGGAACCTCTTCGCTTCCCACGTTTCATCTGCTCAAAGCGAATGATCGCTATGAACAGTTACATATATATATATAGTTTTATGAATTTCATTATTATAAAGAAGGAGGAAGCAACCCGAACGGGCTGCAAAAAAAGTATGAATACTTTAGTGATTGTTTTAATTGCTGCTGTATGTCTGTTAGCTGGTTATGTCTTCTATGGACGTTGGCTGGCAAAGAAATGGGGAATTGATCCAAAAGCAAAGACACCTGCTTATACACACGAGGATGGCGAGGATTACGTTCCGACCGATGGTTGGACCGTATTTGCCCATCAGTTCTCTTCTATCGCTGGTGCCGGCCCTGTCACCGGTGCAATTCAGGCTGCTGCATTTGGTTGGCTGCCAGTTCTGTTATGGATTCTGCTTGGTGGTATCTTCTTCGGTGCTGTTACGGACTTCGGTGCTCTGTATGCCAGTGTAAAGAACGAAGGAAAGTCCATGGGTATGTTAATCGAGCAGTACATCGGTAAGACCGGAAGAAAGCTTTTCTTACTGTTCTGCTGGTTGTTTACCTTGATTGTTACCGCTGCATTTGCCGATATGGTTTCTGGTACCTTCAACGGATTTGTCACCGATTCCACAGGCGCAGTCACAAAATCGACTGTAAACGGTGCTGCCGGAAGCATTTCCATTATGTTCATCGTATTTGCCGTTGTATTTGGACTGATTCAGAAAAAGATGAAGTTCACCGGTTGGAAAGAGATTGTGCTTGGTCTGGTATGTATGGTTGCCTGCTTTGTACTTGGTATCAGCTTCCCAATTGTCGCTACAAGAGAAACTTGGAACTATGTTACATTCGCATATATCTTCTTTGCCGCTATCCTTCCAATGTGGCTTTTGATGCAGCCTAGAGATTTTATGACCACCTTCATGTTTATCTTCATGATTGCTGCCGCTGCAATTGGTCTTCTTGTTGCTCACCCAACAATGAATCTTCCAGTTTACACTGGTTTCCACAACGAAAAGCTTGGTGATCTGTTCCCGATTTTGTTTGTAACCGTTGCATGCGGTGCCGTTTCTGGTTTCCACAGCTTAGTTTCTTCTGGTACTTCTTCTAAGACCATCTCCAACGAGAAGGATATGTTAAAGGTTGGTTATGGCGCTATGATCCTTGAGAGTTTACTTGCTGTTTTAGCTCTTTGTGTTGCTGGTGCCGCTGCTTCCGCTGATGGTACTGCTGCTTCCGGAACTCCATTCCAGATCTTCTCTGCAGGTGTTGCAGGATTCCTTGAGATGTTTGGTATCCCGGTTCACGTTGCTCAGTGTATCATGACCATGTGTGTATCTGCACTTGCTCTTAGTACCCTTGATTCCGTTGCACGTATCGGCCGTATGTCCTTCCAGGAACTATTCTCCGTTGATGATATGGAGCATGCAGAGGGATGGCGTAAGTTATTCTGCAACAAGTATTTTGCAACTGTTATCACCCTTGTACTTGGTTACATTCTGACAAAGGTTGGTTATACCAATATCTGGCCGCTATTCGGAAGTGCAAACCAGCTGTTAAGTGCTCTTGTATTGATCACCCTTTGCGTATTTTTAAAGGTTACCGGTCGTACCAACAAGACTTTGTTCCCTCCGTTAATCATCATGCTGTGTGTTACCTTCACTGCATTAGTTGAGCGTTTCATCGCCCTTGTAAAGGCATATCAGGCTGGAACAGCTGTATTCATGGTTGAAGGACTTCAGTTAATCATCGCAGTTCTTCTGATCATCCTTGGTCTTACAATCGTAATCCACTCCGGAAAGCGTCTGGTAATCAAGGACACAAAGAAAGCATAAAAGACTTGTAAAAGACTTGCAAAAAGGGGCTGTCGCACTAACATGCGGCAGCTCGTTTTTTATCACCAACGCAAAACGCCGAGCTTCAAAAAGCCCGGCGTTCGTGGTAGAATCAGTCTATGATCCATATGCTACTTCTAGATTTACCAATAACACTACTCTTCTTCCTTATTATAAATATCCAAGAAGGAATAGGTCTTTCCATGTGTCTTATAGCCCGGCATCGTGTCGAGACTGACGGCATGAATGCTATTGAAAATACTCTTGTCAATCAGCGGATTGTCTCTCTTTAAACGGCGAATCAGCGTCTTGATCTCCTGACGCTTGGAACCGCCACCGCCGTTATCGCACATCGTACAGTTTTCGGTAAAGCGGCATGCACACTGAATGAACTCCAATTCGTTGTAACGCTTCCATGCGATGATATCATCCTCGTGGATGCAGTACATTGGACGAATCAACTCCATACCTTCAAAGTTTGTACTGTGCAGCTTTGGCATCATAGCCTTTAACTGGGACGCATAGAACATGCCAATCAATGTCGTCTCAATAACATCATTAAAATGATGACCAAGTGCAATCTTATTGCATCCCAGCTCCTTTGCCTTATTGTACAGATGACCACGGCGCATTCTTGCACACAGATAACACGGAGACTTATCGGTGCTGTTTGCTACTTCAAAGATATTGGTTTCAAAAATCGTGACCGGAATATCAAGAAGCTTTGCGTTCTGCTCAATCTTATTACGATTTCTTTCATTATATCCCGGGTCCATTACCAGAAAGACCAGTTCAAACGGAACATCGCCGTAGCGCTGAAGCAGCTGCATCAGCTTTGCCATCAGCATGGAATCCTTTCCACCTGAAATACAGACTGCGATCTTATCATTTTCCTGAACCAGCTCATAATTCTTTACCGCCTGGATAAATGGATTCCACAGCTCTTTTCTATATTTCTTCATAATGCTGCGTTCGATTTCCTGGCTTGGTTCGAGTGTTTTTCCCATTTTTGTCACTCCTTTTCTCTAAATAGATCTCAAATTACCTTACAAATACTGCTTTCTTTCAGCTCTTTGTAAAATCATGTACCTGATATATACAAACACATTTTTTTCTCTATGTCAATTGACATACTCCCACGGTTAAAACCGTGGGATTCCTTAGATTCTTGTAGCGTC
>DAVZID010000048.1:0-27266 GCA_052273485.1 Lachnospiraceae bacterium
TTCAGATTCCTTTTTTATTAAAATCCCCCACTTTTTTGTCAAAAACACTTGACAACTTCACCGAAAAATGCGGCGCTTCGCGCCCTTATTTATAAGACATATTTTCGATTGGAGGCGATTTTTTGTTACCTGTTAACTGTGGCAGTCATACTGACTACCAAAACTTTGTTCTTGCAAATCTTCGTAAATACTATCCTACCAAAGCTGAGTCTGTTGAAAAAATCAAAGTGGATCAACTTCTTCCCGAACTGGAAAACACCTCTTTTGACATCAAGGAACAACCTTATGGTTCACTTTTCGCTCTTTACGTGAAGGAGTTTCTAAATCAGTCTGTGACTTACTATGAATACTTCGGACGAGTGAACAGCACATCTTTTATCGATCTCAACGGAAAAGGCGGCATCAAATTGCCTTACAAAAACGACTTCACCATTGGCAAAGATGGGGTTCCTGTATGCAAAGAAGGTCGGCGCATGAATCATGATGGCTCTGAACCGTCAAAACATCGTATAAAATACAGATGTCCCTTGGCCAGTAGAAAATATGGATGTTCTTGTGAGCATCCATGCTCTGATTCTAAATACGGGCGAACTGTACATGTGGCAATGAAGGATAATCCAAGATTGTTTACTAATCCACCTCGTGTCTATTTCTCATACTCTTTTTTTCTATTTTGGATAATATCTACTTTTCAAGGTTCTGTTTCCAGCAGTGCTGGCATGATCAATCAAGATTCCGAGAGGCCATACATCCTTGTTTTGTTTAACGTTTGCGCAAACGTTTGCTTTTTTGCTACATAAGTATAATACTACCAACATTAACAAAAATCAAGAGGAATTTAAAAAAAACAATCAGGAATCATTTAAAAGAGCCTGTCCAAATTCAGACAGACTCTCTTTTTTGATACGTCCAACACTTACTCAGCAGTGATACACGTTACTATTATTTCATAACCATCTCTTCGTCACTCGGCAGTCCCTTTGCCAGCTTCGATGGTTTTTCCAGATACCAGTATGCAACAGATGTGTAATCATCGTAGCGTGGTCCTGTCCATCCAAGGTTGTCGATTGTCATTTTGAAATTCTTAGAGAAATACACTGGATCCTTCTCATGGAAGCGATACAGCAAGAAGCGCTGCTGTCCATTATAAAATTCGCGATTGTCACCCATGATAGCAAAAAGTCCTGTATACATTCCGCTAAATGTCTGGTAATGATTCAAAATGATATCATTTCCAAAGCCGTATGAACCGCAGAAATAGTCTTCTGTTCCAGTATAATTCATGCTTGGATACTGATCATCATCGATATACATCTTTGCTTCGCCCTCTACCCAACAGGTGTTATTTCCATTCATACCTGTTGCAAGTGTCACACCCGCAAAGCAGCCTCTGCCTTCAATTCCATCAATAATCGTATATGCGCGTCCCTTCGTAACCGGATGCTCCTGACGATAGGCAGCATGAAAATATCCAGCACTCTCTGGAATTTCGCCGTGCCAGCCAGAAATCATATAGTACAGCGTCTCTTCCTTCTTTCCGCGATTTTCCATTGTGATGCGGCAATGCTTATGAAATGGCATCTCCCAATAGCTGTTAAAACCACGTCCCGGTGCTGTGAGAATTTTCGCTGAATTTAAAACAATGTAGTTGCCGTCGCGATCCTTGAAATTTTCGTCATATGCACATCCAAAAAATGCAGAAATCGGTGCCTCAACAGACGGAAATTCCTCATTCTCCCAATAAATACGCATAACAAAACTATGGCCAACATATCCGGTAAACCAAATGTGTGTAATCATGCCAGGACCATCTGTATCACACAGCGTAACAGTTTCTCCCGGTGCAATCTGGATACACGGACGCAGCTTTTCGCAGTCTTTTCCCTTTGTACCTCCACTTTTCTGTCCTGTCGGATTCTCTGCGGAAAATCCAAAACTTTCTCTTTTTTGCATTCTGTACAGTTCCATGTCTGTCTCCTGCCTTTCCTATATTTTTTCGTATATTTATCTACTCAATGCTTTGCTTTCATGCGATAGTCCTGAGGTGTCATACCAGTATTGATACGGAAAATCTTAATAAAATATGTTGTATTTTCATATCCGCAGTTCTCAGCGACCTCATAAATCTTCAAATTTGTATTCATCAACATTTCCTTAGCCAAATTCATTCTTGTCTGAGCTACATAATCATGAATACTCATACCAATTTCCTGGCGAAAAATCCTAGAAAGATAGCCTGAGCTATATCCAGTTACATCTGATAATACTGATGTACTTACATTTTCACTGATATGACTATTAATATACTTCACCACTGATTCTGCCACAGATTTCACGGCATTGTCAATCCTTTTTTCAGCTTCATTCAGTAAAAGTTCCTGTAGCTTTTTGAAGTAAGCCACTGTGCCCATCGCACCTGAATGTTCTGCCTCTACAATTAGAGAAATCATACCATTTCGATTCACATATGATAAAATTGCTGCATTCAAAGATTGCGCTGCCTCAACTGCCAACAAATTTTCTGCCTGAGAATGTGTTGTTAAATAGGCAATTACTTCATTCATGTCATTTTTTGCTTCTGCAATAGATCCCTTTCGCACCAAAAGCTGAATATTTTCCAGATTTCTTCTCATTTCAGAAACTTTTTTTGCATTTTCTACCTCTTTACCCTCTACATCAGCCTGATGACGAATAGCAACACCTGTAGAACCGCGAAGAATCTCATTTGTAAGCATAGTTCTGATTTGAACATACTTCTCATTTAAATCCAGTCCATTTACTGCTTCTTCTGAGACGATAAAAAACATAGTCACCTTTAACTGCTCCTCCAACTGCTGTCTGGCCTTTCTCATCAGATGGAACAATGTCTTGGAAACAGACTCCTTTGTATCAAAATCGAATACCCAAATCAAAACATCATCGAATAAATAATATTCACTCCACGCAAGCTCTTTTCCAAATGATCCTGCAACAATTTGGGAAACTGCTCCTGCTGTAATCATTTTTGTTTTTACATGGTGGTTATGATCTCCCTGAAGCAGCCCAACCACCAGATACAATTCTCCTGCAAGCATTCGCTCTTCCAGTTCATCTAACTCCCCTTTTTGATTCAACATCAGCTGCATAATCAACTGCCTTCTATATGCAGGCAACATCTGTGTATAGCGTTCTTCTGCATCATTAATGCGCTCCATAATTTTCTCATTTTCGCGCAAACGATCTATTTCCTTCTTCACAGCTGCCAGAACTACTTCATCACCTTCTGTTTTTAAAATATATTGAACTGCATGTTGCCGAAAAGCCTCGTATGCAAAGGAAAAATCGTCATAACCAGTCAGAAACAAAACACGCATGTCAGGAAATTGAGTTCTAAGTTTGCTTACCATTTCCAAACCAGTCATTCCAGGCATTTGAATATCGGAAAGCAAAATGTCACACGGTGCTTCTTCAACCATTCGAATGACACTTTTTGCATTGTATGCCGTGCGAACTTCCACATTCATAGTTTTGCCAAATTCATCTCGAATCACATCTGACATATCATCTGCACTGATTGGTTCATCATCTACAACTATTATTTTGATTGTTCTTCCTATCTGACTGTTCACTCTGTTTCCTCCCCTCTAACAATATGTACTATTACTTTTAATCCTCCAAGCGTTGACCGTTCAACAGATAATCCGCTCGTATCTCCAAAATACAATTTCAGTCTTCTGTTAATATTAATAATTGCAGTTGTTTCCATTTGCATGTCGGTGCTTTGAAGTTTTTCATTAAGACTCTGTAAAGTCTCATCCGAAATCTCTCCGCTGTTTTCTATTATAATATCAAAATCTCGATCATTTCGAATCTCATATCGAAGTTCCAATTTCATTGGATCACCATTTCCATTTTCATACGCATATTTAAATGCATTTTCTAAAATGGGCTGTAGAATTAACCTTGGCACATACACATCCGCAATGCACTCGTCTGGTTTTAAAATTTCCACATTTAAATTATCGCGGAAACGATATTTCTGGATCTTGGCATAATTTTCTGCATGCTCAATTTCTTCTGACAAATGCTTTTCATCATCTGCGTTTCTTGTAATATAATGATAAAAACTTCCCAGATATTCTGCAAGATGCAAGCTATTTTCCAGATCTTTTCTACGAATCATTCGATATAGCACATAATAGCTATTATACATAAAATGTGGACTAATCTGTGACTGTAACTGTTTGAGATTAGACTGGCTAACAAGAATCTTTTGCTGCAGATTTGTTTCAATATATTGCTGCATTGTTTCTGCCATATGATTGTATTTTTCATAAACAGAGTGGAAAAAATCATTCTCATTCTGCACTTCAATTCGATAGCTAAAATCATTTTTTTCCATATGATCAAAGGCCTCAATCAACAGCCGATACAGTGGTCTATAGATCTGACGATTCCATGTTTGAATACTAATAACTGCGATCATCAAGCAAAGACACATAAACAATATACTGCTCAACCCAATAACAGTAAAAAAATGATTCATTTCTGCATCGTTACTCTCTTTGTAGATCATACGAAACGGATAATATATGGAATCCGCACAAATCATCTGTTCATCTGGTTCTTTTTCTGGTTTCCAAACAAAATCAATGCAATCTCCACCCGCCAAAAATAAGGCTTCTATCTGTTCCATAATACCTGCATCTTTCCAAGTGATAATAAGCACTGCTCTCGCACCATCACCATCCCAATGAATGCAAGTAGCCGCCTTATTGTTTTCTAACAAGCAGGTACGATCTTTCCCCTCTGCCATTTCCTCCATCCATGGCTTTACTGATGTCTGACAATGAAGATCCGTAATCACTTTTCCCATTGTCGGAATATACAACACTACACTGTCAACCTGTTCATTTTTATAATACAAATCATAGACAGACTCGTAAATTTCATTTTGAAGCGAAAAGCGGGAATAGCGGTCCAGATCATCATACATATAAACAAACTTCTGGAGATCTACTCCGTTTAGTAACTGCTTTCCCCACTTTTCAATTTCCTTCATATGAAGTTCTGTAGACGATACACAGGTCTCAAGCCTTATCTGATCATTTTCGCGATTTTTTTGCTTTTCACGAACAACCGTGATACGAAAAAAAACCAGAAATGCCATACTAATTACTACAAGCATTGCAAAAAGCGGCATAAAGCTTTTTCGAAACATATATCGATAAAAATTGTTTTTCTTACGTCCAAGCATCCTATTTTCCTCCAGCTTCCTGTTTTTCAATAAAAAGATTATCTACTATTATAGCATAGAACAAAAAGGAAAGCGCATGGATTCTGAAACTATTTATAATTTTTCTTTAAATATATGTATGTTTGTAAAATACGCTTCTGCATCTGATGCATATATGCCAAAACACCCTCCTGTAATGTCAAACATACGCGTTCCAAGTGCAATACGATTATCAACATAAACTTCTAATATGGTACCAGATACAATCACATCTACATGGAAGCATTCACCAGTCTTTGAAGAAAGCGGACGTTCCAGTTCTACTTCATAAGGAAACATCTGACCGCCTCGCTCTGTCATACGAACACCTGACTTAAATTCCATGCGGCGACGGGCAAAGTCAATATTAATATAATAGCCTACCGCAAAAGATTCATCCACATGAATAGCAACACCAACACTTGCAGCTTCCCCCGTTGTTTCAATATCAAAGGAAAGACGACTTGTCTCCTTTAATGGATTTAACAACAATGCACTATATCCATATGGTGTATTTACACTGGCAGTATTTTCCGCTAATTTCCAATCTCCCGTCAGTGGCTTCATAGAAATGATTTCTTCTTCTGAAACTGCTTCCAAAACAGAAGTAACTGACTTTACAAACAAATCTCCGTTTTCATCCTGCCATAACTCATGAACGATTAGATTGCCACCCCAGTCCCAAGTATTGCAATCCTTTCCATCATATCCAAGTGGGTCAAAATGATGCTCATTATTTTCGCGTGTTGGATTCCATCCATACACATAACGATGCACACCATCGCTGCCAGTCTTTGCCGCATAAAATGCACGCGTATCAAATGTATCAATCTCTGGTGTCTCCCATGGTCCATTTATATTGCGGCTTTTTCGATATAATGTCTGATACCGATCTGCATAGGAAGAAAATACGAGATAATACCAATCCCCCATTTTAAAAAGGTCTGGACACTCAAATGCGCATTGGGCATTCATTGGAGCATAGATCGGATCACAATAGCTCCAGTGATGCAGATCGTCTGATTTGCAAAGGCCAACACAGCCTCTTCTTGTCGTCATTCCCTGTTTCTGCGCTGCAAAAATCATCCACCAACAGGATTCCTCTTCACACCAAAATACAAATGGATCTCTCCAATGAACAGGTGCATAAATCTGATTATCCGAGCCAAAACGATCCTCTGGAATCTCTGTCCATGTATTTAAATCCGTACTAACTGCATGATTGATATAATTTTTTTCAGGAAGCACCTGAAATGTGCAGAAAAACATATGATACAGTCCATCTACTTTAATGACAGATCCAGTTCCACCCACAATTTTTGTATCATGCTCCGTAAAATGAATGTGATCCGTTGTGCTCAGCATAACCCAGCTATCTTGATGCTGTGCATCTCTGTTTCCACGATAATTGCGAAGATAGAACGGTTTAAACACGCCATTATCATAAAATGGAATTACATCTCCCAATACGCCCTTATTCGGGCGAAAATATAAACTCATACCATCACTCTCCTAACGTTGTTAATTCAATATTTTCAAAACTTACTGTTCCATCTGAAACTGCCAAGCCAAATTTTCGATCATGCAAATCATACGCACGAACGCTTAATGCAACTTCATTATTTACATAAACTTCTATAACAGACTCATCTACAAAAATTTCCATTGAATATTTTTTATCTGGAATAAGCACAACAGGTCGCTCTATTTCCACATCATACTGGAACGTCCATCCGCCTTGTTCATGCATGCGAAGTGCACTTTTATATTCTATTCGCTGACGCTTAGGATCCAAATAAAAATAATAGCCTCTTGCAAATTCCTGATCTACCTGCAGCACTACTGCAAAGCGCTCTGTTCCCGGTGAAAATGTAAAGTCAAGTGCAAAGCGACCTTGATGTGGTACATCATTCTCACTGATCATTGAGGCATAGCATACTGGCGATTTTACACTGACTGACTTCTGATTTATCTTCCAATCTCCATTCAATGCAACCCATTTTAGTTCATTTGGAACGGTAAGAATCTTCTTTAGCGCCGAATTTGAACGAACCGCCAGCGTTCCATCTTCTCTTGCATAGAGTTCATGTGGGATCAAGCTTCCACCCCAATCATACGTTTTGTAATCATATCCTTCATGTGTTGAATCTGGATCAAAATTCCATGTATTTTGTGTTCTTGTTGGATTCCAGCCAAAAATATAACGATGTGTTCCATCACTACAGGTCTTTGCTGCATAAAAAGCACGTCCATCAAAAGAGTCTGTTTTAGGCCGAATCCATGGGCCATTGCATGAACGACTCATGCGATAAATCGTTTGAAAGCGATCTGTAAACTGAGAAAATACAAGATACCACCATCCATTCATATAGAAAAGATCTGGACACTCGTAAGCAGACATGCTTGACTGTGGTGAATAGAGTGGCTTACAGCATGTCCAATGATGAAGATCCACAGATTTACAAAGTCCTACACAGCCACGGCGCTTGGTGTTTCCCTGGCTCTGCGCGCAGAGAATCATCCACCAGCACTTTTCCTCCTCGTTCCAGATCACATGTGGATCTCTCCAATCTGTTAATAAATAAATGTTTTCATCTGGTCCAAATGTTTCCTCAGGGTGTTTTTCCCATTTTATCATATCGCTGCTTGTTGCATGGCATACATATTGGCGCTGTGGTTTGTCCTTAAATACACAATAATATAAGTGATACATTCCATCTGCTTTGATGACACAACCTGTTCCTCCTAGAATACCGGTTGCTATTTCAGAATCATAATGAACCATATCTTTTGTTCTCAGCAAATGCCATCCTTCTGTTCGATCGCTTCCAAAATAAGGATTCCAATTTTTCAAGTAAAAAAGGTTAAACTCTCCATTCTCATAATATGGAATCACATCACCTACACGTGCATGATCTGGTGTATAAAATAGATTCATAAGTAGCTATTCCTCCCTAATGATTTCGAAAACGGGCAGGAATACTGACGATCCTCTGCCCGCTTCAGATATTTCACTTATTTAATTTTTACTTCACATACATTTCAGCAATTTCTTCCAGAATAGTAGATCCGCCCTGTTCATTCCACTGAGTTACAAAGTCATCAAATGCCTCAATTCCAAGACTTCCGGAAATAATCTTTACAAATGTTTCATCCTGTAAAGCAAGTAAAGTAGACCAACGCTTCATCATTGTCTTTGTTGGCGCACCTGTATAAACACTCATGTTCATACCTGCATCGCGAAGTTCAGAATAACGTGTCCATGAACCAAACTTTGGTCCCCAGCACATTGCATACTGGAATGCCGTCAAATCATCTGGATTTGCACTTCCAGTCTTGTCATATCCTTCATCTACGTAACGCTTAATACCAACATAGTAACGATATGCCTCTGGCATCAGCTCTTCTGGCTTCAGTTCACCTGCAAATACCTGTCCAATTGTTGTATTATATCCAATTGCCTTATTTAAATATGGATCAAGAAGTGCATATGTATAATCACACTGATTAATACCTGTCTTTGAATTAACACCCCATTCCTCCAGACTGTCAAGTGTTGCATCTGGACTGTTAATACGATCATTATTAAAGTTGATCAATTTAATCAATGCCTCTGGATGTTCGCAGTTTGCATTTACTGCATATACATAGTCAAAATTCGTGTACGAATATGCCGTTGCGTCTCCTCCATCTACAGAAGGTGCATTGATAACCATCCATCCACAATCATTATTATTTGCAATCGCATCGCGGCCAGCTCCCCATGATATACCATCTGTTCCATAGAACAGTCCGCATGTTCCTGCTGCAACTGCCTCACTGATTGCATCGCTGTCCGATACACCAAATTCCTCATTAATCAGCCCTTCTGAGTACATTTCTGCCAGTTTCTCAAGCGCATTTCTCGTTTCTTGTGAGGTTGGCTCATAAGATACGGTTCCATCCTCATTTGGCATCCACATATATTGAAGAATAGAGCCGCCAAATGCATTGACAACACCTTCTATTGTTCCATAACCTGCATAATCAGACATCTCATTGCAAACACCAAGACCCCATGTATCATCAACACCATTGCCATCTGGATCATTGTTCTTAAATGCACGTGCAACTTCAATTACATCGTCTAATGTTTTTGGAACTTCCAATCCTAAATTATCGAGCCAATCCTTACGAATCCAAAGGAACTGACTTGGAATGCGCTCTGCATTTCCACTCGGAATGCCATATAAAACATCATTTTTCTTTGCTGCTTCCAAAATGGTGCCGCCATCTGAGTTCAGGTTCTTCTTCGTCAAATCTGATCCGTATTGTTCTAAGACATCATCAAGTGGAGCTAATTTTCCTGCTTCTGCTAACTGTGAATATTCAGACACTGGAAGATATAAGAGATCTGGAAGATCATCAGAGGCAATCGCAAGTGTTACCTTCTGGCTATATTCGTCTCCACTTGCACAAATCTGAAAATCAAGTGTAATTCCAAGATTATCACGATATGCATTATAATATACATTATTATACTGATTTTCACCCTCCGCATAATTTACAGTTGCTGGATTCTGATTTTTTAGAACAGTCAGTGTAACTGGCTCATCCATCGCCCACTCGGTTAAATTTTCTGCATCTTTTGTCTCATCGGCCATTGCAAAATTTGCTGGAATTGCCGTTGCTGCAAGCATTGCCGCACACATGATGGACAGGTTCTTTTTCTTCATAGTAAAATCCTCCTTTATTTTATGTGTCTTTGCACATTTTCACATATTTATACTGACCTATATCAACCTTTTACGCTTCCTACTGTAATACCTGTAACGAAATATTTCTGAAGGAACGGATAAAATACCAAAACTGGAAGGGTACATAATACAATACCTGCAGACTTAATTGAACGGCCTTCAAGATCTGCCAACGCCGGATTTGCCGCGATCTGCTCTGGGCGAAGATCTGAGGTTTTAAAATTCAATACATGATACTGAAGGAATGTCATGAGTGGATAGTTTTCAGTATGATTGTTGTAAATCATACCATCAAACCACTCATTCCAATGTCCTACAATGATAAACAATGTTACGGTTGCCAAAGAAGGCAGCGACAGCGGCAAATAAATTTTGCGAAGGATTGTAAACCAACCTGCTCCATCTACAACAGCAGCCTCCTCAATTTCATCTGGAATACCTCTGAAGAAATTTAACATCAATAATACATAAAACATGGTAACTGAGTTTGGAAGAATCAATGCCCATATGGTATCCAACATATGAAACTGCTTGATTACAAGATAGGTTGGAATAATACCACCGTTAAAGATCATTGTGATCAAGAAAAATGCAACATAAAATTTACGACTTTTAAAATGTTTTTCGCTTTTTGATAATGGGTATGCGACCAAAATTGTCATCATCAGATTTAATACAACTCCTATTACCAACCGCTTTAATGTTACAAGTAATGCCGGAACCAATCCACTTTTCTGAAGCATATATAAATAAGAGCTAATCGTAAACTCTTTCGGGAGAAATGTGACAGCACCAGCATTTACCATATTTCTTGACGAAAATGAAAGTGCAACAATATTAAGCATTGGAAGAAGACACAAAAGCGCAAGCAACGTTAATATTATATAATTGAAAATTGAAAAGATTCTTTGTCCTTTCGTTGGCTTCATAATTTTTCTCCTTCCTTAAAATACTTGATAGCCTGCAAACTTTTCAGCAGCCCAATATCCTGCAACAATTAATACACACGATACTACTGACTGGAACAGGCCAACTGCTGTTGCCGGACCAAATTGAGCTCCCAAAATACCCATTCTATAAACAAATGTATCAATAATATCTCCTGTCGAATATACAAGTGGAGAATACAGATTAAAAATCTGATCAAAACCGGCACGAAGTACATTTCCAATTGAAAGCACTGTCATCAGCAGTACAATTGGAAGAATACTTGGAATGGCCACATGAATAATCTGGCGGAATCGTCCTGCACCATCAAGTGCGGCTGCTTCATACAGCGTTGGTGATATACCCGTAATTGCAGCTAGATAAACAATTGTATTCCATCCAAATGTTTTCCACGTATCCGTCACGACCATTGTGAAAGGAAACACTTTCTCATTTCCAAGGAAATACACTCTGTTTAATCCAATCGCAGCCAAAAAATTGTTTACAATACCATCCATTCCCAGTACATCCAGAAAAATACCTGCCAAAGCTACCCAAGAAATAAAATGCGGCAGATATACGATTGTCTGCAAGCTCCTCTTATAAGCAATGTTTCGAACCTCGTTCAGCAAAAGTGCTACCGTAACCGGTACAATAATACCTGCTGCAATTTTCATAATCGCAATAAACAGCGTATTATAGATAACTCTGGGAAATGTTGAAAGGGAAAAGATATATTTGAAATTTTCCCATCCGCACCATTCCTGATCAAAGATGCTGTACAGCGGTGAATAATCTTGAAAAGCAATACTAAGTCCTGCCATTGGGATATACTTAAAAAGTATTACCATAATCACTGCCGGTAAAAGCATCAAATGAAATGGCAGCTCTTTTTTGAAACGTTTTCCCAATCTTCGTCCCATTTTTACATTACTACTGCTCATTCGTTCACGCCTCCTTTTTTTCTTAATTATATTTGGTTTTTCTATTTGTGTAAATCCAACAATTCTGACCTTTATATAACTTTTCGAATATGCATATTTTTTCTATTTTATTTTTTCTCTCACCTTTTTACAAAAAAAGTGATATGGCTATGATTCAATTGCCATATCACTTTATCTATTTTTATTTAACCTCATACTTTGTAACGTTCAGCCTTACCAGTCCATCCGCCACAAAGGATATTTTATTTGCAGCATCGTCCGTTTGAAACGTGATGCTCATTACTTGCTCTCCATCATTTGCAAAAATTTCTCCGCTAAATCGGTCAAGCACAACTCGAAGCTTAAGCACACCACCTTGATTTCTCACCTTACAGGAGCGCTTGTGTACAAATGCATTTCTTAATCCCCAATAGCTTCTATCAATTTCGAGCTCAGATTCATGTGGTCGGTAGCGAAGCGCTACATAATGATTGCCATTTTGTGCAAAACGCATTTCAAATAATTGATACCCGTTTTCCGAATCATCATTCGAATCATTTTCCGGCTGGATTGAAAGTTCTATATCAGCCACCCGTCCTTCGATTCCATCAAGTCTCTTTTCTCCAGATACTACGACATCTCGATAGGAAACAGGATTTTCACGACATGCATCAAGTTCTCTAACTGGCCACTGTATCAATCTATTGTTTCGAATGGTTAATTCTCTTGGAATTGTCAGCTGGCCAAAGTATGGTTCGTCCTCGGAATGTTGGTTGACAAATGCTAAATTTTGCATCCATCCAATTAAAATTCTACGACCGTCCGGTGCAAGCATGGTTTGCGGTGCATAAAAATCAATTCCGTAATCCAAAGACTGATCCTTTTGTCTGTCAAAATGACCTGTCGTATCATCATAGCGACCAATTTGACAGACAACGCCATTTCCATTCGGATACTCTAGTCCCTCTGCCTCCATCTCCATTGTGCTTACAATCAGCACATTTTGATTGTCAAGTTCGAAAAAATCTGGACACTCCCACATTTTCCCAAAACGGCCACTGTTTTGCGCCAAAATATTTTTCAGCTTCCAAGAAAAACCATTTGGGCTTTCAAATAACAATACAGCTCCGCCATTTGAAGCGTTGCGACTGACTGCAACACATCTCCAACTTCCATCCGACTCGTTCCAGATTTTCGGATCACGAAAATTCGATTTGTCATAGCCAATCGGAAGCTGATCGGATGAAATCACTGGATTATGCTCATATTTTTCATACGAGCTACCATCTCCAAGTGCAATGCACTGCTGTTGAATCTCTTTCATTGATCCATCTGGCTGTTTCTTCCAAGAAACTCCAGTATACATCAGCATCTGTCTTCCATCAGCAAGTGTCTGCGCACTTCCAGAAAAACAGCCATTTCCATTGTCATATGGCTGATCCGGTGCAAGCGCTGCCGGAAGGTAGCTCCAGTGCAGCAAATCTTTACTCACTGCATGACCCCAATGCATCGGTCCCCAAAATGGCCGATATGGATTGTATTGATAAAACAGATGATACATTCCATTATAATATGAAAAACCATTCGGGTCATTGAGCCAGCCCACGCGCGGCGTTAAATGAAATGCCGGCCGCTCTTTTCCTACTTCCATTTCCTTTCTGCGCTCATATGCTCTTGCTTTTTCCAGATTCGGACTGATTTCATGCTCTTTTTTTATCATTTCAAACCTTTCCTTCTCTGTAGTTTTATCAGTTGCTTGCAAGAACTTCCTCAATCTCCGCTAAATCTGGCATAACACGAAGTGCACCCTTTCGTGTTGTGATACGAGCTGCTGCTGCATTCGCAAAGGTAAGCATTTGTGTCAGATCTGCCTCTGTCAGATTCTTTAATCCATGCTCGCATACAAAGTGAAGCACGTAGCCACAGAAAGTATCGCCCGCTCCCGTTGTCTCGATAGTATTTTTCTGAAGGAATGGCTTTCCCTCTACGATCTTATCTTCATAATAAGCACGGCTTCCCTCTTTTCCCATAGACACTAAGA
The DNA here is from genome assembly GCA_052273485.1 of Lachnospiraceae bacterium. Taxonomy (GTDB): domain Bacteria; phylum Bacillota; class Clostridia; order Lachnospirales; family Lachnospiraceae; genus Anthropogastromicrobium. Next base: position 13,882 of record DAVZID010000048.1, read on the forward strand.
TCAACGGAATGTTGTAGCGCTCACGAATCCAATTGACACCGTCTGTATAATCCTCTTTTCCGGTAAGCCACTGAATCTCGTTATCGGAGATCTTTAAAATATGACAGTGACCAAGGCCGTAAAGCACCTGCTCTTTTGCCTCGTCTAAAGACTTCCACAGCGGTGGGCGAAGATTTGGATCAAAGGAAATCAGCGCACCTGCGTCTTCTGCAATGGAGATGGCCTTTTTTGTCGCGGCGCGTACACCGTCATGTGTCATAGACAGTGTTCCAAAGTGGAAAATTTTTGAGTTTTGAATCAGTTCTGCCGGAATCTCATCTTCTTTTAACATCATATCTGCGCCTGGATTTCGATAGAAGGAAAAGTCGCGGTCGCCGTCCGGATAGGTATGCACGAGTGCAAGTGTCGTGTGAATTTCCGGATCACTGAGAAGACCAGTCGAATCAATGCCTACCTCTGTGATGGAATCGCGCAGCTGCTTTCCAAAGAAATCGTCTCCAACCTTTCCGATAAATGCGGTCTTATGGCCAAGCTTTGTGAGCATTGCAAGAACGTTGCACGGTGCTCCGCCCGGGTTTGCCTCAAATAAAGGATTTCCCTGTCCGCTTACTCCATTCTCCGTAAAATCAATTAACAATTCACCCAATGCGGTTACATCATATTTTTTCATCTTCTATACCTCCAATTTTATAGGATCGTTTTATCAGCATTTTCCTGCATCTGCCACAGCATTTTTCTTTGGAGCGCCCTATACTTCGAAGCCCCATGGTCGCTCACATAAAAAGAGTCCACTCTCACAATATTTGTCAGCTTACCAAGAAGTGCCTCTCGTTTTTGTATTTCCTCTGGTGTATCATTGACCCTTGCTGCAAGGGGCACTCGTATGATTACTGGAATTTGCCGATCAGAAAGCCTTTTTAAATTTTCTGGCAGATACCGATACGCACATCCCTGATAGCGTTTTGCCATCTTTGGATCCAACACCTTAATGTCAACCAAAAATAGCTTGACGTATTTTAAAAGTGGTTCAATCGTTTCCCACGGTACTTCAAGTGTGGTATCCAAACAAACTGAAATTCCTTTTTCTGCGCATTTGGGAAGGATCGCTTCCAAAAAGGAATGCTGCAAGAGTGGTTCCCCTCCGGAAAAGGTGACGCCTCCGCCATCCTCGTAAAAGTCAATGTCCTTCTCAATCTGTGTCATTACCTGCTGTACCGTCATCTTTTGTCCACACAGTTGGATCGCCTGCGCCGGACACAAATTTGCACAAGCCTTGCCATTGTCACAGACTTGGCATACCGACAAATCAGGACCATACACGGTATGATTTCCTGCTGCCCCTGTCACTTCACGCGACTTACAGGCATTTTTTGTACAAAATTTGCTGCACTGACCACATCCAATGCATCGTTCTTCATAGAACAGTAGCTGTGGCTTGGCAAGCTGGGATTCTGGGTTGTGACACCACTGACAGCGCAAATGGCATCCTTTTAAAAATACTGTCGTCCGCACGCCTGGTCCATCATGGATGGAAAAACGCTGGATATCCATTACGATTGCCTCTGCTTCCACTGCCTAATAACCTCCCATCTTACACATATCTTACAGCTAGTTTGTCAGCAAATTCGATTGATAATGTGATCCTGCAGTGCACGGTCTAACTCCGTAAACCGCGCCTGAAAGCCCCAGACACGCACAATTAAATCTCTATGCTTTTCTGGATGAAGCTGTGCATCCTCTAGTTCTTCCTTGTCGTACATCGTCAAACTAAATACCGGAATATTCTTTTTCTGCGCCGCCTTTAAAAATGTGTAAATCACCTGAAGGCGGTTTGCTCCCATGCTGTAGCCAGACTTGTCTAACGTCAAATGCAGTACCGATGATGCAAAACCCTCATTCATAGGAAGCACTGCTGCGGAGTTCATCACAGCAGTTGGTCCTTTTTGAGCGGTTCCCGGTGTTGGGCTGCAGTGCTCTGCAATTGCATCACCAAATTTTCTTCCATCCGGTGTTGCACCTGTCAGATTCGCAAAGATTTTAAAATCAATGTTGTAAAGTCCTGGATACAGTTGCTCGCCGCGCGGTCCTGAAAATGCGTTGACTCTTTTCAGAAAATGGTCTGCGATTTTTTTTGCAAGTGCATCCACCTCATACTCGTCATTTCCATACTTTGGCAGATGAATAAGCTGACTTTGCAGCGCCTCATATCCATTAAAATCTGCACAGAGTGCTTCTAAGAGTGTCTCCATAGTAACGATCTTTTTCTCATACACAGCCGCCTTTATTGCATACAGACTATCGGCTGCGGTGCCAATGCTTCCGGAAAGCAGCTGATAATTTGGAATATCAAAGCCTCCGCCTCGAAGGGGATCCTTTCCGGTTTTGATGCATTTTTCCTTTGTTCCAGCCACAAAGGGGCTTGTCACCGTAACAATTCCATCCTCTTGCATTTTCTTTCGAATTTGCCCAAAATACTGATCGAGCTGATGATCCATCTGCAAAAGAAATGCATCAAAAAACTCGTCAAACGTCTGCATCTTCAACGCGTCGCCCGACGAAAAACCTGTCACCAGATTCGTCTTAGGTGTAAATTCCATTCCATCTGCACTGCTTTTTTTCATGGAAACCGGCTTTACAAATGGATTTTCCTGTCCATTCAATAACGTCAGCTCAACGGTTTTGACCATCTCATACTGCCAAAAGACAATTGCGCTTTTTCCATCAATCACAGTCTCTGTGCAGCCATCATTTGCATAGCGGCAAGCATCTGCATGGGCAATTCCTGCCTTTTCCATCGCCGGAAGAATTGCTTCATCAAAATAAATGGTGGGCTGCCCACTTCCAGACTCCAAAAGCTGTGCGACAGCCTCATAGAGTTTTTTCGGTGTATTCGGATGAAATCGCACATTTAAATGTGGCTCTGCTCCGTGTGTATTCGCATATGCCTCTAAAATCAAATAGGTGATCTCATTTGTCTGATCTCTGCCAGACGCATCTTGTCCGGAAAGCATCAAGTTGCGAAGGGTATCACCGGTATTTACTTCGTTCAACCGAATGAACATTTCTTCTAACAGTGCTCTTGCCTCATCTTTGTTCCAGCTTCCTGTTTTGCAGTCATGCTGATAAAACGGATATAAATACTGGTCAAGCCGTCCCATACAGCCGGCGCCAAATGGATTTCGAAACAAATAAACAAACCAAAACAGCTGAAGTGCCTCATAAAAGCTTTCTGGCTTTTGTGTAGTCAACTTATTGCAGACAGCTGCTATTTTTTCATACCGAGTTTTGGTTTCACTGTCATCTTCCTTCCAAATCCATTCTCTGGCAAGTGATTCGTGATCCGAAACGAAGCGCAAAAAGCGCTTCCAAACCCGAATTACAGCCTCTATGTAACACAAATCGGCTGGTTCTGCAAGAATACTTCCCTCTTTCATTTTCAAGAGGGTTTCTTCTGCCGTGCCAAGAATGCCTGTTATTCCAACCTGCAGATAATAATCGGACAATGGAAAATGGCTGTTATCAATTTCATAAATCGTCGCCAATGCGGACCAGTCTACAACGTCTTTTCGCTTGCCATCGTTTTTATGGCGGCTTCTGCGCCCTGCCAAAAGACCAGTCTTTGGAATCCATACCCCATACAAATCCGCCAGTTTCTCATAAGAAGCAGCACTTTGACAGATTTTTTCCAAATTAACGTTTTTTGATTTGATTTCTCCCATACGGATGCCTCCCTGTATGAAGCAAGTGTGAGTCTTACTCGATATCGTACTTTGTGATATCCAGCTTTACTGCTCCATCTGCCACGAACGAAATGCCCTTTGCCGCTGTATCAGTCGTGAAAGTGACACTCATGACCTGCTCGCCATCATTTGCAAATACTTCTGCACTAAATCGGTCAATCACAACGCGCAATTTGAGCTTGCCTTCATTCTTTCTTACCTTGCAGGAGCGCTGATGAATAAATGCAACTCTTGAGTCTGAGTAACGTCTGTCGATTTCAAGCTCGGACTCATGCGGACGATAGCGAAGTGCTGTGTAATGCTTGTCATCCTGTGCAAAACGCATCTCAAACAGGTAGCAGCCATCCTTGCTTTCCGGAGCAATGCTAAGCTCAAGATCAGCTACACGGCCTTCAATTCCATCCAGTTTCTTCTCGCCAGATACAACCACGTTCTGATAAGAAACCGGGTTCTTGCGGCACGCATCAAATTCCTTTGTCGGACGCTGAATCAATCTTCCATTCACAATTGTCAATTCTCTTGGCAGCGTCATCTGGCAAAACCACGGCTCATCCTCGGAGTGCTGATTAACGAATGCCCAGTTTTGCATCCAACCGATCATAATTCGTCTGCCATCTGGTGCCTGTACGGTCTGAGGCGCATAAAAATCAATACCATAGTCAATCGACTGTGCCTGCTCACACACAAAGGTTCCTGCATTGTCATCATAAATTCCGATCTGGCATACAACACCATGACCATTTGGATACTCAAGTCCTTCTGCCTCCATCTCCATCGGGCTTACAATCAGTACACTCTTTCCATCAAGTTCAAACAGATCCGGGCATTCCCACATTTTTCCAAAGCGACCATTGTTCTGAGTCAAAATGTTCTTAAAGTTCCAAGAGAAACCATCCTTACTCTCAAATAAAACGGCTCTTCCATCGCCCTTCTTATCACAGCTAACCATCACACAGCGGTAGGTTCCGTCTGCTGCTCTCCATGCCTTCGGATCACGAAAATCAAATCGACTGGAATCCTCCGGCAGCTGCTTTGCTGTCATAACCGGATTGTTTTCGTACTTTTTATAGTCGACGCCATCGCCAACGGCAACGCACTGCTGCTGTACATCATGCATTGTACCATCTGGCTGCTTTTCGGACAATACACCCGTGTAGACAAGAAGCTGACGGCCATCCGTAAGCTCGACTGCACTTCCTGAGAAGCATCCGCCGCCATTTTCATATGGCTCGTCTGGTGCCAATGCTGCCGGAAGATACGTCCAGTGCAATAAATCCTTGCTCACTGCATGGCCCCAGTGCATCGGTCCCCAGAATGGGCGGTACGGATAGTACTGATAAAACATATGGTACTGACCCTTATAATAGGAAAAACCATTCGGGTCATTCATCCAGCCAACACGTGGTGTCAGATGAAATGCCGGTCTCATCTCTGGTGTAATTTTCTTTTCGTTTTCTGCCTCATAGGCTCTTGCTTTTTCTAATTTTTCGTTCATCATAGTCTCTCCTTTTCGCTGTCTGGTATCATCTTTCATTCTTGCTTGTCATGATTCATTCGAAAAAATATCGTATCAAAGCAAAATCGCGCATTGATTTTGCTCTTTTTTCTTGCGTTTCATATTTGTCTTACATGATAAGTATATACACAATTAACCCATTATGTCAACCGATTAACACATTGACAAAATGCCAAAATTTCAAGCTTTTTTTTGTTGATACACGCCAAAACTCATTCTGCTGCAATTCTCCCTGTTCTTTATAAAACCACACAGAATAACCATCCCTCCGAAAAAACAAAGAGACAGGCATTTTCATGCCTGCCCCTCATTATTTTTTACTGTGCCTCAACATAGCGGTCGTATGCAGCCTGCCATGCGTCAACAACGTCCTGCAGTCCCATGCTGTCCATTGCGGAAACATAGTCATCCCACTCATCCTCGATGCCGCCATCTGTAAGCCAGTGAGCAGTCTTTTCTTCTGTCAGTGCCTTTAAATCACTCAGATAATCGTTGATTGTATTGGTTTCTTCCTCCGTAAATACAACAGACGGATAATACTCAGTAGAATCTACATACTGGAACCAGAAATCGCGAGTATCGTCAATTCTTTCCTGTGCTCGATCTTCCAGATAGTAGTAGGTGCCATAGTCTTCTGACAGCTGCTCCGTTGGTCCAAGAAGCTCATTCTTTGACTTTAACTCACCGGCAGTCTCGCCATCCTTTAAGTCTCTCATTGTATAGCAGCCATTCTCGTCCGGCTCCTCATTCCAGTAGGAACCAATTGCACCGTAAATTGCCTGCATACTGTTGAGCGGCTCATACATCTGATCTACCCACTTTAATAAAAGCTCTGGATTCTCACATGCGCTCGTAATGGAGAAGCTTCCATGACTAGTTGTTCCGCACTCATTTAAGTTTACATGATGGGTTCCATCCGGTCCATCCAGAATTGGCAGATATTCGTAGCTTGCTGCTCTCTCACTTCCAACAACCTCCGGAATCTCCCACCAGGTAAATACACCAAGTCTTGCATCGGTTCCATTGCCCTTTGCAATATACTGGCTGGAATCCTGAGAGAATACTTCAATATCAATCAGACCTTCCTCAAACCACTTATGGAAGTAAGAGATTGCATTCTTATAGTTTTCGGTTGTAGCCTGATAATAAACCTTTCCATTGTCGATTGCTCTATGGTTTTCATTGTAGTCAGTGAAACCAAAACCTGCAAACAAGGTTGTCATACCTGCGCACCAGTTATTTGCCATAAAGGAAAGCGGGATCTCATCAGTTGCATCACCATTTCCATTGCAGTCATTTTCCTTAAATGCAACCAGTACATCATGCAGTTCATCAAGTGTGGTTGGCATCTCCATTCCCACTGCTTCAAGCCAATCCTTATTGATCGCTGTAAACTGCGGAATTGCACCAATTCCGATGAAAGTTCCATCATCGTCCACATAGCCCATCTCAGAAATACCTGGAAGTCCATAGATATGGCCATCTGGCATTGTTGCTGTAGCCAGAAGCTCTGGTCGCTTTTCTGCGATTGCCATTAAATTCGGCATGGTCTCCTCATTGATATAATCCTCAAGCGGAATTAACACACCATAGCTGCCATAATTGATCAGCTCATAATCCGTCAGATCTGCTGCCATAAATGCATCCGGCATATCAACACCTGCATTTAAGATCAGGTTCTTCTTTTCGGTAAGGGTATCACCTGATACGCAGTTCCAGTTGATCTCAACGCCCATTGCCTCATTCATCTGCTTTACAAGCGGTTTTTCACTGTTATCCGGTGACAGTGCACTGACACCTGCAAAGATGTCAAAGGTAGTCTGCTCAGACTCACCTGCAAATGCAGCCTGTGGAATTAACATCGCTGCTGCCATGGTCAATGCCATCATTTTGTTTGTTCTCTTCATCATAAAATCCTCCCTTAAAATTATTTTCTTGTATTTACTTATTTTGTAACCAACTCAACCCTTTACAGCTCCTGCCATAAAGCCTTTTTCAAAATATTTCTGTACAAACGGATATGCAATCAGCATTGGCACCGAACCAACTACGATTGATGCAAATTTGATCAGCTCCGTCAACTTGTTTGCCTCGGCATAACCACCGTCCATGTTGCCCATCATGCTGGCCATCGCCTGACTCTGAATTAAGATCTGACGAAGTACAAGCTGTAATGGATATTTGCTCTTTTCCTGCATATAAATGAGTGCGGTGAACCAGTCATTCCAGTACGCAACCATCGTAAAGATGACCATTACTGCGATGATCGGCTTTGCAAGCGGAAGCGCAATCTTTACAAATGTGCGAATGTTTCCACTTCCATCAATAGATGCTGCCTCATACAATTCCTGCGGAATACTTGTCTCAAAGAACGTTCTCGTTACAATTACATTGTAGACAGAAACACCACCCGGAAGAATCAATGCCCATACACTGTTGAGCAAATGCATCTTTGATACGACTAAATAGGTTGGGATCAATCCGCCACCCACATACATCGTGATGACATAAAAGATCATGATCGCACGGCGAAATGGAAGCGTTTTCTTTGACATACAGTAACCAGTTGTTAAAACCAAAGCAACCGATACTACCGTTCCAAGAACCGTATAGTAGATACTGTTTAAATAACCTCCTGCGATGGAGCTTTCCTTAAATACTCGCTTATATCCTTCAAAGGTAATCTTTGCTGGAAGTAAAAATGTTTTGCCCGCATAGACCTCATATGGATCTGAGATTGATGCAATTAAAACATAGTAAAGCGGATACGCGACCAAAATAACAAGGATCAGCAAAAATGCACCATTGATAATGTCAAATGTCTTCTCGGAAGATTTCTTTTTTCTTTTTACATTGCTAGCCATATATGATTCCCCCTTTTAGATGAAGCTTACATCTGACAGTCTCTTACATACCGTATTGACAACCACCAACAATACAATGTTGACAACGGTGTTAAATAAGCCAACTGCTGTTGAGAAGCTGTACATTGCCTTTAAAAGACCCTGCTCGTATACGTAAGTTGCGATAATTTCGGATGTTGCTTTGTTTAAGCTTGTCTGAAGCAGATATGCCTTTTCAAATCCAACGTTCATCAAATTTCCAAAGGACATAATCAGCTGAATCACGATAACCGGGACAAGCTCTGGAATATCAATATAAAGGATTCGCTGAAGTGGTGTCGCTCCATCGACTCTTGCAGCCTCATGCAGTGACGCATCGACACTTGACAAGGTTGCAATGTAAATGATCGTTCCCCATCCGGCATCCTGCCATACACTTGATGAAATATAGATGGTACGAAATGCAGATGCAGAGTCAATCAGATTCGTTGCCTCTCCGCCGAAGGCCTGTATAATTGAGCTAACAAGACCACCATAAGGAGACAGGAAAATTCGAAGCATACCACAAAGAATCATCGTTGAAATAAAGTGCGGTGCATAGAGGATTGTCTGTGATACACGCTGAAACTTTTTCCACTTTACCTGATTAATCAAAAGTGCCAGTACAATTGGAATCGGGAATGTCCATAAAATACTGTAAAGACTTAGCAGCACGGTATTTTTAATCATTCTCATGCTGTTGTAATTATTAAAGAAGCGCTCAAACCACTTTAATCCTACCCATGGACTTCCCAAAAAGCCTCCAACCGGATTGTAATCGCGGAATGCAATCTGCACACCATACATCGGAATATATTTAAAAATAACCGTCAGAATGATGCCCGGAAGCAACAGCACGTAAAACTCCCAATGCTTTACGATCTGCTTCCACAGATTCTTTTTCGGAACAGGCACTGTACCTTGTTTTGCCTTTTTCATGCTCTCTCCTTCTTTCTTTCAATACTACATTAATTGCTATTGATTGTTGCTTTGGTTTGGGTTACTTGAAACGTTTCATGTTTTATGTTTTTATTATAGTAACGTATTTCGTGTATGTCAATCACTTTTTCTCATTTATTTTTATTTATGTGTAAAACATGCAATTTCTTTTCTATGTTTTTGTGCATATTTTATATTATAACGTTTCATATCTTTGTAACATCCTATAGTATACGAACGATACCATCTTATGGTATACTAGTCCCATAGAGAAAGGAATCTGGAGGTAACACCCTATGAAAAAAACAAATGCCCCGACAATGAAGGATGTCGCAAAGATGGCCGGTGTCTCACTTGGCACCGTTTCAAAAGTCATAAATGGAATTGCTGTTCGAGATGAATATAAAAAAAAGGTGGATGCTGCCATCGACAGTCTCCACTATGAAGTCAATACATATGCACGCGGCTTGAAAACGCAAAAAACAGGACTCATTGCTGTAATCATTCCGACCATGCTCAACCCTTTTTTTGCCGCCTTCGCCAATTATATTGAAGCGGCTCTATACAAAAATGGACTTAAGACAATGCTATGCTGCTCGGATGGAATCCCCGAGAAGGAAATTGCCTATTTAAATTTGGCTACGCAAAATAAGGTTGGTGGTATTATCGCACTTACCTACTCTGATATTGGCAATTCCATCAATCCCGAAATCCCGATTGTTGTCTTTGATCGTTTCTTTGAAAACCGAAATATTCCACGTGTTGGCTCTGATAATTATGCCGGCGGCATGATGGCGGTTGAAAAGCTTCTTGAGCTTGGCTGCAAACATCCTGCCTACATCCGTTTTCACTCCATTTTTCCGGGCGAATCCGATAAGCGAAAGAAAGGATATCTGGCTGCCTGCGAAAAATATCATCTTGAGCCAGACTACCTTGATATGGAAGACTCCGATCACTTTATTGATTTGATGAAACAATTTATTGATCAGCACAAGAAAGCAGACGGTACGCTCACCTTCGATGGTGTCTTCTGTCATACTGACTACCACGGCTATCTCTTTACAAAGCTTCTGAGAAAAGAAGGCTATCGCGTACCAGAGGATGTCCAACTGATCGGTTTTGATGGTATCCGAAAATTTGGCGGACCAAATGAGGATCTGTTTGTCTCCTCTATGTGCCAGCCTCTGCCACAGCTTGCCGCAAAATGTGTGGAAATTATCACAATGAAAGATCGCTCTATGATTCCTAGTCTGACCCTCCTTCCTGTCACCTTCGAGGAGGGCGGAACGACACGCTCACCAATTCTCATGCTCTGAGTGTTCTCGCTGCTACTATTCATTGCTGCGTTATAGTTACTAATTTATCTCTTTGGAGGAGGAACTATGCTTAAATGGTTTATGCTGGCCGTCTATATCATCCTCTGTGCCTACGTTATGTGGTCATTTTGCAGATGGACAAAGAAGATAGATCTGCCAAAACGCCGCGCATTCAACGTTGTTGTCTGCGTACTGATACTGATCTTTGCCACCAGTATCTTCTTAGGTAAATTTCTTCCGGAAAACGGCTATCAGCTTTTGATTTTGCGATTGAGCAATTATTGGGTCGGTTTCCTGATTTACCTGATTTTCTTTATCCTTGTGGCAGATATTTTACTGTTACTTTTGAAACTGTTTTCTCTGGCAATCCAGCCTCTAAAACGCATTCGAAAAACAGCCTTGTTTCACACGATGCTTGGATCGCTTGTCTTTGCGCTCAGTCTTTGTCTTACCGTCTATGGATGTGTTCATGCAAAGATCCTGACAACTTCTTATTATGATGCTACAATCCATAAGAATGCTGGCGATCTGACCGATCTAAAGATGGTTTTAATCGGAGATCTTCATATGGGCTACAGCGTCGGTTGCGAGCAGATTACCGATATGGTTGCTGAAATTAACGCTGAGAATGCAGACATTGTCGTGATTGCAGGCGATATCTTCGATAACAACTACGATGCCCTTGAAGATCCAGAGCGTCTTGAAGAAATCTTGTCCCAGATTTCCAGCACCTATGGCACCTACGCGGTATATGGAAATCATGACGTAGAAGAAACACTCGTTGCAGGATTTCCAATCTCCTCTGACAAGAGTGCTCCAAGAGACCCGCGTATGGATGAATTTCTAAAAAAGAGCAACATCACGATACTTGAGGATGAAACGGTCACAATTGCAGACAGCTTCTATCTGTGCGGTCGTCTCGATGAGAAACGTACTGGAACGGGTGCTCCTAGCCGCGCATCGTTAGATGAACTCACTGCTGACCTAGATCCATCTATGCCGCTCTTTGTGCTCACTCATGAGCCAAATGATCTTTCTGACAACAGTGAACACGGCGTTGACATGCTTCTTTGCGGTCACACACATGCTGGTCAGTTTTTCCCACTTACGATTGTTCAGCCGTTCGCGTGGGAAAATTATTGGGGCATGAAGATGGTTGGCAACATGTACAGCTTTGTGACATCCGGTGTCGGTGTCTATGGTCCTGATATGCGCGTCGGCACAGACAGCGAACTCATGGTTATCAATGTTCACTTTGCAAACTAAAAAGGAGTTTTTTCTTGCTATTTCCTCCTGTGTATACTATGATACTATTAAGTATACACAGGAGGATTTTGTTATGTCTGCTGAATTTCTTGATCTAATTCTTGAAGGTATCATTTCATATCTTGTTCCCATCCTAGAACTGATCGGCGTCTTTATTGTCGCCTATGGAACGATTAAATCCTTTATCAAATTTATCCGTTCCGGTCTCAATTCGGATGACACAAGAGTAAAGATTGATCTGGCTGAAACGCTGGCACTGTCTCTGGAATTTAAGATGGCCGGAGAGATCTTAAAAACAGTTATCTCCCACACAATCGAAGAATTAAGCATCCTCGGAGCCGTTATTGTGCTTCGTGCGCTATTGACATTCTTGATTCATTGGGAGCTGAAAATGGAGCGCCAGACCGAGCACGCAGAACGCGAACATACTTCGCTTCAGGAAAATGCAAAAGAAAAGTAACCGCAAGCAGCCCACTTCTGAAACGAAGTGGGCTGCAGTCTTTAATCCCAGTTTTCATTTGGGTACTTCATTCCCCAGTCCTTGCGAAGCTTCGTCATACTATCCATGACATCTTTCGTGTAGGTTAGCTGCATTGCAGACACATCTTTCGTCTTTACTGCTGCTTCCATATCCATCATCTCATAGTACAGCGCATCTGCTGTGCTGCCACACGCAATTTCGGTCTTCTCTCCCGTTTCGGCATCCGTGATCGTTGCTTTCTGGGCACGTGGATATTCCATAATCTCGATATACCCCTTTTCGCAGCTGATCATCGCACGCTTTGGCTGCTTGGAATGCATGGAAAGTGCCACCGTTGCCATCTGTCCCTGTTTATTTTTCAGAAGAATCGTTGCCTGTTCATCTGATCCCGTAGGCGATGGTCTCCACTGACTCAAAATCTCATCCGGCTTCTCATCCATAAAACTTCGCACAATCGAAAGCGCATACACGCCAATATCAAGAAGCGCGCCACCCGCCAGATTCATGTTAAAGAAGCGGTTATTCATATCATATTCCTTGAAGCTTCCAAAGTTCATCGTAATCATCTGAACCTTGCCTAATTTGTTTGATCCTATAAGCTCCCAGAGCTTTTTGTAAATCGGCATATGCCAGATCGTCATCGCCTCCGCCAAAATCAAGTGCTTCTCATTGGCCAGATCAATCATCTCATTTAATTCTCTGCTGTTTAACGTGATTGACTTCTCAACAAACAAATGCTTGCCATGCTCCAATGCCTTTTTCATAAATGCATAATGCGTGTTGTGTGGGCTGGTGATATAAATAATATCGGTATTCTCATCCTCAAACATATCGTCAATGCTATCATATACCTTTGAAATGCCATATTTTGCAGCAAAATCCACTGCCTTTTGGTGCGTCCGGTTTCCCACCGCATACAACGATTTGCCCATTTTCTGAAGTGCCTGCGCCATCTCATTTGCGATTACACCCGTTCCGAGAACTGCCCAGTTTAGGTTCTTGGCAGACTTCAAATCTTTGTTTTCCATGCTTTCTATATTTTTCACAATTTCTTTGTTCTCTGTCTTTTCCGTATTCTCCATATTTTGCTTTCGCGCCTCCTAATTGTTTTTATGCGTGTGATTGTTTTTGTATTTATTATAATTATCATATCATTGAGATGGGGATGACGCAAGATTTTCCTATTCATATCAGCTCTGACGAGTAAACTTTTCGTTTTTTTCTTTTACGGAATTTCTACCAAGC
>DAVZID010000049.1:0-27132 GCA_052273485.1 Lachnospiraceae bacterium
AGGGTGCTGTCAACCACCCTGCGATGTAACGCCACTTTAGATAGCGATATCTATTAGGGTTAAAGGTCGGGGGCGTAAGCTGTTAGTACGACTGGGCAGTTACAAGCCCATGACCTTTAGGTCATGGGTAGTTGACTCCGATGAATTTCTTCGACGAACTAAAGGGAAAATCCGTGTTTAACCCGTAAGAATAAAAGAGAGACAAACTTAATTGTCTCTCTTTTTCAAAAAAATTATCTTTGTACATCAAAGCTCTGGTTCATAAGTCTCTGGATACTTTCAACATCAGTGATATTTGTATCGCCGTGGATGGAGTGCTTCATAACGGAGGAAGCAACTGCAAAGTTGACAACGTCTCTTGGCTTATAATTGTTCATAAGTGCATAAATCAAACCGGATGAGAACGCATCACCACCGCCGACACGGTCAAGAATCTGGAAGCGGAACAGCTTGCTCTCGTAGGTCTGACCATTGTAATACAGATAAGCCTTTAAGGAGTTCTCGCTGCTAGAGTGGGTGTAGCGCACATGTCTTGCAATCGCCTTGAAATGATAGCGGTCTGCCATGGCCTGGAAGACACGATCCTGCTCCTCATAATCTGGCTGCATAGACATACCGTCCTTGATATCATGACCGTTTTCGTCCTGCAAATGAAGTGGCTCGATTCCGATCAGCACGTCAACATATGGCAGATAGCGGCTGATGATGTCTCTTGCTTCATCAAAGCTCCACAGCATACTGCGGTAGTTGCAGTCAAAGCTGATCGTCATGCCAAGCTGTCTGGCAGCGTAGATTGCAGCCTCGATTAAGATCTGGCAGCTGTTGGAGAGGGCCGGTGTGATACCGCTTAAGTGGAGCCAGTCATAACCTTCAAGGAGTGCCTTAAAGTCAACTGTTGTGTAATCGTATTCTGCAAAAGCAGAGTGCTTACGGTCGTAGATAACCTTTGAGGAACGCACACCGATTCCTTCCTCGAGGAAATAAACGCCCATGCGCTCGCCGCCGAAGATAATCGGGGAGGTATGTACATCATTTGCCTTTAAGGAACGGACTGCGCTGCGGCCGATATCGTTGTCTGGAAGAACGGTAAAAACGGTTGTGTCAACACCAAGGTTTGCTAACGATACGGCAACATTGGCCTCGGCACCACCGAAATTGACAACGTAGGAGCTGGTAGTACGGATTTTTTCGTAATCCGGAGGGGAAAGACGCATTAAAAGTTCGCCAATTGTGATAAACTTCATAAGTTTCGATTCCTTTCTATTGGTATTCGTTTCACTATTACTGTCATTATAGCGAATATGTGAGAAAATTACAAGGGAAAATCTCATTGCTACATGTACTTGTTGTGCTTGCAAAATCGATCTCAGTAAACTATAATGGTCTTTAAGTCGGGGCTTTGTTGCCCTTGGCAAGACACATAGTCAGACAGCATGGAGGTACTTACATATGGTGCAATTATTTGAGAGCGGTGCATACCTGATTGATGGAAAAGAGCTGATCGCAGACAATGCAGATGCGGCAGTAAAAGTAGCGGCAAAGATGGGCCGTGCAGTTTCAAAAGAGGAAGCAGCCAAGCAGACGATGGCATATCAGATTCTGCAGGCGCACAACACGTCCGGCGATGACGAACACTTGAAGGTAAAGTTTGACCGCCTGACGTCACACGACATTACTTTCGTTGGAATTATTCAGACAGCAAGAGCCAGCGGACTTGAAAAATTCCCGGTTCCGTATGTGTTAACCAATTGCCATAACAGTCTTTGTGCAGTCGGTGGAACAATCAATGAGGATGACCACATGTTTGGTCTTTCCTGTGCCCAGAAATATGGCGGTGTCTATGTACCTCCGCACTTAGCCGTTATTCACCAGTACGCAAGAGAAATGCTCGCAGGCTGTGGTAAGATGATTTTAGGCTCGGACAGCCACACCAGATACGGTGCACTCGGAACGATGGCTTGCGGCGAGGGTGGACCAGAGCTTGTAAAGCAGCTGCTTGGCCGTACCTATGATATTGATATGCCACAGGTCGTTGCGATCTATCTGACCGGAAAGCCGGTAAAGGGTATCGGCCCACAGGATATCGCACTGGCGATCATTAAGGCAGTCTTTGCAAATGGTTATGTAAAGAATAAGGTAATGGAGTTTGTTGGACCGGGTGTTGACAACCTGTCCGTTGATTATCGTATCGGTGTTGACGTTATGACAACTGAGACCACCTGCCTGTCCTCTATCTGGAAGACCGATGAGAAGGTACAGGATTTCTATGAGATTCACAGACGTCCGGAGGAGTATCGTGAGTTAAATCCGGGCGAGGTTGCTTACTACGATGGTGTTGTCTGTGTGGATCTGTCTGAGATTCGCCCGATGATTGCAATGCCGTTCCATCCGAGCAATGCGTACACAATTGATGAACTGAATGCAAATCTCGATGACATTCTTGCCGATGTAGAGAAGCGTGCGGCTGTCAGCCTTGGAAATAAGGTTCCGTTTACGCTGCGTGACAAGGTAAGAGACGGCAGAATGTATGTCGATCAGGGTGTCATCGCAGGCTGTGCAGGCGGTGGCTTTGAAAATCTGTGTGATGTAGCCGATATGTTAGACGGACAGAGCATCGGCGATGGCCGTTTCTCCTTAAGCGTTTACCCGGCATCTCAGCCGATTTACATGGAGTTAATCAAAAACGGAAGCATTGCAAAGATCATGGAGACAGGTGCTACTGTGCGTACCGCATTCTGTGGACCGTGCTTTGGTGCAGGTGATGTTCCGGCAAACAATGCGTTCTCCATCCGCCATTCAACGAGAAACTTCCCGAACCGTGAGGGCTCCAAGATCAACAATGGTCAGATCGCATCCGTAGCGTTAATGGATGCACGTTCCATCGCAGCAACTGCGTTAAATCATGGTCGCCTGACTGCAGCAACGGATGTTGACGCAAACTTCACAAAGCCGAAGTATTTCTTTGACAGCCATATTTATGAGAAGCGTGTTTACAATGGTGTTGGTAAGGCAGATCCATCCGTTGAGATTCAGTTTGGACCAAACATCAAGGATTGGCCGGCAATGGTTCCGTTAACCGACAACATTCTGTTAAAGGTTGTTTCTGAGATTCACGATCCGGTAACGACAACCGATGAACTGATTCCATCTGGTGAGACTTCCTCCTTCCGTTCCAACCCACTCGGTCTGGCAGAGTTTACGCTCTCCAGAAAGGATCCAGAGTATGTTGGTCGTGCAAAGCAGGTTCGCGCAGCAGAAAAAGCGCGTGAGGAGGGCAATTGCCCATGCTGTGCAGACGCAGAGGTATCTGCCGCATTTGATGAAATTCACAAGCTGTTCCCAGATGTAAAGGCAAGCGAGACCGAGATTGGTTCTGTCATCTATGCAGTAAAGCCGGGAGACGGTTCTGCGAGAGAGCAGGCTGCTTCCTGCCAGCGAGTACTTGGCGGTCTGGCAAACATCGCACAGGAATATGCGACAAAGCGTTATCGCTCCAATTTGATTAACTGGGGTATGATTCCGTTTATCTTCGAGCCAGAGAAACTTCCATTTGCAAATCTGGATTACATCTTTGTTCCGGGTATCCGCAATGCGGTAAAGGAAAAACAGCCTAAGGTAACTGCTTATGCAATAAAGGAAGGCGCATTAGAGAGCTTCGAGCTTGAGATTAAGCCGCTTACCGATGATGAGAGACAGATTATTCTCGATGGCTGCCTGATCAATTACTATAAAAATCACTAAGTTGGGTTTTTCAGGGAGGAATGGCGATGAATCGTGTGAATTTACAGGAAGGATGGCGCTTTGCTGAGGCAAAAAGCACTGAATGGACACCAGTCAGTGTGCCAGGCACCGTGCTGTCTGGGCTGTTAGAGGCTGGAAAGATGGAAGATCCGTATTACCGTGAAAACGAGTATGCGGCAAGAGAGCTTTTAGCGAAGGACTATGTGTTTGAGACGGATTTTTCCGTCTCAGACGAACTATTAAACAAGAAGCATTGCGTACTAGTCTGCGAGGGACTCGATACCCTCGCGGATGTTTACCTGAATGAAAAACTGATTGGAAAGGCAGACAATATGCACCGTACCTGGTGCTTCGACTGCAAGGATGCATTGCAAGAGGAAAATCACTTGCGCATTTATTTCCACTCTGCGCTGACGTACATTCGCGAGTATGAAGGAACACCGGGAAAGGAAATCACCTTCGTGTCAACTGGTGTCATCGGCGGCAATCAGTATATTCGTAAGGCACACTCGATGTTTGGCTGGGACTGGGGCGCACAGCTGCCGGATATTGGAATCTGGAGAGATTTGTATCTGGAGTGCTACGATGCAGGCCGCATCGAGGATGTGGTAATTCATCAGACGCATACTTGGGGCGAGCGTCCAAAGATGGGTGAGCTGTCACAGGCAGAGTATATAAAAGCAATCGAGCAGTCGGATACCGTTTCACTTGAGGTCTGTGCTGCGTTAGAAAAGGATGTGCTGTCCGAGAACACGAATGTTACTATTTTTATCAGTGATCCAGACGGCGAGCCAGTAGAGACCATTCTTTTGCCGACAAAAGGCGAGTCTGTGCAGACAACAATTCAGATTGCACAGCCAAAGCTTTGGTGGTGCAATGGTTTAGGTGGTCAGCCACTTTATACCGTGCAGGTATCACTCACTGGTGCAGACGGCACTGTGCTTGATTTTAAGACGTATTCCATCGGCCTGCGTGAACTCACGGTTAGCACAAAGAAGGACGAGTGGGGGCAGGAGTTTGCTTTTGTGATCAATGGTATTTCCATCTTTTCGATGGGGGCGGACTACATTCCGGAGGACTGCATCTATCCGTGGATTACAAAGGAACGCATTGACGCGCTGCTTCGTTCTTCTGTGAAGGCCAATTATAATACGATTCGCGTTTGGGGTGGCGGCTATTATCCGTCCGATACGTTCTATGATTTGTGCGATCGCTATGGTTTGATTGTTTGGCAGGATCTGATGTACGCATGTAACGTCTATGACTTTACTGCGGAGTTTGAGGAAAGCATCCGTCAGGAGACGATTGACAATGTGCGACGCTTGCGCCATCATGCAAGTCTTGGACTTTGGTGTGGAAACAATGAGCTTGAGTCTGCATGGGATCACTGGGGCATTGCCGAGACGCATAGTCCGTTGCTCAAGGGAGACTATATTAAGCAGTTTGAATATGTGCTTCCGAAGGTGACAAAGGCAGAGGATTCGGATACCTTCTACTGGCCATCCTCTCCGTCATCGGGTGGCTGCTTTGACAATCCAGACGATCACGATCGAGGCGACTGCCATTACTGGGATGTATGGCATGGCATGAAGCCGTTCTCAGATTACCGAAAGCAGTATTTCCGTTTCTGCTCGGAGTTTGGCTTCCAGTCCTTCCCGGAGCGAAAGACGATTGACACATTTGCGCTGCCGCAGGACTGTAACATCTTCTCCCCAGTCATGGAGAGTCATCAGAAAAACGGAACCGCAAATGGAAAGATTTTAAGCTATATCTCCGAGAATTTCCGTTATCCGAAGGATTTTGACAGTTTGATTTATGTCAGCCAAGTACTGCAGGGCGTGGCGATCAAGGCTGGTGTGGATCACTGGCGCGCAAACAGAGGTCGCTGCATGGGTGCGCTGTACTGGCAGTTAAATGATAACTGGCCGGTAGCATCGTGGTCAAGTATCGACTACTTCGGTCGCTGGAAGGCACTTCACTACATGGCGGCTCGTTTCTTTGCACCGAAGGCAGGCTACATTTATACCGAGGACACAAAGGCAATCATAAGCGCTGCAAATGAGACACTTGAGGATCAGGATCTTGCCGTGACGGTTCGCATCCGTGATGTGGAGTTTAATGTGCTGTTTGAGGAAACGGTGAAGACCTGTGTAAAAGCACAGAGTAGTTTATGCGTGATGGAGCGCGATTTTTCTGATGTGATCGGTTCAAAGAAGCGCCGCGTTTTTGCCGAAGCTGTTTACACTTGGGCAGATGGCACGATAAGTACCGAGGCAGAGGTGTTCGTTCCATATAAGCATATGGAACTGATGCAGCCGCAAATCGAGGCTGATGTGACAGAAAAAGACGGCACAATAGCAATTAGCCTAAGTACCGACTGCTTTGCACCGTTTGTATGGCTTGAGATCGGGGAGGATGTCATTTTCTCTGATAACTGCTTTGCTCTGACTTCAGAAGAAACAAAAACAGTCTTTATTAAGAAGGAAGACGTTTTATCTGGAAAAGCGCTTCACGCGGAGGATGTGTGCAGGTCGTTAAAGATAAAGAGTCTGCGCGATACGTATGAATAATTTTCAGATCATCACAGTAGTAAGTCTGCTGATACTCCTGCTAATGATTGCTTGGTATGATCAGCGGACAATGACGATTCCAAATGGACTTGTGATAGCCTGTATGATTCCGGATGTGTTAGCAGTGTTTGCATTCCCAGAGGTGACAATTTCATCACGTTTGATCGGAATTTTATCAGTGAGTTTGCCACTACTTTTGATTACGCTTCTTGTGCCTGGTGCATTTGGCGGGGGCGATATTAAATTGATGGCAGTGCTTGGTTTCTTTCTTGGATGGAAGCTGTGCCTGATGGCATTTGCGCTTGCGATACTTGCCGGTGGCTTTTTTGGGATTGTGTTTCTTATATTGAAGAAAAAAAGTGGGAAAGCACATTTTGCGTTTGGACCGTTTCTTTGTGCAGGAACAGTAGTTGCTCTGTTTGCAGGAGATCAGCTGCTTTCATGGTGTCTATGAGTTTTACCTTGATTTTACAGAGAAAAGATGTAGAATTGAAAAAGCGACAGTATAGTAGCCCTTGGTACATAAAAAGGCAAATTCATGTAAAAAATTTGTGGAAAGGCATGGTGGCAAATGGCACTGGTTTTTATTGTAGAGGATGATAATGATATCCGTCAGATTGAGGCGTATGCACTTAAGTGTGGCGGATTCGAGATCGAAGAATTTGAGGATGCAAAAGCGCTTTACGAGAGACTGGAAAAAAAGACACCAGATTTGTTCCTGCTTGACGTCATGCTGCCAGATGAGGATGGACTGGAAATCGTAAAGAAGCTTCGTGCAATGCCTCAGACAAAGCATTTGCCGATCATGATGGTCACGGCAAAGACGACTGAGCTTGACAAGGTGCGTGGACTTGACATGGGTGCTGATGATTACATGACAAAGCCATTTGGCATCATGGAGCTTTTGTCACGTGTGAAGGCTTTGCTACGGCGAAGCGCAGGTGCGCAGACAAAGCGCCTTGAGGTTGGTGATCTTGTTCTTGATGATGAGCGCCATTTGGTGACCGTAAAGGGCGAAGCCTGTGAGCTTACTTTCAAGGAATATGAACTATTGAAGCTTTTGATGGCAAATTGTGGAATGGTAATGACGAGAGAAATTATCATGGAGCGTGTATGGGGAACGGACTTTGAAGGTGAGTCCCGCACGCTTGACATGCATATTAAGACGCTTCGTCAGAAGCTTGGCGAGGATGGCGCGATGATTCGCACCGTGCGAAATGTCGGCTATTTGCTAGAAAAAGAATAAACAGATAAATTTATCGGGGCCAGATGATTCATCTGACCCCGTTTTCTATGGCTTTTCGTAATCTACCTGGTTTACTCAGCCTTGCGATTACTGAGAAACTGCACAATGCTTCCGATCATCGCCAGTGATAAAAATGCACCATAGAAAATTGTAATTTCATCAAAATGAAGCAGATCAAAGAAAATCTGAATTACGCCGAGCGCACCACAAAATGCTGTTACAAGAATAATGACTGGCTTTTGCAGTTTTACACAGATTAGACCGGCGATCACACCAATGATCACACCAATAATGCCGATCACAAGGCTTGAAAGAGTCGGCACAAACGAGGTCAAAAGACCACAGGAGAAGATCGCTACTAAAAGAAACGCAACGAGAAATGTGGACAGAAGAATTAGTCTTGTTGCAAGAAAGCCAAGGATTAAACCCAAAACGACGGCGCTGATTGCAATAATCCAGAGCTTATCTGTAAAGTGACCAGATAACAAAAATCCAAGTCCAGCGCCAATCACAAAGCCTGCGCCTGCTGCAAAGCAGGAGAAAAGATGATATCCCCAAAAACACAGCAGTACGGCTAGAATCAATGAGACAACCGAAAATAGAATTTTAACAATATTTGCATCCGTAAGAAACGGTAACAGACCGCCAAGAAAATTGACTGCTCGTGAAATCAGTTCTTCTATAGATGTCATCATCGGTATCACCTGTTATCCTGATCTTGAAGACGTGGAAGCACGGCGTTGCGAAGTCTTCGTACGGCCGGGATTGTACCGGCATCGGTTAACTGAAGGCCAGCAAGGAATGTAATGTTGCAGTCTGGGTGATTGGAAAAATATGGTCCAAGCCAGCCATCCCAGCCGTACTCGCCCATCGTTGTGTACATGATGGCTTTGGAAGGATCCTTCATGACACGCATCAGGTTTCCATAGCTGTAACCCTCTAAGCCACCCCAATTACGGGAAAGTGCTTCCTGTTGCCATGGCTGAAGGGTGCCCTGTGTAAAGTAGCGGACAATTTCAGGCTCTAAGATCTGATGCCCTTTGTAGCTGCCACCGTTTAACAGCATAGTGCCAAAATGCGAATAATCAACCAATGTGGAGACAAGACCAGCACCGCCTGACTGAAAGGCTGGAAGTGTATCCATTGGATTTCGAATCGCCAGGTGATTTCCAGTGTAGCGCTCGAAACCGCTATCAACACGCTTGTAAACAGTAGCAAGGCGGGACTGTTTTTCCTCTGGAACAAAGAAGCCAGTGTCTTCCATCTCGAGCGGATCGGTGATTTCTTTCTTTAAAAATTCAGCAAAGCTCATGCCAGAGATCACCTCAATCAGGGCACCGAGGATATCGGCGGAGACGCCGTATAGAAAGCTTGAAGATGGCTCAAACTCGAGCGGGTTCTTGCCAATGCGGTCAGCAAATTCGCGAGTGGTCATCGGATCATCGCTGAAAAGTCGCTTGTCCATTTCAGCAAACACGTCAAGAGTTGCTTTTCCGGCAGCGGAATCACTTCCGTAGGAAAGGCCAGATGTCATAAACAGAAGATCATGTACACTCATCTGGCGATTAACCAAAACTAGGGAATTGTCCTTTACGTATGTCTGATTGGCAAATGCCGGGATAAATTTGGAGACTGGATCATTCAGATCAACAAGACCGCGCTGCATCAGAATCATCATGCAGGCAGCCGTGATTGGCTTACTCATAGAGTACAGACGCATAATGGTTTTACCGGCCATTGGGGTCTTATTTTCCAGATTGGCATAGCCAGACTGCAAAGAGAGCACTGGTCCACCGTCTTTTAAGACAAGCAGGTTCATACCTGCCACTTCATTTTCAAAAACCGCTTTTTCCATAATGGAAGCTGCTAGCTTTTCAATTTCCTGAAGTTTCATGAGAAATACCTCCTTATGTGTTATTACAAGCTCGGTAATAATAGAACTGTACGTATCATAGCACAATCCGGTCAAAATAGAAAGCGGTTGCATTGCTATTTTAACTGTTTTGTGTTAAAATGTGACTATTCAAAGCGAAGTGGAATCGAGATTGGATTCTGAATCGTCACGAAAGTGGACTTACAGAGCGAAAAATCA
Source organism: Lachnospiraceae bacterium (assembly GCA_052273485.1). GTDB lineage: Bacteria > Bacillota > Clostridia > Lachnospirales > Lachnospiraceae > Anthropogastromicrobium. Next base: position 9,650 of record DAVZID010000049.1, read on the forward strand.
GGAAAGGAAGTGATACAAATGGGAAGATGTAGGAACTGCCATGCACATTTCTGGGGAAATCCACATTTTTGTCCCAGTTGTAAGGCAGATCTGTGGTATGAGGAGTATAGTGAGGACGGCTGGGATTTCAAAGCGCTTCAGGAGGAAGGAAACAGACTGATTGCAAAGGGAAATTATGAAAAGGCAGAAGTGGCGCTTAAGCTTGCGCTGGATCAGGTCATGTATAAGCATGCAGAGCATTCGATGCACCGCCTGAAAGATGCTGTGAGCGATTTTGTCTGGCTTTACACAAATGAGGCAGTCGATATCAGTGATGATCGAATTACCGATGTGTTAGACTATTTTGAGGAAGAGTGCTTCGGGCAGCCAGATAAATATCGTGAGGATTTAATGGAGCTGCGTCGTCAGGCATCGAAACGTCTGCCACAGGCCCAGTATCGCGAAAAGAAAGGACTCGATTTTCCTCATCTTAGAGAATACTGGAAGTTTGTATCGGTATCGCAGGTGATGGATCAAAATACCATCAGTGGATATGAGCCAGATATATTGGAGGCAAAGCATCTTTTGCTGACAGAGAGCTTTTTGTATCTGTATCTAAATTTTTCACGCGTGATGAAATACCTGCAGGCACAGGATTCTTTGAATACGCAGATGGTCTATGATGAGCTTTTGCCGCTGCTACATCCAGATCTGGATATGGAGAAAAACGGTGAAAACGATACGGCAAAGCTGATGGGACAGGTGCTGTGTGCGTTCCTTGAGGATGGATTTGAGGAATTTGCCACGCTTTATCTGGATCGTTTTGAAGAATCGTCAGTGACAAAGGTAAAGGAGAGATGCAGACAAATTGCAGGAGAGGATGACGTTAGCACAGCGCTTCTTGAGATGGCAGTATTTGCACCGCTTCTTGCGAGTAAGCAAAATGGCAAAAAGTTCTATCAGGCAGCAGAGTCTAGTGTGACAGCGGTGCTGACTGAGATCAATCGTCTTCATCAGGTACTTTCGGAGACGTTTGACGAGAAGGAGCGAACAAATTTACAGCATACCATCAGTGTATTGTGTGCCGAGTATTGCGGACTATACGGAGCGGGTGAGTATCGTATGGGCTTAGAGGCGCAGGCAGATGCCGAGCTGTTTTTGGATGCAATGGATCAGGCAGCAGGAAATGGTATTACACTCGCGGCTGAGGAGATGATGCGAAGCTACTTTTATGGTCGCCATGGCTGTGAAATCCAGCCAGGATATGCGAAATTCTATTCAAGACTGGTATCGCTTCGCCATGTAACGAGTTCCATCAGCGATGCAGTAGAGAGTGTTGAGGGACTGGAAATGTTAGTGCCAGGAGAGGATTCTTCGCTGTAAAGAAAGATGAAAAGAGAAATATAGAAAGAAAAGTTTATGAATTCAATTGTATTAGATTTGGAATGGAACCAGGCGCAGACGCGAGACAACGAGGAGCCAGGGCTTACGTTTGAGATCATTGAGATCGGCGCGGTACGTCTGGATGAGCATGGAAACCAGACAGACAGCTTTAGCTGCCTGATCCGGCCGTGCGTATATAAGGAACTGTTTTACCGCGTGCGGGAAGTGGTCGGCATCAGCATGGAGCAGCTTGAAGCTCGGGGCATACCGTTTCCGGACGCGATGAAGCGCTTCTGGAAATGGTGCGGAAAAGACCCGGTATTTTTCACTTGGGGCGATATGGATTTGACGGAACTGCAGCGAAATATTGCTTATTTTGGTCTGGACAATCCATTTTCGTTTCCGCTGTTTTATTATGATGTGCAGAAGCTCTACAGCTTACAATGTCTGGATGGGCATGCGCGCGCATCGCTTGAGAGTGTGATTGAGACACTTGCACTGCCAAAACGATGGCCATTTCACCGAGCGGTGTACGATGCGGCCTACACCGGCTGTATTTTAAGCCAGTTAGAACGACAAAGTTGGCAGAGTATGGTGTCAGTAGATTATTTTAGACCACCGCAGAGCGCGAAGGAGGAAATTTATCTGGTCTTCGAGCGTTATTCAAAATTTGTTTCGCAGCTATACCCAAGCCGTGAAGAGGCGATGGAAGTGCGAAATGTAAATTCGATGGTTTGCTATAAATGCGGACGAAATGTTACCAGACGCATGAATTGGTTTTCTGATAATAATAAGAAGTACTTCGGTTTGGCATATTGTCCGAGGCATGGATGGCTTAAGGGTAAGATTCGAGTAAAGCACTGTGACGGACAGGTCTTTATGATTAAGACGATGAAATTGACCGATGCAGAGGGAGCCAGAAAAATCAAGGCAAAATCAGAGTTAATTAAAAAGCGCCGCATGGAGAAAGCGGCAGAAAAGGGGCTGCGCACCGAGTAAACGGTGGCAGCCCTTTTTTGACGTCCATGGAGGGAGTTTTACGAATCGCGGTTCGACGCTTGTTTTGTATTTTACTGCATGCGATACTGGTGATTTGGCGGTGCCTGTCGCTTGTTTTTGTTCTGTTGTGCTCGCTTATAGCGAAGCAAAAAGATGACAAGCAAAATGATTAAAAGAACAACCACAATCATGCAGGCAACGAGCCAAATCTTGATTTCATGAAGTGGTGTGGTGCGAATGGCATTTGGCAGAGAGTCGACAGAGGTGACGTACAGATCGCTGGTATCCTCCGCAGCCTGATTGATGATAAGTGCGGTTCCAAGTGGATAGCCGTGCAGCTCATAAGAGAGCATGTGCGTTCCATCCTCGTTTGTGACTGGACGGCGGGTCAGATCATCAAGAGAGACCGTATCCGGCACGGTGATGCGTGATGCACTGTCAAGTGTCAAAAATGAAGAACTTTGTTCAGAAAGACCCAGTGGGCTATTTGTATTTAATGCCTGTGTGCTGTAGGATTGATCCTGCTCGGCAGCTTTTGCAACACTGAAGTGATCAAAGCCATAATTGAACAGCTGAATCGTATCCTTGTATTGGTTCGGGTCTTCAGCGTCCATGGTGACACAAATTAGGTTTCGTCCATCCTTTGAGGCATAAGTGACAAGGCAGCGTCCGGCTTCCTCGGTCCAGCCTGTCTTTCCGCAGACAACGAATGGTGTATAATAGTCAGAATCCTTTTTGATTAGCTTGTTTGTCGTGCCCATTGGGATATCGCGGTCAAGAACCTTGTCTGCCTTGCGATAATAGGCCGGTGTAGAGGCAATTGAGATAAAATCAGAGTACTGCAGACAGCCAAGCATGATGCGGTACAGATCGTAGGCGCAGGTCATGTGATTTGGATCCTGAAGTCCATTTGCATTGGCAAAGTTTGTGTTGACACAGCCAAGCTCTACAGCAGTGCTGTTCATAAGCTCGACAAAGGCCGATACTGAGCCGCTGACATGCTCGGCGAGCGCAGTTGCCACCTCATTAGCAGAAGGAAGCAGAAGGCCATATAGACAGTCTTTGACACTTAAGGATTCCCCGATGTGCATACCAATATGGCTGCTGCCGGTCGGGAGGCTGTAGATGGAATTTTTTGAGAAGGTCACAATTTCATCTAGGGAGGTATTTGACAACGTCAGATAAGCGGTCATCAGCTTTGTTGTACTGGCCGGATACATCGAGTTTGTCGCATTTTTTGCGTACAGAATCGTGTCGGTATCAATATCGACAAGAATAGCAGCCTCACTAGTGATTTCTGGTGCCTCAGGCCACTCATTAGGCAGATGGGCCTGCATTGTGTCAATCTCAGCCTTGCTTGCGGCAAACGCCGGAGAACCAAGCGAAAGTACGAGGCTTAGGCATACAAAAAAACACAGGCAGGACGAGAAAAAAGAACACAAAAACGTCTTCATAAATAACCATACCTTTCTAGTTATAATTCTAGTTACGATGTTTTACCATCAATTTGACTGGCATTCATCATAGCACAAAAATTGTGAAAAGAAAAGGAAAAGCGTAAAATGCGCTTTCCAATGGGGCATAATTGTGCTATAGTAGGCGATGAAGCGAAAAAGCGGGGAAGTATGTAGAAGACTAGTCTGGAAACAGGAGGTAGCAGGATGAAATTATCACTGGTGGTTCCATGCTATAATGAACAGGACAACGTAAGAGCATTTTACGATGCCGCCGTACATGCATTCGAAGGCTGCGGCTACGAGTATGAGCTTGTTATGGTAAATGATGGAAGCAGGGATAATACAAGGATTGAGTTAAAGAAGCTGTTCTATGAGAAAAAGGATGAAACGCCGATTACCATCGTTCAGTTTTCACGTAATTTTGGAAAGGAAGCTGCGATTTTAGCTGGAATGAAGCATGCGACAGGGGATCTGGTAACCTTGATTGATGCCGATTTGCAGCAGCGCCCTGAGATTGTGCGCGAGATGGTGCAAATATTGGATGACCATCCAGAGTATGACTGTGTAGCTGCGTTTCAGAAGGAGCGAAACGAGGGAAAAGGGCTTTCTTTCTTTAAAAGAGAGTTTTATCGTTTGATCAACCGTATGAGCGAGGTGGAGTTTGTCAATGGTGCGAGCGATTTTCGTACCTGCAGGCGAAAGATGGTAGATGCAATTCTAAGTATGCCAGAGTATCACCGCTTTTCAAAGGGAATTTTCTCGTGGGTAGGATTTGATACTTACTACATTCCTTATGTGGCAGAGGAGCGTCACGCAGGAAAGACGAAGTGGAGCTTCTGGAAGCTGTTTAAATATGCAATTGAGGGTATTATTGGATACTCAACGGCGCCACTGAAAATTGCAACGGTGCTTGGCTCCTTTACATCGCTGCTTGCGGTGATCTATTTTGTTGTGGTTGTTTTGCAGCGAATTATCTGCGGCGTGGATGTGCCAGGCTATGCGACGATTGTTGCGCTGATTCTTTTAATTGGAGGCATTCAGCTTTTGATTTTAGGAATTATGGGCGAATATATCGCGAGAATGTACATTCAGGGAAAGCAGAGGCCGATCTTTATCGAGAAGGATGTGCTGACGAGTAAGCCGGAGGGTGAAAGCAACCCGGAGGGGAATGCGGCCCGGTAAGTTGTGGAAGTGCAACCCCGTAGGTTGTGAAGGTGTAGCCTGGTAGGTTACGAGGTGCTAAGTCCTGCCCCGAGAGGGGTGGGGCTTTTTGTTACATAAATTATCAAGGTGGGATTTCCTATGAATACAACAAAAAAAGCATCCGACTAAGTCGAATGCCTTGAATCGTGCGCCTCCAGGGGCTCGAACCCTGGACACCCTGATTAAGAGTCAGGTGCTCTACCAACTGAGCTAGAAGCGCTTGTTTTGTGTGTCACTCACGCGACATTCAATATAATATCATAGTACAATGGATTTGTCAACAGTTTTTTAAAAAAATTAAAAAAATATTTTAAACATGCATTTTCGACAGTTTCAATGCAGTCCTAAGCAGGAATCTTTCTTATTTACTACTTTTCGTTCCTCCACTTTTGTTGTTCCTTTTCTCTTTCTCGTTACATCCTTTTTTCTTATTTTTGCAGGGACAGTCCGAGCAGGCTTTGGCGGCAGTTTGAAAGCAGCGGTATAGGTGCAGAAGTGTACAGTCAAAGAAGGGACAACAAGTGTGGCGAATAATAAATTTGCGAAATGGATGGCAGCGCATAGAAGCCTCCAGACAAAAATACTCCTGTCACAGAGTATGTAACAGGAGTATGGTGTGTGATTGACTTATTCGTTCTTCTTGTGTACCGCTTCTAATTTGTAGATCGGATTTCCCATGGCGGAAAACTTGGCCTCGTACTCCGTCATGATATTGCTCTCGGCAAACTCGCTGTGATGCAAATCGCGTGTCTGCATAAGAAGCGTCCAGCCGGACTCCTGAACGGATTCCAGGCTAAAGTCAAATAATGGCTGATTATCCGTTTTAAACTCAACGACACCGCCGTCAGTAAGGATCTGGTCGTACAGCGCTAGAAAACGGCTGCTTGTGAGGCGGCGCTTTGCGTGGCGATCCTTTGGCCATGGATCGGAGAAGTTTAAGTAGATATGAGCGATCTCACCTGGCGCAAAGATATCTGGGAGATACTCGGCGTCAAAGCGAAGAAACTTTAAGTTTGGAAGCTGAAGCTCCTCCTGCTTTTCAATCGCACGAATCAAAACAGAAGAGTACTTTTCGATTCCAATATAGTTAATCTCTGGGTGAAGCGCAGCAAGAGAAGTGATAAACTGACCTTTTCCCATGCCGACCTCGATAAAGATTGGATGGTTATTGCCAAAAATTTCGGAGGCAACATGACCTTTGTACTGCTGTGGCTCTTGGATGACGAAAGGATTTACAAGCATTTCCTCACGTGCACCGCGGACGTTACGTAATCTCATGGCAGCCCTCTCAGTCCTTCATGCGCTCGGCAACGATCGCTTCGATCATCTCTGCGCACTGCTGATAGGTGTAGCGGCTGGTATCCAGAACAAGATCATAGTTTCTGGCATCCATCCACTCTTTTCCGGTGAAATGCTTGTAGTAGTCGCTTCTGTACTTATTTGTCTTTGTGATGCGCTCAGCTGCATCCTTTTCGCTGCACTGCATGATTTCCATCTCGTGTGCCAAACAGTCCTTATACTGGGAGTGAACAAAGACACGAACCAGATACGGATAATCTTTTAATACATAATCTCCGCCTCTTCCGATTACAATAAAAGAGTTCTCTTTGATCAGCTCCTTCATAACCTTTGCCTGATAAGCAAAAAGGTCATCGCTTGTTGCGTATTCACTCTTTTCTGGAAGAATGTGCTCGCCGTTGTAAACCTTTTTGAAGGCATTGAACAGTGGACTTTTTTTCATGTCCTCATCAGCGGCTGCAAAAACGGCCTCGTTGATACCGCTGTTTCCGGCTGCCAGACGAAGCAGCATACGGTCATAGTACTCAATTCCGTAATGAGCGGAAAGGATTTTGGCGATGGAAGTACCGCCGGCACCGCAGGTTCTGGTAATGGTAACTGCAAAATGTTTCATATTTCCAACCCCTCTTTCTAATAGTATAGAAAAAGTATATATGATAGTTAAAAAAAAGTCAACGCGTCAAAAACGATCATAAATGAAAGAAAATCGACCCAAAATTGACAAAAAATTGACAAAAAAAAGACAATGTGGATTTCATTTTTTTAAAACAATTCGCCAATGACAATTTTGCACCGAGCGATTATAATGTAGATGCAAAAAGGAGGCATGCAGATGAATCAAATTATTCAAAGATTAAGCGAAGTAGAAACTGCTGCAACTTCTATCATAGAAGAAGCGGGGGCAAAGAAGAAGCAGATGGCCAAAGACCAAGATGCCAGAATTGCAGCCTTTGAAAAGCAGGTTCATGAAGAGACTGAGAAAAAGATCAGCGAGCAGCAGGCACTGCTAGAAAAGCAGATCGATGAAGAACTCAAGGCTCAGAAAGAGGAGCTTGAAAAACAGCTTGCTCATATGGACCGTATTTATGAGGAAAGCCATTCGGCGATCGCCAAGCAGCTGCTGGCAAAGATTGCAGCACAATAAGTTTTGTTGTATAATTGTTGTGCCGAAAAAACTTATGAAATGGGGTGATTACTATTTCTGGTATCTTATCTTACAGCGGTATCAGTGCGAAAGCCCGGGCCATGGGAGGAAAGCTCTTAAAGAGAGAGCAGTATGAGCAGTTAGCGTCCTGTGCGAGTGTCGGCGAAGCAGTTAGCTATCTGAGGCAGTTTCCCGAATACGAGCCGCTGCTGAGGGACTTTGACGAGCAAGACAGCCACAGAGGAATGATTGAGGCAACGTTAATGGGATCGCTTTACAACGATTACAATCGTCTGTATAGCTTTGCAAGAGGAGAGCAGAGAGCATTTTTGGATTTTTACTTTCTGCACTACGAGGCAGCATACTTAAAGGGTTGTCTTCGAAAGGTCATTTCCGGTCAGAGTATCCCGGAGGATCAGGCATACCGCAGGGCGTTTTTTGAGCGTCATTCTCATCTGGATACAGATGCGATTGAAAACAGTACAACAGTGGATGAACTGGTTGACGCATTAAAGGAAACACCGTTTTACCATCCACTTGACGCGATACGCCATACCGAGGCGCCGAGCCTGTTTGATTATGAGGGCAGTCTTGACGTATTTTATTTCAGCTATATATGGAAGCAGAAAGATAAGCTTCTTAAAGGGAAAGAAAGACAGATCATTGCGGACAGCTATGGAAGACGTATCGATCTGCTGAACATCCAATGGCTGATGCGTGCAAAGAAAAATTATCGGATGACAGCGCCAGAGCTGTATGCGATGGTTATTCCGAGCTACTATCATTTAAAACCAGATGACATCAAGGCGATTGTAGAAGCACCTTCCTATGAGGAGGCAAGGGCATTGATTGTGAACGGCTACTACGGTCAGAAGTACGCAGACGATTTTGCTGAGATTCGTTCTGTGGAAAAGATGTACACTGAGCTGGTTGAGCATATTTTTGAACTCGCCGGCCGAAAAAATCCATATTCAGTGGCACCGCTCAATGCGCTGCTGTACCGCAAAGAGCATGAAATCACACGTATTACATCAATCATTGAGGGAATCCGTTATGGAATCCCACTGTCAAAGCTGATGAAATATGCAGTCGTAGAATGATGGAGCATGTGATTGAAAACAGGTGCAAAAAGTAAGTTTATTAGGAAAGTCGAGGGGTAACCATGATAGAAAAAATGCAATTCCTAAGCATTACGGGACCCAAAGATGATATTGACAGAGCAATCGAACAGCATTTATCCAAGTATGAGTTTCAGCTGGAGAGCACGATGACCGAGCTTTCTGAGACAGCAGGACTCAAACCGTTCATTGAAATCAATCCGTACCGCGAGACCTTAAACAAGGCTGCAGAGCTGATGTCCGCAATGGGAGCCACGGCGCCAAAGGCGGAGAATTCGATGGACGTAAAAGAGGCTGTTGCCCTGATCAATGGTGCAGATGCACAGATCAAGGAAGCAGAGAAGGTACTTGAGGAATTAAATAAGAAAAAGGCAGCGCTTCAGGAGCTGGTGGATCAGATCACTCCATTTAATAACCTTGGATATGATGTCCATAAGCTGCTTGCATTTAAGTCCGTAAAGTATCGCTTCGGAAGGATTCCGGTCGATTACGTGGATAAGCTCATGCAGTACACGTATGAGAATGTCAATACGATCTTTTACGAATGCAATAAGGATCAGGATTATGTATGGGGCGTATATTTCAGCCCGAAAAATGAGATCGCCAAGATTGATGCCGTATACAAGGCACTTCACTTTGAGCGTTTCCGTCTCCCAGATGAGTATGAAGGTACTCCACAGGAGGCAATGGCACGTTTGACAAAGGATATCAATGAGTTGGATGTGCAGATTAAGGAAAAGCAGGGCGAGATCGATCATGTTCTTTCATCAAAGAAAGAGAAGATCCTTGCTGCAGTGGCACAGCTTAAGAAGTTTTCCAAGAACTTTGATATCAGAAGACTGGCAGCCGTTACAGGTGCAGACAAAAAAAACTTCTATATCATTTGTTTCTGGATGACAGAGCGCGATGCAAAGAGACTTCAGGCAGAGCTTGATAATGATCCGAATGTGATCTGCATCGTTCATGATGACAACAAGAACCGCGTTTCACAGCCGCCTGTAAAGCTTCGCAACCCGAAACTGTTCAAGCCATATGAGATGTATATTCGTATGTATGGTCTTCCAAACTACAATGAGTTCGATCCGACCATCTTCGTTGCATTGACCTACTCCTTCATCTTTGGATGGATGTTCGGTGATGTAGGACAGGGATTAGTACTTGTTATCGGCGGATATTTACTGTATCACTTCAAGAAGATGAACCTCGCAGCCATCATCAGTATGGCAGGTGTGTTCTCCACCTTCTTTGGATTTATGTTCGGAAGTATCTTTGGTTTCGAGGATGTCATAAAGCCAATTTGGTTACGGCCAATGGATGCGATGACGAACCTTCCAATGATTGGCCGACTGAACACGGTATTTATCGTGGCAGTGGCATTTGGTATGGGACTAATCCTTTTAACCATGGTAATTCACATTATCAATGCAGCAAGAAATCACAGTCTTGGTGATTTGTGCTTTGATACAAACGGAATTGCCGGTCTGGTATTCTATGGACTGCTTGTATTTGCCATCGTAATGCTGATGACAGGTCACAGCCTTCCGGGCGGCGCATTGCTTGCCGTATTGTTTATCGTACCGCTCATCTGTATTGCCTTTAAGGAGCAGCTGACCGATCTTTGTGAGAAGAAAAAGTCAGAAGAAAAGACAGGTCCGGTTATGATTGTTGTTCAGGCACTGTTCGAGTTAATCGAAGTATTGCTTAGCTATTTCTCCAACACCATTTCGTTCGTCCGTATCGGTGCATTCGCCGTCAGCCATGCAGCTATGATGCAGGTTGTTATGATGCTTGCAGGAGCAGAGAGCGGCACACCGAATATTCTGGTTGTTATTTTAGGAAACCTGTTCGTATGTGGTATGGAGGGATTGATCGTTGGTATTCAGGTACTTCGTCTGGAGTATTACGAGATGTTCTCCCGTTTCTACAAGGGCGATGGAAAAGAGTTCCAGCCGTACAACTCAAAAGAGTAAGACAAGAAACAATATTGCAGCAAACAGCATTGAAAAATGCATTGCGATAAATCTTATGAAAAAACACAATACAAAGCATGAGATAAGAGGAGGATTTTTATTATGTTAGTTAAAGTTACATTACTTGCAGCACTTGTATTAAGCATTGTCGTTCCATTCGCATATTTCTTAAGTGGAACAAAGAATAAAGCACGTTATAAGCTCACAATTGGCACAAATGCAGCAGCATTCTTCGGTATCATGTTAGTCGCTTGCGGCTTCATGTTCAGCGGAAACGCACAGGCAGCTGAGGCAGCAGCAGAGACCGCAAACGCAGCAGGAAGCCTTTCCACAGGTATGGGTTATCTGGCAGCCGCTCTTGTAACTGGTCTTTCCTGTATCGGTGGTGGTATCGCCGTAGCAAGTGCAGCAAGTGCAGCATTAGGTGCAATCAGCGAGGATTCTTCTATTCTTGGTAAGTCCTTAATTTTCGTAGGTCTGGCAGAGGGTGTCTGCCTGTATGGTCTGATCATCTCCTTCATGATTCTTGGTCAGCTGTAAAGAACGTATATTGTTCGCGAGTGGGCGTTTCGTAACAATCCACCGCGAACAATAGCAACAATGCCAAGAAAGGTATAGTTCAATATGAAAATATATTTGGTCAGTGACAATGTAGATACCCTTGTGGGCATGCGCCTGGCCGGAATTGAAGGCTGCGTCGTTCACGAACAGGGTGAATTAAAGGAAGCAATAGACCGTGCACTGGAAGATAAGGAAATTGGAATCCTGCTGCTGACGGAAAAGTTTGGAAGAGACTATCCGGAACTGATCAATAAGGTGAAGCTGGATCACAAATTACCTCTGATTATAGAGGTTCCTGACCGTCACGGAACAGGCCGAAAGGCTGATTTCATTACTTCCTATGTAAACGAAGCAATAGGATTAAAATTGTAATCATACAGGGAACAAAGATGAAAAGCGATTGTGCTTGCACGAATTGCGTAGAAATCCGTGGTATGATGTAATGTAAAAGAAGAATGGAAGGTGATTTAGTTGACACTGGAAGAGAAATTAGACCATTTTATGGAAATATCCGTTCAGGAAGCTACAGTGGAAATGGATGCCTCGCTCAAAGAATATCAGGCTGCGCTTGACGCACAGTTTGAGGAGCGAAAAGCGATGATCCTTTCTCAGGAGGAAAAGGATCTGGCGGTTGAAGTGGAAGCCGTAAAGAGAAAAGGAAATCAAAAACTGGCACATGAACATCTTGTAAATAAGCGCGCTTTGAGTCAAAAAGACAATGAGCTGAAGGAAAAGCTGTTCAAAGAAGTTGCCAAGCTTGTAGAAGAATATAAAAAGACACCTGAGTACGTCGAGGTGATCAAAAAGCAGATCATTGATGCAAAAGCATTTGCAAAGAATGATGACATTATTATTTATCTGGACCCGGCTGATGAGTCCAAGAAGCATGATCTTGAGGAAGAGACAAAGTGCTTTTTGACAATGAGTGAGTATTCCTTCGGAGGCGGTATGAGAGCTGTTATCCCGGCAAGAAATATTCTGATTGACAATTCTATGGATTCAAAGGTTGCCGAGGTTCGAAACGAGTTCCAGTTTGACGGAGGTGAATACGATGGCCGCTGATGTAAAGGGAATCATCTACGGTATTAACGGACCAGTTATCTACATTAAGGGACAGACTGCTTTTCGTATGGGTGAGATGGTTTACGTTGGACCGCAGAAGCTGGTAGGAGAGGTCATTCGTCTTGACAGCTCCAGAACTACCATTCAGGTCTACGAGGAGACAACCGGATTAAAGCCGGGTGATGAGGTATATTCAACGGGTGCTGCTATTTCCGTAACACTGGCACCTGGTATCCTTCATAACATTTTTGATGGTATTGAGCGTCCGCTTAGCGAGATCGCAAAGGTAGGCGGCATGTATATTACAAGAGGTGTAAGTGTTGACGCGCTGGATCGCCAGAAAAAGTGGCAGGCACACATCACCGTAGAGCCGGGACAGCACGTATTTGGCGGCACCATCATTGCAGAGGTTCAGGAGACCCCGATGATTGTACACAAGTGTATGCTTCCGCCGGACACAGAGGGTACGGTAGAGAGCGTTGCCAAGGATGGTGAGTACACCATTGATGAGACGATTGTTACGATCATTCAGAATGATGGCACGAAAAAAGAGCTGTCTATGACTCAGAAGTGGCCAATCCGTGTGCCAAGACCAACTAATAAGCGTTATGCAGCATCAGAACCTCTTATTACAGGACAGCGTATTCTTGATACACTGTTTCCAATTGCAAAGGGTGGTACCGCAGCTATTCCTGGTGGATTTGGAACAGGAAAGACGATGACTCAGCATCAGGTTGCAAAGTGGTCTGATGCAGATATTATTGTATACATTGGATGTGGTGAGCGTGGAAACGAGATGACTCAGGTTCTTGAGGAGTTCTCCGAGTTGATCGACCCGAAGAGCGGAAATCCTTTGATGGATCGAACCGTTCTGATTGCAAATACATCTAACATGCCGGTTGCAGCGCGTGAGGCAAGTATCTACACTGGACTGACACTGGCTGAGTATTACAGAGATATGGGTTATCATGTTGCTATAATGGCAGACTCCACATCCCGTTGGGCAGAGGCTCTTAGAGAGCTGTCTGGTCGTCTGGAGGAGATGCCGGCCGAGGAAGGTTTCCCAGCTTACTTAGCATCAAAGCTGTCTGCATTCTATGAGCGTGCCGGTATGATGCACAATTTAAATGGAAGTGTCGGAAGTGTTACTATTATCGGTGCTGTTTCCCCACAGGGAAGCGATTTCTCAGAACCTGTTACACAGAACACAAAGCGTTTTGTGCGCTGCTTCTGGGGACTGGACAAATCTCTTGCTTATGCAAGACATTTCCCGGCTATCCATTGGCTGACCTCCTACAGTGAGTATGTACAGGATCTGGCACCATGGTATAATGCAAAAGCAGGAAAGGATTTCATTGCAAACAGAAATCGCCTGATGGCAATCTTAAATCAGGAAAGTGCATTGATGGAAATCGTAAAGCTGATCGGTTCTGACGTACTTCCGGATGATCAGAAGCTGACACTAGAGATTGCAAGAGTTGTCCGTCTGGGATATCTGCAGCAGAATGCATTCCATAAGGATGATACATGCGTACCGATTGAAAAGCAGGCAGCGCAGATGCGTGTCATTCTCTACTTATACGACCGTGCTAGATCACTAGTAACGATGGGTCATCCGATGAGCGTCTTAAAGCAGAGCAACATCTTTGACCGTGTAATCAATATCAAGTATGATGTGCCGAATGATCGTCTTGATATGTTTGATCAGTATATGAAGGATATTGATACGTTCTACGATGAAGTCATCGAGAAAAATGCGTAAGGAGGAGCCGTTATGGCTATTGAATATTTAGGTTTAAGTCAGATCAACGGTTCTCTGATTGCCATTGAGGGCATGAAGGATGCCGCATATGATGAAGTTGTTGAAATTGTAGTAGATGGAAAGCAAAAAAAGCTTGGCCGTATCATTGCCTGCTATGAGGATAAGGCGATGATTCAGGTATTTGAGGGTTCTGAGAATATGTCTTTGACTAACACACATACCCGTCTTACCGGCCATCCGATGGAGTTAGCGCTTTCACCAGATATTTTGGGACGTACCTTTGATGGTATCGGCCGCCCGATCGACGGACTGGGTCCGGTAAACGCTGAGATCAAGCGTGATGTAAACGGACTTCCGTTAAACCCGGTAACAAGAGAGTATCCGCGTAACTATATTCGTACTGGTATCTCTGCAATCGACGGACTGACCACGCTGATTCGTGGACAGAAGCTGCCGATCTTCTCCGGAAACGGTATGCCGCACGACAAGCTGGCAGCACAGATCGTAAAGCAGGCTTCTTTAGGTGATAACACCGATGAGAAGTTTGCTATCGTATTTGCCGCTATGGGTGTTAAGTATGATGTCGCTGAGTTCTTCCGCAAGACTTTCGAGGAGAGCGGTGTAAGTGAGCACGTTACCATGTTCGTAAACTTAGCAAATGACCCGGTAGTTGAGCGTTTGATCACACCTCGTATGGCGCTGACCGCAGCTGAGTATCTGGCATTTGAGCAGCACATGCACATCTTGGTTATCCTGACCGATATGACCTCCTTTGCAGAGGCACTTCGTGAGGTTTCCTCCTCTAAGGGCGAGATTCCTTCCCGTAAGGGTTATCCTGGTTACTTGTATTCTGAGCTTGCTACTATCTATGAGCGTGCCGGAATCGTGCGCGGTATCAACGGTTCTGTTACCCAGATCCCGATTTTAACCATGCCAAATGATGATATCACCCACCCAATCCCTGACCTTACCGGATATATTACCGAGGGTCAGATTGTTCTTGACAGAAGCCTTTTTGGAAACAATATTTACCCGCCGATCAGCGTACTGCCGTCTCTGTCACGTCTGATGAAGGATGGTATCGGTGAGGGCTATACCAGAGCGGATCATCAGTCCGTTGCGAACCAGCTGTTCTCCTGCTATGCAAAGGTAGGAGATGCCAGAAACTTAGCGAGCGTTATCGGTGAGGATGAGCTTTCTGATCTGGATAAGAAATATCTGGAATTTGGTAAGGCATTTGAGCAGCACTTTGTCGGACAGGGTGAGCATGAGAATCGAAGCATCATTGATACCCTTGAAATTGGCTGGGATCTGCTTCGTATGCTGCCGAGAGAAGAGCTCGACCGTATTGATACCAAGATCCTTGATGTTTACTATGACAAGAAGGATGCAGATGCAAATGCTGATGCAGCAAATGGCAGTGATAAGAAGCAGGCATAAGCTGTAGAGAGGAAGGCGCTATGAATATTAATATGTTCCCTACAAAGGGAAATTTGATCGCAGCCAAGAACTCGTTAGCGCTTGCCAGACAGGGTTATGACCTGATGGACAAAAAGAGAAACATCCTGGTGCGAGAGATGATGGATCTGGTTGATCAGGCATCCACCATTCAGACTGAAATCGACACGACCTTCCGCGCAGCCTATGAAGCGCTGCAGCAGGCCAATATCGAGATGGGTATTCATATGGTGCAGGATATCGCAAAGACCGTTCCGGTGGAGAACACCGTAAAGATCAAGACGCGAAGCATCATGGGTACTGAGATTCCGCTTGTGGAGTACGATAAAGAGGCCAGCGAGGGAACGCCGAATTACGCATTCTACAGCACCAGAGTCAGCCTGGATGAGGCACAGAAGGCCTTCAATCGTGTGAAGGAGCTTACCATTAAGCTGTCCACGATTGAGACGTCTGCGATCCGTCTGGCAACGAACATCAAAAAGACCCAGAAGCGTGCAAATGCGCTGAAGAATATCACGATTCCGACCTACGAGGCAATTGTAAAGAATATTACGAATGCACTTGAGGAAAAAGAGCGTGAGGAGTTCACGAGATTGAAGGTTATCAAGGAGAGAATCTCCTAATAGTGACACAGTGGCACAGTGACACAGTGACACCCCGGTAGTGTTTGGCTACCGGGGTGTTTTTGTGTATTGGAGTGACCTCCCGGAAGATTGTGGAAGGCGGAAGTGTTTGGGGGGGGGGTGTGGCCTCTCGGAAGTTTTACGAAGGGCACTAGGATGTAGGGTGTAGCCCACGAAGGTGACGAAGGACACCCTCGCCGGAGTGTTTGTCGGCGTCACTTTTTTGCGGGCACCTGTTACGTTACTTATTATCATACGTTACTTTGAAAGTCCCGCTACAACGTTCCGCCTCGTAAATCACATCCGTCTCGGTGCCCGTTTACGTTACGAAAGTGCTCCTTAAATGAATTGATATGAAAGGGTTTCAATTCAAAGAAGGGGGTGGACGAATAAAAAAACAAAATATGTAGTTGTTGAATGAGTCAAAAAGTGATAAATTAAGCATTACCAAAACAGAAATCAAGCTCGCTGACGGAGACGTCATTCCTCTGCCATGAGGTGCTTATGAGGGCATCAACCGAGCGATAATTGCACACACATAAGGAGAACTATTATGTTGCTAACACAATTCGATCCCAATAAGAATGCAGTGATAAACCCGGATATTGTACATCATCCCATTGATAATTTTCCGGAAACTGTGGTTTCAATTTTCTCTTACCATCTGTTTCACACAATTGTAGATTTTTTGGATGGTAAGATCATTGCCGAAACCCACGATGTGGACGGTATTTGGCCCGTTTATGAGGTAACCTACCGTGGGAAACGCTTTGCTATGTACAAAGCAAGACTTGGAGCGCCTGCCTGCGTAGGAAGTTTTGAGGATGTGATTCCCTTTGGCGCAAAGCGCATTATCCTGCTTGGAAACTGCGGTGTTTTGGACAAGGAAATCAAGGACTGTGGTATCATTATTCCCACAGCCGCCATTCGAGATGAGGGTACCAGCTATCACTATGCTCCCGCATCTGACACGATTGCAGTCAACCATGAGTATCGTGAGCTGTTCAAAACAATTTGCAACACCTTCGGTTATCCCTATGTTGAAGGGGTCACGTGGACAACGGATGCTTTTTACCGGGAAACTCCCTCGAAAATCCAGGCAAGAAAAGCTATGGGCGCAGTATGCGTTGAAATGGAATGTGCGGCTATGCAGGCTATGTGTGATTTTCGGGGCGTGAAATTTTTCCAGTTCCTTTATGCTGGAGATAATCTGGACCACAGCAGTTGGGACCCCAGAAGTCTGTCCGGAAGTTCTCGTTTGGAAGATAAACAAAAAATCGCACTTTTGGCTTTTGAACTTGCCTGCAAGATAGAGGAGCTTCAGTAAAAATGGGATTCTTTTCAAAGAAAAATGAAACTGTGAAGCACTTCCACCTGTCAGAGAGCAGAGCGAAGTCCATGGAAAAGCTAGCTTTGGATAACTTCTGGCTGGAGCTGCCGTGGTGGTATTGATTGAGTATAAATG
>DAVZID010000050.1:0-26773 GCA_052273485.1 Lachnospiraceae bacterium
AACCTAATCGTGCAAGCACGAACGGCTTTTGGAGCTTTTGACCCTGGTATCATATAATGTATGTTCTGCAATGATTTCAAAATCTTACTGTTCCGTATCGCACGTGAACGATATCTCTAAATCACATTTATAAGTATAAGAAAGAACACGCTTCCTGTCAATAGAGTGTTGCCCAGGTTGAAAGTCGATAGACTCCAAGGAAAACCACCAAAAACATGCTCTGAAAAAAACTTTAAAAATTTTGAAAAAAGTGCTTGCATTTTGTTTTGATATAGTGTATAGTATACCTTGCTGTGACATGATAGCAAAGAAGCGCGAGGTTGCTGCCAATCGGGCAGGTTTTCCGTGGAGCGAATGTCAAGTCAAGAAACTGGCGACAAGTCACTGTATACAATGAAACATCTACAAACATTGAGGTAGAAACGGACTGTGCGGAGATTAGGAAACGCACGGGGTAGTGTACAGTCACCACTTGTCGTACTTATTCAAAAAGTGCGAAAAGGAGGCGGCTTTTTTTTATGGCAAGTCAAGTAATGAGAATCACTCTGAAGGCATACGATCATCAGCTGGTAGATCAGTCCGCTGCAAAGATCGTTGATACTGTTAAGAAAACAGGCTCTAAGGTAAGCGGACCGGTTCCGATGCCGACTAAGAAAGAGGTTGTTACAATTCTGAGAGCAGTACACAAGTACAAGGACTCCAGAGAGCAGTTTGAGCAGAGAACTCACAAGAGACTCATCGATATCATTCAGCCATCTCAGAAGACAGTAGATTCTCTGTCCCGTCTGGAGATGCCAGCTGGTGTATATATTGATATTAAGATGAAAAATAAGTAATTTTAAACAAGTATGTCCGGAATTACGTTGATATAGAAGCAACAAGCAATTGTTCCACTTATGTCCACGGTTCTAGGATGATTGGGAATTCCCAATCCGCTGTAGATTCACAGGAGGTAATAGGATGAAGAAGGCTATTTTAGCAACAAAGGTCGGAATGACACAGATCTTCGACGAAAAGGGCACACTGGTTCCGGTTACCGTACTGCAGGCTGGACCATGTGTAGTAACACAGGTTAAGACCGTAGCAAACGACGGTTACAGCGCAGTTCAGGTAGGTTTCGTTGACAAGCGCGAGAAGCTGGTTAACAAGCCGGTTAAGGGACATTTTGACAAGGCTGGCGTTTCTTACAAGAGATTCGTAAGAGAGTTCAGACTTGATGATGCTGAGAATTACTCAGTTAAGGATGAGATTAAGGCAGACGTTTTCGCAGCAGGCGAGAAGGTTGATGCTACTGCAATCTCCAAAGGTAAGGGCTTCCAGGGCGCTATTAAGAGACACGGACAGTCCAGAGGACCTATGGCTCATGGTTCTAAATACCATCGTCATGCTGGTTCCAACGGCCCTGCAACAACACCAGGACGCGTATTCAAGGGTAAGCACATGCCAGGTCATATGGGACATGTACAGGTAACAATCCAGAACCTTGAGATCGTAAGAGTTGATGCTGAGCAGAACCTGATTCTGGTTAAGGGTGCAGTACCTGGACCGAAGAAGTCTTTAGTAACATTGAAGTATTCAGTAAAGGCTTGATCGCTTTTACAGAGTTGGAAGGAGGACCACACTAATGGCTACAGTAGCTGTTTATAATATGCAGGGTGCCGAGGTCGGTAAGATGGATCTGAACGATGCAATCTTTGGCGTAGAAGTCAATGAGCATCTGGTAAAGATGGTTGTTACCGCACATCTGGCAGCAGAGCGTCAGGGAACTCAGAAAGCAAAGACACGTTCTGAGGTATCCGGAGGCGGAAGAAAACCATGGAAGCAGAAGGGAACCGGTCATGCAAGACAGGGTTCAACAAGAGCTCCGCAGTGGACAGGCGGTGGTGTTGTATTCGCTCCAGTACCGAGAGATTACACCATTAAGCTGAACAAGAAAGAGAAGAGAGCTGCTCTGAAGTCTGCTCTGACCAGCAGAGTACAGGAGAACAAGTTCATCGTTGTTGATGAGCTGGCTCTGAACGAGATTAAGACAAAGAAGTTCGTAGAGGTTATGAACAACCTGAAGGTTTCCAAGGCTTTAGTTGTTCTGGCTGAGAACGATCAGAACGTAATCAAGTCCGCAAGCAATGTAGCATCTGTAAAGACTGCTCAGGCAGACCTGATCAACGTATACGATATTTTAAAGTACAGCACTGTTGTTGCTACTAAGGCAGCAGTAGAGAAGATTGAGGAGGTCTATGCGTAATGGCTGATATTAGATATTATGACGTTATTTTAAAGCCGGTTGTTACAGAAAAGAGCATGGACATCATGGCTGACAAGAAGTACACCTTCCTGGTTCATCCAGAAGCTAACAAGGCAATGATCAAGGAAGCTGTAGAGAAGATGTTCCCTGGAACCGAGGTTAAGACCGTTAACACCATGAACAACGACGGAAAGACCAAGAGAAGAGGAAGAACAGAAGGAAAGACCGTAAAGACAAAGAAGGCAATCGTAACCTTGACTGAGAACAGCAAGGAGATTGAGGTATTTGCAGGTCTGTAATTCCGGAAGGAATATACGCACAAAAGCGTGACAATAAATGCTGTAAAGGAGAACAATCATGGGAATCAAAAAGTATAACCCATATACACCGTCCAGAAGAAACATGACGGGTCTGGATTTCACTGAGATCACAAAGAGCACTCCAGAGAAATCCCTGACAGTATCTTTAAAGAAGAACTCCGGCCGCAACAATCAGGGTAAGATTACCGTAAGACATCAGGGCGGCGGTTCCAGAAGAAAATATAGAATCATTGATTTCAAGCGCAACAAGGATAACATTCCTGCAACCGTTCTTTCTATCGAGTACGATCCGAACAGAACAGCTAATATCGCTCTTATCTGCTACGCAGATGGTCAGAAGGCTTACATCTTAGCTCCTCAGGGACTTAAGGTTGGTCAGAAGATCATGAACGGTGAGCATGCAGAGGCTAGACTTGGTAACTGTTTACCATTATCCTTAATTCCGATTGGTACTGAGGTACACAATGTTGAGCTGTATCCGGGTGCTGGTGCACAGATGGTACGTTCCGCTGGTGTTGCTGCTCAGCTGATGGCTAAGGAAGGCAAGTATGCTACTTTAAGACTTCCATCCGGTGAGATGAGAATGGTTCCGATCAACTGCCGTGCTACTATCGGTGTTGTTGGTAACGGAGAGCACTCTCTGGTTAACATTGGTAAGGCAGGACGTAAGCGTCACATGGGTATTCGCCCGACTGTTCGTGGTTCCGTTATGAACCCGAATGACCATCCACACGGTGGTGGTGAGGGACGTGCTCCGGTAGGACGTCCAGGTCCGTGTACACCTTGGGGTAAGCCTGCACTGGGTCTGAAGACCAGATCTAAGAAGAAGGCATCCAATAAGCTGATCGTAAGAAGAAGAGACGGAAAGGCTTTAACAAAGTAATTTCGTCCGATATTGAATCGAATTAAGGAGGTTAAAACCTATGGCTCGCTCATTAAAGAAAGGACCATTTGCTGATGAGAGTTTACTGAAGAAGGTAGACGCTATGAACGCAGCGGGACAGAAGCAGGTTATCAAAACCTGGTCCCGTCGCTCTACAATCTTCCCGCAGATGGTTGGACATACAATTGCAGTTCATGACGGAAGAAAGCATGTTCCGGTATATGTTACCGAGGATATGGTAGGTCATAAGCTGGGCGAATTCGTTGCTACCAGAACCTTTAAAGGTCACGGCAAGGACGACAAGAAGAGCAAACGTTAATCGGATATACTTGAAAGGAGGTAACACAAGTCATGGCAAAAGGACATAGATCCCAGATTAAGAGAGCAAGAAATGAGCAGAAGGACACCAGACCATCTGCAACCCTTTCTTATGCAAGAGTTTCTGTTCAGAAGGCTTGTTTTGTATTAGATGCCATTAGAGGCAAGGACGTGGCAACTGCACTTGGTATTGTAACTTACAATCCGAGATATGCATCTTCTTTAATCAAGAAGCTGCTTGAGTCTGCAGTAGCTAACGCAGAGAACAATAATGGAATGAAGGCAGGTAACCTGTACGTAGAGGAGTGCTACGCTAACCAGGCACCTACCATGAAGAGAATCAAACCGAGAGCACAGGGTAGAGCTTATCGTATCTTAAAGAGAACAAGCCACATTACTGTAGTTCTGAACGAGAAATAATAGGAGGGCACTATGGGACAGAAAGTTAATCCTCATGGCATGAGAGTCGGCATCATCAAGGACTGGAATTCCAAGTGGTATGCTGAAGCTGATTTTTCTGATAACCTTGTAGAGGACTACAATATCAGAAAGTTCTTAAAGAAGAAATTATACAGTGCTGGTGTATCTAAGATCGATATCGAGCGTGCATCAGATCGTGTTAAGATTATTATCTTCACCGCTAAGCCGGGTATCGTTATCGGCAAGGGCGGAGCTGAGATCGAGAAGTTAAAGGGCGAGCTTGCTCCGTACGTAAACGGCAAGAAGGTATTTGTAGATATTAAGGAAGTTAAGAGACCGGATAAGGAAGCTGTTTTAGTAGCTGAGAACATCGCTGCA
Organism: Lachnospiraceae bacterium; assembly: GCA_052273485.1. Classification (GTDB taxonomy): domain Bacteria; phylum Bacillota; class Clostridia; order Lachnospirales; family Lachnospiraceae; genus Anthropogastromicrobium. Next base: position 4,565 of record DAVZID010000050.1, read on the forward strand.
CAGCTGGAGAACCGTGTATCTTTCCGTAGAGCTATGAAGTCCGTTATGAGCAGAGCTATGAAGTCTGGTGCTCTTGGTATCAAGACTACCTGTTCCGGACGTCTGGGCGGTGCTGATATGGCCCGTACCGAGACCTACAGCGATGGAACTATCCCGCTGCAGACCCTGCGTGCTGACATCGATTACGGTTTCGCAGAGGCAAATACCACCTATGGTAAGGTTGGTGTTAAGGTTTGGATCTACAAGGGTGAGGTCCTTCCTACCAAGTCTAACAAGGAAGGGAGCGATAAATAATTATGTTAATGCCAAAGAGAGTTAAGCGTCGTAAGCAGTTCCGCGGTTCTATGGCTGGTAAGGCTAACAGAGGAACTACGATCACCTATGGTGAGTACGGTATTGTTGCTACCGAGCCTTGTTGGATCAAGTCCAACCAGATCGAGGCAGCCCGTATTGCCATGACCCGTTACATCAAGCGTGGTGGTCAGGTATTCATTAAGATTTTCCCAGACAAGCCAGTATCCGCAAAGCCGGCTGAGACCCGTATGGGTTCCGGAAAGGGTGCTCTTGAGTATTGGGTAGCAGTAGTAAAGCCAGGCCGCGTTCTCTTCGAGATCGGCGGTGTGGATGAAGCAACAGCAAAGGAAGCTCTTCGTCTTGCAACACACAAGTTGCCACTGAAGTGTAAGATCGTTTCCAAGGCAGACTTAGAAGGCGGTGATAACAGTGAAAATTAATAAGTATGTAGAAGAACTTAATGCGAAATCGTCCGCAGAGTTAAATGATGAATTAGTAGCTGCTAAGAAGGAACTTTTTAATTTAAGATTCCAGAATGCAACCAACCAGTTAGATAATACCAGCAGAATCAAAGAGGTTCGCAAGAATATCGCAAGAATTCAGACTGTTTTGGCTGCCAAGGCAAACTAAATGGCAACGAAAGGAATGGTTATGGAAGAGAGAAATCTGAGAAAGACCCGTACAGGTAAGGTTGTCAGCAACAAGATGGACAAGACCATTGTCGTTGCTGTTGAGAATAATGTAAAGCACCCGGTTATCGGTAAGATCGTTAAGAGAACCTACAAGCTGAAGGCTCACGACGAGAACAACACCTGCAACATTGGTGACACCGTAAAGGTTATGGAGACCAGACCGCTGTCTAAGGACAAGAGATGGAGACTGGTTGAAGTAATCGAGCGTGCGAAGTAATTTTTCGATTTTCAAGTGAGTTAATGAATAGATCCTGAATCGTTTCAGGACGGAAGGAGTAAGGCATGATTCAGCAGGAAACCAGATTAAAGGTTGCTGATAACAGCGGAGCAAAGGAGCTCCTTTGCATCCGTGTTATGGGTGGATCTACAAGAAGATATGCAGATATCGGTGATGTTATCGTTGCTTCCGTTAAAGATGCAACACCAGGCGGTGTTGTAAAGAAGGGCGACGTTGTAAAGGCCGTAGTTGTTCGTACTGTTAAGGGTGTTCATCGTGCAGACGGTTCTTATATCAAGTTCGATGAGAACGCAGCAGTTATTATCAAGGAGGATAAGACTCCAAGAGGAACCCGTATTTTTGGACCAGTTGCAAGAGAGTTAAGAGAGAAGCAGTTCATGAAGATCGTTTCTCTGGCTCCGGAAGTATTATAAGGAGGATCACGACTGTGGCTAGCAAGATTAAGAAGGGCGATACCGTTAAGGTTATCGCCGGCAAGGATAAAGAAAAGGAAGGCAAGGTCCTTTCTGTAGACGCAAAGAACAACAAGGTTGTTGTTGAGGGCGTTAACATGGTAACAAAGCACAGCAAGCCAAGCGCAGCTAATCAGCAGGGCGGAATCATCGAGAAGGAAGCTCCGATCGATCTTTCCAACGTAATGTACAGCGCAAAGGGTCAGGCTGTAAGAGTTGGCTTCTCTGTTCAGGACGGCAAGAAGGTTCGTGTAAACAAGAAGACCGGCGAGGTTATCGACTAATAATACAGAGAGGAGGTAAGAAACAGTGAGTGCAAGATTAAAGGAAATGTATCAGAACGAGATGGTTGATGCCATGATTAAGAAGTTCGGCTACAAGAACATCATGGAAGTACCGAAGCTTGACAAGATCGTAGTAAACATGGGTGTTGGAGAAGCTAAGGAGAACGCGAAGCTGCTTGATTCTGCTGTAAAGGATATGGAGATCATTACTGGACAGAAGGCAATCGTAACAAAGGCTAAGAAGTCCGTTGCTAACTTCAAGATCAGAGAGGGTATGCCGATCGGCTGCAAGACCACTCTTCGCGGTGACAAGATGTATGAGTTCGCTGATCGTCTGATCAACCTGGCTTTACCTCGTGTACGTGACTTCAGAGGCGTAAGCGCTAATTCTTTTGATGGCAGAGGCAACTATGCTCTGGGTATCAAAGAGCAGTTAATCTTCCCTGAGATCGAGTATGACAAGATTGATAAGACCAGAGGTATGGATATCATTTTTGTTACTACTGCTAAGACAGACGAAGAGGCACGTTATTTACTGACATTATTTAATATGCCGTTTGAAAAATAATTAGGAGGAGATTTCCATGGCAAAGACTTCTATGAAGATTAAGCAGTCCAAGAAAGCAAAGTTTTCTACACAGGAATACAGCCGTTGTAGAATTTGCGGACGTCCGCACGCTTATTTAAGAAAATACGGCATCTGCAGAATTTGCTTCCGTGAATTAGCATATAAGGGTGAGATCCCGGGAGTTAAGAAGGCAAGCTGGTAAGCATTATGCACAGGGCTTTTTGCCTTTGTGCGGCTCCCCGGCCAGACTTACAAACCAGTGAAGAGTAGTATATAAGGAGGAAAACTTCAATGGCAATGAGCGATCCAATTGCAGATATGCTTACAAGAATTCGTAATGCAAATACTGCAAAGCATGATACAGTAGATATTCCGGCATCCAAGATGAAGGTTGCAATCGCAGATATCCTGGTTAACGAGGGATATATTGAGAAGTATGAGTTAGTTGAGGATGGTAATTTCAAGAACATCCATGTAGTTTTAAAGTATGGTAAGGACAAGAACGAGAAGGTTATCACTGGTTTAAAGAGAATTTCCAAGCCAGGCCTTCGTGTTTATGCAAATTGTGAGGATCTTCCTCATGTTCTGGGCGGACTTGGTATCGCAATCGTTTCCACCAATAAGGGTGTAATGACCGATAAGGAAGCAAGAAAGCTCAATGTAGGCGGAGAGGTATTAGCGTTCGTTTGGTAATAAGCGAGCGAGATTATCGCATCAGGCAAGTGGCAGCAATTAGGTTGCCATACTGCCATGCATTTTAAATAGAATCCACATATATAGGAGGTATGGGCATGTCACGAATTGGAAGGATGCCGATCGCTATCCCAGCAGGAGTAACTGTTACGGTAGCAGAAAATAACACGGTGACTGTAAAAGGACCAAAGGGAACTCTTGAGAGAACCTTTGCTCCAGAGTTAGGAATTAAGGTTGAGGGCAACGAAGTCGTTGTTACTAGACCAGATGACACAAAGAAGAGCAAGTCTTTACATGGTCTGACAAGAACTCTGATCAATAACATGGTTATTGGTGTAAGCGCTGGTTTTGAGAAGGTTCTTGAGATCAATGGTGTTGGTTATAGAGGAGCTAAGCAGGGCAAGAAGCTCGTGCTGAACCTTGGCTATTCTCACCCGGTTGAAATTATCGATCCAGAAGGTCTTGAGACTGTTATGGAAGGTCAGAACAAGATCATCATCAAGGGTATTGATAAGGAAAAGGTTGGTCAGTTCGCAGCAGAAATCAGAACTAAGAGAGCACCGGAGCCGTATAAGGGCAAGGGTATCAAGTACGCTGACGAGACAATCAGACGTAAGGTTGGTAAGACCGGTAAGAAATAAATAAGGAGAGTGAGAAAGAATGGTTAGTAAGGTATCTAGATCAAAGGTTCGCGAAGAAAAGCATAGAAGAATGCGCAGACATATTATCGGTACTCCTGAAAGACCTCGTATGGCAGTGTTCAGAAGCAACAACCATATGTATGTTCAGGTTATCGATGATGTTGCACAGAAAACCTTAGTGTCAGCTTCTACTCTTCAGAAAGACGTTAAGGAAAAATTAGAAAAGACCAACGATGTAGCTGCTGCTGCATATTTAGGAACTGTTATTGCAAAGAAGGCTCAGGAAGCTGGAATCAAGGCTGTTGTATTTGACAGAGGTGGCTTCATTTATCAGGGTAAGATTCAGGCACTGGCAGATGCAGCAAGAGAAGCTGGTCTGGAATTCTAATCAAGGAGGAAGAAGACACATGAAACGTACAAATATTGACGCAACTCAGCTTGAATTAGCTGATACCGTAGTTGCTATCAAGCGTGTATCCAAGACCGTTAAGGGTGGACGTACCATGCGTTTCTCCGCTCTGGTTGTAGTTGGAGACAAGAATGGTCATGTAGGTGTTGGTATGGGCAAGGCTGCTGAGATCCCGGAGGCAATCCGTAAGGGTAAGCAGGCAGCTGAGAAGAACATGATTACCGTTCCGCTTGATGAGAATAAGAGTATCCCACACGATTTTATTGGAAAGTTCGGAAGCGCATCTGTACTTCTGAAGAAGTCCCCGGAAGGTACCGGTATCATCGCAGGCGGCCCGGCTCGTTCCGTTCTTGAGTTCGCAGGCGTAGAGAATATCCGTACTAAGTCCTTAGGCTCCAGCAACAAGGCTAATGTTGTTCTTGCAACACTGGCTGGTCTGGCTGCTCTGAAGACCCCGGAAGAAGTTGCAAAGCGTCGCGGTAAGACTGTAGAAGAGATTATCGGCTAAGGAGGGAAATACAATGGCTGAAAAGTTAAAGATCACATTAGTGAAGTCCCCGATTGGTGCAATCCCAAAGCAGAGAGCAACCGTAGAGGCTCTTGGACTTCGTAAGCTTAACAAGACTGTTGAGCTGCCGGATAACGATGCTGTAAGAGGCATGGTATGGCATGTAAAGCATTTAGTAAAGGTTGAAGAGATTTAATTTCAGAGGAGGTTACGTGATGGACTTATCTAATTTAAAGGCAGCTGAAGGCTCCGTACACAGCGGTAATTTCAGAAGAGGCCGTGGACATGGTTCGGGCAACGGTAAGACTGCTGGTAAGGGCCATAAGGGTCAGAAGGCACGTTCTGGCGCACCGAGAATCGGTTTCGAGGGTGGTCAGATGCCGTTATACAGAAGACTTCCTAAGAGAGGCTTCACAAATAGAAATACAAAGCTCGTTGCATACGTTAACGTAGAGAACCTTAACAAGTTTGAGGATGGCGCAGTAGTTGACATCCAGGCTTTAGTTGAGGCTGGTGCAGTAAAGAATAAGTTTGATTCTGTAAAGATTCTTGGAAACGGAGACCTGACCAAGAAGCTGACAGTTAAGGCAAACGCTTTCTCTGAGGGCGCTAAGGCTAAGATTGAGGCTGCTGGTGGAAACGTAGAGGTGATCTAATGTTCAAAACGCTTCAGAATGCATTAAAGATAAAGGATTTAAGAAAAAGTCTTATATTCACATTTTTAATGCTCCTGGTAATCCGCTTTGGTTCGCAGTTACCAGTTCCGGGCGTTGATCCTGATTATTTCGCTGATTTCTTTAAGGGAAGCAACGGCGATGCGTTTAACTTGTTCAATGCTATGACGGGTGGTTCTTTCGAGAACTTCTCCATCTTGGCATTGAGCATTTCGCCATATATTACATCTTCCATTATTATTCAGCTTCTGACGATTGCGATTCCAAAACTGGAAGAGCTTCAGCAGGATGGTCAGGAAGGAAGAAAAAAGATCGCAGAGATTACTCGTTATGTGACTGTAGGTCTTGCTCTGATTCAGTCTACTGCTATGTCCATCGGATTTGGCAGAAGTGGAATGTTCGAGCATTATACTTGGTACAACGTAGTAGTCTGTGTAATTACTCTGACAGCCGGCAGTGCATTTCTTATGTGGGTCGGTGAGCGTATTACAGAAAAGGGTGTAGGAAACGGTATTTCAGTCGTGCTGTTATACAATATTGTTTCCAGACTTCCAGACGATGCAATCACGATTTATGAGACCTTCATGGCAGGACGCAGTGTTGCTGTTATGATTTTGGTTGCAGTTTTCGTAATTGCAATTCTTCTTGCAATTCTTGGATTTACGGTACTGCTGAATGCAGCTGAAAGAAGAATTCCGGTTCAGTATGCGCAGAAGGTACAGGGTCGCAGAAGCGTAGGCGGACGTTCAACCTATATTCCTGTAAAGGTAAATACGGCAAACGTTATGCCTGTTATTTTTGCATCTTCCCTGATGTCTATGCCGCAGATCATCGGATCATTTTTCGGTTATCAGATCGATGTTACTACGATCGGCGGAAAGATTATGGCAATGTTGAGTTCAAGCTATTGGTTTCGACCAGCACTCCCACAGTATTCGGTGGGTGTTGTTATCTATGTAGCACTTCTCATCATTTTTGCTTATTTCTATACATCAATTTCTTTCAATCCATTAGAGATTGCCGATAATATGAAAAAGTCTGGTGGTTTTATTCCAGGTGTAAGACCAGGAAAGCCAACCAGTGATTTCTTAAACAATATGCTCAATCATTTGATTATCATTGGTGCGGTTGGCTTGACCATCATTGCACTGGTCCCGATCATCTTGAGCGGTATATTCAATATTCAGAGACTTTCCTTTATGGGAACTTCCCTGATCATTATTGTAAATGTTGTTTTGGAAACGGCAAAATCAATTGAATCCAAGATGGTGGCTAGAGAGTACGACAGCATATTTTAAAACAGTTCACAGAACGCTTGTGAATGGGTGTTCTGTGAACTGTTTTTTCGTAAGAAAATCTCCTGTTTTGCAGGGGATTTTCTTGCTTTTTACAAATAAATCTGTTATGATAAATCTGATTGTATAAATGTATGCTGCTCTTGCGGCGGAATGAGAGGATATCATGAAGATCATTATGTTAGGAGCACCTGGTGCAGGAAAAGGCACCCAGGCGGCAAAGATTGCAGCAAAATATCAGATTCCACACATCTCTACCGGAGATATTTTCCGTGCAAATCTGAAGGCTGGAACAGAATTAGGTAAGAAGGCAAAGGAGTACATGGATCAGGGACTGTTAGTTCCAGATGAGCTGACTTGTGACCTTGTAACCGACCGCGTATCAAAGGATGATTGCGCAAATGGATACATTTTGGATGGATTTCCAAGAACCATTCCGCAGGCAGAAGCACTTGAGGCTGCGCTTGAGAAGATGGGAACCGACATTGACTATGCGATCAATGTGGATGTTCCGGATGAAAACATTGTAAAGCGTATGTCAGGTCGTAGAGCCTGTGTAACCTGTGGGGCTACCTACCATATTGAGCACATTCCACCGAAGAAGGAAGGCATCTGTGATCGTTGTGGCGGCGAGTTGATTCTGCGCAGCGACGACAAGCCGGAAACTGTACAGAAGCGTCTTGATGTGTATCATGCACAGACCAAGCCGTTAATCGACTTCTACCAGGCAAAGAATAAGCTGGTGACAGTAGATGGTACAAAGGATATGGAAGAGGTATTTGCCGATATCACGGCAGTCCTGGAAGGCTGAAAAGCAAGGCGAAAATTTACGATTCGCCATTGAGGATTTGCATCAGAAAGATGATTGCAGATCTATGTGCATAGGGTTGCACAAGGAATGAGGAGAAGATGGCTGTTTCAATTAAATCAGAAAAAGAAATTGAGTTGATGAGAGTGTCCTGCAAGAACCTCTCCATTATGTTTGACGAGCTGGAGAAGATCATTAAACCGGGCATTTCCACGTGGGAGATCAACAAAGTCGGTGAAGAGATCATTCGTGATTTTGGATGCATCCCGAACTTTAAAAACTACGAGGGATATCCGGCTTCAATCTGTACTTCTGTAAATGAAGTTGTAGTTCATGGAATACCAAGCAAGAAGCGTATTCTAAAAGAAGGTGATATTATCAGTCTGGATGCGGGAATGATTTATAAAGGATATCATTCTGATGCTGCCAGAACATTTGCGGTTGGTGAGATTTCAAAAGAAGCCAAACAGTTAGTTGATGTCACCAGACAGAGCTTCTTTGAAGGAATCCGTTATGCAAAAGCAGGAAATCATCTTCATGATATTTCAGCAGCGATTCAGAAGTATGCGGAGAGCTTTGGTTATGGCGTCGTTCGTGAGCTGGTTGGTCACGGCATTGGCACTCACTTGCATGAGGATCCGCAGATTCCAAACTTCAAGACCATCGGAAGAGGAATCCGCCTGCGCCCGGGTATGACACTGGCGATCGAGCCGATGATCACGATGGGTGATTATGCAGTTAGCGTGCTGGATGATGACTGGACCGTTGTAACAGATGACAACTCATTGGCAGCACATTATGAGAACACAGTCCTGATTACGGATGGGGATCCGGAGATTCTGACACTTCCAAATTGGGACAAAAAAGAGTGGCAGTAAAGAAGTTTGCTTATCGTTCATGGGACGCACGGTTTTGCGAATGAGCGTCCCGTGAACGGTAACAGTATGTATTTAAGAAAGGATTTTAAAGAATGTCAAAGGCAGAAAAGTTTGAGATGGAAGGCAAAGTATTGGAGAAGCTCCCGAACGCAATGTTTCAGGTAGAACTGGACAATGGCCATCAGGTGCTGGCTCATATCAGCGGAAAGCTGCGTATGAACTATATCCGTATTCTTCCAGGTGATAAGGTAACAGTTGAGCTGTCTCCGTATGATCTGGCAAAGGGCAGAATCGTTTGGAGAGACAAGTAAAGATTCATTCAAAAAAATTTGAAAAAATTAAAAAATATACTTGACGAAATCTGGATGATTATGATATACTAAAAAACGGACTTTTGTGAAGTTTCTTTCTTTTTAATAGGACTTTAATTAGGTTTTTAAATAAGAATAGAAGCAACCCAAACCATTACCAATGTGGTTCCAGAAAGGAGAAAATACTGTGAAAGTAAGATCATCAGTAAAGCCGATCTGCGAAAAGTGCAAGGTTATTAAGAGAAAGGGTATCATCCGCATTATTTGTGAGAACCCGAAGCATAAGCAGAGACAAGGCTAATGACCCGGGCAATTGAAACACACGGAGACGTTGTTTCAAAAAGTTCAATTTTATGAAAGTGAAAATGGAGGTGCAAAACACACATGGCTCGTATTTCAGGCGTTGATTTACCAAGAGAAAAGCGTGTGGAGATTGGTCTGACTTATATCTACGGTATCGGTAGAGTAAGTTCCAATAAGATTCTTGCTGCAGCAAATGTTAACCCGGATACTCGTGTTAAGGATCTGACTGACGAGGAAGTTGCAAGAATTCGTGACGTTATCGATGGAGAGTACACTGTAGAGGGTGACTTAAGAAGAGAAGTTGCCATGGATATCAAGAGACTCCAGGAGATTGGTTGCTATAGAGGCATCCGTCACAGAAAGAGCCTTCCTGTCCGCGGACAGAAGACAAAGACCAACGCTAGAACACGTAAGGGTCCTAAGAAGACAGTTGCTAACAAGAAGAAGTAATTTAAGTAAGAATAGCAGCTTATAACTACTCGTAGAGAGAGAAAGAGAAATAAGAAGAAAGTAGGTTAGTTTAATGGCTAAGAATGTGTCAGCAAAGAAAGTGACAAAAAAGCGTGTAAAGAAAAACGTTGAACGTGGACAGGCCCATATTCAGTCATCTTTCAACAATACTATTGTTACGTTGACTGATACCCAGGGAAACGCTTTATCCTGGGCAAGTGCAGGCGGTCTTGGATTTAAAGGTTCAAGGAAATCTACTCCTTATGCAGCTCAGATGGCAGCAGAGACTGCTACTAAGGCAGCTTTAATACATGGATTAAAGTCCGTTGATGTTATGGTAAAGGGACCGGGTTCAGGTCGTGAGGCAGCTATCCGTGCACTTCAGGCTTGTGGTCTTGAAGTTACCAGCATCAAGGATGTGACACCAGTTCCGCACAACGGTTGTCGTCCGCCAAAGCGTAGAAGAGTTTAATTAGGAGGTATTAAAGATGGCAGTAAGTAGAGTTCCAGTGCTTAAGAGATGCAGATCTCTTGATATGGACCCAATTTATCTTGGATATGACAAGAAGTCTAATAGACAGTCTAAGAGAGCTAATAAGAAGATGAGCGAGTACGGTCTGCAGATGCGTGAAAAGCAGAAGGCAAAGCTTATCTATGGTGTTTTGGAGAAACCTTTTAGAAATTATTATGCAAAGGCAGAGCGTCAGACTGGTATGACCGGTGAGAACCTGATGATTCTTCTGGAGCGTAGATTAGATAACGTAATTTTCCGTCTTGGTTTCGCTCGTACAAGAGATGAGGCTAGACAGATTGTTGACCACAAGCATGTGCTTGTAAACGGTTCCTGTGTAAACATCCCGTCTTACTTAATCAAGGCTGGCGATGTAATCTCCATCAAGGAAAAGGTTCAGGATTCCCAGCGTTATAAGGACATCGTCGCAGTAACAGGCAGCAGAATGGTACCGGAGTGGTTAGATGCAAACATCGAGGCTTTAAGCGGAACTGTTAAGCAGATTCCAACTAGAGAGATGATCGATGTTCCGGTAGACGAGATGCTGATCGTCGAGTTGTATTCCAAATAATAATTCTTTATTGTTTAGCAGTAAGTGTTTTGCAAATCTTTGCAGCGTACTGCTAAACAAGTTGATTTTATTTGAATGCTTCTCTAAAAGCATCCTATAAGGAGGGGCTAATAGTGTTTGATTTCGAAAAACCCAAGATTGAAATTAAGGAGATGTCTGAGGATAACAGATATGGCAAGTTTGTAGTAGAGCCGCTTGAGAGAGGCTATGGTATTACACTTGGCAATTCCTTAAGAAGAATCATGCTGTCTTCGCTTCCGGGTGCAGCTGTCAGTCAGATTAAGATTGAGGGCGTGCTTCACGAGTTCTCCTCTATCCCGGGAGTGAAAGAAGATGTTACAGAGATCGTCATGAATGTTAAGAGTCTTGAGATCAAGAACAACAGCGAGACAAGCGAGCCAAAGATTGCTTATATCGAGCATGAGGGCGAGGGTGTTGTTACCGCTGCTGACATTCAGGTTGATCAGGATATTGAAATTATGAATCCGGACCAGGTAATTGCAACACTTAGTGGCGGAGAAGATTGCCGTCTCTATATGGAGCTTACCATTACCAAGGGACGTGGATATATCAGTGCAGAGAAGAATAAGAACAGTGAGCTGCCAATCGGTGTGATTGCAGTAGATTCCATCTACACACCAATCGAGAGAGTCAATGTGACTGTTGAGAATACCCGTGTAGGACAGGTTACTGATTATGATAAACTGACACTCGACGTATATACTAACGGTACGTTAGCACCAGATGAAGCAGTCAGCCTGGCTGCAAAGGTTCTGAATGAGCACCTGAACCTGTTCATTGATCTTTCCGAGAATGCCAAGTCCGCTGAGGTCATGGTTGAGAAGGAAAACAATGAGAAGGAAAAGGTTCTCGAGATGAACATCGATGAACTGGAGCTGTCCGTTCGTTCCTACAATTGTTTGAAGAGAGCCGGCATCAACACAGTTGAAGAACTTTGCAACAAGACTGCTGAGGATATGATGAAAGTCAGAAACCTTGGTAAGAAATCTCTTGATGAGGTTAACGCAAAGCTGAAGGAACTGGGGTTGGATTTTAAGTCCGGTGAAGAGTAAGTTAAACGGAGGTAAATCACAGTGGCAGGTTACAGAAAGCTTGGAAGAACTTCTAACCAGAGAAAGGCCATGATCAGAGGCCAGGTTACAAGTCTTCTTTACAATGGCAAGATTGTTACAACAGAAGCAAGAGCAAAGGAAGTCAAGAAGGTTGCTGAAGGACTGATCGCTCTGGCTGTTAAGGAAAAGGATAACTACGAGACCGTTACTGTTAAGGCTAAGGTTGCCCGCAAGGACGCTGATGGCAAGAACGTAAAGGAAGTAGTAAACGGCAAGAAGGTTACTGTTTATGATGAGGTAGAGAAGGAGATCCAGAAGGATAAGGCTTCCAGACTTCATGCAAGAAGACAGATGATGAAGACTCTTTACGGAGTAACCGAGGTTCCGACTACCAACGCTGGTAAGAAGAAGGGAACAAAGTCCGTAGATATGACAAAGAAGCTCTTCGATGAGATCGCTCCAAAGTACGTTAACCGTAACGGCGGTTACACCCGTATTGTAAAGATCGGTCTTCGTAAGGGTGACAACGCAATGGAAGTACTGTTAGAGTTAGTTTGATCCTTAGATTAGAACTTTACATTAACAATTCCATACGAATCGAAGATGAGCCATGCAGATTGCTGCATGGCTTTATTTTTTTGTGAATGGCGTCTAGTGACTGGTGGATACCCGGAAGGTTACGAAGGGGGCCTCGGCGATGGCTTTGTCGACCTCTCTTTTCCGCAGGCACCTGTTACGTTCCTTATTATCATACGCTATTTTGAAAGTCCTGCTACAACGTTCGGTCTCGTAAAGCACAGTCGCCTCGGCCGCCCACTACATATCTGTATTTGAAGTCGATGTTTATGGCAAAGCCCTGAGGTGGATGGCTTTTCGTAACCCTACCTGTGAATTGCATCATAGCTTGCAATTCAAGCGGCATCATGCTATGATAATCGAGTGTTAGAGAGAGGAGGCCACAGATGGGCATTATCAGTATAAAAAATCTAGTTCACCGTTTCAGCAAGTATGGCGACAATGGTGAAGAGATTGGCGAAAAGACTGCGCTAGAACAGGTATCTCTTGATATTGAGAAAGGAAGCTTTGTTGCAATATTGGGTCATAACGGCTCAGGCAAGTCAACACTGGCAAAACATTTAAATGCCTTGCTGCTGCCTACCGAGGGAACTGTATATATATCGGACAAGTTGTCATCCGATGAGAAAAATTTATGGAAGATTCGTCAGTCTACCGGTATGGTTTTTCAGAATCCAGATAATCAGATCGTAGCCAATGTTGTGGAGGAGGATGTCGGATTTGGCCCAGAAAATATGGGCGTACCGACAGAGGAAATCTGGAAGCGTGTCAATGAAAGTTTAAAGGCTGTTGGTATGGAAGCATACCGTATGCAGTCACCAAATAAATTGTCAGGTGGACAGAAACAGCGTGTTGCAATCGCTGGAATTATGGCGATGAAGCCACAGATTATTGTGATGGATGAGCCGACCGCCATGCTGGATCCGAGTGGACGTAAAGAAGTCCTTGATACCGTTCATGAGCTGAATAGGAAAGATGGAATTACCGTAATATTGATCACACATTACATGGAAGAGGTTATTGATGCTGACCGTGTGGTTGTCGTGGATGGCGGACGTATTGTCGATGATGGAACACCAAGGAAGATTTTCTCACAAGTAGAACAGTTAAAGCGTTATCATCTTGATGTGCCGCAGGTGACGGAGTTGGCATGGGAACTGAAAAAGGACGGTGTGCCGTTTAAAGATGGTGTGCTTAGTGTCAATGAGTTTTCAGATGAATTTAAGCGAGTGTGCAAGGCTCACTTTTCTGTTCATGCAGGACAATCAGCTCTGGAGAAAAAGGATCTTTCAGAAACACTGAGGGATGAGCAGAAGGAGGTTCTGCTGCAGCTTTCTCACGTTACGCATGTTTATGACTCAGACAGCAAGAAACCATTCCCAGCATTAAATGATGTGAGTTTGTCTATTCATAAAAATGAGTTTATAGGAATTATTGGTCATACAGGTTCTGGAAAGTCAACGCTGATTCAGCATTTAAATGGCCTAATGAAGCCGACAAGCGGAAGTATCACATATGATGGAAAAGATATATGGCAGGATGGCTATCCATTAAAAGAGCTTCGCAGCAAGGTGGGACTGGTATTTCAGTACCCAGAGTATCAGCTGTTTGAGGAAAGCGTCTTTAAGGATGTATGCTTTGGTCCAAAAAATCAGGGATTGACTGATGATGAAGTAAAGGCAAGGGCAGCCGAGGCACTTAGGATGGTAGGAATTAACGAATCACTTTATGAAGCATCACCATTTGAACTGTCGGGAGGACAGAAGCGACGTGTGGCGATTGCTGGAGTATTGGCAATGAATCCACAGATTTTAATATTAGACGAGCCGACAGCAGGTCTTGATCCAAAGGGAAGAGATGATATATTAGGACAGATTGCAAAGCTTCAGAAAGAGCGCGGCATCACGATAGTGCTTGTTTCACACAGTATGGAGGATGTGGCACAATATGCAAGCCGTATTCTTGTTGTAAATGGCGGAAAGATTGTGTTCGATGATAAGCCGCGAAAGGTATTTGAGCACGAAAAAGAGCTTGATGAGATGGGTCTTGCGATTCCACAGGTGACACAGCTGATGCATCGTTTAAAGAGCGAGGGCTATGCTGTTTTTGAAAACGCCATTACCGTACAAGAGGCAAGAAAGGATCTGCTGATGTATTTTCGGGGAAAGAAAAAACAGGATTGCAAGAGCCAAGACCAGAACAATCGGGATCAGAAGAGTCAGATTGAATCACATAAAAAGCCGGAGGAAAAAACTGTATGATTCGAGATATTACAATAGGACAATACTATGCAGCCGAGTCACCGATTCACCGGCTTGATCCGCGTGTCAAGCTGGCAGGTACGATGCTTTATATTATCAGCTTGTTTACGGCGGATGGCCCGATTTGCTATCTACTTGCCGTGTTGGCGTTAGCTGCGGTAATTCAGTTGTCCACCGTTCCATTTAAATTCATGGCAAGAGGATTAAAGAGCATCGTAATTATTCTTTTGATTACGGTTTCCTTTAATTTATTTTTGACACCGGGAACAAGTATTATAGATGTGTGGTTGCTTCGCCATATCACATGGGAAGGTTTGGAAAAGGCCGTATACATGGCAATTCGCCTGATTCTTTTGATTCTTGGTTCGTCCATTATGACGCTCACGACAACGCCAAATGCGCTGACAGACGGCCTAGAGAAGAGTCTAGGTTTCTTAAAAAAGATCAAGATTCCAGTACATGAGATTGCGATGACCATGTCAATTGCTCTTCGTTTTATTCCAATTTTGATCGAGGAGACCGATAAGATCATGAAGGCACAGACCGCAAGAGGCGCCGATTTTGAGAGCGGCGGACTGATCAAAAAAGCAAAGGCGATGGTGCCGCTTTTAGTGCCGCTGTTTATTTCTGCGTTTCGTCGCGCATCCGACCTTGCAATGGCAATGGAGGCGAGATGTTATCACGGAGATGAGAACCGCACAAAAATGAAGCCGCTCAAATATACAGCGATGGATAAGAAAGCATATGGTTGTCTGCTCTTATACATGGTTATTATGATTGTGTTAGCAGTGCTGTGGAAGTAAATAAAGTGGAAGTAAATAAAGTGGAAATAAATAAGAAAATAGAACAATGAATTGAATTTGGGAAAATGTTTTGTAAAAATAGAACAATAGATTTTTCTAACAATAAGTTTTGAGAATGAGGAATAGAATGACAAAGCGAGTAAAAATGGTCGTTGCCTATGATGGAACGAATTACTGTGGATGGCAGAAGCAGCCAAATGGCATCTGTATCGAGGAAGTGTTAAACCGCGAGCTGTCAAAGCTGTTAAATGAGCCGATTGAGGTAATTGGTGCTAGCCGTACTGACTCTGGTGTTCACGCGCGTGGCAACATTGCCGTGTTTGACACCCATGCGCGTATGCCAGCTGATAAGATATGTATTGCGCTTAATCAGCGTCTGCCAAAGGATATCGTAATTCAGGAGTCCTGTGAGGTGGCATCCGATTATCATCCGCGAAAGCGCAATACAAGAAAGACTTACGAATATCGCATCTTAAATAGAAGAGTACCGCTACCGGATCAGCGTTTTAATTCTTATTTTTATTACTATGCGCTTGATGTGGACAAGATGCGCGAGGCGGCGCAGCACCTGGTCGGTGAGCATGATTTTAAGAGTTTCTGCTCCATTCGCACTCAGGTGGAGGATACCGTTCGCCGCATTTATTCGATCACGATAAACAAGAATGAGGAAGATCGCATTGACATTCGCATTAGCGGAAATGGATTTCTCTACAATATGGTGCGCATTATTGTGGGCAGTTTAGTAAAGGTTGGCTGCGGCTTCTGGAAGCCAGAACAGATCAAAGAAGCGCTTGAGGCGCGAGATAGAAGCAAGGCAGGTCCGAAGGCACCGGCAGAGGGACTGACGTTGATTTCCATTGAGGAAGAGGAGCTTCCAGCAGTGATCCGTGAGGAGAATGAGCATTGGTCGTATCGGATCAATCAGGGTGAGATTGAAAACTTTGGCAAGGCATATATTCAGATTTTCACTTGCGATGAGTGTGATTTTGAAAGGCTACTCGTGCGTCTTGTCAAGCAGGCATCCCGAAACGGAGCAAAGCAGATCCATGTAAGAGACAATACCGGTCATTTGACACTTGGCTATAAGGCAGAATATTTCACATTTCATCAGGAGTATATGCAGTGGAAGCTTGTCAAGCAGCTTGAATCGACAGAAGAAACGCTTTTGGCAGAGGAAAATAAGCAGCCAAAAGAAAATTTGTGTGATATCTCACACGATACTTTACCTGATGTACGTGTCGTTTCACTGGATACAACAGATGCAAAACAGATGGAAGTATACTGCAATCTTGAAAATGAATGTTTCAAGACCGTTCCGGGAGGCGTAAAGAGAGAAACCGAGCAGCTGCTTTTGGATATCGCAGAGGGGGAGCAGTGTTTCTGGTTATGTGATGGCGATGCAAAAGCAGGTTTCTTTTCAGTAAAGAAAGTGGACAATGAACTTGAGCTTGAAAGTCTCGGTGTAAGCCCATCTTACCGTGGCAAGGGAATTGGAAAGACGGGACTGTCTGCCTTTGAAGCAATGGCGAGAAAAGCAGAGTGTGAAAGCAGCTGTATGATTTGTGCAGATTGCAATCCGGCAATTCGTCTGTACGAAGAAAATGGGTATCAGAGAGTGAAAGAATTTTCGCACTGGTATGTCACAAGCGATGAGAAGAAGAACCAGAAGGTTGCTCAGGAAGAAAAATAAGAAAAAGGGTAGTTATGGACAAACAAAAAAACGGTAAGACAAAACAGACATGGATCTATCTATTTCAAGTGATCTCGTTGGTTGCACTGTTTTTGTGCGTTTGGCTGTTGACAAGAGAAAAAGAGTACAATGAAATTAATGTCAATAAGGTCGCACAAAATCTAGTCGAGCTCATGCCAGACACGGTCGTATCGGAGAGCGATATGGTCGTAAAGGAACGCTTTGGACTAGAAGCAAATGCATTCAATGCGCTTGTCTACTATGGACCAAATTCCAATATGGATGCGGCGGAACTTCTGATCGTTGATCTAAAGGATACGAGCCAGACGGAAACGGTAAAGGATGCGATTCAAAAGAGAATTGACTATCAAAAGACCTGCTTTGAAGGCTACGGTGTTGACCAGATGGAACTCATCAATCAGGCAAAAACGGTTGTCTATGGCCATTACGTGCTCTTTATCGTATCAAAAGACAGTCAGCCGGCAAGAGATGCATTTGCTCGGGCAGTCACCAAATAACAATCACAAATAGGAGAAGGATATAAAACATGGTATTTTCAAGTATGACTTTTTTATTTGCATTTCTGCCTGTTGTGATTTTGGTGTACATGCTTAGTCCCAAACAGATGAAAAATGCAATTCTTTTGATCGCAAGTTTATTCTTTTATGCGTGGGGAGAGCCCAAAAATATTCTTCTCATGCTCTTAAGCATTGGTGTCAACTATGTGTTTGGTCGCATCATTGAAGCAAACAGAGAATCGCGCCCCAGCATTCGAAAATGGAACTTAGGCTTTGCCGTTGCATGGAATGTGCTGATGCTTGGCATTTTCAAATACGTTTCTGGGATCTCACAGACACTTCATGCATTGTTGCCGTCCCTTATTCCGGTTGCCAAAATTGTACTTCCAATTGGGATCTCATTTTATACGTTTCAGGCAATTTCTTATCTGGTCGATGTGTATCGTGGAACGACAAGGGCACAAAAGAATCTCATTAATTTTGCCCTCTACATCGCAATGTTTCCACAGCTCATTGCTGGTCCAATCGTGCGATACGAGGACGTGGAACAGCAGATTCGAAGCCGCAAGGTAACACTTGCAGGCTTTGGAATTGGCTGTGAGTTTTTTATCCGAGGCATGGTCAAAAAAGTATTGTTTGCCAATCTTCTTGGTCAGATTTTTGTGCGCATTCAAGCACTGAATAATGCGCAGGCATCCGTTGTGACCGCATGGATCGGGGCGATTTTATATACGTTGCAGATTTATTATGATTTTAGCGGTTATTCGGATATGGCAATTGGCCTTGGAAGAATGTTCGGCTTTCGCTTTCCACAAAACTTTAATTATCCCTATATTTCCGCAAGTATCACCGAGTTTTGGCGCAGATGGCATATGACACTCGGAACCTGGTTTCGCGAGTATGTGTACATTCCGCTTGGCGGAAACCGAGTGACAACGGCAAAGCATATCCGAAATTTATTGATCGTCTGGGGATTGACTGGTGTATGGCACGGCGCAGGTATTAACTTTTTGCTTTGGGGACTCTACTATGGCGTGCTGCTGATCATTGAAAAATATTTCATTGGCAGATTTTTGAAAAAGCATAAGGTGGTGGGACATGCATTTACGCTGATTGCCGTAGTGATTGGCTGGATGCTGTTTGCGAATACAAGCTTTGCTTCATTGGGACAGTATTTTCGCATGATGTTTGGCATCGGTGGTGTTTCCTTCTTTAATGCAACCGCAGGATATTTTCTGCGCACAAGCATTATTCTATTGGTGTTGGGTGCATTGTTTGCTACGCCGATTTTGCATCAGTTGAATGAAATAATTTTTGTGCGTTATCCAAAGGTAAGTGTAGCAGTTCGCGTATTTTTATTTGTGCTATGTATAGCAGCGCTTGTCTACCAGACCTATAATCCATTTTTATATTTCAGATTCTAAGGAGGGTTGCCTTGAACACAAAAGAAATTCGCAAACGAAAAGGCTTTTATTTTTGCTTACTAGCATTTACCAGTGTCTTGCTGATTTTGCTTTTAAGTATCGTTAGCCTATTTTGGCCAACTAAGCGCTTTTCTGCATCTGAGCGACGAAACCTCACGCAGCGTCCGAAGCTTTCCTATGAAGGGATCGTTGATGGAACTTTTTCAAATGAGGTGGAAAGCTACTTGGCAGACCAATATCCGGCAAGAGACATTTGGGTCTATTTAAATTCGTTACAAAACCGCATCCTTGGAATTGATTATCAAAATGGAATTTACCGCAGCAAGGATGGGTATCTGATTCAAAGTTTTGATCAAAGTGGAATTGATGAAGAGGATCAGAAAAAACAGGAGATTTTGACTGCGTTTTTAGAGCGCAATTCACAGATTCAAAGCTATGTGATGCTTGTGCCGACTGCGGCGTGGATTTTAGAAGATTATCTGCCGTCAGGTGCGCCGCAGGGCAATGAAAAGAGCTGGTATGAGAGCTGGCTTTCAACTTCGAAAATTTCGAAGCAATCCAATGTTGCAGTTGTTGACTGTGCAGATGCATTGGACAAGTCTGCAAAGACCAACCAGATTTATTATCGAACCGATCACCATTGGACAACGTATGGGGCAAGCGTTGCGTTTAAAGAGCTTGCAAAGAAGATGGATCTTCCCTATGAAGAAAATGATTTTCAGGCATATACGGTTCATACCCAGTTTCAGGGAACGATGATGTCTTCAAGTGGTTTTTATTCGGGAACAAAGGATACCATTGAGCTATATTTGCCAAAGGAACCAGAGACGATTCTTGTGACCAATAAGGAAGCACAGACAACAGCAACGACGATCTACTCGGAAGAAGGGCTGTTGGGAAATGATCCGTACGAAGTCTTCTTGGGAGGGAATTATGGCCTTTTAAATATTCGAACAGGATCTCAGAGTGGAAGAAAACTGCTTTTATTAAAGGATTCCTATGCGAATGCAATGATTGGCTTTTTGACTCCGTATTTTTCAGAAATTGATATCGTCGATCCGCGCTATTACAGTAGCGATCTTGATATGCAAATCGCAGTCAATCAATACACCGATCTTTTGATCCTTTACAATTTGCAAAGCTTTGCAAAGGATTCTTCTCTTGCACTGGTTTTGGGAGAGGAGGAAGCACAGTGAGACGATATACACGTTTATTTCGCATTGCACTCACCATTTTAGGCAGCTTTTTGATTGCATTTGTGGCAGTTGGAATGGTATTTAATTTTAAATTAAAGCAATCAACGGTCACGGCAGAGGCACAAAGTCTGGTAGAAAACTTGGGCACAAAATCAGAGCTTGATGTGGCAAGTGAGTTGGCAGCACTGCAGCAGACAGAGGCGCAAGCACAGGAAGCAGAAACGCAAGGGCAGATGGAAACACAGAAATTGGCTCAGAATGAAGAAACGACTCAGGTACAAGAGCTGGCACAAGGCGAGACACCGGCAGAGGTAGCAAATTCCGTACAAGTCCAAGTACAAGATCAAAACCAAGAGCCGCCTCAGACTGAGAATGGACAAGAAAACGCGAGTGGACTAGATGCCATGATCGCACAGTGGAACGAAGAACTTGATACGGATACCGTAACGAATCTTACCGATGAGGAGCAGATTGCAGTGCGCACGCTTTTTGTCAATACGATCTTTTTTGGGGATTCGATGACGCAGGCGATCGGTGAATATGGTTTCTTAGATATGACAAATATCATTTATCAGCGAAGCGCAACGATCGATGTGCTGATCACAAAGATACCGGAAGTGGCAGCCACACTTCCGAAACAGGTTGTCATCTTTACCGGATTAAATGACTGCAATCACTATACGGAGATCGCGAACTACAGACGGGATTATCAAGCAATGCTCCAACAGCTAAAGGCATCCATCCCTGGTGTAAAGATTGTGGTCAGCAGTTTACTTCCGCCATCCGATGCACTAGGACAGGTAAGAGCGGATCTGGTACGAGCACCGCAGTTTGATCAGGAGCTGCGAAGCATTTGTCAGGAAAATGATGTCACATATGTGGACAGCACGTGGATTGTACGTCAACAGAACTATCTGGACGATGGCATTCATATGAATCGAACATTTTATCGAATTTGGTTTCGGTACTTGAAAGCTCTGCTAAGTGACCAGTAAATTTATGGCAAAAACATTAGGTTTTTCAAAAAAAATCAAGAAAAAGCAGTTGACACACACGGGAGAGTGTAATATAATAAGGAAGCTGTGTTTAAAAGTAGTTTGCTTATTTTTACGCATAGCTGATAACGTGTATGTGTCTGGCTAAGCCAAGCCCCGGTAAGGACAGACTGCTTACAATAAATGTAGTATAGTTGAATCGATATATTTATTTAGGAGGGAAACCAATGAAGACTTACATGGCAAATCCTGCAAAAGTTGAGAAGAAGTGGTATGTTGTAGATGCTGAGGGACAGACATTAGGTCGTCTTGCATCCGAGGTTGCTAAGGTATTAAGAGGAAAGAACAAGCCAGAGTTCACACCTTTCGTTGATACAGGTGATTATGTAATCGTTATCAATGCTGAGAAGATTAATGTTAGCGGAAAGAAGTTAGATCAGAAGCTGTATCATACTCATTCCGCATATGTTGGTGGTTTCAAGACCGCTACTTTAAAGGAAATGATCGCAAAGAAGCCAGAGAAGGTTGTTGAGCTTGCAGTAGCAGGTATGCTTCCAAAGGGACCGCTGGGCAGAGAGATGTACACAAAGCTTCACGTATATGCAGGAGCAGAGCATCCGCACGCAGCACAGAAGCCGGAAGTATTGACATTCTAATAGGTAGTGTAAGGAGGAAATCACAGTGGCTAAAACAAAGTTTTATGGAACAGGTAGAAGAAAGAGCAGTATTGCTAGAGTATATTTAGTACCAGGTACCGGCAATATCACCATTAACAAGAGAGACATCGACCATTACTTTGGTCTTGAGACCTTAAAGATGGTTGTACGTCAGCCGCTTGCAGCAACTGAGACCGCTGACAAGTTTGACGTTCTGGTTAACGTTCACGGTGGTGGTACAACAGGTCAGGCTGGTGCAATCCGTCACGGTATCTCCCGTGCACTTCTGCAGGCAGACGCTGAGTATCGTCCGGTTCTGAAGAAGGCTGGTTTCTTAACAAGAGACCCAAGAATGAAGGAAAGAAAGAAGTACGGTCTCAAGGCAGCACGTCGTGCTCCGCAGTTCAGCAAGCGATAATCTGCTGTTCAAACCGTAT
>DAVZID010000051.1:0-26593 GCA_052273485.1 Lachnospiraceae bacterium
AAAACCGGGGCTAATGTTTCACTTATTTTGGGACATTTTCAAAAACGCTTGACAGAGTTTTTTCAAAATTTTTGATTTTTTTTGCAATTTTTGTGAATGTGTCGTACATGAACTTTTATTTTTCTTCTTCCTGCACTTCTTTCTTCGGAATTGTCTCTTCTGGCACTGCAATTGTCATAGCACGCGGTATTGCCTGAATATGCACACTCTTATGACTTCCGCCATACTCTCCATCAAGCACCCAATCAATCTCACTGTCACTCTCCACGATCAGATCAGAAATCTCATAATTCGCAATGAATTTCGAATTTGGATTCTTTGTTACCAGATCAGCTAACATAACAGAGAAGTCAACCGGATTATCCGGCGTATAAACGATCATTAAATTCAGCTTGCCATCGTCCAGTTCAACATTCTTTCCGCTTAAATTTTTCATTCCGCCGACGCTGAAAGAATTATAGACCATCGCATAGATACACTCACCTGCAATCTCCTCATCGCCGAAGGAAAAACGCACATGATAGGATTTTAAATTTCCAACCTGACGGATTCCTTCTAATATATAGGCATTATGGCCAAGCGCATTTTTTGTTTTCTGCGGTGTATTCCAAGAAACCTCAGTAAAAGCGCCAAATGCCGCTACATAGACAAAATAGTTATTCTCCTGGAATTTTCCAACATCGACAGCACGGAAATGCTCTTTTGCAATCACATTTGCGCAACGCTTCATCTGGGATGGAAGGCCGAGACTATATGCATAATCATTTGTAGAACCAGCCGGAATATAGCCAATCTTTGGGCGCCTTTTCTCATCAATCGTCATCACACCATCCAACACCTCGCTAAGCGTACCATCACCGCCGCTGCAGACAACCAGATCATATGCAGCTCCAAGTTCCTTGGCAAGTCTTGTCGCATCAGCACGCTCCTGTGTGGAATATACAACAGTCTCATATCCAGCTTTTGTAAAAGTGTCAATGATATCTGCTAAATGATATCGAATCAGTCCTTTTCCAGAATGTAAGTTATAGATAAATAATAATCGCTTCATAATACGAACCATGCCTTTCTTTGCTGTCTTTTCACCGTTTGTCATTACCTTGAATACAAAAATGCTAATTCTTTTTTCGCATTTTTATCTGCTGGGTACTGCTCCAAGTAGTTTATGAGCTTTTCAATCGCAGTATCATAATCCCCCATCTTTTCATAGCAGATGCATTCATTCCATAAAAAGTCTGCCATCTGGCTTTCATTTGCAAGTTGCATTCCCTTTTCAATCATAATCAAAGCATCCTGATAATCGTCCTGACGCACCATGCAAGATGACAGCTGATTATACAGCCCTGCATCATCTGGATCATGCTTTAATTGCTCCTGATACAGATGGATCGCTTCTTCGCTCTTTCCCTGCAGTTCATAGCAATACCCCAGATAATAACCTGCCTGCGAATAACCCTTGTTGTAAGACTCTTCAAAGGCTGAAAATGCCTCATCAATCTGGTCTAGTTCAAGGTAAACCCGCCCTCGATAACACCAGTCCTCAGCCTCATAGGGAATCACCTCAAGTGCTGCGTTTAATACAACCTGACGTGCCTCATCAGCCTCTGCTTTTTTTAATGCCTCTGCCATCGTAAGATAGCCCTCATAGTTTCGGTTATCAATATTTAAGCACTCCTGATAACAATGAAGCGCCTGATCCACATCATCCATCAGAAGATACACATCGCCCGTCATCTGATAGATGTCACGGAGACGATACTTTGCCTCAATCAGCTGATTATAATCCTCAAGTGCACCCTCGTAATCTCCGAGTGCCGTTTTTGCCTCCGCACGATATCCAACCACATCAAGGCGACAGGAGTTGTCGAGTGACCCGGCAGCTTCTATCGCCTGATTAAAGCTTTCTATTGCTTTGTCGTATTCTTCCAGTCCGCTATAGGCAAGTCCCATTCCTCTGTAGCTGTAAAAGAGGCTGCTGCCAAGCTGTGCGGCCTGTGTGAAGCTTTCTATTGCTTCCTCGTAGTAACCTTGAGCACAATAAGCTTGCCCCAGGTTACAGTAATAGGTTTCCTCAGATGGCTCCTGCGTGATTGCCTGCTTAAACAGATACACCGCATTCTGATAATCGCCATCCTGATACGCTTCAAGTCCTTTTTGATTGCTTTTTGAACCTGCGGGGGCACAGGCGCTGATGACAAATACCATCAGTGTCAATGCCCCCGCAAGTGCTATGTTCTTTTTTCGCATAAATTATAATTCTTTCAGTTTCATAATAGTTTCATGGGAAACGATTTCCCGTTACCTATTTTATCCCTTTATTCCACTGATTTCAACCCTATATTGATAAGATTTATAAAGTATTAAGAAAACGAAGGAAACCTTCTTTGCCACTCTCAGTACGCTTATAAACACCAGCATCCTCAAGAACCTGTGCAAATACTTTTCCAACTTCATCCTGAAGAATGTCATCAATATTCGACTCATCAACCTTTGAATAGGAAGCTAGAAATTCCTCTGCCCAGTCTGCATGCTTTGCAAGAACCTCATCTGCACGAAGATCCTTTCCGGTAAGAATGGCTTCTCTTAATGCTGCCAGCTCACCTTTTAAACGAGACGGCAGTACAGCAAGACCCATGACCTCGATCAGACCGATGTTCTCTCTCTTAATATGGTGCAGCTTCTCATGCGGATGGTAAACGCCAAGTGGATGCTCTGGTGTCGTAATATTGTTTCGAAGCACTAAATCCAACTCAAAGCAGCCATTCTTCTTTCTGGCAATCGGAGTGATGGTATTATGAGGTTCTCCATCCGTCTCGGCAAAGATAAAACTCTCTTCATCGGTGTAACCTCTCCATGCCTTTAAAATATGATCCGCCAGATCAATCAGGTGCTCCTTATCGTTATGACGGATACGGATAACGGACATCGGCCATTTTACAATGCCTGCCTCCACATCCTCATAACCAGGAATGGTTACTGGTGTCTCGATCGGTGCCTTTGCCATTGCAAACTCGTAATGTCCGCCCTGAAAATGATCGTGAGTCAGAATGGAACCGCCTACAATCGGAAGGTCTGCATTGGAGCCGAGGAAATAATGTGGAAACTGGCTGACAAAGTCAAATAGCTTCACAAAGGTGCTTCTGTCAATCTTCATCGGAGAATGCTGTCCACAGAATACGATACAATGTTCATTGTAGTACACATACGGCGAGTACTGAAAGCCCCACTGTGACTCGTTGATCGTGATCGGAATGATTCTGTGATTCTGTCTGGCCGGATGATTGACACGACCTGCATAGCCCTCATTCTGAATGCAAAGCAGGCACTTTGGATAACCGCTCTGCTTTTGAGTACGAGCTGCTGCAATAGCCTTCGGATCCTTCTCCGGCTTAGACAGATTAATTGTGATGTCCAGATCGCCATACTCGGTGGAGGTTACCCACTTTACATCCTTGCAGACACGGTAGCGACGAATATAATTAGAATCCTGACTCAATTTATAGAAATAGTCCGTTGCTTTCTGCGGGCTCTCCTCATATGCCTTCCAGAACTGCTCTCTTACCTGTGACGGCCTCGGCATCAGTGCATTCATCAGCTTTGTATCGAACAGATCACGATACACAACACTGTCCTGTGTCAATCCTCGGCTGCATGCATCTGCAAGCAACACATCAAGGATCTCCTCTAGCGGCGCCTTTGCCTGCTTTTCTGGTTCCTCATAATCATCGAGCTGCATTGCCTCAAGCAGCTGATTGGTCGTGTAAATACGCTCGCACTCCGGTGTCAGTCCGGTATCGATTCCGTACTGAACAAGTGCCGCGATTGCTTCATATACTGTCATCACTCTACCATGCCTTTCCCATTCTTATTGTCGTTATCTTTCTTATCGTTTGTGTGGTCTGTTTTTAGCTCAGCTTATGTGCACCATCGCCTACGGTTACTACATAGAAGTCAGCCGCATATCCAATCTTATCCTTATATACCTTTCCTACGTTCTCAATAAAGGCATCAATCTTATCATCCTCAACAATACTTACCGTACAGCCACCAAAGCCTGCGCCTGTCATTCTAGAACCAATTACACCCGGCTGTTCCCAAGCAGTCTCTGCCAATGTATCAAGCTCAATTCCCGTTACCTCATAATCATCTCTAAGAGAAACATGAGACTCATTCATCAGCTTTCCAAATAGTGCAATATCATTGTTCTTGAGTGCTTCAACCGCACGAATGGTTCTCTGATTCTCATACACAGCATGCTTTGCTCTCTTGCGATTTACCGGATCGGTGATGGCATCTGCAATCGCATCAAACTCAGCTTCTGTCAGCTCGCCAAGGCTCTTGATTGGCTTTACCTTCTGAAGCTCAGCAAGTGCAGTCTCACACTGACTTCTTCTTTCATTATATTTGGAATCTGCAAGTCCTCTCTTCTTATTGCTGCATGCGATAACAATCTTTGCACCAGTCAACTCGAGCGGTGCATAGGTATAGGACAAATCTGCTGTATCTAAGAAAATTGCATGACCTGCCTTACCCATTGCAATTGCAAACTGATCCATAATACCACAATTTACACCGTTGAACTTGTTCTCGGAAAACTGACAAATCTTGCTGACCTCTACCATATCCACATCAAAACCAAACTGATCATTTAAAATAACAGCGGTAACTACCTCGATGGATGCTGAAGAGGAAAGGCCAGAACCATTCGGAATGTTTCCATAATACAAAATATCAAGTCCGCTGTCGATAGTATAACCCTTCTGTGTATAAGCCCACATAACGCCCTTTGGATAGTTACACCAATTATCTTCTGGAACATTCTTGAAATCCTTTGCCTCAACTGCTAACATTCCAAATCTGGTAAAATTCAGGGAGTAAAAGCGCATCTTGCCACAATCGTTCTTTCTTGCTAACGCATATGTACCAATACTCAGTGCACATGGGAATACATGACCGCCATTGTAGTCGGTATGCTCTCCAATCAGATTTACACGGCCTGGTGCAAAGTAAAACTCAGGCTCTTTTCCTTCTCCGAAAATCTTCGCGAATTCTTCTCTCATTTTGTTCTGCATAATGGTATTCTCCTTATCTGCTTATATCCGCTTCACTATCAGGTATTTCCCTGACGCTGATACAAGCATACCACGAAATACACCTGCTGTAAATAAAATAACTTTGCAAGTATTATAAATATATTGAGAAATTGATCCAATGTATGGTACTTTTTTGTAAAAATATTAGAAGAAAAATGGGAAGAAAAAAAGAATCCCGAGGCGATATGCCCCAGGATTCCTGTTTTTTTATTCGATGTTTGTTGTTTTGGTGAATCAATCTACTTTCTTTACATCAAAGGAAGAGGCAACACACTCTCTTGCTTCCTCGAGTGTCTTAAAGCTTCCATCCTTTAACATCTGAACCATCAGATTACCAAGTGCAGTTCCCTCAACCGGTCCTGCGTAGACATCCTTACCCGTGAAGGTTTTGATCTTATGATTTAAGAACATATCCTGGCATCCGCCTCCAACAACGTGGATTCTAGTGAACTTACGTCCAGACATCTCCTCAAGCTCTGCCACGGTATCCTTGTAGCTTTGCGCTAAGGAATTGTAAATAACAACCATAACTTCACCCATGGACTGCGGAATCTTCTGTCCGGTGCGCTCACAGTAATAGCGCACTGCATCGGTCATGCTCTTTGGTGCTAAAAAGCTGCTGTCATTGCAGTTTACGATGGATGGGAAACCATCTGCCTCCTTCGCCATTGCAATCAGCTCTGGGAAGGTATATGTCTTTTCTGCGCGGTTCATCTCCTTGCGGACATTCTGTAACATCCAAAGACCCATGATATTCTTTAAATAACGGAAACGGTAATCGTAACCACCCTCATTTGTAAAATTATACTTCATGCTCTTTAAACTGCACTCTGCATATTTTCTCTCAATTCCCATTAAAGACCAGGTACCAGAGCTTAAGTAGATAAAGTCATCGTCATTTGCCGGAACTGCCAGTACAGCAGAACCAGTATCGTGTGTTGCCGGCAAAATCACCTCAGTCTGACAGCCACACTTGTCTGCGATTTCAGGCTTTAACATACCAACACTTGTCTTTGGCATATGAAGCTTTCCAAAAATTTTTGCCGGAATACCGATTCGCTCAAGCAGCTCGTAGTCCCAATCTTTTGTCACTGCATTGACAAGCTGTCCAGTAGTCGCATTGGTATACTCGTTCATCATCTTGCCAGTCAGCAGATAGTTAAAGTACTCTGGTACCATCAGATAATGCTCAGCATTTTTAATGTACTCTGGATGCTCCTGCTTGATTGCAAGAAGCTGATAAATGGAATTGTACAACTGCTTCTGGATTCCAGTGCGCTCATACAGCTCCTCTGGAGAAATCATGGTCTCAAGAACCTCATCCATGCCATCCGTACGGCTGTCACGATATGCGATCGTATCGCCAAGAATGTGATTCTCCTTATCAAGAAGAACAAAGTCAACTCCCCAGGTATCAATACCCATAGACGCTGGTGCCTTTCCTGCCTTTGCGCAGGCTGCAATTCCATTTACAATCTCATTAAACAGTCTATCAAGTTCCCAGCACAGATGACCATCTCTTGTCACATTGCCATTTGTAAAACGGTACATCTCTTCCAGAACAATCTTTCCATTTTCAAGGTGTGCCAGAATATGTCTTCCGCTAGACGCACCAATGTCTACTGCTAAGTAATATTTCATGATTCAAAAGCCTCCCTTTCATTCATGTATGTTTTATTCAAAGCTTGCTGCGATATTGCTTTGTGCCTTCGGGCGGCGTCCTCTGCGCACTGGCTTTTCCTGTGCAGGCTTTTCTTTTGCTTCCTGTACTGCTGGCGCTGCGGATTCCTCTGCCGGTACAGCAGCTATTTTTCTTGCTCTTGTACTTCTTGTAATTGGCTTTCTGGCCGGTTTTTCTGGCTTTTCCTCAGTCCTGCTCTCAATCTCTGCGACAGCCTGCTTTGGTACCTTCGCGGTTCTGGATGATTTCGTCTTCTTTGGTTCCTTCTTTGTTTCCTTGACTTCTTTCACAGCCTTTGTTTTCTTAACTTCTGTCTCAACTTCCATTTCAACTTCTTTTGGCTGTTCTTCAGACTTTACATCCTTTGCTGGTTTTGCTGCCTTTTGCGCTTTTGGTACTCTTGGCGTCTTTGGTGCTTTTGGTGTTTTCTCTTTTTTCTTTGGTGTTTCCTCAGTTACTAAAGTCTGCTCTGATGATGTTTCTTCAGCGGTCTGCTCTGCGTTCTTCTTGCGACGTCCTGAGTGATGTGCATGATGCGTATTCTTCTCATGTTTTACTGCCTTTTCAGTCTTTGAATCATCCTGTACTGGCTCACTTTTTTCCACATGATGAACGGTCATACCACTTTCTACTACTTTAATCGTAGATGCAGATACAGCTGCTGCAATCTTTTCTTTTAAATCTTCCTCGCTGCTCTCTTGATACTGTGCATCTGCCTTCTCAAGTTCTTTTCGAATCGAATCTGGAAGCTCTGCCGGAGGCATTACAGACACTGGTTTATGCTGCTGAACCGGATAAATCATTGTATCTGAAATTGGCTCCTGTGATTCACTTTCGATTGGCTGCTCTGTTGTCTGAGATGTTGTCTCTTCTACAGATTCTGCGTTCTCTTTTTCTGCTTCGTCACTTGCATTTTCACCCGCCGATGTTGTTACCTCGTCGATTATGGTCTCATCCGTTACAAGCTCCTCTGCCGTCTCATCCGACACCGTTTCTTGTTTCTCTGTAATCTCTTCGGATACAGTCTCTTGTTTCTCTATTGCTTCTTCAGATGCAGGCTCCTCTGCCGGTGCATTCAAAACTTCCTGCTCCTGTGCATTTTCTGTTTCTTCTGCTTCCTCTGCATCACTCTGAGCTTCAAGTTCCTCGCTCATTGCAACCAACTCTTCTTCCATTACGCGCGCACGTTCTTTTGCAGTTGCGTTTTTAAAACGGTTTTGTCTTGCATTGCCGTCCGCAATCGTTGCAAAGCAATACACATAACCATCAAATCGGAAGGTTCTCTTCCAAAAGTCTACTACATGTTTAAATCCATTATCCTTGCTGATAATATAGAAATATGAATCCTTTGCCTCATGAATCAGATAGCCCAGATAAGTGGATAGCTGAAAATCAAGTGCATTTTTTCCACCACACAGAATTTTATACTTAGTTATCTGTGCTTTGGAATTGAAAATCATATCCATCGCTTCAAAGGTAATAGTGTCAGCATTGTGGCTATAAAAGATCACAACACGATCATCTTCGCCAAGCTGTGCGACTCCTTTAATACCTTCTGATTTGACATTTTCATAGTCAATAAGATATGTTGCCATAAAAGGTTTCTCCTTTAGCATTTATAGAGTACGTGGATACCCACTTCATTCATCATATCATACAAAGAAGTCCATTTGCAATAGCATTTTCCCTATAGTTCACACATTTTTTACATTTTGTGAATGAGCATTCGAAACCTATTTTGATCCTAACCACGTAGCAAACGCACTTGGAATTGTTATTTTCTTTAAGTCCTCCTTTGTTGCCAATAAAAATGAGGACTCTTTTATTCTATTTTTATAATTAGAAAGAGGACTCTGTGTCTGAATCTTCCATGCACTCATATGCCACTCGATATGTGAGAAAATATGCTTTCCCTGCGGAAGTTCTTCTGCTGTTACAGGCGCATTTATAAGCATTTTCCAAAAATGAACGGCTTCTTCCTTCGTAAGTGTGCCCTCTACAGACGGAAGCTCCCAAAGACCTGCTAAAAGGCCACTTTCTGGGCGCTTATGAAGCACAATCCCACTCTCATCGGACAAAACGAAAATTGTTCGCGCTTCTCTTTTTCTTGGCTTTTTCTTTGATTTAAATGGGATAAATTCCGTGCGACCTTCGATTCTCGCAAGGCATACATTGGCAACTGGGCAGACCTCACATAGTGGCTTTCCATTTGGAATACAGACACAGGCGCCCAGTTCCATTAATGCCTGATTAAAAATTCCAGACTCATATTGCAAATATTCTTCTATAAAAATAGTTAGCATATCTTCCATATTTTTCTTTGTCTGTGGCTTTGCAATATCGCTTTCATCCGCTAAAATACGGTTGATTACACGAAGCACATTTCCATCAACTGCCGGGTATGGCAGCCCATATGCAATCGAGGCAATCGCTCCTGCCGTATAGCTGCCAATTCCTGGAAGACTTAAAAGCGCCTTATAATCTGCCGGAAGTCTCCCACCAAATTGGTCTCGGCAGATACTTGCCGCTTTCTTTAAATTGCGCGCTCTCGAATAATACCCTAGACCTTCCCATAACTTTAACAGTTCATCATCTGACGCCAACGCTAAGTGGTTTACATCAGGAAATGCAGCTAAAAAGCGACGGTAATATGGCTTTACTGTCTCGGAACGCGTCTGCTGCAGCATAATCTCTGAAATCCACACCCGATATGCATTTACATCATGGCGCCACGGAAGATCTCTGTGTGCTTTCTGGTACCATTCTTCAAGTGCCTTTGCCGCCTCATAGAGCCGCTTCTCCCAATCGAAGCGGCCAATTGTTTCTGATGCTAATGATGATACCGATGATGCTGCTTCGGATAACTCTTCTGATGTTCTTTCTAACTGCATTTTTTGTTTTTCCTATTCTTTCTCTTTTGTAATAATCAAACTCTAATTTTGTTTTTCTACTAAAAAGAAATCCTCACCTGCCAAAACATGTCCTGTATGAAGGATACGAATTTTTGTATCTGCATCAGTTTCTGTCACAATCACAGGTGTGGCAAGTGATGGTGCATGTGCTCTTAAATACTTCAGATCCAGTTTGATACAAGGTTCTCCTTTTTTAACGGACTGTCCCTCTGCGACAAGGACTTCGAAACCACTTCCACCAAGCGATACGGTATCAATACCAACATGCACAAGAATGTTCAAACCACTCGTTGTTTCAAATCCAATTGCATGACCAGTGTCAAACACAAATGCGATTTTTCCATCGTCCGGTGCGCACACGACATCGGAATCGGGAAGAATTGCCGCGCCATCGCCCATTAATTTCTCGGCAAATGCTTCATCCGGCACCTCAGACAATTCCATCACAGTTCCTGAAAGTGGGCTTGCAATAACAATCGAACTCATCTGATTTTGAGGAACTTGTGTATCCTCTGTATCTGAGATTGACTGTTTTTTCGGTGGCATTTCGGTAACTTTTCTCTCTGACATTTCAGGGATCTCTTGTTCAGATGATGCTTCAAGATACTCTTCCAGATCTGATTTTATCACACTTACCCTCGGGCCATAAATAACCTGAACGCCATTTCCTTTTTGAACCACACCAGGTGCTCCTGTTGATTTCAATATATCATGATTTACTTTCGTCAAATCCTTGACACTGACGCGAAGTCTCGTCGCACAGCAATCTACATCTGCAATATTTGCCTTTCCTCCAAGGCCTTCTGCGATTGTCTGACTCAATGTTTGATTTAAAGTTTGATTTTTTGTATTCAAATCTGCTTTTGTATATAGCTTTGTCTCATCCTGCGCATCCTCTCGTCCCGGTGTCTTAAGATCAAACTTTTGGATCAAGTAATAAAAGATAAAATAGTACAGCAAGAAATAGACAATTCCTGCCGGAATAATCAAAAGCCAGCTTGTTTTTTGATTTCCCTGAAGAATACCAAATAAGAATAGATCAAGCAAACCGCCTGAAAACGTTAGACCAACCGCAATGTTTAAGATATGCGCTACCATATAAGCAGATCCTGCAAGGATTACCTGTACACCAAACAATAACGGTGCTACAAACAAAAAAGAAAACTCAAGTGGTTCCGTAATTCCAGTAAGCATACAAGTAAGCGCTGCTGAAAAAAGCAGACCACCTGCTTGTTTTTTTCGCTCTGGTTTTGCGCAGCGATACATCGCAAGGGCTGCACCAGGAAGACCAAAGATCATGAAAATAAACTCTCCTGAAAAATAGCGCGTTGCATCAGAGCTAAAATGCGCGATGTTGGCAGAATCTGCAAGCTGTGCAAAGAAGATGTTTTGACCACCCTGCACGAGCTTTCCTGCAATCTCCATGCTGCCGCCAACTGCCGTCTGCCAAAATGGCATATAAAATACATGGTGCAGACCAAACGGAATCAATGCCCGTTTTATGATACCAAAGAATAGTGTTCCAATGTAACCCGTTCCGGTAACAAGAGAGCCAAGCGCATAGATGACACTCTGAACAAATGGCCAAACAAAATACATTAGAATTCCGACGAACATGTAAACGATTGTGGAAATAATTGGAACAAATCTCGATCCGCCAAAAAACGACAATGCTGCCGGCAGCTCGATTTTATAAAATCGGTTGTGCAGCGCTGCCACACCAATTCCGACAATAATGCCTCCAAATACGCCCATCTGAAGTGTCTGTATTCCACATACCTCTGCAATCGTTCCCTCCATAACACTTTGCGCGATGGTCTGGTCGGCTAGAACCTGCCCAGACAGGCGCAGCAATGCATTGACAGAAATATGCATGACAAAAAAAGCGATGACGGCTGATAATGCCGCGACTTCCTTTTCTTTTTTCGCCATTCCAATCGCAGTTCCCACGGCAAAAAGTAACGGCAAATTATCAAAGATTACACTGCCGACCTCATTCATAATGACAAATAACGCATGAAGAGGTGTACTGTCTCCCAGTAACCACTCCAGATGATAGGTGGCAATCGCCGTTGCATTCGTAAATGAACTTCCCAATCCCAAAAGAAGTCCTGCAGCCGGCAAGATCGCAATTGGAAGCATAAAACTTCGCCCAATACGCTGAAGCACACCAAATGCACGCTCTTTTATTGACACTTTCGGAGCGTTTTCTTTTTGAATCTTCTTTTTCGAATTCATACTGTTGCATCTCCTTTGCATCTTGTTTGCATTTTTTATCTTTTTTTGGATGTCAACAGTATACCACAAAACTCATTTTTCTATCAATTGCAAATAACAAAAAAAGAAAACACGTTACTTCTAGTTATGAAGACATGCTTTCTTTTTTGTTATTTCTTTTTTGTTATTTTATTTTCGCTGTCTGATTCTTGTTATTCGTTTGTTGTGTTAATTTTTCTTACTTCTGTGGCTTATAATACAACGTTCTCATTGCATTTAAAATCGCAATGACAGCAACACCGACATCGGCAAAAACAGCTGCCCACATATTGGCAAGTCCCGCTGCTACAAGTACAAGGATAATGACCTTAACTGCAATTGCAAATACGATATTTTGGCTGCAAATCTGAACGGTTTTTCTTCCGATCTGAATAACATCGGCAAGCTTGGATGGCTGATCCTCCATGATAACGATATCCGCGGCCTCAACGGCTGCATCGGAGCCAAGTCCACCCATTGCGATTCCGACATCGGCTCTTGCAAGAACTGGCGCATCGTTGATACCATCACCGACAAAGCAAACCATCTTGCCCTTTGTCTTCTTATTGCAATACTCATTGACGTAGCTTACCTTATCTGCCGGAAGAAGGTCGGTATGCACCTCATCTAGATTAAGCTGCTTTGCGGTATACTCACCAATTGCCTTACGGTCTCCAGTCAGCATAACGGTTCTCTTTACACCGATGCGATGCAGCTGGCTGATCGCATCCTTTGCATCCTCCTTTACCTCATCGGAAATCAGAAGATAACCGATATAGGCGCCGTCCACTGCGGTATACACTACTGTAGCGGCCTCCTCTGGAACCGGAACCTCAAGTCCTAACTCTGCCATCAGATTTTTATTTCCAGCATGGATTACATGGCCTCCGGCTGTTACCTTTAAGCCTTTTCCTGCAATCTCCTGTGCATCCTCTACCTTCGCTAGCTCGCCACCATTTTTCTCCTTCCAGGAGGACAAAACGGACAGCGCAATTGGATGACTGGAATACTGCTCTGCAGTCGCAGTACTTGACAGAAGCTTGGTCTCACTGGTGCCATTTACTGGCACTAACTTTGTTACACGGAATGTTCCCTTTGTCAGTGTTCCCGTTTTATCAAATACCATGGTCTCTGCCTTGGATACGGCCTCAAGGTAGTTGCTTCCCTTTACGAGAACACCATTCTTGCTGGCACAACCAATGCCTCCAAAGAAACTAAGCGGTACAGAAATAACAAGCGCACACGGGCAAGAGCAAACTAGGAAAGAAAGTGCACGGTAAATCCACTCTGCAAATGGATGACCCGGCAGGAAAATTGGAACAATCAGACCGATAAATGCGGCCAGACCAACAACGATCGGGGTGTAATATCTTGCAAACTTAGTGATAAAGTTTTCTACCTTTGCCTTCTGGCTGCTGGCATTTTCAACCAAATCCAGAATCCTTGCTACCGTAGATTCCCCATATTCCTTTGTGGTACGAATCTTTAAGATATTTGTCAGGTTGATGCATCCGCTGATAATCTCGTCGCCAACGGTTACCTTTCTCGGAACAGCCTCACCAGTCAGTGCCTTGGTATCCTCCATGCTGCTTCCTTCTAATACGACGCCATCCAACGGAATACGCTCACCCGGCTTTACAATAATCGTCTCGCCGACTGCAACCTCATCTGGGAAAACCTCTTCCTCGACACCATCACGAAGTACAACTGCGCTGTCTGGGCGGATATCCATCAGCGATGCAACCGATTTTCTGGACTGATTTACTGCATAGGACTGGAACAGCTCACCGACCTGATAGAACAGCATAACGGCGATACCCTCTGTGTACTCCTGCAGGGCAAATGCACCGATTGTTGCAATCGCCATAAGAAAATTCTCATCGAATACCTGACCTTTTGTGATGTTCTTCGCTGCCTTGACAAGTACATCATAGCCAACGATCAGATAGCCTGGAATAAAGAAGATCAACTTGTAAAGATCCGGTATCGGAAGAAGCACTCCGACAAGAAGCAGAACAAGCGCAGCTACAATTTTATAAAACTGCTTTTTTTGTTTTTTTGTCATTTTCTTTAACATAACAAAACCATGCCTTTCCCCACGCTTATTCGAAACAACGCAGGCATTCTTTCTTTACACAAATCACCACATCCAAACAGAGTGCTGATTGAATGTGGTGACGTCTTAAACTCTCAAATATACTTACAGAACTACCTTGCAGTCTGGCTCAACCTTAGCAATACACTTTACTGCTTCCTGCAGTACCTCATCGAATTTATCATCCTCAGCGTCTAAGATCATCTTCTGTGTCATGAAGTTTACAGATGCTCTCTTTACACCCGGAAGCTTCTTGATTGCCTCCTCCATCTTTGCAGCGCAGTTTGCACAATCCAGATCCTCTAATTCAAATGTCTTTCTCATAATGTGTGCCATCCTTTCTTTTTTATTTTGGGTTTTGTTTTTCTTTTTGGTCTAACTTTTGAATTAAACGTTTGTTTAATTGTTAATTTAACTATAGTCCTTTTCTGCTCATCTGTCAATAGTGATATTGAAAAATTTTCGCAATAATTTTCGCTTTTCACGTATTTTCTCATAAACTAATAAAAAGGAACAACTAGGAGCCATGCATATGGAAAAAAAGGCTGCCATTTACTGCCGCCTATCGCGTGAGGATGATAACATAACAATGGATGAACAAAGCAAAAGCATTCAAAACCAACAAAAACTTCTATGTGATTACGCAAAAAAGAAGGGATTTTCTATTTATTGTATGTACGTGGATGACAATTATTCCGGGCTTGATAATGCACGCCCTGCTTTCTGCCGTATGATCGAGGATGCGCGCTGTGGACGATTTGACACAATTCTATGTAAAAATCAATCTCGCTTTACACGAGATATGAAAACTGCTCAACAATACCTGAATGAGTTATTTCCGTTGTGGGGCATCCACTTTGTCGGTGTGTGCGACGGCACAGACACCGACAATGAAAAAAATCTTCGAATGCGCCAGATCAATAGCCTTGTCAACGAATGGTACTGTGAAGATCTCTCAGACAATATCCGTCAAATTTTGCGTAATAAAATGAAACGAGGTCAGTTCATTGGCTCATTTGCCTGCTACGGCTACACGAAAGATCCACAAAACAGCCACCAACTAATTCCCGATCCTCCTGCCGCTGCGATTGTCCGAGAAATTTATCAGCTGTATCTTGATGGATTTAGTCTGGCAAAAATCGCCGCCATTCTCACGAAAAGGCAGATGCCTCCGCCCTGCTTTTATAAAATCCAGCAGGGGCTTTTATTTCAGACTCCGTTTTTAAAAAACAAAAACTATGAAATTCACTGGGCGACCTCTAGCGTACGCAATATTTTAACAAATCCAATTTATACGGGCACGCTCATTCAAGGAATGACCCAAAAGGAAAGCGTTAAAAGCAAACGACGCATTTCACTGTCCAAAGAAGAATGGGCAATCTTTCCCCATGCACACCCTGCCCTAATCAGCGACGATGCTTTCTGTAAGGTTCAAGTGCTTTTAAAGGCTCGTCGAAAGAAAAAAGAAAAAGTGTAACCCTCTGCACCGTCGATGCATAAGATACACTGTAAATGATTTTGGAGGTATCTCCTATGAGTGATTTGGCAGCAACAAACTGCGGCGGATGCACACAGACAACAAATAACGGTGGATGCAACTGCATGTGGATTATCCTCATTCTGTTGTTCTGCGGCGGATGGAATAACAATGACGGCTGCGGCTGTGGCAATGGAACAGGCTTCTTCAATAACGGAAACAGCTGTGGCTGTGACGCATTGATCTGGATTCTGTTGCTTAGCTGCTGTGGATGCGGCTTCTAATGAAAAACGTCTAATAAAGAAAACCCAGAGGCACTCAGCCTCTGGGTTTTCTTATAAAAACATTTCAAATACTACAGCAGAAACTATTTTATCCGATTACATCACGCATGGTATATACGCCTGGCGCCTTATCCTGTAAAAACTTTGCGGCCTGAACAGCGCCCTTTGCAAATACGCCTCTGGAGAATGCCTGATGATTCAGCTCAATCACTTCATCCTCTCCCGCATAGATGACATCATGTACACCAACAATTGTACCACCTCTGACTGCTGAGAAGCCAATCTCCTTCGGATCTCTCTTCTCTCGTCTCTCGCTGCGGTCAAACACGAAATGATACTCGCCGTTTAATGCCTTGTTTGCTGCATTTCCAAGCATGATTGCCGTGCCGCTTGGTGCATCTAACTTACGTCTATGATGACGCTCAACAATCTCGATATCAAATCCTGCATCGGCTAATACTGGTGTAATTAACTCGACAATCTTCGCAAGTGTATTGATTCCAAGAGACATGTTGTAGGACTGAACGATCGGAATCTTCTTTCCAGCCTCCTGTACATGAGCAAGCTGCTCATCGGAAAGACCAGTTGTAGCAAGCACAAGCGCAAGACCCTTTTCTGCACACTCATCAAGCACCATATCCGTAATCTTTGCCACGGTAAAGTCAATTAACGCATCCGCCTCTACATCACATGCAGCGATTGATTCGAATACAGGAAACGGACAATCCGTTGCCTTCGTGATATCAATTCCTGCAACTACCTGTGCCTGATCATCCTGCGCAATGATATTCGCAAGCATCTTTCCCATCGCACCGTTGCAGCCATTTAAAATAATACGTACCATCTTGTGT
Organism: Lachnospiraceae bacterium; assembly: GCA_052273485.1. Lineage (GTDB taxonomy): Bacteria > Bacillota > Clostridia > Lachnospirales > Lachnospiraceae > Anthropogastromicrobium. The sequence goes on from DAVZID010000051.1 coordinate 16,650, forward strand.
TCCTTTCATTTGCCAGCCATTCTACTGGTTCATTTACATTTTCTAAAACCAGCCTACATCAGCTTAGATCAGCTTCATTGCTGCTAATTCCTTGCGAAGCAGCTCTCTATGCTGTGGCTCAAGTTCACACAGAGGAGAACGCAGTCCGCCGGCATTCCATCCCATCATGTTCAGTGCTTCCTTTACCGGAATCGGGTTTACCTCACAGAACAATGCCTTGATTAAGTTCATAACAGACAACTGTAACTGGCAGCTCAACTTCACATCGCCATTTAAATAACTCATAACCATATCATGTGTCAGCTTTGGCATTACGTTTGATAAAACAGAGATCACACCGATACCGCCAAGTGACAGAAGCGGAACTACCTGATCATCATTTCCTGAATAAATGTCAATGCAGCCATCTGCCAGTGCAGCAAGCTCTGCTACCTGAGAGATATTTCCGCTGGCTTCCTTGATTGCTACAATGTTTTTTACATTCTTTGCTAATGTAACAGCAGTCTGTGGCAGAATGTTCACACCCGTACGGGACGGCACGTTGTACAGAATGATCGGCAGATCTACGCTGTTTGCAATCGCAGTATAATGCTGAATTAAACCTTTTTGTGTTGCCTTATTATAATATGGTGTTACAAGAAGCAGTGCATCTGCGCCATTTTTCTGTGCATGTGTGGACAGGCGAATTGCCTCGGCAGTAGAGTTTGAACCAGTACCTGCAATAACCGGAACTCTTCCTGCGGTATGCTCAACAGCAAACTTGATACATGCGTCATGCTCATCATGGGATAAGGTAGAAGACTCACCTGTTGTTCCGCAAATGATAATTGCATCCGTGCCGCTAGCAATCTGGAAATCAATCATCTTTCCTAACTCTTCAAAATTCACCTTATCGTCCTGTGTAAATGGAGTGACGATAGCAACTCCTGCTCCCTTAAATATTGACATACTATACCATCCTTTCTGATTCAGGTAATAATCTATTCAAATGCAGCCACCAGATTTTCCCAGGCTTACCCAAACTGGTTTTGCCAAAAGAAAAAGCCGGTCACATACGGCCGGCTCATAAGGTTCTCTTTTTGTGTTTCCCTTAGTAGCTCCCCATCTGTGAACAGATGACAGTCATATACCTATTCGATATATGCCCAAGAACAGCTCTGCAAAAACCGTTCTTTCGGCGCCAGTGCCTTTTAGCTGACTTCCTCTGCTTTTGCATGCATCCGTCAACCTACTCATCAGTAGCGCAACCTCTACCTTTTGTATGAATTTTCTTTAGTGTACATCAATTTTTCTGCACTGTCAAGCCTTCTGCTCAACATATTCCAATTTACTTACCGAAACCTCGTAGGCAATGCGTTTCTCACTCTCGGTCTCACTGAGCTTTTTCATATACTCTCTGCTCTGAACACGTCCCCACACGCGAAGTCTCGTTCCCACTTCAAAGTTTGATACGTATCTGGCATTTCGTCCCCATGCGATGCACGGAATGTAATCGCTCTTGCTGTATGGGCGGTTGACAGCAATCAAAAGATCGGCTATTTCGCGGCCAAGTGGTGTCTTTCGATAGACGGGTGCCTTGCAGATGTAACCATCTAACATAATCTGATTTGTCTTTGTATAATCGGTAAATGCTTCCATAAAATGATACTCTCGAACAAATACCGAAAGTACAAGACGGTTTCTCGTTCCCTCATGGCGGTTGTAGGAGCGAAACTGCCCGATCGCCTCCATCGTTCTTCCTCTGTAATCCTGGTTAATATCAATCAGGCGCTCTGAAATCATCACTGGGATCGTGTCGGACTGATCACTCAGGCGGTTCACCGACAATTCCATTATGTAAAAGCTCTCTCCAAACACCTCATGACTGAACTGGAACCCAGACACGACTACTCCAATGATACTGACTCTGTTATTTTCTACGTTTCTTTCTAGCATTCTACTGCTCCTCCTTTTTATTCGCGGCCATGGGTACCAACACAGCCACTGCATGTACTAGTTATCTTGATTGATTTTTGTAACTAGCAGTTCTTAGTTATTGGTAACTAATTATTAGTAACTAGTTATTCATATGTCTCAACACACGTACATTATACCGAAGTTGTTTTCAAAACGCACGGAAAAAGCCTCGCAGGATTCGCTGTTTGACCTCCATTATCTGACAAAATTCAGTCTTTTTTGTCAATTTTCTTCTTCCTTTTTTCTACTAATTTTTCTTTTTTCGACCAGATATCTATGTTTGTGATATTATTCATTCTCTCTGATAACGGTTGATTTGAAAAGAAAAACGCGAAAAGGGGCTGTCGCACTAACATGCGACAGCCCCTTTTCGCTTTCGTATCTTCAATAAATAAGTTGCTTACTCTTTGTGATTGATGTAGTTGATCAGTCCACCCTCACTGATGATCTTCTGCATGAATGGAGGGAATGCCTGTCCCTGGAAGCTCTTTCCAGTGGTCTCATCGGTAATCACACCGGTATTAAAGTCGATGTCAACCTGATCGCCTGCCTGAATAGCCTTGCTTGCCTCAGGACACTCAATGATCGGAAGACCGATATTGATTGCATTGCGGTAGAAAATTCTGGCAAAGGTCTCTGCGATAACACAGCTAACACCTGCTGCCTTGATCGCGATCGGCGCATGCTCTCTGGAAGAACCACATCCAAAGTTCTTGTCTGCGACAATGATGTCACCCTTGTTTACCTTATTGATGAAATCCTTATCAATATCCTCCATGCAGTGCTTTGCCAGCTCTGCCGGATCAGAAGAATTTAAGTAACGTGCCGGAATGATTACATCCGTATCTACGTTGTCACCGTATTTAAATACGCGTCCATTTGCTTTCATTTTACTTTACCTCCTTCGGTCCGGAGATCTTTCCGGTTATCGCACTTGCAGCTGCAACATATGGGCTTGCCAGATAAACTTCACTGGTGACATCTCCCATACGACCTACAAAGTTACGGTTTGTTGTAGAAACACATCTCTCGTGTGCTGCTAAAATACCCATGTATCCACCAAGGCACGGTCCACAGGTCGGTGTGCTGACAACAGCTCCTGCCTGAATGAAGGTCTGAACCAGTCCCTCTTCGATTGCCTGAAGGTAAATTGCCTGAGTAGCCGGGATCACGATACAACGCAGTCCCTTCTTTACCTTTCTGCCCTTTAAAATCTCGGCTGCCGCACGAAGATCCTCGATACGGCCGTTTGTACATGATCCAATTACAACCTGATCGATTGCGATATCGCCCACCTCGTCGATGGTGTGCGTGTTCTCTGGCAGATGTGGGAAGGATACGGTTGGCTTTAAGCTGCTAAGATCGATGGTGTAGGTAGCAGTGTACTCTGCATCCTCGTCTGCCTCATAAACCTTGTATTCCTTTGTGGAATGCTCCTTCATATAGGCGATGGTCTTCTCATCGACAGGGAAGATACCATTCTTTCCACCAGCCTCGATTGCCATGTTTGCAATACACAGACGGTCATCCATGGAAAGATACTGGATACCATCACCAGTAAACTCCATAGACTGATACAGTGCACCGTCTACTCCAATCATTCCGATGATATGTAAGATAACATCCTTTCCGGTTACGTACTCAGCTGGCTTTCCAGTCAATACAAACTTGATTGCAGACGGAACCTTAAACCATGCCTTGCCAGTTGCCATACCAGCTGCCATATCGGTACTTCCGACACCAGTGGAAAATGCACCGAGCGCACCATAGGTACAGGTGTGTGAATCTGCGCCGATTACAACGTCACCTGCTACAACTAATCCTTTTTCTGGAAGAAGTGCATGCTCGATTCCCATCTCGCCTACGTCAAAGAAATTAGTAATCTCGTTGCAGCCTGCAAATTCTCTTACGCACTTGCAATGTTCTGCGGACTTTATGTCTTTGTTTGGTACAAAGTGGTCAAGTACGAGTGCGATCTTGTCCTTATCAAATACTCCCTTTTTGTCAAAGCGGTCCATCTCGTGAATCGCTACCGGAGAGGTAATGTCATTGCCTAAAACAAGGCTCAGATCTGCCTCAATCAGCTGTCCGGCCTTTACCTCTGGCAGCCCTGCTGCTGCAGCCAGAATCTTCTGCGTCATCGTCATTCCCATAATAGAAATCTCCTTGCTGTAAATATCTGCTCTTTTGCTGCGTCAAATGACGCATTGCCCAAGAGTGCCTAAGAAAGAAGGCAGCTGCCATGGCAACTGCCCGATTCTTGCATTGTTATTTATTTTACTGGATAACGGGGTGATAGTCAATGATTTTTCTTTACGGTTTTCATAATGCAATGCGTTACCCGAAAGGCTATCATTCACCAGAACCGTTGGATACCGTTCCTTCCTCAAAGAGGTCATCAAAATTTGTCCCGGTGCCATCATAGGAGGTTTCGTTAATACCGTCATTGATACCATCGTTATTCATGTTATCGGTTTCGTATGGTGCTAATTCGGTACTACCTATGCTATCCTCGTTTGTACGCTCCATCGTGGTTTCTGACTCAGATGCTCGCGTTGTACGCTCTGTACTTGTACTTTTCGTGGTACTTTCTTTTGTACTCTTTGCGCTTGTCGTGCTTTCCTCGGTGCTCTGCGAGGTCTGCTTTGTTGGAACATTTGAATTATTGTCATTTCTGCAGGCCGCAAACAGTACCGACATTACCATTGCAATTGTTAAAACAGCGAAACGTTTCATAGTAATCTCCTTCCTCACATTCCGATCTGCCTGTTTTACAAACCGGATTTACGCTTTTAGTATGTGAGAAAAGAGCAGTTCTTTTCCTGGTAATAATTGGAAAGAAACTGCTCTTTAAATTACATTGTTAAATTAACTGACCGAACTTTACTTTCAGTGCATATTTGCTGTTTTCTTAAGCTAACGTTTTACATTTCGTATCCAGAAAGTGCATCTAGTACAGCATCTAGGCTTTCCTTGCTTACCGTATTAACCTCGTCGGAATCGTCCATAGAAACGTAATAATACGCATTGTCATCGGTTGTGTTTCCGATCGTGAGGGTTAAGGTCTTTTCCTCGTCAACAGAAGTGTAGGTAATTGTCAGAACAGTTGCACCGTTGGTCAGGCCATAGTCTGCTTTTTCTGTGTCATCTGCGTAGTAATCAGCACAGTCGCTGAAGGTCAAACCAACCATGTTGACAAGTAAGTCATGGATGTCATCATCCTCATCCACGCGCTGCGTCTTATCATCCTGTGTGAATACCCAATGTGTGACTTCAACCATTTTTTGTGTTTCTTCTTCGGATTCACCAGATTCCAATTCTGCTGTCGTTTCAGAAGCAGCTTCCTCAGAAGTTGCTTCCTCAAAGGAGCCACTTTTTGCCTCGGATGCATTTTCGGTTGTCTCCTCTTCGGTCGCTGGTTCTTCGGTGACTTCTTTTTCCATATCAAGTGTAACGCCGTCCTTTACAAGCTGAACATTTGAAATGGACGTACTCGTGATGGTTGGGAAGCTCTCTTTTTCCTGCAAAGTTGAGAGGTCATTGCTCATATCGGAAACATAGCTTGACGAAATGGTATAGATAGCATCCGCGCCTTCTACCTTCGCATAATAGTCGGAGTTATAACTGTTGATACTTCCGATCTGAACGGTTACCTCGGTATCGTCAGAACCCTTTGCGGTGATCGACATCGTCGGATTATCCAGACCGTAAACAGACAAATCATCCTGTACCTCCTCAAGCTTACGTGTTGCAGTGAGTGCTTTCATATCACTTGAAAGCGATGTTAAATAGCTTTGCGCAACCGGAAAATGTTCATCGCCATCATAGCTCCATGTCTCATTTTCTGTATCGTAACTAAAATCAAACGTGCCATAGCTGTTTGTGTAGCTGATTGCAACGGGTTCCTCGATCTGGCTTAAATAGAAGGTATTGGCTTCTTTGTCTGCCTTAGACTGCTCCGTTGCCTTTTCCTCATTATGCTGATTGATCAGTACAATCCCACCGTATGCGCCGCCGAGAACGGCAAGCGCACCGACTAAACCTAATAATTGTTTCGTGCTTTTTGTCATACTGTTACACCATTATGCCTTTCTTCTGCGAATCCATACAATCAGGCCACATACGATACTGAATACCGGAATAATAATGATAAACAGTGCGTTCCAAATGCTGCCTCCTGTTACGGTATTGTAGGTGACAGAAAGACTCTTTGCAGGGATTGATACATTCTGAACATCATCAAAGTAAGAAGATACAATGTTGATGAACTCATTTAAGTTTTCAATTCCGGTAAAGTTTCCAATCAGACTCGAATCAATCATAGTGGATGCTGAAATCACGGTCAGCTTCGAATCTGCAGACGGTGTGTCAATCCAGCCATCGGTATTTCCTACGGAAACATCCGTCAAAACATTTTCAAGGGTACTTTCCTCGGTAGCTGTCTCAGATGCCGTTTCAGATATTTCTTCTTCGGATGCATTTTCGATCATTGTCTCTGTTGAAGCTTCATCAGAAGCACTCTCGGCAGATGCAATTTCCGTTCCTGCAGTTTCTGCCTCAGATGCATTTTCACTTCCAGACTCATTCTCACTTGTTTCTTCGGTATCAGACGGTGCTGCCTTCTGTGCCGATGCTGCCAGAAGAAACTGTGTCGACTCATCGCTGTTTCCTTCGCGGAATGCGCTGTTGCTAGTAGTCAAAAGTGTGGTCAGTGTGACATCAGACGGTGTATTTTCGGATGCCGTCATACCTGCTACTGCTCCGACTAAGATACTGCTTGTTGTCTCGACATTGACATCGTTGCTTGCGATCACTGGGAAGAAATAGAATGCGCTCTGTGCTCTCTGATAATAGCGCTCACGATCTCCAATGTAGGAATTTACCATGGTCAAACCATAATCTTCCATTAATGCATCAAAGTTTGTCAGATCCGTATCGGTAACACCGCGAAGTAATAAAACATTTCCGCCCTGATACAAGTAGTTGTGAAGCTCGGTATACTCATCGGTTCCCAAATCGCTTGTCGGATTGTTGATAATCAACAGATCACAGTCCTCTGGGATGGATGCCGTCTCAAGCAAATTTAAGTTTGAGGTAGTCATACTATTTTTCGTAAGAAGCTCACCAAGCTCCTGGCTAATTGCAGACTCACCATGGCCTCGTAACAGATACATCTTTTTGCTGCTCTCAGATGTAACAGCAGATACTGCACTTGTCAGCTGGCCTTCTGCGTCAAACTCGGTTTCTGAGCTGTAACCATAATAATTTTGCTGACTTACGATGATATCACTAAAGGAGATCACCTGATTCTTATCGGTATCCGCACAAGATACGACAACAGAATTTGCAGAAATACCATACTTGGTAAGAATTTCTGGATGAAGAACCGGATCTACGTAGCTCACCTTCAGATGAGATGAAAGATCACCATAAATGGAAATAAATTTCTCGATACGAGAATCTACATTTCCAGTTTCTGCTACTACCTCAATGGTAACATCCTTATCTAGATTGTTTAACAGTTCCTTTGAAGTGTCAGAGACACTGAACAGTCCAGTCTCACTTAGATCTACATTTAACAGCTTTGAAGGAAGCTGTCCGATAATTAAGTTCATTACGACGATAATTGCCAGCACGATTGCGATCACCGCAAGACTGAAACTTCCATTTTTCAGCTGCATTGCGGATGAAATATTCTTGCCCGAAGGCTTTTTTTCTTTCTTTTTTTTGTTATCCATTCCTGCCTGCTTTCCTCTCATTCTGCCGCTTTTTGCGGCTTTTTTATGATTCACAGTAAGCCCTAAGGTGAATGTACTTTACAAGGTGTCACTTCACCGAGTGGGCGTTTTGCTTAACTCCATCTTCTCTTCTGGATTACCTGTGTTGTAAGGAAGATGCAAGCTGCACAAATTGAAATCAGCTCTACAACGCCCTTTACATCAAATACATGATCAGAAACAAAGCTGGTCATTACCTTTGCAAATGCAATCTTATCAATCAATTCAGGAATCAGTCCCTCAAAAAGGCCAGAATTAACAAAGTAAAGAATGACAAGAACTGCTGCACCACCGATCAAAAGACCACCTGTGACTGCCTTGCTCTTTGTCATTACATAAACGATGATACAAAGAAGAATCAATAAGATGAAACAGCCAATCAAGGATGCAATCGCGGTATTTGGTATATAAGTAGAAAGTCCATTTGACAGGTTGATTAAAAGCAGTGTAATGATCGTGCCGACCGCTGCGATGATGACACTCTCTGTCATAGAAGAAATCAGCATACCGATGGATACATAGGCACAACCAATCAGAAAATAAACAAGAATGGTTGAGTAATCAACGAGAAAATAGGCGCTTCCGGTGCTCTTGATGATCAGTGGACACAGACAAAAAATTATGCACGGAATTGCCACAACTGCTGCCATGGAGAAAAACTTTCCAAGAACAATCTGTGTAACGGACACCGGCGCTGTCAAGAGCAGCTGATCCGTCTTGGAATGGCGCTCCTCAGAGAAGCTTCTCATTGTAAGAAGCGGAACGGTCAGTACAAATACGATCGCGGATGCGCTCAATGTATAGGCAAAATATGGATATCCATAATTCATATTGTACACCATAAAGTAAATACCAGTTACAAGCACCAGTGCCGCCACAAATACTGGTCCGATCATGGACGTGAAATAAGATTTGAATTCTCTGTTAAATATTGCTTTCATCGTCATCCTCCTTGTCCGCCTGTTTTGTCTGTTCTGCTTCCTTTACGGCCTCCTCGGCAGACTTTTTAATCTCACTCATCTCTTCCTCATGAGCTTTATTGTCGGCGGTCAGTTCCATAAAGACATCCTCAAGAGTTGCCTTTGAATACTTCATCTCATAAATCGGCCAGTTCATTTCTGCACAGATGCCAAATACAGCCTCACGCACATCGGCGCCATCGGTGCGAATTTCGAAAGCAGACAGATTCAAATTTTCGTTTTCCTCGCTCTGCTTCGTTGCCTCTGCTGCAGCTACTACGTGACGAAGCTGTGCAAATGCCTTCTTTGCCTGCTCTTTCGGTGCCTTTACGCTGATTTCGAGCATGTTATCGCTATCCATGTAATGCATCAGATTCTCAGTTGTATCACTTGCGACTAGTTTTCCATGAGAAATGATCAGAATCTCATCGCACACAGCACTGATCTCGGAAAGGATGTGGGAACTTAAAATAACGGTATGCTCTTTTGCAAGTTCCCTAATCAGCGAGCGAATCTCGATGATCTGAATCGGGTCAAGACCAACGGTTGGCTCATCAAGAATGATAATCTCCGGCATGCCAAGAACAGCCTGTGCAAAACCAACTCTTTGTCTATATCCTTTTGAGAGGTTTTTGATCAGCCTCTTTGCCACATCGACAAGACCCGTCATCTTCATCGCATTTAAAATGCTCTCCTGACGCTTTTTCGCTGGAATTTCCTTTAGCTCTGCCGCAAACTCGAGATATTCCCATACCGTCATATCCGTATAGAGCGGCGGCAGCTCCGGCAGATAACCGATACAACGTTTCGCCTCAGCCGGCTCCTTCACGATATCGTGTCCGTTAATTAAAACGGTTCCTTCCGTAGGGCCGATATATCCGGTCATCATATTCATGGTTGTCGACTTTCCAGCACCGTTTGGTCCCAGGAATCCATAAATCTTTCCCGGCTCCAGACGAAAGCTTAAATGATCGACAGCCACATGGTTTCCATATTTTTTTACCAGACCTGTTACTTCAATCAAAGTCTTGTCCTCCTGCATCTTCATTTTTGCCAGCAGCCATTTTACCGCTGCGCCATCGTCTATTATCGTAGAATTGAAATGTGATGACTTTTTGAAAACTTTATGTCTATTGTTTGTCCTTCTGTGAACTTTTGTTGAAATCATAGCCTGTAAAATTTTAATTTGAAAACCACGATTTCAAGATGGACAAGTACATTTATGATGAAAGCAACGGTCTTTGGTACGAAC
>DAVZID010000052.1:0-26334 GCA_052273485.1 Lachnospiraceae bacterium
AACCTATGACCCTCTGCTTGTAAGGCAGATGCTCTCCCAGCTGAGCTAAGACCCCTTGACGAAAGATAGTATAACTCAGACTGCAAAAAATGTCAAGCAAATTTTAAGAAAAATTTCGACTTTTTTTAGAGAATGAGCGTAGAAAATATAGGCTAACCATGATATGATAAGAGACAGCTGTAATTCTGTAGGAAACGACAGCCAAAATTGGCGAATGGAGCTTTGCTTACAGAAGCAGATTTTGCTCAGCGTAATAAAAATAGGGAAAGGTAAGGTTATTGGATATGAGAGTTGGTATGGGATACGATGTGCATCGTCTTGTGGAAGGACGCAAACTGATCTTAGGCGGTGTGGAGATTCCGTATGAAAAGGGTCTGTTAGGTCATTCAGATGCGGACGTGCTTCTTCATGCAATTATGGATGCGCTGCTTGGGGCAGCAGCCCTTGGCGATATTGGTCAGCATTTTCCGGACACCGATCCGGCATATAAAGGTGCATCCAGCATAGAATTGTTAAAGAAAGTAGGAGAGCTTTTGGAGGAGAACTGCTATTATATCAGCAACATTGATGCAACGGTGATTGCACAGAGACCGAAGCTTGCCGGATATCGTGAGCAGATGAGAGCAAATATTGCAGAGGCACTTCATTTGGAACTCGATCAGGTTGATGTTAAGGCAACGACAGAGGAAGGTCTTGGCTTTACTGGAACAGGAGAAGGAATCTCTTCACAGGCGGTATGCTTAATTGATAAGCCGGAGTTTTATATGGACGGCAACATTGGCTGTGGTGGCTGCGGTGGTTGCAGAAGCTAAGCCGTAGAACGTTGCAGTTCACGGGTCGTAACCGAAATTAACGATGAGACGACCCTCAATTAAATTTGAAAGGATAACAAGGAAATAATGGGAGGAATCGACATATTCGGGTGTCTCTGGCTCTTTTTTGTATACTCATTATTAGGTTGGATCGCAGAGACGTGCTTCTGTGTTCTGAAATACCGCAAATTCATGAACAGAGGTATGTTAAACAGTCCGCTGTGTATTGTATACGGTTTTGCTGCAGTAATCATAACACTTGGCTTTCCAGAGTTGTTTGATGAGATACCGATTTTGTTTTTGGGCTGCGTAGGCGTTTGTACGATTCTTGAGTGGTTTACCGGAAAGATTCTGGAAAAAATGGATCGCAAGAAATGGTGGGATTACTCCTCAAAGAAATGGAACCTGGACGGCTATATTTGTCTTCAGTATTCTATTTTGTGGGGTGTACTTGGTGTTCTGGCTGTAAAGTTTGTTACACCGGTATTGATGAAGCTGTATCATATGGTGCCATCTTTGATCATGCAGATTGTGCTGTGGGCGCTTCTTGGCGTGTTGGCAGTGGATGTACTTGGTTCAACCTATATCATTCGTGGCAGTGCAAAACGAAACGATACGATTCAGAAGATCGACAATGAACTCTACACCAGAAAAAAACGTTTTGGTAGATGGATCGAGAAACATATTTTAATGCGTGTGGAGAAGGCATATCCGGCAATCAATCAGTCAGAACGTCTGGAAAAGACAAAGGCAACTGTTTTTGCAGAAGGGTGTAGTTTTTACAAGCTGGCACTGCTGTTTTTTATTGGCGCGTTTGTTGGAGATTTGATTGAAACTGTATTCTGCCGTATTACAATGGGCTATTGGATGAGCAGAAGCAGTGTTGTGTGGGGACCGTTTAGCATTGTGTGGGGCTTTGCAATTGTTGTAGCGACTTCACTGTTATACAACTATAGAAAACGCTCCACTTCATTTATATTTGCAATGGGTACGGTTCTCGGCGGCGTGTATGAATATCTGTGTAGTGTATTTACCGAGATTGTGTTTGGCAAGATCTTCTGGGATTACAGTGGTTTTATGTTCAACATTGGCGGTCGAATCAATTTGCTGTACTGTTTTTTCTGGGGCATTGCAGGTGTCGTTTGGCTGAAGGGACTTTATCCCATTTTATCAAAATGGATTGAGAAGATTCCAATGATGATTGGAAAAATACTGACATGGTGTCTCATCGTTTTCATGGCAGTAGACAGTCTGGTATCTGCGGCAGCGCTTATGCGTCAGGATCAGCGTGAAAATAATGTTCCAGCAAGCAATGTCGTACAGCAGTGGCTAGATGAAAATTACGACGATGAGGCGCTTTCTAAGATTTATCCGAAGGCAAAGAAGCCAAAAAAGGTTGACAAATCGGTCGACATCACATATAGTAACACTAGAAATGATGTAGCACTGGAAAACAGTGAACAAGCAGACTGAGCCAGACGGATAATCCGATTGGCATTGGGCTGTGCATCATAAAATAATAAAAAAGCTTCGAAAAGGCATTGAACGGAAAGAGTACTGTTACTGAAAATGACAGAGAGAACAGGTCATGGCTGAAAACCTGTTTCATGGAATGTGATAGGAAGTGCATCCGGGAGCCGGTTGTGCGAAATAAGTAGCACGACACGCTGGCTGCGTTATCGCCGGCTGCTTTTGCAGCGTAAGTGTCAGCATCTATATGCTCTCACAGGAGTGGAACCGCGGAAAATTTTCGTCTCCTGGCCTCGGCCAGGGGACATTTTTTTGATACTTCGAATGCTTGCAGATTTGCAAGAACTGCGAACATAAGAGCATTCGAGGTATCAAAAAACGCGGACAAATATTTTCGAAGCAGAAGGGAGTTGTATGAGAATCGTTCAATATGTCCTCGATGAAATACAGCTAATCAGGGAGCGAGACCCAGCAATCAATTCGTCGGCGGAGGTATTTTTGTACCCCTGTTTTTGGGCAGTGTTGTGGTATCGGTTAGCGCACAAGCTTTACCTGAAAAAACGGTATTTTGCGGCGCGCATGATCTCCCAGTGGACAGCACGAAGAACGGGCATCGAAATTCACCCCGGGGCAACGATTGGAAAGGGATTGTTTATTGACCATGGCCACGGCGTTGTGATTGGAGAGACCGCTGAGATTGGTGACAATGTGACGCTGTATCAGGGAGTCACGCTTGGCGGTACTGGAAAAGAGCATGGAAAGCGCCACCCAACGATTGGAAACAATGTGATGATCAGTGCAGGTGCGAAGGTTCTCGGCTCCATCACCATCGGAGATAACTGTAAGATCGGCGCAGGAAGCGTTGTGTTAAAGCCGGTTCCACCAAATTCCACGGTAGTGGGTGTGCCAGGACGTGTTGTCAAGCGCGACAATGTGCGCTTGCCTCAAAACGATCTCGATCAGGTGCATCTGCCAGATCCGGTACTTGCAGATATTGAGCAGCTGAAAAAGCAGTACAGAGAACTCTACCACAGGGTGGAGAAATCCCAAATGAATAAGAAGCGAAGAAAGGAAACAACATGGAAATCTACAATACATTAACAAAGAGAAAAGAAGAATTTAAACCACTTGAGCCAGGAAAGGTAAAAATGTATGTGTGCGGACCGACCGTATACAATTACATCCATATTGGAAACGCACGTCCGATGATCGTATTTGATACGGTTCGTCGCTACATGGAGTACAAGGGCTATGAAGTCAACTATGTTTCGAACTTTACCGATGTAGATGACAAGATCATCAAGAAGGCAAATGAGGAGGGTGTAGATGCATCCGTTATCTCTGAGCGTTTTATCAAGGAGTGCAAGCAGGATATGGCAGGCATGAATGTAAAACCGGCAACGACACATCCGCTTGCAACACAGGAAATTGATGGCATGATCGATATGATCCGTACGCTGATTGAGAAAGGTCATGCTTATGAGAAAAACGGAACCGTTTATTTCCGTACCGCAAGCTTTAAGGAGTATGGTAAGCTGTCCCACAAGAATCTGGATGATTTGCAGTCTGGTTTCCGTGATCTGAAGGTCAGCGGAGAAGAGGACAAGGAGAGCCCACTTGATTTTGTATTATGGAAACCAAAGAAGGAAGGCGAGCCATACTGGACATCTCCATGGAGCGATGGTCGTCCAGGCTGGCATATTGAGTGTTCTGTTATGTCTAAGAAATATCTTGGCGAGCAGATTGATATTCATGCCGGTGGCGAGGATTTGATCTTCCCACATCATGAGAATGAGATCGCACAGAGCGAGGCTTGCAACGGAAAAGAGTTCTCTCATTATTGGATGCACAATGCTTTCTTAAACATTGACAATAAGAAGATGAGTAAATCTTTAGGCAACTTCCTGTTAGTAAGAGACATTGAGAAGAAATATGACCTTCAGGTGCTTCGTTTCTTTATGTTAAGTGCACATTACAGAAGTCCATTAAACTTCAGTGCAGATCTGATGGAGGCCGCAAAGAATGGTCTTGAGCGTATTTTAACCTGCGCAGCATGGTTGCAGAATCAAGCCGCAAAAGAGGGTGAGCTGACTGCTGAGGAAGCTGCATTGGTGAAAGAGGCAAAGAAGTACGTTGGCAAGTTTGAAGCAGCCATGGAGGACGATTTCAATACTGCAGATGCGATTGCTGCCATCTTTGAACTGGTAAAATATGTCAATACCAACAAGAGTGATGCAATGTCTGGCGCTGCAGCAAAGGCACTGTATGACATCTTAAAGCAGCTTTGCGATATTTTGGGAATCATCATCGAGAAGAAGGAAGAGCTTCTTGACGCCGATATTGAGGCACTGATCGAGGAGCGTAAGCAGGCAAGAAAGGCAAAGAACTTTGCTCGTGCCGATGAGATTCGTAAGGAACTTGCCGATAAGGGCATTCTTCTTGAGGATACCAGACAGGGTGTTACTTGGAAGCGCGTATAAGCTAGTAGAAAGAGGAACACAGATAAATGGAACAAAATCAAAAACTGCTTGATCAGATCTGTCAGAAATTTTCATTAAAGCAGATGCCTGCACACGAGTATTCACCGCTTGTACTAGCCTATATTGGTGATGGCATTTATGATATGGTTGTTCGCACGATCTTTGTAAGCCGTGGCAATACGCAGGTAGATAAGCTTAACAAGCAGGCAAGCGGTGTTTGCCGGGCATCCTCACAGGCGGCAATTGCATTTGCGATTGCCCCACTTTTGACAGAGGCAGAGACGTCTGCTTACCGAAGAGGCCGCAATGCGCGGTCTTTCACAAAAGCGAAGAATGCTACGATGTCCGATTATCGTCATGCGACCGGACTCGAGGCATTGTGTGGCTATCTATATTTAAATGGAGAAACCGAGCGATTGCTGGATCTTTTATTAGAAGGCTTTTTGCGCACCGGCATACTCGAATTGGATGGTGTGCAAAGAACCATACGAGCAGAGGATGAAAACACGCAAGCAGGCACACAAAAAGATCGAAACGACTGCATCGAACCATCTGTTGAACAGGAAATGGTGCAGCAGGAACAAAGAAAGGATTAAGGAATAAAGATGGGATACCATGAATCATTGACAGAGGGCCGCAATGCGGTTCTCGAGGCATTTCGAAGTGGAAAGACCGTTGACAGACTGTTTGTATTGGATGGCTGTCAGGATGGACCGGTAAAGACGATTCTGCGCGAGGCAAAGAAGCAGGATACGATGGTACAGTTTGTAAAGAAAGAGCGTCTGGATCAATTGTCCGAGACAAAGAATCATCAAGGTGTCATTGCATATTGTGCAGCATGTGAGTATGCAGAGGTCTCTGATATTTTAGAGAATGCAAAAAAGAAGGGCGAGGCACCGTTTATCGTACTGCTTGATGGCATCGAGGATCCGCACAATCTGGGCGCAATCATTCGTACTGCAAATCAGGCAGGTGCACACGGTGTAATCATTCCAAAGCGCAGGGCAGTGGGCCTGACAGCCACGGTTGCACGTACTTCTGCAGGTGCAGTGAATTATACACCAGTTGCGAAGGTTACAAATTTGGTCTCTGTAATGGAAGATTTAAAGAAAGAGGGAATGTGGTTTGTCTGCGCCGATATGGACGGCGAGGAAATGTATTCCCTGAACTTGAAGGGACCGATCGGTCTTGTCATCGGAAACGAGGGAGAGGGTGTATCCAGACTCGTAAAAGAGCACTGTGATATGGTAGCTTCCATCCCGATGAAGGGTGACATTGATTCTCTGAACGCATCCGTAGCAATGGGTGTATTAGCATACGAGATCGTAAGACAGAGACGTTCTTGATTGGAATCAGATATCGTTTATGGGACATGTGTTCGCAACAACATATGCCCTGTAAACTTCAGACACAATTCAACTCTTTGACTGCACAAAGGGTTGAATTGATACCTTTTTTAATAAAAATAAAAAAACTTGAAAAAAGTGTTGACAAAGTGGTTATAAAGTAGTATAGTAGTGTATGTCGAGCGAAATAAAACAAATGAAGTTCGGTAGTTCGACAGACAAGCTGATGTGGCACAGGTGGTAGCGCACCTCATTGGTAATGAGGAGGTCACGGGTCCGAGTCCCGTCATCAGCTTTCGATAAGTTTTTCGGAGCTTTCGATGAATGGCTTGTCGTCAAAACAGAATAAGCTGATGTGGCACAGGTGGTAGCGCACCTCATTGGTAATGAGGAGGTCACGGGTCCGAGTCCCGTCATCAGCTTTTGATGAGGCTTTCTGAGTAGTCAGAGAGTCTTTTTTTGTTACTTGCTTTCGAAAAACCATTGTAATCTGGAGTAGCGCCGACGAAACCATCACCGAGGACTTTGCTATAAACATTGGTTGATCCGTGAACTGCAACACCGGGATACACCCGTGAACGAAAAGATGAGAGAAAAGGTTGACATTTAGGACCCTTTGACATATCCTAATAGTTAAGTGGCGTTGCGCCTGAAATAAAGGAGGAAGACTACTATGGAAAACAAAGAGGTTGTCCTGGAAGAAAACAAAGAAGAAAAGACAACTGTCTCTAAAAATTTTATAGAGATGATCATTGACAAAGATCTGGCGGAGGGAACCTATGACCACGTTCAGACCAGGTTTCCACCGGAACCAAACGGCTATCTGCACATTGGACATGCCAAGTCCATTCTGTTAAACAGTGGACTGGCAAAGGAATACAATGGAAAGTTTAATCTTCGTTTTGATGATACCAATCCAACCAAGGAGAAGACCGAGTTTGTTAAGTCCATCACCGAGGATGTAAAGTGGCTGGGTGCTGATTTTGAGGACAGACTGTTCTTCGCATCCGATTATTTTGATCAGATGTATGAGTATGCGGTATTTTTGATCAAGAAAGGAAAGGCTTTCGTTTGTGATCTGACTGCTGAGCAGATTCGCGAGTACAGAGGAACCTTAACTGAGCCAGGTAAGGAAAGTCCATACCGTAATAGAAGTGTAGAGGAGAACTTACAGCTGTTTGAGGAGATGAAGAATGGCAAGTACGCAGACGGTGAAAAGGTACTTCGTGCAAAGATTGACATGGCTTCTCCGAACATGAACATGAGAGATCCAGTTATTTATCGTGTGGCTCATCTGACTCATCACAACACTGGAGACAAGTGGTGCATTTATCCGATGTACGATTTCGCTCACCCGATTGAGGATGCGATTGAGCATATCACCCATTCCATCTGTACACTGGAGTTTGAGGATCATCGTCCGCTGTACGACTGGGTTGTAAAAGAGTGTGAGTTTAAGATGCCGCCAAAGCAGATTGAGTTTGCAAAGCTGTATCTGACCAATGTTGTTACTGGAAAGCGTTATATTAAGAAGCTCGTAGAAGATGGTGTAGTAGACGGCTGGGATGATCCGCGTCTTGTTACGATCAGTGCGCTCAGAAGACGTGGTTTTACACCAGAATCCATTCGCATGTTCGTTGATCTGTGTGGTGTATCAAAGGCAAATTCTTCTGTTGATTATGCAATGCTCGAGTACTGCATTCGTGAGGACTTAAAGTTAAAGCGCGCCAGAGTGATGGCTGTATTAAATCCGATTAAGCTAATCATCGACAACTATCCAGAGGATCAGATGGAAGAGCTTGAGGCTGTCAACAACCTTGAGAATCCAGAACTCGGAAGCAGAAAGATTCCGTTTGGAAGAGAGCTTTATATTGAGGCAGAGGATTTCATGGAAGAGCCTCCGAAGAAGTATTTCCGTATGTTCCCAGGCAATGAGGTACGTCTGATGAATGCGTACTTTGTAAAGTGTACTGGCTGCGTAAAGGATGAAAATGGCAATGTAACCGAGGTTCATGGAACCTATGATCCAGCATCCAAGGGCGGAAACAGCCCGGACGGCCGTAAGGTAAAGGGAACCATTCACTGGGTAGCAGCAAAGACGGCATTCCACACCGAGGTTCGTCTGTATGAGAATCTGATTGATGAGGAGAAGGGTAAGTTAAATGATGATGGCACCTTAAACTTCAATCCAAATTCTCTGACGGTACTGAAGGACTGTGTAATGGAGCCAGCATTAAAGGATGCAAAGGCTTACGACAGCTTCCAGTTCGTGCGCAATGGCTTCTTCTGCGTAGACTGCAAGGATTCCGAGGAAGGAAAGCCGGTATTTAACCGTATTGTTTCCTTAAAGTCCAGCTTCAAGCTGCCAAAATAAGGAGCAAAGAAAAGCATGAAAGAAAAACTGTATACGATTCCGATTAACGATGCGTTTGCGATGGACAGTGAGTGTCCAATCTGCGCGATGAAAACGCTTCTCGAGAATAATGCAGTCGAATTTACGATGGGCCCAAGCTACATGGAGGATGATATCCGCATGGAGACAGACCGGCTTGGCTTTTGTAAGACACACATGAAAATGGTGTTTGACCAGAATAACAAGCTGGGGTTGGCCCTTGTCTTAAAAACCCATATCGACCGCACCAACAAAGAGATTGAAAAGCGCATGAAGATGCCACCCAAAAAGGCATCCTTTTTCAAAAAAGAGACAAGCAACCCACTGACTGATTATATTGATGAGTTGAATAAGTCCTGCTTTATTTGTGACCGTATCAATAACACCTTTGAGCGTTACTTGCACACCGTAGTGGCAACATGGAAGAGCGATGTTTCGTTTCGTGAACTTTATGCGAAGGGAAAAGGCTTTTGCACCGAGCATTACGGCGACCTGTTAAAAGAGGGTGCAAAGTGTTTCAATCAGAAGGAGCTTGACGAGTTTACTGAGATTACCGGAAAGCTGTATCTGGACAATATGAAGCGTCTGGCGGAGGAACTTGACTGGTTTGCAGATAAGTTTGACTACCGCTTTAAAGATGCGCCGTGGAAGAATTCCAAGGATTCCATTCCGAGAGCCATGATCAAGACGAACGGTATCATGGAGCTGGATGACAAAAAGAAAAATTCCTAAATTTTAGACAAAAAAAACGACCGGGAAACCGGCCGTTTTTTTGTCGTAATGAATGAAAACAAAATTAGCTGCATTGCAGCGGTTGCATTACAGGTGAATGGAAGAATTTACAGGAGCTTCCTCCTTGACTTCCTCTGTCTTGTGCTCATCCTTAGATACGGTATTGTGATCGGTAGTAGTCTTTTCAGAAGAAACATTCTCGGAAGTTTTTGTTTCAGTATCAACTTCATCTTCCTCCATTGCTGCTTCATCTACACCGTCCATTGCATAAAGGTCAGAGATGCCTTCGGATAGATCCTCATCAATATCTATGCTGAGATCCTCAATATCAAGATCTGCGATGTCATTGTTTGCATCCATATGCTTGAAATTAAAATGGGTATCCTCAGTCTGCTCGTTCTGAGTATCTTCATTCTCCGTATTCTCATCTTCCTTTTCTTCCGTGTTGTGAGAACCTGGTCTTAGATGCTTGGTAAGATGTGCGGCATCGGCTACCAGCTTAGCAGCGTCATCAAAGAGCTGTCCTTTATCAATATTGATGTCTACGTCACTGTTTTGACCAGTTACATGAATATTGATATAGCGGCGGCTGGAAGAATCGGTTGCCTCATCAGAAGAAATCTCATCGGAATCCTCAGCAGCTTCTGTGTTTTGTTCAGCAGCTGTGTCGGTGGTTGTAGAAGCTTCTTCTTCCTTGTCCTCATCAAAATCATCTTCCTTTGGTCCACATCCGCTGCAGTTGGACTGAATCTTCACGTACTTGTGCAGCAGTGCGGCACCAGCTGCGATTCCAGTACAGATCGCAGCGCTCTTGAGTGCCAGCTTGGTCACTTTCTTCATAAATTTAACCATAGCAAACTCCTTTCTTGATTTTTTGCCAACGATACCAAATCGATTGCAAATGTGCATAATTCGTTTTTCCTGTCTGGTATCAGATGGATGTCATGATCAGTATACTCTATTTTGAGCAAAATGGAAAGACTAAATGCAAGTTTTATACAAGAAAAGAAAATAACAGAAAAATAATAGAAAAAACGAGAAAACAGGAGAAAATAAAAGATTAACTGGAATATACAGGAATATACAGGGTTGCAATATTTTGGCAAAATCATTATTATAAACAATGTCATCATTAGCACTCGGATGAAACGAGTGCTAGCAATAAGACACAAGATAAGAAAATAAGATCTATGATAAAGTAGAATATTAAGGAGGTTTCCATTATGAAGTTAGTACCTTTAGGTGACAGAGTTGTATTAAAGCAGGTCGCAGCAGAAACCACTACAAAGTCCGGTATTGTAATTCCGGGTTCTGAGAAAGAGAAGCCACAGCAGGCCGAGATCATTGCAGTTGGTCCTGGCGGAGTTGTTGAGGGTAAGGAAGTAACGATGCAGGTAAAGGTTGGTCAGACTGTTATCTACTCCAAGTATGCCGGAACAGAGGTAAAGCTTGAGGATGAGACCTACATTATTGTAAAGCAGAGTGATATTCTTGCAATTGTTGAATAAATAGAAATTGGGTTTGGAAAAGAAAAGCCAAATTGCGAATTGAGACAGGAGGAACAAAATCATGGCTAAGGAAATTAAATATGGCGCAGAAGCAAGAGCAGCCTTAGAGGCTGGTGTAAATAAACTGGCAGATACCGTCAGAGTAACCCTCGGACCGAAAGGAAGAAACGTTGTTCTGGATAAGTCCTATGGCACACCGTTAATCACAAACGATGGTGTTACCATCGCAAAGGAGATTGAGCTTGAGGATGCATTCGAGAACATGGGTGCACAGCTCGTTAAGGAAGTAGCTACCAAGACAAACGATGTTGCTGGTGATGGTACCACAACCGCTACCGTACTTGCTCAGGCAATGATCAACGAAGGTATGAAGAATCTGGCAGCAGGTGCAAACCCGATCGTGTTAAGAAAGGGTATGAAGAAGGCATCTGACGTTGCAGTAGCAGAGATCGCAAGAATGAGCCAGCCAATTTCCGGTAAGGCACAGATGGCAAAGGTTGCAGCAATTTCCGCAGCAGATGAGTCTGTAGGTGAGATGGTTGCAGACGCTATGGAGAAGGTTTCCAAGGACGGTGTTATCACCATCGAGGAGTCCAAGACCATGAAGACTGAGTTAGACCTGGTAGAAGGTATGCAGTTTGACAGAGGTTATGTATCCGCATACATGGCAACCGATATGGAGAAGATGGAAGCCGTTTTGGACAATCCATATATCTTAATCACTGATAAGAAGATTTCCAACATTCAGGAGATTCTTCCATTATTGGAGCAGATCGTTCAGGCAGGTGCAAAGCTGTTAATCATCGCTGAGGATATCGAGGGCGAGGCTCTGACTACACTTATTGTAAACAAATTAAGAGGAACCTTCCAGGTAGTTGGTGTAAAGGCTCCGGGATACGGCGATCGCAGAAAGGAAATGCTGCAGGATATCGCAATCTTAACTGGCGGTACTGTAATTTCTTCTGATCTGGGATACGAGTTAAAGGATACCACAATTGAGATGCTTGGCCGTGCAAAGTCTGTAAAGGTTCAGAAGGAGAACACCGTTATCGTTGATGGCTGTGGACAGAAGGCTGACATTGAGGCAAGAATTGGTCAGATTAAGGGTCAGCTGGCTGAGACTACTTCTGAATTTGATAAGGAGAAGCTGCAGGAGCGTCTTGCAAAGTTAGCAGGTGGAGTAGCAGTAATCCGTGTAGGTGCAGCAACTGAGACAGAAATGAAGGAATGCAAGCTGCGTATGGAAGATGCATTAAATGCAACAAGAGCAGCTGTAGAGGAAGGTATCGTTGCAGGTGGTGGTACCGCATATATCGAGGCATCCAAGAAGGTTGCTGAACTGGTTGCTTCCCTTGAGGGAGACGAGAAGACTGGTGCAAAGATCATCATGAAGGCACTTGAGGCTCCTCTGTTCCACATCGCAAGCAATGCAGGTCTTGAGGGCGCTGTTATCATCAACAACGTTCGTGAGGCAAAGGATGGTGTAGGCTATGATGCTTACAATGAGACTTATGTTGATATGATCGAGGCAGGTATCCTGGATCCGGCAAAGGTAACAAGAAGCGCACTGCAGAATGCAACAAGCGTAGCCTCTACCTTACTGACAACTGAGTCTGTAGTTGCATCCATTAAAGAAGAAACCCCAGCAGCACCGGCAGGCGCAGGCATGGGCGGAATGATGTGATAAAACCAGGTTACAAAAAGACAAGGAGCACCCGTGCTTGCACGAGGTGCTCCTTGTCTTTTTAGGAATCTGGTATTATCACAGAGTAGAGAGAGAAAAGGCTTTTTTTCTGTTTTCTTCGGTATCTTTCTACAAAAATCACCCAAAATCTCAAAAAAGTTCAAAAAGGGTCTTTTAAAATTCATCAAAGTAATATATAATATCTTAAATATCTTCCATGCCCTTAGGCATGATGAAAGGAGAGAAGGTATGAATAATGACATTTATGCCGAGTGGCTGGTAAAGCGTAAAAAGTCTCCGCTTGCGGTTCCGTTTTACATTGGTATCGTTGTGCTGTTTCTGATTGCGTTTTATGTCAGTGTGATCAGTCCATTTGGATTTATCGCTCTATTGGCCGCGGTGGCAGCAGCTTATTTCGGAAGCGCGCGCCTGCATGTTGAGTATGAATATGTTTTTGTCACAAACGAGCTGGCAATTGACCGTATTCTTTCACAGCGCACCCGTAAGCGTATGAAGAAGCTGGACATCCAGAAGATCGAAAAAATGGCTTCTATGAAGTCCCATGAATTCGATTACATCAAAGGTAACAATCAGGTAAAGGTAGTTGATTTTTCCTCTGGAAGAGCCGATGCCAATACCTACGGAATTGCTTATTCCGATGAGAATGGCAAGTTCGTATATGTTATCGAGCCGAATGACAATCTTCTCAAGTGCATGAAGAGTGCAGCTCCGAGAAAGGTCATGATTGATCAGAGCATTACGGCCAAGAACTAACAACTTAACACCAGGAGGCAAGAAGTCTCTCGCTTCAAAAACGGTGGGATGAATTGTTAAAAGAAACGTAATGACAGTGGTGGGCGGAGAAAACTCGGTATCCCCCACTGATATGAGGCAGGGTTACAGTCGAACTATTTTCGACATGTCAGACTCCGTGAAAATATCGACTGAAAATTGAAATATCAAAAGAGAGAGGTATAGTAGACATGAGTCAGATTATTGGTGATGGCATCACATTTGATGATGTCCTGTTAGTTCCTCAGTATTCTGAGGTAACTCCGAACATGATTGATTTAACAACACAGTTAACAAAGAAGATTCAGTTAAATATCCCGATGATGAGCGCCGGTATGGACACCGTTACCGAGCACCGTATGGCAATTGCTATTGCGCGTCAGGGAGGTATTGGTATCATTCATAAGAACATGTCTATTGAAGCACAAGCCGAGGAGGTTGACAAGGTAAAGCGTTCTGAGTATGGCGTTATTACGGATCCGTTCTATCTTTCCCCGGAGCATACTCTCGAGGATGCCAACGCACTGATGAGCAAGTTCCGCATCTCAGGTGTACCGATCACTGAGGGTAGAAAGCTCGTAGGAATCATCACAAACCGTGACTTAAAGTTTGAAGAGGATTTCTCCCGCAAGATTCGTGAGGTTATGACTAGCAAGAATCTGGTAACTGCAAAAGAGGGTGTTACCCTTGCAGAAGCAAAGAAGATTCTGGCAAAGGCAAGAGTGGAGAAGCTTCCAATCGTCGATGATGATTTCAACTTAAAGGGACTGATCACCATCAAGGATATTGAGAAGCAGATCAAATACCCGATGTCTGCAAAGGACGAGCAGGGACGTCTGCTTTGCGGTGCAGCTGTTGGTATCACAAAGAATGTAATGGAGCGTGTAACTGCTCTGGTAAACGCGAAGGTAGATTGCATTGTAATCGACTCTGCGCACGGTCATTCCAAGAACATCATCAACACCTTAAAGGAAATCAAGGCTGCTTATCCGGATTTACAGGTTATCGTTGGAAACGTTGCAACTGGTGAGGCAACAAAGGCATTGATCGAGGCTGGCGCAGATGCAGTTAAGATCGGTATTGGACCAGGTTCTATTTGTACCACTCGTGTGGTTGCCGGTATCGGTGTTCCGCAGATCACTGCTGTTATGGATTGCTACGAGGCTGCAAAGCCATATGGCGTTCCGATTATCGCAGATGGTGGTATCAAGTACTCTGGTGATATGACAAAGGCTTTGGCTGCAGGTGCAAGTGTCTGCATGATGGGAAGTATGTTTGCAGGCTGTGATGAGGCTCCTGGTGATTTCGAACTGTATCAGGGAAGAAAGTACAAGGTTTACCGTGGAATGGGTTCCATCGCTGCTATGGAGAATGGTTCAAAGGATCGTTACTTCCAGACAGAGGCAAAGAAGCTTGTTCCAGAAGGTGTAGAAGGACGTGTTGCATACAAGGGAACTGTAGAAGATACCATCTTCCAGTTAGTTGGTGGTATTCGTTCTGGTATGGGTTACTGTGGTGCAAAGGATATCAAGACCTTACAGGAGACTGGCAAGTTCGTTAAGATCAGTGCTGCTTCCTTAAAGGAAAGCCATCCGCATGACATCCAGATTACCAAAGAGGCTCCAAACTACAGCAGTGTAAACGTTTGATAAACAGTAACGCTGCTGCTGAGAGTATCCTCTAATCAAGGAAAACCATTACAAAAGATAAAAAACACACAAGGCTGCCGTGAAAACGGCGGCCTTGCTGCGTGTTTAGGGAATTAAATAATTATTTAATTATAGAATCATTTTATTGATTTGAGTATTTTATAGTATTGTAATTTATGGAAGGAACACAAAATGCGAAAATTAACAGGTAAATGCAAATGGATACTTGCCATGCTGTTATTGGTGGCGGTATGCATGGCTGCTGGTTGCAATAAAGCACAGGATACAAATAAAAATGCAAATAATTCATCGGAAACCTCGCAAAAGTTTTCTGTTGTGGCAACAGTTTTTCCTTACTATGATTTTGCCAGGGCAATCGGTGGGGATTATCTTGATGTGACACTTTTGCTGCCACCAGGCCGTGACAGCCATAGCTTTGAGCCGACAGCACAGGATTTGCTTACATTGCAGTCAGCGGATGTTTTTCTCTACAATGGCGGAGAGATGGAAACGTGGGTTGAAGAAGTGCTCAAAGCTGTTCCAAGAGATCATGGCATTACATTTCAGGGAATCGAGGCCGTGGAGCTGCTTGAGGAGGCACACTCAAAGAGTATGAAAACTACTGGTCATACGCATGACCATGACGATCACGATGATGCAGAAAGTGACGCTCACGACCATGATGCTCACAATGATGCAGAAAGTGACGCTCACGACCATGATGCTCACAATGATGCAGAAACAGACGATCACGATGACCATGATCATTCTGATCATCACGGCGAATACGATGAGCACATCTGGACTTCGCTCGAGAATGCCCAGATTCTCGTTTCTGCCATCGAAGAGGTGCTCTGTGAGGCAGATCCAGAGCACGCTGAACAGTTCCATGAAAATGCCGCAGAGTATCGTGCCCAGATTGCGGATGTACAGTCGGAAATCGAAGAGATTGTATCCTCCGCTCGCGTTCACAAAATTTTGTTTGCCGATCGCTTCCCGTTTTTATATTTTACACAGGAATTTGGTCTTGACTATGATGCTGCCTTTGCCGGCTGTGCTGGCGATACAGAACCATCGGCTCGTGTGATTGCATCTTTAATCGAAGAAATTCAGTCGGAAGACATTAAGGCTGTCTATCATGTGGAGATGGGAAATACAAAGACGGCAGAGATGATACAGGAAGCAACCGGAGTGGAAATACTCGAGCTTCATTCCTGTCATACCGTTACATCAGAGCAATTGAAATCAGGTGTGACCTATGTAGATTTAATGAGACAAAATGCAGAAAATTTAAAGAAAGGATTGCAGTGAGAAAATGCTGTTTGAATGTAAAAAGGTATCGTTTGGATATGAGAATCAGCAGGTTATCAAGAACCTGTCATTTGCAGTGGAGGAAGGCGAATATGTATGCGTCGTAGGAGAGAATGGCTCTGGAAAATCCACATTAGTTAAGGGACTGCTTGGTCTGATTCCGGCAGGAAGTGGTGAGGTTTGCTATGGAAATGGTATTTCCAATCATGTGATCGGCTATCTGCCGCAGCAGACAAGCTCTCAGAGAGACTTCCCGGCAACGGTGTGGGAGGTCGTTCTTTCAGGCTGCCTTAGCACAAGAAAAGGACGCTTTTTCTATTCAAAAAAGGATAAAGAAAAAGCGAGAAAGCAGATGCGTCATTTAGAGTTGGAAAACTTGTCATCGAGAACGTTTGGTGCACTGTCAGGCGGACAGCAGCAGCGCGTGCTGATTGCCAGAGCACTCTGTGCAACTGAGCGTCTTTTGATTTTGGATGAGCCGGTTACGGGACTCGATCCGGCGGTAACGCGAGAACTTTATGAGATTTTGGAAAAACTCAATAAAAAAGAGCATACTGCTATTATAATGGTAACGCATGATATTGCAGGTGCACTGCCTTATGCGGATAAGGTGCTTCACATTGGCCCGCAAGGATACTTTTTTGGAACGCGCAAGGAATATTGTGCAAGCGAAGAGGGAAAGCGTATGTTAGGAACGGCTTTTAGGGAGGAAGAACAATGAATTTGATTATTACGATGTTTCAATATCCATTTATTCAGAGAGCACTTATCGTAGGCGTGCTCGTATCGCTGTGTGCAGCACTTCTAGGTGTTTGCCTGGTGCTCAAACACTATTCGATGATTGGAGATGGGCTTTCCCATGTTTCTTTCGGTGCTTTATCGGTAGCCGTTGCGCTCGGTGTTTCCCCACTGTGGCTGTCAATTCCGATTGTAATCATTGCGTCCTTCTGTTTGCTTCGTATCCGTGAGACAGCACATATGAAGACGGATGCGGCGATTGCAGTCGTTTCCTCCTCTGCATTGGCAGTTGGTATCACGGTCACGGCATTAACGACTGGTATCAACACAGACGTTTCTAGTTATATGTTTGGAAGTATTCTTGTCATGAACGAGCAGGATGTCATTATCAGCGTTATTTTATGTATCATCGTTTTGATCCTGTTTATTTTATTTTACAGCCGCATTTTTTCGATTACATTTGATGAGAACTTTTCAAAGGCATCTGGAATTCCGGTAGGCCGTTTTAATGCGCTGATATCGGTGTTGACTGCGGTCACCATCACACTTGGTATGCGGATGATGGGCGCGATGCTGATCTCCAGTCTGATTATCTTTCCAGCGCTAATTGCGATGCGCTTGCAGAAAAGTTTTCGTGGTGTGATTATTGCGGCAGCGGTTGTAGCGGTCGTGGATTTTCTGCTTGGACTTGTTATTTCCTTTCTACTATCCACACCGACTGGAGCCAGTATCGTGCTTGTAAATCTTTGTGTGCTGTTAATCGTGACGGCAATTCAGAAATTGCGTGGAAGATAAGTGGGTGTTACCCGGCAGGTTTACGGCGGCGGATTTTTCTACTGTCTTTTATAGAATTATCTCGCGCGAAATGTCGCACACTCCGTGTGATTTCCAGACTCCGCATTCATTCCGTTGATGGCCACAGACTTCGCCTGGCAGTAATTTCCTTCATTATAGACACACTGAATGGCATTGCATCCAATTTTTAAAGATGGATCCGGTGTTTCAGCATTGTTTTTAAAGGAATCATGCGCCTTATGGTCAAAGCTTGCGCAGTACGTGCAGCCGCAGGTGCAGGCATCTTTTGAGTTGGCATCGACAAGAATCTCTGATTTGCAGCAGCAGTGGTCGCTGTTGTGGGTACATTCAGTAACGGTACAGGTACAATTTGTCATAGTAGTTCTCTCCTTATTCTTATAAATTTGTTGTGTGTTACTTAATTGCTTCCGACCGAGATTTCATAGTTTCGTGTGCTTCGGTGGAAGCTTACGGACAGTATCTGCAAAAATAAAAAAAACATGCTGAAAAATAAAAAAACAGCTTGCATTTTTTTCTGTGATATGATAAGGTATTTCTGTTGTGATTTTAGAGATGGTCCGCTGTTACCGCGTGTATTAAGAACATCCGCATTAGTATAAGGAGGCACACTATGAGTGGCATTATTGAAAGCATTGAGAAGGCTCAGTTAAAGGAGCATGTTGATCAGTTTAGCGTAGGCGATACTGTAAGAGTATACGCAAAGATCCGCGAGGGTGAGAAGGAAAGAGTTCAGATGTTCGAGGGTACTGTTTTAAAGAGACAGAACGGCGGCATCCGTGAGACCTTCACAGTAAGAAAGTCATCCAACGGTGTTGGTGTAGAGAAGACCTGGCCGGTACACTCTCCAGCAGTAGAGAGAGTTGAAGTTGTACGTAAGGGTAAGGTACGTAGAGCAAAGCTGAACTACTTAAGACAGAGAGTAGGAAAGAGCGCTAAGGTTAAAGAAATCGTAAAGTAATAACGAACCGATACAAAGGAGGGGCCAATACAATATGTATGACCTCTCCTTTTTGGCTTTATAGAGCTTACATCAGAAAGCAAATGATTGGGATCAATTAGAGGGTACAGATAGATGGATGCAGTATCACTAGGAAAACAAAAGAAGAAAAGTCTGCCATGGCGTATTGTAAGCGGGGTGGCCAATATAGCACTGCTTATTGTATTGGCTCTGTTTGTGTATTTGTTTCTGGCTTGTCCAGTGCAGATGAAGGGTCATTCAATGGAACCGGCTGTAGCAGAAAAAAGTCTGCTATTAATTAACAAGATACAATATCGGTTTCGTTCGCCTAAGCAGTTTGATATTATCGCATTTCACACAAAGGAAAACGATGAGATTCAGATTAAGCGTGTAATTGCGTGCCCAGGGGATCGTATTCGCATTGATGAGGGAAATATTTACATCAATGGTGTTTTATGTGAACAGGCGAAGAAATATATTCAGGATCTGATTTCAGCGGGAGTAGCATCCGATGAAATAACGGTTGGAGAAAATGAATATTTTGTGTTGGGGGATCATGCCGTTTACAGCGAGGACAGCAGGTCGTCGGATATTGGCATGGTATCAAAGAATCAGATTGTTGGAAAAGTTTGGTTTGCGGGAAAATCCCTTCTTTCATTTCGCTTTTTATAGGTTGATATAGCTGCAACGTTGCTATTCACAAAAGACAAACTTTTTATCGGAAGCGATTGACCGCAGATAGAAAAAAGAGTTATACTAAAAAAAGAAAATGAATTGAAGAATTGAAGAAGTAAAAAGCAGGAAATCGTAAGAAACGGAAGAATTAGCAGACAGAAAGGTTTGAGAAACTATGCAGATACAATGGTATCCGGGACATATGACAAAGGCGCGTCGTGCGATGCAAGAGGACTTGAAATTAGTTGATCTGGTCATGGAGTTGACCGATGCGAGAGCACCTTTGGCAGGAAGAAATCCCGACATCGATAAGTTAGCTGCCGGAAAAGCAAGAATGATTTTTTTAAATAAAGCGGATCTGGCAGACGATCAGGCAACACTTGCCTGGATGGAATATTTTAGAAAGAAGGGGATTACGCCGATTCGTTTGGATGCGAGAAAGACGAATTTTAAGAAGGCTGTTGTTGATGGCGTAAAGATTGCATGTCAGGAGAAGATCGAGAGAGATCGCCGCAAGGGCATTTTAAATCGTCCAATCCGTGCGATGGTAGTCGGTATTCCAAATGTTGGAAAATCGACATTTATCAATTCACTTGCAGGAAAGACGGCAGCAAAGACTGGAAATAAACCAGGTGTAACGCGTGGAAACCAGTGGATCAAGATTGACAAGCAATTAGAACTATTGGATACGCCAGGTATTTTGTGGCCAAAGTTTGATGATGAGGCGATTGGTATGAAGCTTGCCTGTGTAGGTTCCATCAGCGATGAGGTACTCAACATGCAGGAGATTGCGTATCATCTGCTTTCTTATGGAAATCAGAATTATAAGGAATTATTTGAGGCGCGCTACGGTGCCGTGCCGCAGACAGAGGATGAACAAGACAATGAAATTGTATTGTGGATGGAAAGCATTGCCAGACAGAGAGGCTGTTTAAAGAGAGGCGCAGAGACTGATTTTGATAAGGTATCGGCGCAGATTACAGACGATTTTAGAAGCGGACGTATCGGAAAAGTGTCTCTTGAAAAGCCGGCAAGTAAGGCGTAAGTGATACAAAAGATAAGACAGAATACAAATAAGGACAAAAGATATGGATGGGAAACAAAAGTCAGTCTCTGCGATCACGCAGGAACTTCAAAATTGCAGTGGGGAGGCGCTTGTAGCACTCTGCCACAGTCTGGAGACAGACCCAAGAAAAAGTGTGCAGCTTCTTGCCGCAAAGACCATGAAACACATTGAGAGGGAAAAGCTTGAGCTAGAGCGTGTTCAGGGGATGATCGACTTTGAGCGTGAGATTGCTGGCAGCACAATCTACTGCGGAATTGATGAGGCAGGTCGCGGCCCACTTGCGGGCCCAGTTGTGGCGGCAGCAGTGATCATGCCGCGCGACGGAAAGATTCCCTATGTAAACGATTCCAAACAGGTTTCAGAGAAGAAGCGGGAGCAACTTTATGAGCAGATTTTAAAGGAAGCGGTATCCTATGGTGTGGGTATTGTCGATGCGAAGCGCATTGATGAGATTAATATTTTACAGGCAACGTATGAGGCAATGCGTCAGGCGGTTCGTCAGCTGACATTGCCACTCGGTCATGTGTTAGCGGATGCGGTGCGCATTCCGGGAATCACCGTGCCACAGACACCGATTATCAAGGGAGATGCCAAGTGTTATTCCATCGCGGCAGCCAGTATTATAGCTAAGGTAACAAGAGATCGAATTATGCGCGAGTATGATCGTATCTATCCGGGCTATGGCTTCTCAGAAAATAAGGGTTATGGAAGTGCAGCGCATATTGAAACGTTAAAACAAAAAGGTCCTGTGCCGATCCACAGAAGAACCTTTATCAGTGCTTTTTGGCAGGGAGAAAAGGATTGAACAAACGTCAGATTGGCAGCATGTACGAAGATATGGCAGCAGATTATCTGATGCAGCAGGGCTATCATATCACGGAGAGAAATTACAGATGCAGAACCGGCGAAATCGATCTGATCGGTATCGAGCGGGACTGCCTGTGTTTTATCGAAGTGAAATACCGAAAAGACAGGAAAACTGGTGATCCTCTCGAGGCAGTCGATATACGCAAACAGCGAAAAATCATTCAGACTGCACAATATTATTTGTTGACGCATCCAAGATATCGCGGGTGGAAATGTCGTTTTGACGTGGTAGGTATTTTGGCGGATCAGATTCATCTGGTGAGGGATGCGTTTGTATGTGAGTAACGTGTGAGTTGTGAAGGATGCGGGAATGCTTGCTGTATGAAGAAGGAGAAGGAAATGAACATAATTCGCAAGGGACCGGGGCATAATCCACGGCTAATCGAAAAAAAGATTGGAGAGAACAAAGAAAATATTGTTTCGTATTTGGAATTTGAAGCATTCAAAAAGCAGTCTTGGCTGACGCACGCCTTTTCCACAAGGCTTGGCGGTGTGAGTCGTGGCTGCTTTGCGTCTATGAATCTGGGATTTGGACGCGGCGAGGATGATGAAACGGTAGCAGAAAATTATAGAAGGCTGGGAGAGGCAGTTGGATTTGATTGGACAAAAGTAGTGCTGTCACATCAGACCCATACGACAAATATACGGTTGGTGACAAAGGAAGATGCAGGAAAGGGAACCGTGCGAGAACGTGATTATACGGACGTGGACGGACTAATTACAAATGAACCGGGACTTCCACTTGTAACCTTTTATGCAGACTGCGTGCCACTCTATTTTGCAGATCCAAAGCATAAAGCAATCGGCTTGTCTCATTCAGGTTGGCGAGGAACGGTTGGACGCATGGGTGAGCAGACACTCAAGGCGATGCAAGAGGCATTTGGCACACAGCCACAGGATGTGATTGCGGCGGTTGGTCCTAGTATCTGTGGAGACTGCTTTGAGGTAGGACCAGAGGTAGTAGCAGAATTTGCAAACACGTTTTCAAAAGAGCAAATGAAAGAGCTTTGCCATGCTGGAAATGGAGATCGAAGTTACCTGAATTTGTGGCAGGCAAATCGTATTATTTTAGAGGAAGCCGGAGTTTCGCCACAAAATATTAGCGTAACGAACATTTGTACCAGATGCAATCCAGAGCTTTTCTATTCCCATCGGATTATGGGCACACAGAGAGGAAATTTGGCAGCTGTCTTAATGATACAGGAAAACAAAGCGTAAGGATCAAAATACGAAGTTGAAAAAGGAAGGGGTTACCGATGAAAAGAAAAATGAAGTGGGCGGCAGCAGCCCTTGTAGGCAGCCTTGTTGTATCGTGTGTGCCGGTTGTGGCAGAAACACAGAGCAAAGCAAATTCGCAGGATATGCAGGAAACACAGGCGGCATTTGATGCGTATCTGGATAAAATTTATGCACAGTGGGTCAGTGAGAATCCGTTTCAAATTCATTTTTATCTGGAACATCCAGAAAACTATGGCGTGGAAATCAGTGACTATACATTGATGGATTACAGCGAGTATGATGAGGATGCGATTGCAGCATACGAAAAGCAGCAGGAGGAAGAATTATCAGAATTAAAAGCCTTTGATAAGGAACAACTGACAACACAGCAGCAGATGTTGTATGATAAGCTGATTGCACAGATTGATTTGAACGCAAAGTATACAGATATGTTTGATTTTTCTTCAATGATTGGGGGATCAAATGGCATTGTTAATTCGCTTGCCAATAATTTTCAAAATTATCTGTTTATTGAAAAGAAGGACATTGAAGATTATTTAAAGTTTCTGGCAGATATTCCAAACTATATTGCATATGCGATTGATTACACAAACGAGTATGCGGAGTCTGATCTTGTCCCGTCCGACTATATGCTGCAGGTAAATCTGGAGGCGATTGATGAGCTAATCAATGGAGATACGAATGTGTTCCTTCAAGGTTTTGAGGAAAAGCTTAACGAGGCATCCTATCTTTCTGATGAGGAGCGTGCGCAGTTTCAGGCTCAAAATAAAGAATTGGTGGAACAGGTAGTCAATCCAGCATTTGAAACGCTAAAAAATCAGCTGACGCAGTGGCAGGATACACTTGGCGAGTGGGAAGGTATTGGCGTTTATGAGGAAGGTGAAGAATATTATAATTATCTGATCGAGACCTATGCCGGTGTTTCTATGGATGCGGATGCGTTGTATGAGTATATGGGCAATAAGCTTGATGAGAGTGTAGAACGTTTTTCAGAGCTTATCGACGATGATACCGTTTACGATGCGTATATGAATTCTGATTATGGATTTACGCAGAGTGAGCCGTCTGCGATTTTGGACGCACTGCGAACATATACACAGGAAAAATTTCCTGCGATAGTAGATCCAGGTTATCAGGTAGAGGAACTGCCAAAGGCACTTCGAAGTGATAGTGTACTGGCTTATTACTTGGTTCCGCAGGATGATAATGATCAAACCAATCAGATTTGTTTAAATCCAGATGCATTAGGTGGCGATTTGGGTATTTTATATGAGACACTGGCTCATGAGGGCTATCCGGGTCATCTATATTGTTCAAATTATATAAAACAGCAGGGGTGGCATCCAATTAACACACTCGTATCGAATCTGGGCTTTGATGAGGGATGGGCCGAATATGCAGCACGCCTTTCATTAGATAGTTGGGGACTAGATGAAGCAACGATGGAAGTTATATTTTTAGATCAGGAAATCAACTATCTTTTGACTGGTATGTCGGACATTGGTGTAAATTATGGCGCATGGACGCTTGATGATGTGTATGATCTATGGAATTCTTACTTTTATCTGGAAAGTGCAGAGGATGTACGCGATGTGTATGATACCTGCATGGCAGAGCCGGGTGGGATTTTAAGTTATTCTGTAGGCTATTTTCAGATTTGCGATCTTGAAGAGGAAGTAAAGAATTTGCAGGGAGATTCATTTGATCACGATGAATTTGTGACGCAGTTGCTATCGGTTGGCGGTGCATCGTTTGATATCATCAGAACGTATGTAATGAACTGGGCCAGTGAGCTGTAAGGAATAGTTGCAAAAAGTACTTGACAGTTAGAAACATAAGTGTTACACTAATATACGACAGAAGAAAATTATCTTACGATACCAACGGATAAGGAAAAAAGTACAGTTCAAAAAGAGAAATAGAAAAGAGGACGATAACATGGAGAATAAGCTGGAAGATACAGTATGCGACATGACAAAAGAAAAAGACACTGCGATAACAGATGAAGGGTCTGCAGGGGAGACAAGTGGTAAGGGTGCTGGATTTGAACGTTCGAACGAGCGAAGTGAACGCCTCATTGCCTATTATAAAAGGCTTCGCAAGGAAGATGCGAAGATGAGTCAGAAGGCGCTTGAGACAATCACTGGTATTCCGCGTCAGATGATCATCCGCTACGAAAAGGGAAAGATCATGCCGACGGTGCGCGCGATGAATCGTCTGCTCGAGCCACTTGGCTATCAGTTGGGCATTGTTCCACTTGAAAAGGATGAAGAAGCAACCGATTGATTGCAGACACAGAGATTAGGAGTCAACGTGTTTCTAAAGATAAATAGCTGTGGCAGAACCTGTGCCTTGGATAAAAATACATAAGAGATTAAAAAACACCAAAAAAACTTACAATTTTGGCGATACGGCCGGGCGGTTTTCAGGTGTTTTTTTGTACCCCATTTTATATCAAAACAAGATAGGAGAACGATTGTGAAGAGAAAAATGAAAAAAAGACAATGGATGATCTCTTTGGTAGGTGTATTTTTTATGGCAGCATCAAATGGGCAAATCATACCCGCAATGGAGGCCGAGACAACTGTAAATTCAGATGACGATACGGTTACGGATTCATCTGATTTTGAAACGTTGCAGGCGTTGCCGGAAGTGTGGACGGAAACCTATACGTACCTTGCTGACACACAAGAGCCTCATGCGACAGTTGGCACGATTGAGAAAGAAGGCGTGCTTTATGAGCCGTCTGACGTTCAGTATCAGGTCACACCACTCATACAAAGACGATCACAAGATAGTGCAGAGCTTTGGGCATATGCGCAATACGAACCGGCGCAGGAGCTAGAAGAAAATGGACTGCACTATGAGCTTACAGAGCTTTCCAAGCAAGAGTGGACAAAGGATGGTCGCTTTCAAAATGTTACTCAGTATCATACATATCTGGAAGGACAGGAGATCCCAGAAAGTCTTGAGGTCGAGGCACAGGATGAGGTAACTGGAGAGACGATTGTAGGAACCATCTGGCGAAACGATCTGTGGCCGGATGGTGCAGCCTGGCAGGAGGGAGGTTTTGAGCAGTGGACAGAGTACAGTTGGAATGGAGAAAACTGGACGATTGAAATAGCTGGTGAGATGTATCATGCCACTGAGGATAGTCCATGGTTTGAAGAATGCGAGACAAAGCTTTTGCAGTACCTTGCATTGAATCCTACCTTTTATCAGATTACATCTGTGGAGTGGAATGGAGATGGTTGGGAAGACGAGGAGGGAAACTGGAAGCGAAGTGTTCACATCACAGGAAATCAAATGGTACCCCGCTATCAGGCCATTTTCTCTGGTGATCTTGCCGAAGCGGATTTGCCAATGGTACGCTATACGGCACATTACACGTCTGATCCGCAAGGGTATCTGGTAACGGCCACTGTAACCTATAAAAAGATTGCATCGAGCGTAGTTCAAGAGAACTCCTCTGATTCGTCCAATTTTGAATCAAATTCAGATTTGAATGAAACAATACAGCCTTTTTTGGCATGGCTTTCACAATGGGATCAGACGTTGGAACTTGGAAAGATGTGGGGCATCTTGCTTGCCGTGCTTGTGGCAATTAGCATAGGATTGCAGACTGCGGTGATTTTTGTGTTGGCATCCCGTAAAAGAACGAGCGAATGAGCCACAACAAAAGAAAAAGAAATTTTTTGTAAAAAGCTGTTGACAAAAGCCTTGCACTGTGATAATATATTCAATGTTGCAAGGCTTGTTGGTCAAGGGGTTAAGACGTCGCCCTCTCACGGCGAAAACA
>DAVZID010000053.1:0-26229 GCA_052273485.1 Lachnospiraceae bacterium
GGAAGAATCATTCCACAAGCAATTGAATCTTATATGAAAGATTCGATTCAAAAGAGTTGATTCAAAAGATTCTCAATGGGAAGGGATTGATGAACGAAAGGAGGAGTTGTGCCAAAAGCAAGAAAGAAAAAGAACAGTTCTTTTCAAACAACCTCAGAATCAACACAGGAATCGATCCAAGAAGCAGAAACTGATACATCCGAAGCTCAGACAGAAGCAAATTAATCGAAAACAACAAAGAAACAAAGAACGAGTAGAAAGGTATCACAAAGTGGAAAAACTCAGACAAGATATCCGCTCAAATCAATTTGAGCGGGTATACCTTCTCTATGGAGAGGAACGTTATTTGGTTCAAATGTATAAGAACCAGTTAAAGAAAGCAATCATCGGGGACGATACGATGAATTTTAATCAATATACAGGAAAGGGAATCTCGGTTCAGGAAGTGGAAGATGCCGTGATGACACTTCCGTTTTTCGCAGACCGAAGACTGATCCTGTTGGAGGACACTGGACTGTTTAAAAGCAGCGATGAGCAATGGAGTAATTTGGTAAAAAATATTCCGGATAGCTGCCATATGCTCTTTGTTGAGCAGGAAGTGGACAAGCGAAGCCGCATGTATAAGGCGGTAAAGGAGTGCGGCTATTGTGCAGAGATGGTACATCCTTCCATGCAGCAGCGCACTCAGTGGGTCTTAAAGGGATTTGGACGCTATGGATTAAAGATTACACAATCTGCGTTAGACTCTTTTCTGGAGAAGACGGGCGATGATATGGAAAATATCCGAAATGAGATGGAGAAGCTCGCCTCTTTCTGCATGGGAAAGGAAGGAATTACAAAGGAAGATGTTGATTTTGTCTGTACGGAACAGACAGAAAACCGAATCTTTGAAATGACACAAGCAGTAGCAGAGGGAAAGACACAGCATGCCCTTGAATTGTACTACGATTTACTGGCACTAAAAGAGCCAGGTATGCGTATTCTGTTTTTGATTGCACGCCAAATGAATCAGCTGCTCTGTGTGAAGGAGATGGAGGCTGGACGTCAGAACAAGGATCAGATTGCTGCAACTTTAAAGGTTCGTCCTTTTGTTGTAAATAAGTTGCTTGGACAGGCAAGACAATTTACAATCCCTCAGCTGACTGGATGTGTCGAGCGATGTGTTGAGCTTGAGGAAGCAGTAAAGAAGGGAAATATGAATGAGCGCATCGCCGTGGAAATGGTGCTATTATCAATTGCAAATCGAATGGATGAAAATTAGATTAAAAAGAGCTGCCTGCATAATACAGACAGCTCTTTTTAATCTGAAATTACTGAATTTAACTCACTTTTTAAAAGCGAAGATTAGTTCATAGCGTTAACAGCCTTGTTCATACGGCTGATCTTTCTGGATACGGTATTGTCATGATAAACACCCTTGGATGCAGCCTTTCTCATTACGGACTCAGCCTCAACAACTGCAGCCTGAGCAGCAGCCTTATCGCCTGCAGCAACAGCGCTCTCTACCTTCTTGATGTAGGTCTTTACCTTAGAACGAGCGGACTTGTTTCTGTCTGCCTTTGCCTGACTAACTAAAACTCTCTTCTTTGCGGACTTAATATTTGCCATGGGGCACCTCCAAAATTTTCTGATTTTTTCTATTTATTTATGGTTTGAAAACGATACTGTGTATCACTCGAAAACACCGTTTCAACACAAGTGGTATCATAGCTTAAAAATGTTGATCTGTCAATACATATTTTGAAAA
The DNA here is from genome assembly GCA_052273485.1 of Lachnospiraceae bacterium. Classification (GTDB taxonomy): domain Bacteria; phylum Bacillota; class Clostridia; order Lachnospirales; family Lachnospiraceae; genus Anthropogastromicrobium. The sequence continues at coordinate 1,748 of DAVZID010000053.1, forward strand.
AAATTGCAAAAAATAAGAAAAAGTTTTACATGTAAAACAATGTTGAGTTTTTGCAAAAGTTTTACATGTAAAACAAATTATCAAATCAAGGTAAGCAAACGAAACAAAAACAGGGACAAATTTTTAGGAGTGTTAATAGGATGACAATGGACAGAGCAACGATGATGTACACCGATCTTGCGGTTGAGATTCAGGAAGAATGCAGAGGGGATAAGGGAGAGATTCCTGGGGTTGTGTTGGAGAAGTACGAAGATGGAAACGATACGGATATGAGTGGAGTTGATGTTACGAAGATTGAGATCAAAACGGCAGAGGGAGCAGCGCGGATGGGACGGCCGATCGGCACCTATCTCACGCTTGAAATAAAAGAAGAAAAAGAAGGCGAAGAAACCGTTGATCCATCGGATCTCCTTGCTTCTTATCTTCAAACGCTAATTCCGAAAACGGCACATTCGATTTTGACGGTCGGGTTGGGAAATGCCTCGATGACAGCGGATGCATTAGGCCCTCGAACAGTTGAAAAGATGGCACAGTCCGGGATGGCATCTTATGCATCTATGATGATTCCAGGCGTGTTTGCACAGACCGGAATGGAAAGCAGTGAAATTATTAAAGGAATTGTGCAGCGTATGGAACCAGATTGTATTATAACGATCGATGCACTGGCAGCAAGAAGTGCCTTTCGTCTGGGACGAACCGTTCAGCTTACGGATACCGGAATTCGACCGGGTTCTGGCGTTGGCAATACACGAAAGGGAATTAACAAAGATACAATGGGGGTTCCCGTGATTGCGATCGGGATTCCAACGGTTGTGAGTGCCGCTGCAATTGTTTCGGATGCAATGGATGCTCTCAAGCATATCGGCTATAACGAAAGCATTCTTGGAAGTGTTGCGATGCTTGATCAGGACGAATATTATCAACTGATATCGGAAGTATTTGCGCCAAGCCTTGGCGATCTGTTTGTTATGTCTCGAAATCTTGATGCAGAGCTTGATTGTATGAGCAGTCTTCTTGCAAAAGCGCTGGAAAACGTGATTCGCGATCACAGTGACAAATAAGATAGAATTTTACGGAATAGCAAAACGGGCAGCTTGCATAGGATAGCGCAGAAGTGTCAATGAAACGCGTAAGGGAAGAAGGAGGTTTGCTATGGCCATGTATCGTAAAAGTAAGCGGCAGCAGGAAAAAATAGCGACGGTATTTCTTTGGCTGTTAGCGCTTATATGTGCATTCTATATTTCGTGGAAAATCAATCCGAATCCGCTCAAGCAGGGTGTTGGTTGGTTGGGCGACCAGACCGGCCATTTTTTTGATTGCTGTATAGAACAAGCTTTTGCACAAACGCTTCCAGCACTTTCCAGCTTTTTCTTTCAGAATATGGATGTTGAATTTGATTCCTCAAATCATTCTGACAAGATTGTTTTGACAAGCGACCCTTTTTACTCGAACTATCAAAACTTTTCTCAGCCCGGAGATGGGTGAACAGATGGATATGAAAAAAGTTTGAAATGTCTCTTTACAAAATCATATTTCGCGGTATCATGAAAGAAAAGACTGAAAAAAAGGAGACACAAGAAGGCTTTATGAAAATTTTTGCATATGCATTGCGCCCGTATGACGAGCAGAAGTGGTTTACGTATTTTTGTGAGAAATATGGCATTGAATATGGTTATACATCCGAATATCCATCAATGGAAAATGCTCATTTGGCAGAGGGATATGAAGCCATTACAATCATCACAAATCCGATGTATCCGGAAATTTTAGAGCGATTCCATTCGCTTGGTGTGCGCTATATTGCAACGAGAAGCATCGGCTACGATCATATTGATATGGATTGCGCAAAGCGCCTTGGCATGCGTATTTCCCATGTGACTTACTCACCAAATAGTGTGGCCAACTATACGATTATGATGATGCTGATGGCATGTCGAAACATGAAATATATCATGGAAAAGGCTGCTGTACAGGACTTTTCATTAAGAGGAAAGCTCGGAAAAGAATTGTCACTGTGTACAGTCGGCGTCGTTGGAACCGGACGGATCGGTGAAACAGTAATCAAACATTTGAGCAGCTTTGGCTGTAAGCTGCTTGCGTATGATCTATACCAGAAGGACAGTGTCAAGCAGTATGCTACTTATACCGATTTGGATACGATTTATAACGAATCCGATATTATTACGCTTCATGTTCCAGGCTCAGCCGAAAACTTGCATATGATTGGCAAAGATCAGTTTGCTCAGATGAAAGACGGTGTGATTCTTGTCAATGCCGCCAGAGGAATGCTTGTGGATACCGAGGCGATGATCGAAGCACTCGAAAGTGGAAAGCTTGGCTATGCAGCTCTTGATACGATTGAAAATGAGGCTGGACTGTATTATCTTGACCGTGAGGGCGAGATCATCGGCAATCGTGATCTGTCCATTTTAAAGGGATTTCCAAATGTTTTTGTTTCTCCTCATATGGCATTCTATACCGATCAGGCAGTTGCCGATATGGTAGAAAATGCCGTTAAGGGATTGATGGGCTTTTGTTTGAAACCAGATGAGGAAAATCCATTCGAGGTGCGATAATTGCGTTACCGTTCACGGATCAATATTTAAAATAGCGGTGAGACGAGTTTCTTTTACAAATGCTAAACATTGAAACGAGCTGCTCAAGATAACAATCGTCGAACCGCTTTCGTAAAACTACCTCTCGTGAACAGTACCATAATTGCCCGTGGGTAGCAAAAAAATTGCTTGTGCAACACATCTATTTATGTTATGATATTTTAGATAGAAGTTTTGTAAAAGAAAAAAAGTTGAAATGGAGGAGAAGCAATGCGTATTTTGATTGAAAATGGACGGCTTTTGGACCCTTCCAGAGAACTTGACATTCAGGAAAGCCTGTGGATCGAGGATGGTATCATCTGCGAGAAACAGGCTTTTTCTGCGGACTCGGCTGACCGTGTGATTGATGCGGCTGGTGGCTGGGTGGTTCCTGGACTGATTGATCTGCATGTTCATTTCCGTGATCCGGGTCTTGAATATAAGGAAACAATTGAAACTGGATGCCAGGCAGCCGCACATGGCGGTTATACGACCGTATGCCCGATGCCAAACACAAAGCCAGTGACTGATTGCCCAGAGGTCGTTAAAGAGGTTCTTGATAAGGCTGCTGCAGCATGTGGTGTCCATGTACTTCCAGTTGGCGCGGTTACCGTAGGTCAAAAGGGTGAACAGCCGACTGACGTTGCGGCAATGAAGGCAGCTGGAATTGCCGCAATCAGCGAGGATGGAAAGTCTGTTATGAACTCAGAAGTATATCGTGAAGCGATGGTACAGGCAGCAGCCTGCAACGTTCCGGTATTTGCTCATTGCGAGGATATCAATCTGGTTCATGGTGGCTGTATGAATGCAGGAAAGAGAGCCAAAGAGTTAGGACTTCCAGGCATTTCGAATGCAGTAGAAGATATCATCACTGCGCGAGATATTCTTCTTGCAAATGAGACAGGCGCGCAGCTTCATCTGTGCCACTGCTCCACAAAGGAGAGTGTCAATCTGGTAAAATGGGGAAAAAAGATGGGCGTAAGGCTGACGGCTGAGGTGTGCCCGCATCACTTTTCTCTTTCCGATGAGGATATCCCATCGGCAGAGGATACCAATTATAAGATGAATCCGCCACTTCGTTCTCCAGAGGATGTCGAAGCGATTAAGCAGGCATTAAAGGATGGGGTTATGGAAGTAATCTCAACGGATCATGCACCACATCATGCGGATGAGAAGGCGAAACCATTCACACAGGCGCCATTTGGAATTGTCGGACTTGAAACTGCCGTTGCACTTACAATCACCAATCTGGTTCGTACTGGATGGCTGACACCGATGCAGATGATTGCTTATATGAGCACCAACCCAGCTAAGGTTCTTGGTATTGACAAGGGAACTTTGCGACCAGGCAGCTGTGCTGATGTGACCGTAATCATGCCAGATGAGTCCTATGCAATCGATGCTTCTTCTTTTGCTTCTAAGGGAAAGAATACACCGTTTGATGGACAGAAGGTATGGGGCCGTGTGGCAGCCACAATTGCCGATGGAACGATCATCTACGAGAAATAAAAACAAACAAAGGCAAAAAAGCAAGGCTAGTAAGCGCAAAAAGCAGGAATAAAAAGGGGAAAAGAAAAAAAACAAAAAGAGCAGGAATGCATACAGGAAGGAAGATACGAAAATGATTAACAAGCTTGTCAGCAAGATTAAGAAAATGGGAGCACCAGTTGTTGTAGGATTGGATCCGATGTTAAATTATGTTCCAGAATTTGTTCAGAAAAAGGCATTTGAAGAGTATGGTGAGACCTTAGAGGGCGCAGCAGAGGCCATCTGGCAGTTTAATAAGGCGATTGTTGATCAGATCTATGATATCGTTCCAGCTGTAAAGCCGCAGATCGCTATGTATGAGCAGTTTGGTGTTCCGGGTGTAGCCGCTTATAAGAAGACTGTCGATTACTGTAAGTCAAAAGATCTGGTTGTCATCGGCGATGTCAAGAGAGGCGATATCGGTTCTACCTCTGCCGCTTATGCAGTTGGTCATCTGGGAAAGGTAACAGTTGGAAGTAAGAAATTGTCTGCCTTTGATGAGGACTTTGCTACGGTAAATCCATATCTTGGAACCGACGGAATTAAGCCATTCGTCGATGTCTGCAAGGAGGAAAAAAAGGGTATCTTTGTTCTGGTTAAGACCTCCAATCCGTCCAGTGGAGAGTTTCAGGATCGCCTGGTAGATGGCAGACCGCTGTATGAGCTTGTTGGTGAGAAGGTTGCCGAGTGGGGCGCCGATGCAATGGGCGATGAGTACAGCTATGTTGGATGTGTAGTTGGTGCTACCTATCCGAAGATGGGTGAGATTTTACGAAAGGTTATGCCAAAGAGCTATATTCTGGTTCCAGGTTATGGTGCACAGGGAGGTACCGCTGCAAGTCTTCGTCCTTACTTTAACGAGGATGGCCTTGGTGCGATTGTAAATTCCTCCAGAGGAATTATCGCCGCTTACAAGCAGGAAGCATATAGTAAGTTTGGACCAGAGCATTTTGCAGAGGCATCCAGAGCAGCTGCAGAGGCAATGATCGCTGATATTGCATCTATTTTCTAATAAAGAATTTCGAATTCGAATAAGGAAGGGCTTGACTGATGAAAAAGAAGGAACGTGCGAAGGTTCTCTCACAGGAATGCATCGCAACGGATATCTACAGTATGTGGATTGAGACACCGGATATTGCTGCACAGGCAGTACCAGGTCAGTTTATAACATTATACACAAAAGATGCAGATAGGCTGCTGCCACGTCCAATCAGCTTATGCGAGATTGATAAGGAAAATGGACGTCTGCGCATTGTCTATCGTATTGCAGGAAGTGGAACAAAGAATTTTTCTACTTACAAGGCAGGCGATTCAGTTGAAATCATGGGGCCACTTGGAAATGGCTTTGAAGCAGTATCCAAGCTTGGCAAGAAACCAATGGTAATCGGAGGAGGCATTGGTATTCCTCCGATGTTAGGGCTAGCTAAGAGCTTACAGGCAGCAGGAAACGATGTTACCGCTGTTTTGGGCTATCGAAATGAACTATTTTTACAGGATGAGTTTGCGTCATGCAGCAGTGTTTACAATGCAACAGAAGATGGAAGTACTGGCACGAAGGGCACTGTCATTGATGCGATTTTGGCAAACCATCTGGAACCAGATGTGATCTTTGCCTGTGGTCCAAAGCCAATGCTTCGCGCGATCAAGGAATTGGCTGCTTCAAAACAGATTCCTTGCTTCATTTCCCTTGAGGAGCGCATGGCATGTGGAATTGGTGCTTGTCTGGCTTGTGTATGTCAGACCAAGAACGTGGATGGCCATTCAAATGTACACAATAGCAGAGTCTGCAAGGATGGTCCTGTATTTGCAGCAGAGGAGGTGGAACTGTGAATAGGAGTGTAAACCCAACAAATGCAAGTACAAATACAAAGATCGATACAAGCGTTACCATCGCAGGTGTGACGCTTAAAAATCCAGTTATGACGGCATCTGGTACCTTTGGATCTGGTGCAGAGTATAGTGAATTTGTCGATCTGAATCGCCTTGGGGCTGTTGTGACAAAGGGCGTTGCAAATATTCCGTGGCCGGGCAATCCAACTCCGCGTATTGCAGAGACACACAGCGGTATGCTCAATGCCATCGGTCTTCAGAATCCGGGTATTGATCTGTTTTGTAAACGTGATATTCCTTATTTAAAGCAGTTTGATACAAAGATTATTGTAAATGTGTGTGGAAAGAGCACAGAGGACTATTTAGAGGTAGTTGAGCGCCTTGGAAATGAGCCGGTGGACATGCTTGAGATCAACATTTCCTGCCCAAATGTCAAGGAGGGTGGCATTGCGTTTGGTCAGGACCCGAAGGCTGTAGAGGCAATCACAAAAGCAGTAAAGGCAAAGGCAAAGCAGCCAGTTATCATGAAGCTTAGTCCAAATGTGACCGATATCACAGTTATGGCAAAGGCAGCAGAGGCCGGTGGCGCAGATGCGATCTCTTTAATCAATACACTGACTGGAATGAAGATTGATATTAACCGCCAGTGCTTTGCGCTTGCGAATAAGACTGGTGGACTTTCAGGTCCGGCAATTAAGCCGATTGCAGTGCGTATGGTTTATCAGGCAGCAAATGCAGTATCCATTCCGGTAATTGGAATGGGTGGTATTACCTGTGCTGAGGATGCACTCGAGTTTATTCTTGCTGGAGCAAGTGCAGTCAGCATTGGAACTGCAAACTTCTTTAATCCGTATGCTTCGGTTGAGACCGCTCAGGGAATTGAGGCCTATATGCGTGAAAAGAAGGTTTCGCATCTGACGGATCTGATTGGAATTGTAAAATAATCGGACCAAATTAAGTATCTTGAATATTCAGGCATTCTATGATATAATCATTTGCCGTAAAACACAAACAAAAAAAGGAGATTTGTGGGATGGAACAGTACAAGAAGGAATTTATTGAATTTATGATTGACTGCCAGGTTTTAAAGTTTGGTGACTTTGTAACCAAGAGTGGCAGAAAGACCCCGTTTTTTGTAAACACAGGCTATTACCGCACCGGTTCTCAGTTAAAGAAGCTCGGTGAGTATTATGCAAAGGCGATTCATGAAAGCTTTGGCAGTGATTTTGATGTGCTGTTTGGACCTGCCTATAAGGGAATCCCGCTGTCTGTCACAACTGCAATCGCTCTTAGCGATGAGTTTGGCACAGATGTACGTTATTGCTCAAATCGTAAGGAAGTGAAGGATCACGGTGATGTTGGTATCCTGCTCGGTGGCCCGATCAATGATGGCGATCGTGTTATGATGATTGAAGATGTTACCACCTCTGGCAAGTCGATCAACGAGACAATGCCGATCATTCAGGCTCAGGGAAATGTGACCGTAACTGGTCTTTGTGTATCCGTTGATCGTATGGAAAAGGGTACCGGAGAGAAGAGTGCAATTGCAGAGCTTGAGGAGAAGTTTGGCATTCGCATTCGTGCAATTGTTACGATGCAGGAGGTTATCGAACATCTTTACAACAAGCCATATAAGGGTAAAATCATTATTGATGATACCATTAAGGCTGCAATTGATGCGTATTATGAGCAGTATGGTGCAAAATAAGCACGGATAAAAAAGTAAGACAAAGGTAAGGCAGAATAAAGAAGAAAGGTTTGGTTGATGATATGGAACAAAAGCTGTATAAAACGGTTAATTCCGCAGGGATCTCCAGTGTTGTCACAGGCATCATCGTACTGACAGCAGGACTTGCCTGTGTGGCAGGTGGCATTTTGGCGCTGATTCAGGGTGGCCGTCTGCTGGGCGCACGAAAGAACATTATGTTCTGATGATCCAAAGGGGATTTTGATATGGAAGCACAGAAAGTTGAGCGTAGTAATGCCGCACGATACGGTGTACGCACAGTTTCCTGGCAGGGAATTGCCTCCAGTATACTCTTGATCATCCAGATCATTCTTCTTTTTATAGCCGTTTATCTGTCGTATCTGGCAGAGGGGAAGGGCGGCATTGTTGTTGGTATACTGGGGGTTATTGCTTTCGTTCTAGCACTTGTTGGAATGGGACTTTCCCTCTGGGGTCTTACAAGAAAAAATCAGAATCATGCAGGCTGTTTGATTGGAGGCATCGGTGGTCTTTTAATCGCAGTGGGAATTGTTTTAATCTGTACAATTCTTTGATGATTCTAAAAAACAAATTGAAATAAGTTAATTGAAATAAGTTGAAACAAATTGAAACAATTGGAGAGGAAACTGTCTATGGCATCTGAACAAAAGGAAAGGCTGGAGCTTGTTACAAAAAGGCTGGAAGAAGAGCTTGCATTGCAAGATGAATTTTTTCGGGCTTGCTGTGAACTGGCACTAGGGAATGAAAACAGCTTGGCATCGCACGAGTATTTAAGCTACCGTGTATGCCGTGAACAGCTTGGGCACAAAGATGGTGTTTATTTGTGTCTTCTCTATGCACAGCTTTTTTCTGCAGATTGTCTGGTAAAAGAATACGGCAGCCAACTTGATGAAGCACTTCGTGATGAGTTTATCTGTGTAAACAGGGAACTTCTCTCACAGATTCTTTTGATGGCATCACAGCATGATGCGCCAGATCAGATACGTGATGCGCTGTACTGGTTTTACAGTGATTACTGTGAACTATTTGTACAGCTTCACGCGACATTATTGCTGCAGAATGCCACGCTTATATTTGGAGGCCCTTTTTTGATCAGTACCCTACAGTGCAGTGAATATGCACAGTGGGAGCAGCATAGATGGGATTGTGGACTGTATCTAGGAAAGCGTTTTGAAGAGCGTTTTTTTCAGGCAATAAAGAAAACATTTCTTTCAAAAACAATTTCGGAAAAAACAGTTTCTTCGGACATTTTGAACAAACTGTCAGGCAGCAATGATTGTCTGCACAGATATACCGAGTTATTTCCAACGCAGGTATCCATCAAGGAGCCTGTAAATGAGGGCTTTTTACTGACTTCCTGGCAGAGGGAGCAGTGGAAACAAATGAACACGCAGCTTCGCCTTATGGCTAAGTGATAGATGAATGACTAGGAGGAAAACAAATGGAACCATTGGTAGGTATTATCATTGGCAGTGACTCTGACCTTGGTGTCATGAGTAAGACAGCAGAGATTTTAGACAAATTAGAGATCCCTTATGAGTTTACCATCATCTCTGCACACCGGACTCCGGATCGAATGTATGAATATGCAAGACAGGCAAGAAAAAGAGGTTTGAAAGCAATCATTGCTGGAGCAGGCGGAGCCGCTCATGTTCCTGGTATGGTTGCCGCTATGACAACGGTTCCTGTAATTGGTGTTCCGATTCAGGCAAAAGCACTTGACGGCATGGATGCACTCTTCTCCATCTGCCAGATGCCTCCGGGAATTCCGGTTGCCACAGTTGCCATTAATGGTGCTTTAAATGCAGGTATTCTTGCTGCAAAGATTCTTGCTACAAATGATGAAGCACTGGCAGACCGCCTCGAAGCTTACACTGCAAATATGAAAGAGACCGTTGAGAAAAAGGCTGCAAAGTTAGAAAGCATCGGTTATAGCGAATATTTAAAGCAGATGCAGTCAAAATAACAAAAACGGAATACGAAAAATTAAATAAATAATGAAATACTAGAAGTACAAAGTCGCAAAACATGTATACCACATCACTACTACATAAGTGCTGCAAAAAGCAGCAGAAGGAGATCAACATGGATTACAAGCACGCTGGAGTTGACATTGAGGCAGGTTACAAGTCAGTTGAACTGATGAAGGAACACGTTAAGAAGACCCTTAGACCGGAGGTTTTAACCGGACTTGGCGGATTTTCCGGAGCATTTTCTATGGAGCGTTTTAAGCAGATGGAAAAGCCGACTCTTGTATCAGGAACAGATGGTGTTGGAACGAAGCTGAAGCTTGCCTTTTTAATGGACAAGCATGACACAATCGGTATTGACTGCGTGGCAATGTGTGTAAACGATATTGCATGTGCTGGCGGTGAGCCGCTGTTTTTCCTTGATTACATTGCATGTGGAAAAAACTACCCAGAGAAGATCGCTGAGATCGTAAAAGGTGTTGCAGAAGGTTGTTTACAGTCAGATGCTGCACTGATTGGCGGTGAGACAGCAGAGCATCCAGGACTGATGCCAGAGGATGAATACGATCTGGCTGGATTTGCAGTTGGTATCGTAGATGAGAAGGATATGATCACCGGAAAAGACCTGAAGGCAGGTGATGTTTTAATCGGTGTGGCTTCCAGTGGTGTTCATTCCAATGGTTTCTCCCTTGTCCGCAAGATCTTTGATATGACAAAGGAAAGCTTAGATACCTACTATGATGAGTTAGGAAAGACACTTGGCGAAGCACTTCTGACACCTACCCGCATCTATGTAAAGGCTATGAAGAGCATGAAGGATGCTGGCGTAAAGGTAAAGGCATGCAGCCATATTACTGGAGGTGGCTTCTACGAGAATATTCCGCGTATGCTCAAGGATGATACAGTAGCTGTCATCGAGAAGAATAGCTATCCGATTCCGCCAATCTTTACTCTTATGGCAAAGAAGGGAAATGTTGAGGAGCAGATGATGTATAATACCTACAACATGGGCCTTGGACTGGTAATTGCAGTTGATCCATCACAGGCAGATGCTGCAATCGCAGCTATCGAGGCAGCAGGTGATAAGGCTTATCGTGTTGGCCAGATTGAAACTGGAGAGAAGGGTGTTATCTTAAAATGAGCAAATTAAAGATCGCAGTGTTAGTCAGCGGCGGCGGAACCAATCTGCAGGCTATTATTGACAAGATCGCATCTGGCGAGATCACAAACACCGAAATCGCACTCGTTTTTTCAAATAACCGCAAAGCATATGCACTTGAGCGCGCAAAAAAGGCAGGGATTCCTGCCAAAGCGCTCTCTCCAAAGCAGTTTGAAAACAGAGATGCTTTTAACGATGCCGTGATTGATGTGATCGATGAGAGCAAGGCCGATCTAATTGTGTTGGCAGGCTGTCTGATGTACATACCACCAAAGCTAATTGAAAACTATCACAATCGTATTATCAACATTCATCCGTCCCTGATTCCATCTTTCTGTGGAAAAGGTTATTATGGTCTGACTGTTCATGAAAAGGCGCTTGCCCGTGGCGTAAAGGTCACTGGCGCGACTGTTCATTTCGTGGACGAGGTATTGGACAATGGCCCAATCATTCTGCAGAAAGCAGTAGCGATTGAGGAAGGGGATACACCGGAGATTCTGCAGCGCCGTGTTATGGAGCAGGCAGAATGGATCATCTTGCCAAAGGCGATTGATCTGATTGCAAATGGGAAAGTGTCCGTTGAAAATGGGATTGCCCATATAAAGGATTAAAAAAACAGGCATAACAGTTATAAATGATCGTTACAATCAAATAAAAAGGAAGGTTGCAGACAATATGAAGGTACTGATTATAGGAAGCGGCGGAAGAGAGCATGCCATTGCATGGAAGCTTAAGAAGAGTCCAAAGGTAACGAAGTTGTATTGTGCACCGGGAAATGCCGGAATTGGTGAGATCGCAGAATGCGTTCCAATCTCTGCGATGGAATTTGATAAGTTGGCTGATTTCGCACAGGAAACTGGCATTGACCTGACTGTTGTAGGTATGGACGATCCGCTTGTAGGCGGCATTGTTGATGTATTTGAGGCGAGAGGGCTGCGCGTGTTCGGTCCTCGCAAAAATGCAGCAATCCTGGAGGGATCCAAGGCTTTTTCAAAGGATCTGATGAAAAAGTATGGCATTCCGACTGCAGCATACGAAAATTTCAATTCTCCTGAGGCAGCAATCGAATATTTAAAGACTGCAAAGATGCCGATTGTATTAAAGGCAGATGGACTCGCACTCGGAAAGGGCGTTCTGATCTGTAACACCAGAGAGGAAGCCATGGACGGTGTAAAGACGCTGATGTTAGATAAGCAGTTCGGTTCCGCTGGTGATACAATTGTTGTAGAAGAGTTTATGACTGGAAGAGAGGTTTCCGTTCTTACTTTTGTCGATGGAAATACGTATCGCGTCATGACTAGCGCACAGGATCACAAGCGTGCAAAGGATGGTGATCAGGGATTAAATACCGGCGGCATGGGAACCTTCTCCCCAAGCCCATTCTACACAAAGGAAGTCGATGCGTACTGCAGAGAGCACATTTATCAGCCAACCGTTGATGCGATGCGTGCAGAGGGACGTACCTTCCAGGGAATTATCTTCTTTGGTCTGATGCTGACAGCAGATGGCCCGAAGGTACTTGAGTACAATGCGCGATTTGGTGATCCGGAGACACAGGTTGTTCTTCCGCGTATGAAGAATGATATTGTGGATCTGTTTGAGGCATGTATTGACCAGACACTGGATCGGATTGATCTTCAGTTTGAGGATAATGCAGCAGTATGTGTCGTTCTGGCATCCGATGGCTATCCAGTTCATTATGAGAAAGGTCTTCCAATTTCTGGTCTGGAATCATTTGACGGCAAGGATGATTATTTTGTTTTCCACGCCGGAACAAAGAAGCTGGGCGATACCTTTGTGACTAACGGAGGAAGAGTACTCGGTGTAACCGCAACTGGAAAAGATTTAAAGGAAGCGCGTGCAAAGGCTTATGAGGCTACCGAGTGGATTCACTTTGACAATAAGTACATGAGACATGACATTGGAAAAGCGATCGACGAAGCGTAAGAAGTCATAATAAGATAAAGAGAGAGGTATATCTGTTACAGGCAGGTATACCTTTTTTATGTCTTTGTGTCTTTGTTCCTTTCAATTCTCTTAACAATTCGCCTAAATCTATTGACAGAACCTAATTTGTGCTTTAGTATAGATAAGTACGGTAAATGTTGATATAGCAAAGCAACAGAACAAAAAAGAACAGATGATTTGGAGGATGTAAACATGAGACGTTTTGCAGGGCTGTTTATGGCAGCATGCATGACCGTAGCTGTTCCTGCAGCAACGGTTTGCTATGCGGACGAAGTCGCAACTGAGTCTTTATCTGAGACCGAAGCTGAGACAAACGCAGAAGCACAAGATTCAGGCGCCGAGAGCCAGGAAGAATCACAGGAAACACCAGAGAGCACAGCACAGGAGCTGAATATTGCACAGTCACTTGACGGAGTAGAGCTTCCGGCAAATTCTGAGCAGATCACTTATACATATCACGGAAACGTTTGCAATGCTGCTAAAACAGCAACTGGACTGTATTTGCTTCCAGTTGTTCAGGACGATTCCAGTGTCGTATGGTACGTATACAATGAAGAACGTGATGAGGCAATTCCATATGTTGCATTTACTGCCGTAGATACTTCTTACGCGATTGTTCTCCCAAGCACTGATGTAACCGTTCCGAGTGGATATGAGAGTGTAAACATTGATATGAATGGACGCATCATTCCAGCATGGTTTAATTCTGCAGCTGGTGATTCTGATATGTATCTGGTCTATGCAGTTGGCTCTGATGGAAGTGAAGGTTTCTACCGCTTTGATGGAACAAACGGAGCATGCTTACGTTACGTAGCAGATCCAGATGCTGATTTACAGGCATCCGCAAGCAGCATGAGTGATGAACTTTCCAGCCTTCAGGACAGCTACAATTCTATGTCTTCTCAGGACAGTGCCCAGATCGAGAGCTTAAGCAGCGCAGCAAGTCTGAATCAGCAAAACTATACGAATCTGAAGGACAAAGTAAAGAAATATGGTCTGATCGGTGTTGCAGCACTTGGTGTTGTTACCTTCCTGATGCTTGTATTCTTTATTCGTATGATTTCTAAGTCTTCCAAGTTAAAGAAGGCAAAGAAGAAGGTATCCGAGCTTGAGAGCGCAGCAAGAACACGCGCACAGCAGGCAAGACCAAGATCAAACCAGCCGTCTACTAGAAGAATGCGTGGTGAGGAAATGGGCGATAGCAGAATGACCGAGGGACGCGAAGAGGGAACATCCCGTGTACGTCGTGTACCAAAGAATTCAGAGAGAGGCTTTGAGCAAAGTACGACAACCTCTAAAGTAACTCGAGTACCGAGAGAGCAGGCAGAAGATCGTAATGGTAGACCAGTAAGACAGCAGTCTGTAAGACCAACCAGTCAGTCTTCTCAGGCAAGACCAGCAAGAAGACCAGAAACAGCAGCGCCAAGACAGCAGCGTCAGGCAAGACCGACAAATGGTCAGACCAAAGCACAGCGTCCAGTTAAGCCAAACACGTCCCGTCCATCTGGTGAGACAAAGATCTTCGATAAGGCTCCAGCAGAAGGTGCATCTCGCGTAGGTGAGCTGGATGGCCTTGATGATGTAACAAAGAGCATATCTCCAGTAAAATCAACGGTTGCCGCAGCTGATATTGACAAAATCAGCGAGCAGTTAAATAGCCTTCACGCAGCTGAGAGTTCACCGGTAGAGGATGATTTTATTGAGGTAGAGAGCACTGCACCAGAATCCTATAGCGATGATTCTGATGATGACGATGATTTTACCTTAACAGATTTTAAGAATATCTAATCAGACATCAACAAATTGATTTGATTCACTAAAAATGGGATTTCGCATACCAATGAGTCTGCGAAATCCCGTTTTTGATTTTTCGGATAGTTAAAATGTTATTTCATTTTTTCTTTATTCTTCCATTGAGAAGATCTGTACCTTCGCAAAGAAATCTTCCAGAATAAAGCGTGTGTCAATATCTTTGAATACATTAATTTTATAATGGGTACCAACATCGGTATAAACACAGTGCCGTGTAAAAGATGGCGCCGGGCGCTCCTCCAGACAGAAATTCCATTCACAAAGAACAGCTCCGATGATTGAGAGATTGCCCAAAACCCAATAGCATCCAGTACGAAGTGGACGTTTTTTGTCCATTGCACGCTCAATAATTAGGTTATACAAAAATTCACCAAGCTCTCCATATGGTTTTACCTTTAAGAAAAGCTCACTAAATGAGACATTGAACATACGATATACGTTCTTTGGAATCTGGAAAAATTCGACACCACTTTGAAGCACGAAATTAGCGGCCTCACGGTCATTAATAATATTTGGCTCGTACTGAGCACCTTTCGGGTATGCACCGCCGCCGGCCCACACGATGCGAAGGTTTTTAATGATCGCCGGGCAAGCACGAATTGCAAGGGCAATATCGGTCAAAACGGTCATGCAAAGAACGGTAACCGGCTTCTTTGAGGCCTGTTCAATTAAAAATTTTACACCATCGGAAAGTTCCTGACTCTTTGCGTCCTCTTCAAAATAATCGGAAAAACCATCATACACGGGTGTCTCATCCTTTAAAAGAGACTGAATGTGCTGTGCTGCTGCACGACTTTGTGAAACACTGTCCGACTGATTAAAGCGCGTTGCAATGATGCCAAGCACGTTTAAACGGCTGCTTAACAGCGCATAAGTAAGCGCATACGCATCATCCGAACGGCTCTTTGTATCAAATGTCACGATGACATCGAGTTTTGTCTCAGCGGGAAACTCAAATGCAACCATTGGAAGTACCTCCTATTTTCAAAATTGTTATAAAAACTACTATAATAATACCAGTATTGTATCGCAATTTATCCCAAAAATCAAGTAAATTGCGAACGATAACTTTCCCCTTGCAATATGACAAATTTTGTGTAATAATAAATGCGTTGCAGGCATGATGTGCAGGAACAACGTGCCCATAGGAACAAGAGAATTGAATACGCAGTTGAAACAAAGGAGAGGACAATGAGAGCATTAATCAGTGTATCAGACAAAACAGGCGTAGTGGAACTGGCAAAAGAGTTGGAGGCGCTTGGGATCGAACTTATTTCAACAGGAGGAACCTACAAGAAGCTGGCTGAGGCTGGTGTAAAGGCTATGGAGATCTCCGATCTTACCGGATTTCCGGAATGTCTTGACGGCAGAGTAAAGACACTTCACCCGGCAGTACATGCAGGTCTGCTGGCAATGCGTTCCAACCCGGAGCATATGAGACAGCTCAAAGAACTTGGAATTGAACCGATCGATCTGGTAATTGTAAACCTGTATCCATTCAAGGCAACCATTTTAAAGGACGGCGTTACCAGAGCCGAGGCGGTTGAGAACATCGATATCGGTGGACCGACCATGCTGCGTGCGGCTGCAAAGAACTATCAGGATGTGGCTGTTGTGACAGACCCGGCTGATTATGAGAAGGTTCTTGCAGAGCTTAAGGCAGATGGACAGGTACGTCTGGATACCAAGTTTTATCTGATGCAGAAGGTATTTATGCATACCTCCAGTTATGACACCATGATTGCGGATTATCTGAAGAAGGAGCGCGGCGATGACAGCCTGCCGGATACGTTAACGATGACCTTTGAGAAGGTTGAGGACATGCGTTATGGTGAGAATCCGCATCAGAAGGCAGCCTTCTACCGCGAGATTGGAAAAAAGAAGGGTTCTTTAGTTGACGCAAAGCAGTTAAATGGAAAGTCTCTTTCCTTCAACAACATTAACGATACAAACGGTGCCTTAGAGCTTCTTAAGGAGTTCACTGAGCCGACTGTCGTTGCCTGCAAGCATGGAAATCCGTGTGGTGTCGGCAGTGCTGATACAATTGAGGAGGCATGGAAGAAAGCATTTGCAGCCGATAAGGTTTCGATCTACGGCGGTATCGTTGTTTCCAACCGTGAGATCAATGAGACGATTGCAAAGGATATGAAGTCGATGTTCCTTGAAGTAATCGTTGCTCCGTCCTATACTGAGGGTGCACTGAAGATGTTAAGCTTTAAGAAGGATGGTTCTATGAGAAATGTTCGCGTTCTTCAGCTGGATGATATCAGTGAAAAGCAGCCTGCTACAGCACTTGATTTAAAGAAGGTAAACGGTGGTCTGATTGTACAGAACATCGACAGCAAGCTTCTTGACGGCGATGTAAAGGTTGTTACAAAGAAAGCTCCGACTGAGAAGGAGATGGAAGATCTGCTCTTTGCATGGAAGGTTGTTAAGTTCGTTAAGTCCAATGGTATTGCAGTTGCAAAGGATCTTCAGACTGTTGGTATCGGACCTGGACAGGTAAATCGTGTATGGGCAATCAAGCAGTGTTTTGAGCATGCAAATGAGCTGATCGGACCAGATGCGACAAAGGGCGCTGTATTGGCATCCGATGCGTACTTCCCATTTGCTGATAACGTAGAGGCTGCTCATCAGGCAGGTATTACTGCAATTATTCAGCCAGGCGGATCCATCCGTGACAAAGAGTGCATCGACAAGTGCAACGAATATGGAATTGCTATGGTGTTCACAGGAATGAGACACTTTAAGCACTAATAAAAAAGAAAGTACCGAAGGAGGTGCTGCGAGATAGCAGCATCTCCTTTCTGCAAAGGAACAAGTAACGTATGGAAAATTTGAGTTTAAAAGAGTTTGCGACGGCGCTTTCCGGGAAAGAAGCAGTACCGGGCGGCGGCGGTGCAAGTGCCTGCACAGGTTCTTACGGCTGTGCCTTAGGAATGATGGCGTGTGCGCTGACCCATGGAAAGAAAAAATATGCCTGCTATGAGGAAGACTTAAGCAGGATTGAGGGTGAGCTAGCCGATTGCAGGGACACACTTCTTAGCTGTATCAATGAGGATGCGAAAGGCTTCCTTCCGCTTTCAAGGGCATATGGTCTTCCAAAGGAGACACCAGAGCAAAAGGCAGAGAAGGAACGCATTCTGGAGAGTGCGCTGTATCAGGCAAGCCTTACTCCTATGAAAATTGTAAAGGAGTCGGCACGCGCGATGGTACTGTTAGATGAACTTTCTGGCAAGTGTTCAAAATTGATTTTAAGTGATGTAGTAACAGGGGCTGCACTGATTTTGGCCTCTGCCCGCGGTGGCTTTATCAATGTGGGCGCCAATACTGGACTGATGAAGAATCAAGAAAATGCGAAAAAACTGGAGTTAGAAGCATCCGAGCTTCTTTCCCAGACGATGCAGCTTCATGATCGCATCCGTCAGTTGGCATAATGGTATTTTTTTAGAAAAGGAAGTGTGTTTATGCAACTTTTAAAAGGTGCGCCGGTCGCAGCAGCGATCCGCGATGAAATTAAGAACGAACTGGAAGGATGGGAGAGTAAGCCATGTCTTGCCATTGTCCGTGTAGGTGAAAAGGAAGAAGATCTTTCTTACGAGCGCAGTGCCATCAAGCGAATGAAAGGTGTTGGAATCGAGACAAAGCTGTTTGCTTTCCCAGCAGACATTTCAATGGAAGCATTTTCAAAGGAATTTGCATCCATCAATGCAGATCCATCCGTAGATGGGATCCTGCTGTTTCGTCCGCTGCCATCCCAGCTTGATGAGAAAAAAATTGTCGAGTCCATCGCTCCAGAAAAGGATGTCGACGGTATTTCAAGTGCTGCACTTGGCAAGCTGTTTTCCGGCGACAAGAGCGCATTTGCTCCTTGTACCGCACAGGCTGTTATGGAAATTCTTCATTTTTATGGCATTGAGCCACAAGGAAAGCGCGCTGTCGTTTTAGGTCGAAGCCTCGTAGTCGGAAAACCGCTTTCTATGCTCTTATTAAACGAAAATGCAACCGTAACGATTTGTCATTCACGCACCGTCTCCCTGCCGGAGGTTTGCCGCGAGGCGGATATCTTAGTGACCGCAATCGGCAAAGCAAAGTGGGTAGATGAGCGTTTTGTATCGGAAAACTCCATTGTGATTGACGTTGGAATCAATGTCGACGAGAATGGAAAACTTTGCGGAGACGTAAACTTTGGCCAGATTGAAGACAAGGTTTTAATGGCGACACCAGTACCGGGCGGCGTAGGAGCCGTAACAACAGCGGTACTGGCAAAGCATGTGCTCGAGGCTGCAAAGAGACGTCGTGCTGGAAACAGCAAAGGAGGAACAAATGGGCTTTCTGCCGATTAACCGCCGTGAAATGGAACAGCTTGGCTGGAAACAGCCGGATTTTGTCTATGTAACCGGTGATGCTTATGTGGATCATCCGTCCTTTGGCCATGCGATTATCAGCCGCATCTTAGAGTCCCACGGCTACAAAGTGGCGATCCTGCCGCAGCCAGACTGGCGCGATGATAGCGCAATTCATGAATTTGGCGCGCCTCGCCTTGGTTTTCTTGTGTCCTCTGGCAACATGGATTCCATGGTGAACCACTATTCGGTCTCCAAAAAGAGACGTCAGATGGATGCCTATACGCCAGGTGGCGTGATTGGAAAACGACCGGATTATGCCGATGTCGTGTATGGCAACTATATACGCCGTAATTTTCCGGATAGTCCGATTATCTTAGGTGGAATCGAGGCATCGCTTCGTCGTTTGGCACATTATGATTACTGGTCGGACAAGCTGAAGCGCTCGATCTTGATCGAATCACAGGCGGATCTTATCTCATATGGCATGGGCGAGCATTCCATCGTTGAGATCGCAGACGCACTTGACAGTGGCTTACCTGTCAGCGAGATCACCTTTATTCGTGGAACGGTATGCAAGGTACGCTCCCTTGATCGTGTGCCGGATGCAATTGTGCTTCCATCGTATGATGCACTGGTCAAAGATAAAATGGAGTATGCGGCAAGCTTTTATAAACAGTATTGCAATACGGATCCGTTTACGGCAAAGCAGTTAGCAGAGCCATATGGCGCACATCTCTATGTAGTTCAAAATCCACCAGCCTATCCGCTTACGACACAGGAGATGGATGATGTCTATGAGCTTCCTTATATGCGAACCTATCATCCGTCCTACGAAAAGCTAGGCGGTGTGCCAGCGATCTCCGAGATTAAATTTTCACTCTGCAGCAACCGTGGCTGCTTTGGCGGATGCAGCTTCTGTGCACTAACGTTCCATCAGGGACGAATCATTCAGACAAGAAGTCATGAATCGCTGATTCGTGAGGCAAAGTTAATGACACAGGAGAAGGATTTCAAGGGATATATTCACGATGTCGGCGGTCCGACCGCTAATTTCCGTCATCCGTCCTGCCAAAAGCAGTTAACAAAAGGTGTTTGCACCGGAAAACAGTGTTTGTTTCCTGCTCCATGCAAAAATCTTACGGTTGACCATACAGATTACATTCAACTTCTTCGGAAACTGCGCGCTCTTCCAAAGGTAAAGAAGGTTTTCATCCGCTCCGGTATTCGTTTCGACTATGTACTGGCGGATAAAAGCGATGCTTTCCTAAAAGAGCTTTGTCAGTATCATGTCAGCGGACAGCTTAAGGTTGCCCCAGAGCATGTTTCTGACCGCGTTTTAAAATATATGGGAAAACCAGAAAATGCTGTCTACAAGCGGTTTACGCAGCGTTATAAGGCGATGAATGAAAAGCTTGGCCTTAAGCAATATCTGGTTCCCTATTTAATGTCATCTCATCCAGGCTCCCAACTTTCGGATGCGGTGGAGATGGCAGAGCATCTGCGTGATTTGGGTTACATGCCAGAACAGGTACAGGATTTCTATCCGACCCCATCCACGATTTCAACCTGTATGTACTACACGGGCATTGATCCGCGTACCGGTGAATCCGTTTACATTCCAAAGGATCCACATGAAAAAGCAATGCAGCGTGCACTTATCCAGTATCGTGATCCAAAACTCTACGATCTAGTAAAGGAAGCGCTAATTAAGTGTGGACGCCAGGATTTAATCGGATTTGGTCCGGAATGTCTGATTGCACCGAGAAATATTGGGCAGAAAAACAATAAAAATAGTAAGTCAACGAATAGACAGGGTGCAAAATCGGATGCAAAGCAAGGCAGTATTCGTGTATCTAGTGGCAGACAAAATACAAATTCCGGTAACTCTGGAAAAGCGCAGCATGCAAAGCAACACAATGATTCAAACATAAGCAACACAAGACAGCACAACAAGGACAGCAATGGCAGAACCCAGAGTCAAAGAGCCAAAAAGGCATTTCAAGGCTCTGGCAATGATCGCTCAAGAAGCGGTTATTCTGCTGGCAAAAGGAGGAAGTAAACATGTTAGGATTTGAGGAAGTAGAAAAGTATGACCCAGAACTGGCACAGGCAATGTCGGATGAGCTGACAAGACAGCGTACCCACATTGAGCTGATTGCCTCTGAAAATCTTGTAAGCAAGGCCGTTATGGCAGCAATGGGAAGCGTTCTGACAAACAAATATGCAGAAGGCTATCCGGGACATCGCTATTATGGCGGCTGCGAATATGTTGACGTAGTGGAGGAACTCGCAAGAGAGCGTGCAAAGAAGCTCTTTGGCTGTGAATATGTTAACGTACAGCCACACTCTGGCGCGCAGGCCAATATGGCAGTCTTCTTCGCTGTATTAAACCCTGGTGACACCTTTATGGGCATGAGCCTTGATATGGGTGGTCATCTGACACACGGAAGTCCGGTCAATATGTCTGGTAAGTACTTCAACGCAGTTCCTTATGGAATCAACGCAGACGGCTTTATCGACTACGATGAGGTTCGCCGCATTGCTCTCGAGTGCAAGCCAAAAATGATCGTTGCAGGTGCCTCTGCCTACGCAAGAAAGATTGACTTTAAGCGTTTCCGTGAGATTGCAGATGAGGTTGGCGCTGTTCTTATGGTCGATATGGCTCATATCGCAGGTCTTGTTGCAGCAGGCCTTCACGAAAGCCCAATTCCTTACGCACATGTAACCACCACAACCACTCACAAGACACTTCGCGGACCACGAGGCGGCATGATCATGTGCAGCAACGAGGTTAATAAAAAGTACAACTTTAATAAGGCAATTTTCCCAGGTATTCAGGGCGGACCGCTGATGCATGTCATTGCCGGAAAGGCTGTATGTTTCAAGGAGGCACTTGATCCGTCCTTTAAGGTATACGCGCAGGGCATCATCGACAACGCACAGGCACTTGCTTCTGGCCTTATGAATCGTGGTTTTGATCTTGTATCCGGTGGAACCGATAATCATCTGATGCTTGTTAACCTGATCAATAAGGGTGTGACAGGAAAACAGGCAGAAAAGATGCTGGATGCAGCAAATATTACCTGTAACAAGAACACCGTACCGAACGATCCACAGTCTGCATTTACGACAAGTGGTATTCGTCTTGGAACAGCTGCTGTTACTACCAGAGGCTTTAATACAGCTGATATGGATGTTGTCGCACAGGCAATCTCTCTTGTTATCGACGATATGGATAAGAACAAAGAAGAAGCAATGGCACTTGTTAAGAGCCTGACTGACAAATATCCTTTATACGAATAATTGTAATAAGTTTTAGTAATGAGGTATCATGGAAACATTAAAAATTCGATATTTGAGTGACAAAATTGAAAAACTCCGTTTCATCGACGGAAAATCTGATTGGATTGATCTAAGAAGCGCAGAGGAAGTAAATATGAAGGCCGGAGAGGCGCGTCTTATTTCTCTTGGTATTGCAGTGCAGCTTCCAAAGGGCTACGAGGCACATGTTGTTCCAAGAAGCAGTACATTTAAGAATTTCGGTCTCATCCAGACAAATCATATGGGTGTGATTGATGAAAGCTACTGCGGTGATCATGACGAATGGAAAGTACCTGTGATGGCGGTACGCGACACATGTATTCACGTAAATGACAGAATTTGCCAGTTTCGTATTATGGCACATCAGCCAGCACTGCAATTTGAAGAAGTGGAGCATTTAGAAGGCTGTGACCGCGGCGGTTTTGGAACAACTGGAAGGCAGTAATTGCTGCACGAAAATATAAAAAAAGCGTCTCACAAAAATGTGAGGCGCTTTTTTATATTAGCCATTTTAAGGCTCATTTAAGGCTCAAATGTTATAAGCTGTTCTGCATATGGAAGTGTTTCAATCCAATCACAGAAGGTGTGCCACTCAGCTAGCTTATGATTCTTTCTTGCGCGATAAATGTTGATTAATGTCTCATAATTAAATGTACAGGTGCGCATCTGGTTATAGCTGCTTGGAAGAAGCTGAATCATATCATACCAGTCCTCTTTGGACTTTGTCTCCTTAAAGCGAAGACGGATGTTTTCAAGCTCGGCAACAACTGTTTCCATAAATTTTTTTGTACCGTCTGTCATATGATCGCAGGAGAAGTCATCCATTGAGAATGGTTTGCTGTGGATTTTATGCATTGTACTTGTTGAATTTGCAACGGTAGCCACCTTATAGGTATCGTACTCCTTCCACCAGTAGAGTGGTGCAGTCACGTCAACACTGACAAAGATCATGCGCAGATATTTTCTATGATCAGAACCTGCTTTTGCAAGGCGCATTGCCAGATCAAGATCATTCGGTCCAAAAACAAAAGTGCCATCCGGCTCAGTATGGCTATCCATGCGGCCCCAGCTATTCATTGGATTTCGTGCTCCGCGAATGGCATTTTCAAAATTCATAACAGATGTATTTTTTAAAGTAAGCATTTGTGTCAATTCCTCCTGTACGATATTTTCACATCTGCCTTATCTTAACACATACAAAGCGCCTCTGCAACCTAATATTGCAGTTCACAGGACACTCATTCATAAAACAACACGTTACATATGCACTGTAACATCAAATACAAATTCCGCTGGGCCGCTTAAAAAAACGGCTTCTCTATTCCCGTTCCAACGAATAGTTAGCGTCCCACCTGGCACCTCTGCCAAAACCTTATTTTCCAACCCCTTTTGCTGTATAGCACAAACCACCGCTGCACAGGCACCAGTTCCACAAGAGAGTGTTTCACCAGAACCACGTTCCCAAATGCGAAGACGAAGACGATCTTGTGAAACAACTTGAACAAACTCAACATTGCTACGTTCCTTTAATCGTGGATGACACTCTAAAAACGGTCCCCATTTTTCAACTGGATACTCAGACGGCTGATTTGGCACAAAGTAAACAACATGAGGATTTCCGATTGAAACCGGTGTCAGCAAAAATGAATTGATTTCAATAGTTGGCAAAATAATAGGAATCCCCATATCTACAGAAACGAATCGAACATGATTCTCGTTTTCAATATCAAGATAGAGCGTTCGTATTCCTGCCATTGTTTCCACACAAATTACAGTTTTCTTTATTAGACTCCGCTCATACACATATTTTCCCAGACAGCGCATTCCATTTCCACACATAGCCCCCTCTGAGCCGTCTGCATTAAACATACGCATACGACAATCCGCGATATCGGATGGACAAATGAAAATCAAGCCATCAGAACCTATTCCGAAATGGCGATCACTAAGACGGATTGCCATCTGGCTCCAATTCATCTCATCAAATATTTCAGAGTCGCCTACGTCAAGCAAATTTGCAAAGATATAATCGTTTCCGGTTCCCTGCATTTTTGTAAGATTTAAATTCATCTGATTTCAACCCATTTTATGTAATTCATATCATTATATGCAGTACTACCCAGAAATTTAACAGATACCAAATTAATTAAATAATGGCAGGAAGAACGGATTGAAATGCAGGCATGGGTGGATTCGATTGACAGTTTGACAGCATGGTAGTAAAAC
>DAVZID010000054.1:0-26019 GCA_052273485.1 Lachnospiraceae bacterium
TGTCTCAAGAAGCCCCGCCCGTTCGCAAGAACGCGCGTGGGAGTATCACAAGCGACTGCGCTAGAAAGGAGAAGACAAGACATGCCAAGAAAAAAGACAGCCGTATTCGCGACTGTGATCGCAGCACTTTTTGTTGTGATGGTGTTATCAATTGTGATGAGTGTGCATCACTATGAAAAGACGGTTTTGATTACGTTAGATGCAGCAGGAGATCAGGCATCCGCAAATGAGACAGGACTGGCAGAGATCCGCCGCCAGCTCGAAGCAGACAAGGCGGATGCCTCCACAGGAACCATGTTTTGGAACGGTTCTGTCTGTGTGACAAAATATCAGGCATGGGGTGGCCGCACAACAACCTACTATGTCTGCCCGTATCTAAGTGCAGTATCGACAGATACGATCACAGATACGCCGAAAGAGTGGACCGTTTCGTTGTCATTTGCCATGTGTGCAACACAGGGCGATGAGCTAGTAACGTTCAACAAAAAATTTGCCGTGCGCGACATTGAATTAAACTGTCGTGCTGGAAAGGATGCGGCAATTTTATCTGCTGCATACAATGATATGGACATGACCGATATCAATGGAGATATTCTTTCTTATACCTTCCGTGATAAAGAAGCGTTGACTGCTGACACAAGCGTTTATGCGAAGCTTATGATGGTGTCAAAAAAATCAATGGATGATAACTCATTTGAGGAGAAAGAAAGCGCAGGAGAAAAAGACAGTGTGATCGTCAACTGGGCGTTCCGTCTTGAGGAAAATGGTCGTCTGGTCAACAATTTCGATGGCGTTCAGGTAGAAATTCCATACACCATGGAAGAGGAAGAAACAACAACGAGTGGAGAAAAAAATGATTGAACATGATACCCTGCTGTCCATTCCCTTTTTAAAGAAAAGCCGTTTTACTGGGTCGGATCGAGGAATGCGCTACAGCATATATAAAATAGAAGAAACACGTATCCTATCGCCAGAGGCTACGAAAGAAGGCGAGTCCTCGGATGCGAACGCAGCGGCAGAGGAGGCACCGAAGGAAGAGAAAATAACGCTTCTTGAGGCAGCCGCCTGTCCGGGTCCATTTTCTGTGGATCACACAAAGCCAGAACTTTTTATTAAAGAACGCTTTTCTTTTGATGATGCAGGCCGTGCAGCGGCGGTCGACTGGCTGAATGCACTATACGAGGAAAAGAAGGACTTCTTTGAGGATGTATACCTGCATCCGGACAAATATTATAAGGAACATCACAAGAAGGATGAGTAAGGCTGTAGTTCACGGGTCGTAATCTGGATAAGCGGTGAGACGAGTTGCTTTTACGAGGCCGAACGTTGTAGCAGGATTTTCAAAGCAATGTAAGATAATAAATAACGTAACAGGTGCCTGCGGAAAAGAGAGGCCGACAAAACAATCGTCGAACCGCTTTCGTAAAATAACCTGCCCGTGAACAGTAATTAACAATCAGCAACAGCAAGATACTTGCATATTTGAGAAAATGTGTTATGATAACAAAGGCAAACATTGCGAAACAGAGCAATAGGCAATAGTATATAGAGTAAGGATCGTCGCATAGCAGCATTTGCAGCTTGGGATGGCAAAGAAAGGGAAAAATTATGAGCAAGCAGAATCTGGCGGTTATTTTCGGAGGACAGTCCTCTGAGCATGAGATTTCATGTATGTCCGCATCCAATATTATTCAGTGCATTGATGCACAGCGTTACAACATCATTTTGGTAGGAATCACAAAAAAAGGTCATTGGGTAGAGGCAGCAAATTTAGCAGCGGTTCAGGATGGCTCTTGGAAAGAATCAAAGACCAGCATCGTGCTGTCTCCAGATGCAACAAAGAAGGGACTTTATCGCATGAGCGAGGATGGAAAGGCAGAGTTTGTTCATCTGGATGTAATCTTCCCGGTACTTCACGGTCTGTACGGAGAGGATGGAACCGTTCAAGGCTTATTTAAGCTGTCTGGTATTCCGTTTGTTGGCTGCGGTATTTTCGCATCGGCTGCCGGTATGGATAAGCTGTACACAAAGGTGATTGTCGACGCACTTGGCATCCGTCAGGCAAAGTATGTTCCGGTTTACAAGGAAGAGCTGCCGCAGATGGATGATGTGGTTGCAAGAGTAGAGAGTAAGTTAGACTATCCAGTATTTGTTAAGCCGTCAAGAGCAGGCTCCTCTAAGGGTGTTAGTAAGGCAGCAAATAGAGAGCAGCTCAAGAAAGCGCTGATTGAGGCCGCTGACAACGACAGAAAGATTCTTGTAGAGGAGACCATTATCGGTCGTGAGGTAGAGTGTGCCGTCCTTGGAAATTTGGATGTAAAGGCTTCTGGCGTCGGAGAAATTCTTTCCGCCGATGAGTTTTACGATTTTGATGCAAAGTATTACAATTCCGAGTCCAAGACACTGGTTGATCCGCCGATGCCGTCTGAGATGCGTGAGCAGATTCGTGAGGATGCGGTAAAGATCTTTATGGCACTTGACGGAAGAGGCCTTTCCAGAGTCGATTTCTTTTTAACCGAGAGTGGTGTTGTATTTAACGAGATCAATACCCTTCCGGGCTTTACTGCCATCAGCATGTATCCGATGCTTTGGGAAGCACAGGGTATCCCGAAAAAGGAGCTTGTCCAGAAGTTGATTGACCTTGCATTTGAGCGCTAATTGACTTCTAATTGAAGTTTAATTGGAATTTAATTAAAGTGTAGTAAGAGTTGCATTGGCGCAATGCGTGCAGCGAAATATAGAAAGGCAAGTGAAGAAGCATGACAAAAGACGTACTTGTAACGGTGCGAGGACTTCAGATGACACCAGACGGAGATGATACAATCGAAGTGACAACGACCGGAAAGTATTATGAAAAAGACGGAAAGCGTTATCTTTTTTATGATGAGATTGGCGATGATACCAACTTGATTGTAAAAAATTCCATTCAGATTACAGAGGAACATGTATCCGTTAACAAAAAAGGTCTGATCAATGCGCAGATGAATTTCGAGAAGGAAAGCAAACTCGTCAGCATCTATGAGACCCCTTACGGGCAGATGGAAATGGGAATTTACACGACGGGCATCTGTCTGGATGAACAGGATGACTTTTTGGAACTGAAGTTGAAGTATCTGCTTGAGATCAACAACCAGCATATTAGCGACAGTGAAATTCTGGTTCAGATTCGCCCACAGACAAATTAAAAGGCAATGCGACACATTTTCAGGAAACTCGTGATGGGATTTTGGTAGAGGGAAGTGTATGGCATTATGTTTGCCCACATTGTGGAGGCTTGCTACATCAGGGATTTCTGGGACGTATGTACTGTGACCCTTGTGATGAAGGATGGTTCGCTGATTTTTTAATAGCGCGAGTTCCAGGCTTCTATCCGGGTTGTGAGTAAGTTCGGCCATAAAATCATAAGTAAGAGTTTATAATTTGAAAGAGAAAAGACGTGTATCAAATGCGATACACGTCTTTTTTTTGAACTTTTTTTATTTCTTTTTCTTTCCCTTTGAATCAGCTGTATCGGCTTTTCCAGAAGTGTTATTCTTTGCTGCGCTGTCAGTCTTATCTTTCTTAAAACGTGCAAAGAAACCTTTCTTTTTCGGCGGTGCTGGGATTGCTCCACCGCGGACACTCTTAAGCTCCGTGATGTAAATACCGCTAATGACAGCCTTTACTTCCTTCTTTACCGGAAGGATCTCATACACCTTTGGATCGGCAATCAGAGTCATGATTCTAGGACCAACCTTTGCTTTTACGAAAGGCATCTTCATGCGGCGCATGTACTTTGGAGTCTGCTGCAAAACCATATCCGGAAGATTTGCATCCTTAAGTTTCATTTTCTTTTTGTCGATAATCAACATGGATAGCGTTTGTTTCATCGCCTCCATCTGCTCTTGAGAAGCGGCCTGTTTTCTCTGCATTTTGGAGCCTACAAAGTAAAGCACAACCAAAAGCACAAGAATTACGGCAAGAATAATTAGCAAAATTTGCCACCAAGTCATTTGGCTTCCTCCTATCTGTTCGTCCTGCCTTCTGCAGAACATTATCAGAAATATTATAACATCTTAATAAATAGGTTGCAACACAAATTTGCCATGAAATGCGAGAGAAAAACGCGTATTTGATTCTATTTTTTTGTGTTCTTTTAAAGCACTGTCATATTTGTGTTTTTTTCTGAATAGAATAGATGGGAATAGATGGGGTAAGTAGAGTTTATCGAGAAAGGTGGTGCCAACATGAAGGGAAAGATCGTGACATTATTTTTACTATTTCTAGCGGCACTGCTGTTTCCGTATACAATGGCAATCTTATTTCTTGACACTGGATTAAGCCCATATGAGATAGAAGATACAAGAAGTGTAATTTTAGAAAATGGAGAGTCCGTGCCTGCTGAGCAATATCTAGTCGGCGTGTTGGCGCAGGAGATTGACCCGGCGATGGAGCAGGAAACATTAAAGGCACAGGTGATTTTAGCAAGGACATGGCTGTATCGCGCCATGGGAACAGAAGCTTCTGTCTCAGAGAGTGCGCTTGTGATCCATGCAATGACGCTTACACAGATGAAATCTATCTGGGGAGAGGATGAATATTTGTATTATGAAAAACTATATGCAGCAGTGATGGAAACGACTGGGCAGTGTCTTTTTTATGGCGATGGGCTGGCAGCACCGCTATTTCATAAAATTAGCGCAGGGATGACGCGCTCCGATCAGACAGGAGACTGTCCGTATCTAGTTGGTGTGGATTGTGTGTACGATGCTGAGGCACCTGGTTATCAGACGGTAAAACAATATTCAAAAGAAGAATTTGCCGGACGGCTGAATCAGATTGATGAGAATAGGCAGCTTTTAGCACCAGTAAATGCAGCAGATGTGGCGCTGACACTTGATGCACAAGGGTATGTGCTGGCTGTAGAGGTAGCAGGGCTTACCTTTTCGGCAGAGGAAGTCGCATTGTCGCTTGGCGTTCCATCTCTTTGGTTTCGATTCGAAGATTATGCCGATACGATTCGCGTGATCGCAAAGGGAATTGGGCACGGTTATGGCATGAGTCAGTATGGTGCAGACCGGTATGCAAGAGAAGGAAGGGAGTATACGTGGATTCTTGATCATTATTTCCATGAGTGCGAAGTAAAAGAAGCCTAGGAGTTTTGAAAATGAGAAACGCATAAAAAAGGGACTGTGAGAAATTACAGCCCCTTTTTCATTACGGTCGAATGCCCTTTGACATGTTGCTGTTATGATAACGAGGGTCAAGCGTCACATCTTCGCCAAACCACTCTGGCGGTGTAAAGTTGTTTGCAGCTGCTTCATCAGGAAACTCAACTTCCACGAGCAATACACCATCGAGTACACCATCAAAAAGATCAAGCTCGGCAGTCAAACCATTACCGATCGGGATGCGGTAGCGCACCTTTGAGATCACAGTGCCGTCTGCCTTTGCAATCAGATGCTCATAAGCTTCTTTTGTCAGCGGCAGATTATATTCCTCACGAACCATCATGCCAGCGCCCTTGTAGGTCATATAATAGGAATCACCGTCTCTACGCACGCGCACGACCGGGGCAGTACAAAGATACCCTTGCTCGATGCGTGTGTGAGGATAGGAGTCTAGGTTGTCGGGAAGCTTTACTGGGACAAATTTACGTTCAATTTCCATAGTGATACCATGCCTTTCTGTTACAATGATTTTCCCAAATAAGTATATCCCATGTTGACAGATTCATCAAGATTTTTTATACTGAGACAAGAGATTATAGTTCACGGATCGTAACCTAGATTAGCAGTGAGACGAGTCAAGCTGCTTTCGTGAAACAATCGGTCCGTGAACAGCAAAGAAAGGCAGGAAATGAATATGGTTTACGCATTTATGGCAGATGGCTGTGAAGAAGTGGAGGCATTGGCAGTAATTGACCTTCTTAGAAGAGCAGGTGAAGAGGTAGAGTTGGTTTCGATTCACAATAAGGAAATGACACAGGGTTCCCACGGAATTGGCATTAAAAACGATGTCATGTTAAAGGATATCTTTGTGGATGCAGCAGACACCTTATTTTTACCGGGCGGCGGTGTTGGAACAAAGAATTTGAAGGCATGCGAGGAGCTTGGAAAGCTGCTTGTTTCTCACAATGCAAAGGGCGGTCGTATTGCGGCAATCTGCGCAGCACCGAGTGCGCTTGGCATACTTGGCATTTTAGAGGGAAAGAAGGCAACCTGCTATCCGGGTTTTGAGGAGCAGCTAAAGGGAGCTGAGTTTCAGGCAGTTCCAGTTGTGACGGATGGAAATATTACAACTAGCCGCGGTATGGGTACTTCAATTTACCTTGGACTTGAGCTTGTTAAGCTGTTAAAGGACGAGGAGACCTCAAAGAAGTTAGCAGAGGCTATTATGCTTCCGCAATAAGGAAAACATATAATATGTTGATCTCTATCTAAAAAACCGTGGCAACGATTTTTCTGATCTCTAGGTATAAGCCCACAAATATTGGCAAGAATAGGACTAAAGGAAGCAGGAAAAAGTTCCTGATTGCCTAATATACATGGTGCGGCTGTGACCGTACAGAAATGGAGATCATCATGAGAAAGTGGTACGCGTTTTTATCGGGGAAAAAGATGCTTGGCGTGGGGCTTACAACAGTTGTGGCGCTGACTGCACTTTTGGCAGTAAATTTCTACCATGGACAGAATGACCGATATGTGACGCCAAATGGAAGCGCAGAGGCAGTAACACAGACCGATGAGAAAGCACAGGGAAATTCTTCAAATGAATCCCAAAGTGGCGAGCAGGTAGCCGAGGAGATGAACCATGAGCTTCCAGTGGGAAGCGATGTGGGTGAGCAGCAGCTTGCGCAGTCTGAAGAAAATCCAGAGCTTGCCGCAGATGTGGCTGCTGGCCAGACCGCATCGCAGTCCAATCCGTCAGAAGAAGTGGCAGAGGTGGCAGGACAGACAAGTCTTGTCTCGATGAATTTGAATTTCGATGCGACAAAGAAGCTTCAGTGGCCAGTTGCAGGAAGAGAACTGATTCAATCTTTTTCGATGGACGGGCTTGTGTATTATCCGACGTTAGAAGAGTACAAGGTGTGCCCGGCGATTATGGTGCAGGCAAATCCCGGTGATGCGATTCTTGCCCCGGCAGACGGTGTGGTCTCAAAGATTTCCGCAAACGAGGAGATCGGAACGTATCTTTGTTTAAAGCTTGGCGACGAATACGAGGCACGCATCGGAAATCTGGATAACGTATCCGTGGCAGAGGGCGATTATGTGTTAAAGGGAACCGTGCTCGGCGGATTGGCAGAGCCAACAAAGTATTATGTCACGGAGGGACCGAATCTGTATTTTGAGTTGTTAAAGGATGGTCAGCCGGTTGATCCGCTTGATTATTTGGAATGATTTTGAATCATGGAAAATTAATGCTGTAAATGTCAGTATAGTGTAAAATTGATATACAAAACGGACAAAAAACGAACTGATACAAAAAATGACTGCCGAATAAAGAACGACAGTCATTTTTTATTGAGTAATGTCAGTTTGCCAACCAGCGAACTTTTGAAAAGAGAAGTGGATAGACCGCAGTTAGCACGAAGAGAAGAATGGCATATTCAATGACGCGAAGGAAAAGCCCCTTGCAAAGAAGACCAAGAAGACCTTTCATCAAAACCAAGATAATGACACCAAAAAGCAGGCGAAGCGCTTTTGATTTCCAAGAGGTTGGAATTTTAAACTGGATGAAGCGGCGTTCAAACAGACAGCCGATTGCAAAACCGATTGCAGCACCGCCAATTGTGAGCGTATCCTTTGCGTTTGCTTGCGTTATGGTACCGGCTTGAACAAGTGAGATTGTGTAAGCACAGCAGCCGATGGAAACAAGCACGAACAAAACAACAGCAGCAAGCTCAAAATTTTTATTTGAGAACAGCTTTGCAGTCCATTCGGTTACGACAATACCGGCTAAACCAATCAGTGTGCCTACAATGACATCCTTTGGTGTATGACAGCCTAAATACATTCTGGAAAATATGGTTAACAGGATGAAAAGTACGAACAAAAGTGCATATTTTTTTGAACGCTTTTGCCATGCAAAGGAACCCCACACAGAGGCAGCTGTCTGAGAGTGACCACTTGGAAAAGAGTAGCCGGTTGCTTTTGGAAGAGCCTTCTCGACTGCATGAAATTTAGGATCGAGAATCCATGGGCGATCAATGCGGCAAATCACCTTTAGCGTCTGAGAACCAATACCAGATAAAAAGAAGGCGGTGATCGCATGTGTGGCCATTTTTTTGTTAAAGCACCAGTACATGCTGCATAGAATGATCAGTAAAAGCATTGGTCCACCAAAATTTGTGGTGAGCAAAAAGAAAGCATTCAAAAATGAATTTCGAATGCCCTCCAGAAAAATGAGAAACTCCATAAGAATAACCTCCAAAAAATTTAATAACAATTCTGGAAGACATTATAACATGAAGTGGGGGACAAAGTAAGGACAAAAATTATGACTATTTTACGCATTTATTTTTGTTCAGTTAGTTCTTGCAATTTCGAAGCTTGTGTTGTATAATCGTATATTGCAGACATATGACTAAAATAGATAGTAGTTAGATGTGGCAAGCGTCATATGATAAGGACGAAAGTTTTTTTAGGAGGAACCAGTAATGAGTGTACAGGTAGAAAATCTGGAAAAGAGCATGGCAAAGCTGACAATCGAAGTTAGCGCTGAGCAGTTTGAGGCAGCCATGCAGAAAGCATATATCAAGAATAAGGGCAGAATTCAGCTGCCTGGTTTCCGCAAGGGCAAGGCACCTCGTGCTATGATCGAAAAGATGTACGGCGCAGGTATCTTCTATGAGGACGCGGCAAACGAGATTATTCCGGAAGCTTACGAAGAGGCAGCAAAGGAGAGCGGTTTAGTAATCACCTCCCAGCCAGAGATCGATGTAACTCAGATCGAGAAGGGCAAGTCCTTCATCTTTACTGCAACTGTAGCAGTTAAGCCGGAAGTAACTCTTGGCGAGTATAAGGGTCTTGAGTATGAGGCACAGCCGGTAGAAGTTACCGACGAAGAGGTTGAGGAAGAACTGAAGAAGGTTCAGAATCAGCAGGCTAGAACCGTAACTGTAGAGGATCGTCCGGTAGCTGACGGTGACATCGTTACCATCGACTATGAGGGATTTGTTGACGGTAAGGCTTTTGCAGGCGGCAAGGGTACCGATTATGATCTGACCATCGGATCTCACAGCTTCATCGATACATTCGAGGAGCAGTTAGTTGGCAAGAATGCTGGCGAGGAGACTGAGGTTAACGTTACATTCCCAGAGCAGTATCATGAGGCTAGTCTGGCAGGAAAGCCAGCTACTTTCAAGGTAACTGTTAAGGCAATCAAGGCGAAGGAGCTGCCAGAGCTTGATGACGAGTTCGCAAGCGAGGTTTCCGATTTCGAGACTCTTGATGAGTACAAGGCTGATCTGAAGGCTAAGGCTTTAGAGCGCAAGGAGAAGGAAGCAAAGACTGCAAAGCAGAACGCTTTAGTAGACAAGGCTGTTGAGAATGCATCCATGGAGATCGCAGACGCTATGATCACCTCTCAGGCACGCAACATGGCAAACGATTTCGCACAGAGACTTCAGATGCAGGGTATGACTGTTGATCAGTATCTTCAGTACACCGGTCTGACAAGAGAGGCTCTTGTTGATCAGATGAAGCCACAGGCTGAGAAGCGCATCAAGAATCGTCTGGTTCTGGAGGCTGTTGCTAAGGCTGAGAACATCGAGGTTTCTGATGAAGAGGTTGAGGCTGAGATGCAGAAGATGGCAGATGCTTACAAGATGGAGCTTGACAAGGTTAAGGAGTACCTTGGCGAGGCTGGTAAGGATAGCTTAAAGGATGATTTAGCTGTACAGAAGGCAGTTGATCTGATCGTAGACAGCGCAAAATAAGTCTATTTAAAATAATAAAGTAAGTAAGAGAGGCAGCGGCGAAAAAGCCGCTGTCTTTTGGAAAGGATATGGTGACATATATGGCATTAGTACCTTATGTTGTGGAGCAGACAAACCGTGGCGAGCGTTCCTATGACATCTATTCCCGCCTGCTCAAGGAAAGAATCATTTTCCTTGGCGAGGAAGTAAATAATGTGACTGCGAATCTGATCGTGGCACAGCTTTTGTTTTTGGAGTCTGAGGATCCAAACAAGGATATCAGCTTTTACATCAACAGCCCGGGCGGTTCCATCAGCGACGGTATGGCAATTTACGATACGATGAAGTACATCAAGTGTGATGTTTCTACAATCTGCATCGGTATGGCTGCCAGCATGGGCGCATTCCTTTTATCAGGAGGAACCAAGGGCAAGCGTTATGCGCTTCCAAATGCGGAGATCATGATCCATCAGCCATCCGGTGGTTCCCAGGGTCAGGCAACCGATATGAAGATCGTTGCTGAACATATTCTGAAGACAAAGGCACGCATGAACAGACTCATGGCAGAGCATACAGGTCAGCCGGTTGAAAAGGTCGAGGCTGATACCGAGAGAGATAACTGGATGACTGCAGAGGAAGCAAAGGCATACGGCCTGATTGATGAGATTATCACGAATCATTGATGATTAATTAAAGGGGATTGACTATGGCAACAAGATCAGAGGATTTACGCTGCTCTTTCTGTGGAAAGCCGCAGAGACAGGTGCGCAAGCTGATTGCAGGATTAAATGGAAGTTATATCTGCGATGAGTGTACCGAGATTTGCTACGAGATTCTCCAGGAAGAGGAGAATGGCGAGGAAGAAGCAGGCGGCTATCGCCCGGGTGACATTAACCTGTTAAAGCCAAAGCAGATCATGGAGCATCTTAACCAGTATGTAGTTGGTCAGGATGAGGCGAAGAAAGCATTGGCAGTAGCCGTGTACAACCATTATAAGCGCATTACCCACATTGAAGAGGGCAACGACGTTGAGATTCAAAAGAGCAACATCCTGATGCTTGGTCCGACCGGTTCTGGAAAGACCTATATGGCACAGTCATTGGCAAAACTGCTCAATGTTCCATTTGCAATTGCAGATGCAACTTCCCTGACAGAGGCCGGTTATGTGGGCGAAGATGTTGAGAACATCCTGTTAAAGTTGATTCAGGCAGCCGATTATAATATCGAGCGCGCAGAGTACGGTATCATCTATATTGATGAGATTGATAAGATCACCAAAAAATCCGAGAATGTTTCAATCACCA
Organism: Lachnospiraceae bacterium; assembly: GCA_052273485.1. GTDB lineage: Bacteria > Bacillota > Clostridia > Lachnospirales > Lachnospiraceae > Anthropogastromicrobium. The sequence goes on from DAVZID010000054.1 coordinate 11,203, forward strand.
GAGATGTTTCCGGCGAGGGTGTACAGCAGGCATTGTTGAAGATCTTAGAGGGAACCGTGGCTAGCGTTCCGCCACAGGGTGGAAGAAAGCATCCGCATCAGGAGCTTTTGCAGATTGACACGACGAACATTTTGTTCATCTGTGGAGGTGCATTTGACGGACTTGAGAAGATCGTAGAGAGTCGTCTAGGAAGTGGTTCGATCGGTTTTGGTGCCGAGATTATCGGCAAGGACGAGCGCAGCATTGGCGAACTGTTTGCACAGGTGCTTCCAGAAGATTTGGTGAAATTTGGACTGATTCCAGAGTTTATCGGACGTCTTCCGGTTATGGTATCGCTTGAGCAGCTCGATGAGGCCGCACTGGTAAAGATTCTTACCGAGCCGAAAAATGCGATTACAAAGCAGTACACGAAATTGTTCGATATTGACGGCATAAAACTTACCTTTACAGAAGATGCAGTGAAGGCAGTAGCCAGAAAGGCACAGGAGCGAAAGACTGGCGCGAGAGGATTACGCGCAATTCTTGAGTCTGTTATGATGGATACCATGTATGAGCTGCCTTCGGATGATACAGCGGGAGAATGTATCATTACGGAGAAGACCGTAGAGGGAACCGAAAAGCCGCAGATCGTGCACCGCGATATTGAGGTTGTAAAGCGGGAAGAGAGAGCCCGCAGATTCCTGAATAAATCCGGGGAGACTGCCTGACAGTCTCCCCCCTTTTGTTTTGTGAAGGAATCCCGTAAACTGTACTGAATTGTACTATTATAAGGGAGAAGAAAAGTGTCTGAAATACAAAATACATTGATTACAATCGCGCTGAGGGGAATCACGGTACTTCCCCGCATGCGAATTTATCTGGATATGAGCAGACCGATGTCGATTGCAGCGGCGACCAATGCACAGAAGACGAACCAGAACGTATTTTTAGTTGCACAGAAGGATCCGAGTGTGGAAAATCCGGGGCAGGAGCAGCTAGAACAGTATGGCGTTATTGCTCAGGTAAAGCAGATCATTAAGGGGCCGGACAATGGCTTCCGTGTGCTGGTTACAGGTCTGCAGTCGGCAAGACTCGAGGCAATCGAGGAGTATGTGCCGAATTTGATCGCAAGGGTCACTGTCTTTCAGGCGGATGATGTGTTTGAAGATCAGAGCAGCGACAGTGAAAATGCAGACGATGCAGGAACGGATGATGCACAAGAAGCAGCCAAAAAGCGCGAGCTTAGAGAACAGCAAAAAGAGCTTGAGGACGAGGCAAAGATTCGTGTTCTCAAAGATTTGATTGAGCAATACTGCCATGTTCAGCCAAAGGCAAGCCGAGAGTTAGCCAATTTATTGCTTCAGCATATGGATCTGGACAGTTTTTGTGCACTTATTGCATGCAATGTGCCAATGAAGCAGCAAGATCGTCAGAAGTACTTAGCGGTATATCCAAATGAAGATGACCGCTACGAGTTCCTTTTGGAGTGGCTGAATAACGAGACATTAGTTGAGCGCTTTCGCATGGAGTATCAGGGCAAGGTCAAGACTGCACTTGACAAGCAGCAGCGCGATTACATATTGCGTGAGCAGATGCGCCTGATCCGCAAAGAGCTTGGCGAAGGTGCAGAGTCTGCTGCAGACCGCTATGAGAAGCAGCTTAGTGAACTGAAAGCACCGGATGAGGTCAAAAAGCAGATCGAAAAAGAAATCAAGCGCCTTCGCAGCAACCCGATGGATGGCCCAGAGAGCAAGGTCAGCCAAAATTATATTGAGACTTTGTTAGAAATGCCGTGGGAGGAGCGCACCGAGGAGCATATCTCCATCCGCGCCGCACGGGAAGAACTTGACAAGGATCACTATGGCCTCGAGAAGGTAAAGGAGCAGGTCTTAGAGTTCCTTGCTGTAAGACAATTGCAGATGAATGCGCCTGATGAGGCACGAAAGGGTGGACGCATCCTCTGTCTGGTCGGCCCACCTGGAACTGGAAAGACTTCTATTGCGCGCTCCATCGCATCGGCACTGAACCGCAACTATGTGCGCATTAGCCTTGGCGGTGTGCACGATGAGGCGGAGATTCGCGGCCACAGACGAACCTACGTCGCAGCGATGCCGGGTCGCATTGCACAGGCAATCAAAAAAGCTGGCGTGATCAATCCGCTGATGCTTCTTGATGAGCTCGATAAGATGGGAAGCGACAGCCTGCATGGTGATGTGTCCTCTGCAATGCTCGAGGTACTCGATCCAGAGCAGAACGCGACATTTACCGATCACTATCTGGAAGTGCCACTTGATCTGTCTGATGTGCTGTTTGTTGCAACAGCAAATACCTTGCAGACGATTCCACAGCCACTTTTGGATCGTATGGAGGTCATCGAGGTCAGCAGTTACACCGAAAAAGAAAAGTACCAGATTGCAGAGCGTTTTTTGCTTCCAAAGCAGATCAAAGAAGCTGCACTGCCAGAAGGATTTCTTTGTGTAACAAAAGAGGCACTTGAAAAGGTCATCAGTGGCTACACAAGAGAGGCTGGTGTTCGAAATTTGGAGCGTCAGCTTGCGATTCTTTGCCGCAAGGCCGCACTCGAATATTTAGAGGAAAACAAAGATCATATCGAAGTTACTGCGGATAATCTGTCCGATTATCTTGGCAGAGAGCGTTTCCATAAGGAAGAGATCGCGGCAAAGGGCGAGCCAGGACTTGTCCGTGGACTAGCATGGACAAGTGTTGGCGGTGTGACACTCGAGGTTGAGGTTAATGTGACACCGGGCAAGGGTGCGATGAAGCTCACCGGAAAGCTTGGCGATGTTATGAAAGAGTCTGCACAGGCGGCGCTTAGCTGCGTACAAAGTGTGGCAGGTGAGTATGGCGTGGAGTATAGCTGGTTTGAACAGCATGACATTCACATCCATATTCCAGAGGGCGCTGTGCCAAAAGATGGCCCAAGTGCCGGAATCACGATGGCAATCGCAATTCTCTCCGCCGTATTAAACCGCGCCGTGCGCCCAGATGTGGCAATGACTGGAGAGATTACCCTCCGTGGTCGTGTGCTTGCAATCGGCGGCTTAAAGGAAAAGCTTCTTGCAGCAAAGGCAGCCGGTGTCAAGCTTGTATTTGTCCCAGCGGACAACCGTGCTGACTATGAGGAGCTGACAGGTGAAGTAACCGAAGGGCTGTGCGTGCGCTTTGTGACGCATATGCGCGAGGTCGTAAAGGAGGTATTTGAAGCATGATTATCAAATCAGTAAATCTGGAAACCGTATGCGGTATTACGAGTACACTTCCAGAGAATGCATTTTCCGAGTTTGCATTTGCAGGAAAATCAAACGTCGGAAAATCCTCTCTGATCAACGGTCTGATCAACCGAAAGGCCTATGCGCGTACATCCGCAGAGCCAGGAAAGACACAGACCATCAACTATTATAAGGTAGACTACCGCGAGAAATCCCAGAAGGAGATCGAGGCACAGGGACTTGACGCTTCCTACGCACAAGAAAAAAGTGTCTACTTTGTTGATCTGCCGGGCTATGGCTTTGCAAAGGTTTCCATGGAAACGAAGGAAAAGTGGGGTAAGATGATCGAGCGCTATCTGCACACCTCAAAGCCGCTTAAGGGCGTTTTCTTATTAGTCGATATCCGTCACAAGCCGTCCGCAAATGACTGCCAGATGTTTGATTGGATGGTGGACTCTGGTTTCTCCCCAGTTGTCATTGCAACAAAGCTTGATAAGATCAAAAGAAGCCAGTTAGCAGCCCGAGTAAAAGAAATCCGCACCACGCTCGGCATGAAGTCCGGCGAGGTTTTGATCCCGTTTTCCGCGGAAACTAAGCAGGGCCGCGAAGAAATCTGGGCATACATCGACAGTAAAAATAAGGAAGCAATAGAACAAGTGGAAGAGGCGTAGTTTTTACTTGCAGTTTCTTCACTTTTATGCTATACTTCACTGTGAATTATCAGATATCTGAGTTAGGAGGATGAAGGATATGAAGGAAACTAAGACTTTAACAAGCAAGACTCTGCAGAACACCATGGCAAAGGGTGGTTGTGGCGAGTGCCAGACTTCTTGCCAGTCCGCATGTAAGACTTCCTGTACCGTAGGAAATCAGAGCTGCGAAAACAACAAGTAATTTTCTGGACTTGGTTGATGGAAAGCCGGGGAGGAAACTCCTCGGTTTTCCATTGTGTGCAACTTTTTCTGTAGAAAATCCAAAGATGAACAAATCAAACATGAACCGAAAATAAAACAGTACATAGCGATAAGCGTACTGTTCTGTCAATAAAAATGAAAGGCATGGTCAGCAACAAGTGATACATCAATATAAGAGCCATGGCTACAACATTGTAATGGATGTCAATTCCGGCGCAGTGCATGTAGTAGACGACGTGGTATATGACATGATTCCTGTCTATGAAAAGCAGGAAGACAAAGAGGCGGTATTTTCCGCACTTGACAGCTACCCAAGAGAAGAACTTGAGGCCGCATATGCGGAGATCACTCGTCTGAAGAACGAGGGAATGCTGTATACAGAAGATATTTATCAGAAATACATGACGGATTTCAAGAAGAGAAAGACGGTAGTAAAGGCGCTGTGTCTGCATATTGCGCATGACTGCAATCTCGCTTGCAAATACTGCTTTGCAGAGGAGGGCGAGTACCACGGCCGTCGTGCACTTATGAGTCTTGAGGTCGGTAAGAAGGCACTTGACTTCTTGGTAGCCAATTCTGGCAACCGCAGAAATCTGGAGGTTGACTTCTTTGGCGGCGAGCCACTGATGAATTGGAATGTCGTAAAGGAGCTTGTAAAGTACGGAAGATCGCTTGAGAAAGAGCATAACAAGCTGTTTCGTTTTACACTGACTACCAACGGTGTTTTATTAAACGATGAGGTAATGGAATTTTGCAATAAGGAGATGAGCAACGTCGTTCTCAGCCTGGATGGAAGAAAGGAAGTAAACGATAAGATGCGTCCGTTCCGCAATGGAAAGGGAAGCTATGATTTAATCGTTCCGAAGTTCCAGAAATTTGCAGAAAGCCGTCATCAGACCAACTATTATGTAAGAGGAACCTTCACCAGAAACAACCTTGACTTTGCAAAGGACGTGCTTCACTATGCGGATCTTGGCTTCAAGCAGATGTCCATGGAGCCGGTTGTCGCAGCACCGGAAGAGGATTATGCAATCCGTGAGGAGGATCTGCCGCGTATCCTTGAGGAGTACGATACGCTTGCTGATGCCTACTTAGAGTACCGCAAGGCTGGAAAGGGATTCAATTTCTTCCATTTTAATATTGATTTGACACAGAGCCCATGTGTGGCGAAGCGTCTGTCAGGATGCGGTTCAGGTACCGAGTATCTGGCAGTTACCCCGTGGGGTGATTTCTATCCGTGCCATCAGTTCGTTGGACAGGAAGAGTTCTTACTTGGAAATGTCTACGATGGCATTGTAAAGCCGGATGTGTGCGATGAGTTCAAGCAGTGCAATGTCTATGCAAAGCCAGCCTGTCAGAACTGTTTCGCCAAGTATTACTGCAGCGGCGGCTGCAACGCAAATGCGTACAATTTCACAGGTTCCATCACCGGTTCCTATGAGATTGGCTGTAAAATGCAGCAAAAGCGTATCGAGTGTGCGATCATGATCAAGGCCGCACTTGCCGATATGGAAGAAGAAACAGGAGCATCTACCGATGTCTCCGGCGAAATCTCTCACGTATGCTAATGCATAGCAGACAAAATACCGCAGTCTGCAGATGAATTGGCAGATCGTGGTAGCTCTGACACGAATGAGTACGGATCACTGATCTGTATGAAAAAAGGAGACTGATTTATCAAATTGGTCTCTGGATAGAGAAGGAGATAGAAGGATGAGCAAGAAAAAAGGGATTATCCGCCTGGTTGTGCTTCTGGCAGTCATTGCATTTGTCGTATACACAGCCGTCTGCGGTCTTGGAAGCGATCATTCAGGAAGTTTGAATGATATCAGCCTTGGCCTTGACCTTAGAGGCGGTGTCAGCATCACCTACGAAGCAGTGGGCGATGTCGACAGTCAGGACATGTCCGACACAAAGGCAAAGCTAGAGCAGCGTGTTCAGGACTATTCAACTGAGGCACAGGTTTATTTTGAGGGAAGCGACCGCATTACCGTTGACATTCCGGGAGCAACCGACGCAAACGAGGTTCTTCAGGAACTTGGAAAACCGGGTACTTTGATTTTCTGTACCGATTCAAGTGATCCGGAAGGAACCAAGGTCATGGACGGAAACCAGATCAAGGACGCACAGGCTGGTGCAGGTGCAACAAGCAACTCTACAACAAATGCAAGAGAGTATGTTGTAAATCTGACGCTGACCTCTGACGGTGTTGAGGCATTTTCAAAGGCAACCGAGGAGCTGGCTCCGACAAAGGGCAGAATTTACATCATGTACAATGATGAGGTGTTAAGTGCGCCAACCGTAAATGAGCATATCGCATCCGATACCTGCTCCATTACTGGTATGGGAAGCTTAGAAGCAGCACAGACACTCGCATCCAACATCCGTATCGGAGCACTTCCGGTTGAGTTACAGGAGATGCGTTCACAGGTAGTCGGTGCAAAGCTTGGACAGGATGCCGTAAGAACCAGCCTTTTAGCAGGTGTAATCGGTCTGATCTTAGTTTTCGCATTCATGATTATTTACTACCGCATTCCAGGTTTGGCAGCATCCATCGCGCTTGTTATGTACACCGCACTTGTAATTGTACTGCTTAGCGCATTTAATGAAGAAATTACGCTGACACTTCCGGGTATCGCCGGTATCATCCTCGGCATTGGTATGGCCGTAGATGCAAACTGTATTATTTTCGCCCGTATCCGTGAGGAGATCGGCGCAGGAAAGAGTGTCCGCACCGCCATTGATGCCGGATTCTCCAAGGCATTCTCCGCAATCATCGACGGAAATGTAACTACTTTGATCGCAGCTGGTGTTCTGTATTTCATCGGATCCGGTACTGTAAAGGGCTTTGCACAGACCTTAGCACTTGGTATCGTCGTATCTATGTTTACTGCACTGGTTATCACAAAGAACATCTTAAAGAGCTTTTATGCAATCGGTTTACAGAATGAAAAGCTTTATGGTAAGACCGTTTACAAGAAGACCATCAACTTCATTGGAAGAAGAAAGATCTGCTACTCGGCATCTGGTATTGTCATTGCAATCGGTATCATCGCAATGGTAGTCAGCGGCGTAAAGGGACATATCTTTAACTACAGCCTTGACTTCATCGGTGGTGCGTCTACTAGCGTAACTTTTAACGAAAATTATAGCATTGAGAAGCTTGAGAGCGATGTACAGCCGGTTGTAAGCGAGGTAACGGGAGACAATGATATCCAGATGACTCCGGTAACTGGAAGCAACGAGGTTATCATCAAGACAAGAACCCTTACTGTAGATGAGAGAGAAGCACTTTATAGCAAGCTGTCTGAAACCTTTGGCGTCGATGAGAGCACGATCCAGACCGAAAACATCAGTGCCGCTGTCAGCAGCGAGATGAAGCAGTCTGCAATCTTGTCAGTCATCATCGCAGCGATCTTCATGCTGGTTTATGTATGGATCCGTTTCAAGGAGTTTAGCTTTGGTGTAAGCTCTGTACTTCCGCTGATTCATGATGTACTTGTTCTGTTGGCATTCTATGCAGTGCTTCGTTGGACCGTAGGCAATACCTTCATTGCTTGTATGCTGACACTTGTCGGATATTCAATCAATGCAACCATCGTTGTATTTGACCGTATCCGTGAGAATTTGCACAGCAATAAGAATCTGGCAGAGGTTGTCAATGTTTCGGTTACACAGACACTTTCCCGAAGCATTAACACTTCTTTGACCACATTAATTATGGTGGTTGTTCTTTACATCCTCGGCGTAACCTCCATCAAGGAGTTTGCACTGCCGCTGATCGTAGGTGTTATCTGTGGATGCTACTCTTCTGTATGCATCGCCGGTTGCCTGTGGTATGATTTAAAGAATGCTCTTGATAAGCGCAAGGCAAAGAAGGCTTCCAAATAATAAGGTAGAGTAAGAATGGAATATGAGATTTTAAAAACAGAGGGGCGCGCCAAAAGAGCGCGTGTCTCTACCGTTCACGGAGAGATTCAGACCCCTGTATTTATGAATGTTGGTACCGTTGCCGCAATTAAGGGTGCGGTATCAACAATGGATCTCAAGGAGATTCATACGCAGGTTGAGCTGTCCAATACGTATCATCTGCACGTAAGGACAGGCGATAAGCTGATTAAGCAGTTTGGTGGCCTGCACAAGTTTATGAACTGGGATCGCCCGATCTTAACCGATTCCGGCGGTTTTCAGGTATTTTCCCTCGCCGGAATGAGAAAAATTAAGGAAGAGGGCGTATACTTCCAGTCTCATATCGACGGACATCGTATCTTTATGGGTCCGGAGGAGAGTATGCAGATTCAGTCAAACCTTGGTTCCACGATTGCGATGGCATTCGATGAGTGCCCATCCTCTGTGGCAGACCGCAGCTACATCCAAAACAGCGTTGACCGCACCACAAGATGGCTGGCACGCTGTAAGACGGAGATGGCGCGTTTAAATGCCCTTGAGGATACGGTAAATCCGCATCAGCTTCTGTTTGGTATCAATCAGGGCGGTGTCTATGAGGATATTCGTATCGAACATGCAAAGCGAATCAGCGAGATGGATTTGGATGGCTACGCAGTTGGTGGACTGGCAGTTGGCGAGAGTCACGAGGAGATGTATCGTATCTTAGACGAGGTCGTACCGTATCTGCCAAAGAATAAGCCGACTTATTTGATGGGTGTTGGTACTCCGGCAAATATCCTTGAGGGTGTTGATCGCGGAATCGATTTCTTTGACTGCGTATATCCGAGCCGAAATGGACGCCACGGCCATGTTTATACCAAGCATGGCAAGCTCAATCTATTTAATGCGCGCTATGAGCTTGACGCAAGACCGATTGAGGAAGGCTGTCAGTGCCCGGCGTGCCGTGCATACAGCAGAGCGTATATTCGTCATCTGTTAAAGGCAAAGGAGATGCTTGGCATGCGTTTGTGCGTTCTCCACAATCTGTATTTTTATAATAATTTAATGACTGAAATTCGCGAAAGCATTGACAATGGATGCTTTGCGGAGTATAAAAAGAATATGCTCGAATCTATGGCCGCTGGTCCGCAGGACTAAAGTTTGTCGGAGGGCATTGCCTTAGAATTGCTTTAGATTCGAATACGAAATTAAGATGAGCTGCACATGCAGCGGAAAAGAGAGGAAACTATGAAGAAGAAGTTAGTAGCAGCTGCAGCAGTGATGACCGCACTGTTTTCTATGACAGGATGCGCGACAAATGTAGATGGTACAACTGGTACTGGCGGAGCAGCCAGCCTGATTATGATCGTTGGTTATATGGTAATCATCATCGGTGTTATGTACTTTGTTGCAATCCGTCCTCAGAAGAAGGAGCAGAAGAAGCAGTCTCAGATGCTTGCAGCACTTGAAGTTGGCGATATCGTTCTGACTACCTCTGGTTTCTACGGAACTGTTATCGACATCACAGACGATACGGTAATCGTAGAGTTCGGAAACAACAAGAACTGCCGTATCCCGATGCAGAAGAGCGCAATCGTTGAGTCTGAGAAGCCGGATGCTGAGTAAAAAGTCGATCGGATAATCTGAAGTAGTCAATTCGGATGAATCAGAAAAGAAAAAATAACGAAGCCGTGAGTCGATCAAGTTTGATCAATTCACGGCTTTTGTGTTAGTTGTGTTTATTTGCGCCTGCGTTCTTCTTTTTTTCACGTTCAGCAGCCTTTGTGCGCTCATCGGCAGCATCCTGGCGGCGTTTCATTTCATCAATGATGCCCGTTACAACCTGTTTTTTCATATAGATATCGTAGATTGTCATGCACAGGAATGTAAATAGCTGTAAATAAGAATCCTTTTCGTTATCACCACAGTCAAAGGTTTCTTTTGAATGCTCAAATTTATGACGAAGATCATCTACGAGCGGTTCAATCCCATTGTCTGCATAGGAGAAGATCTTGCTGTAGATCTCCTCAAAGCTTGGATTGCTGTTTTCATCCCAGAAATACTCGGTCAGCGGCTTTAACATGGTCTCGATATCGCTGATAGATAAGAAGCTTTTCATATAGTAGATCAGAATTAGCTGAAGCATATGATTCTCGGTATACTTCTTTCGAATCGGAGATGGGAGAAGGTTGTTCTTTGCGTAATTGTTGATCATTGTTTTTGTTAGAACCTTGTCCTCTTCATAGCGTCTAGTGGCACCCAGATGGGTATCCATAAAGGTGGTCACCTGATCCATGTACAGGTCAATGTTTGGAATTTGGTCAGCGTGTATATAGTCAAAAGAGCTGATCTTGTCAAGTAACTGTGAAAAGAGCTCATCGTTTGTCATGGAAATAATCCTCCTAAAATTCATCGTTGACGTTCACGGGACGCCGTCTCATCGACTCGTCAAATCTTCATGCAAGCATGAAATTTATCCGAGTCTGATGGGACACGTGAACTGTGATAACCACATTATATCGTTTTAAAAACCATATGGCAAGAGAAAATTTCAAAATCCTAGTGACAAAAACAGGGCAATACGATATAATGAGCATAACAAATGGAGATTTTTTCTTGTGAAGGAGGATATTGCTATGGGAGTAATTCAGAGATTCAAGGACATTATGTCCGCTAATATCAATGCACTGCTTGATAAGGCGGAGGATCCGGAGAAGATGATTGACCAGTACATGAGAAATCTTGAGGATGATCTGGGTAAGGTAAAGGCAGAGACTGCATCAGTTATGGCAGAAGAGGCGCGTGCGAAGAGAGCTTACGATGAGGCAGTTGCTGAGGTTGCAAAGTATCAGAAATATGCAGAGAAGGCTGTTGCAGCTGGAAATGACGGCGATGCCAGAGTATTTTTACAGACAAAGAAGACGGCACAGGTAAAGGCCGATGGCTTAAAAACTGCTTATGATACCGCAGCAGCAAATGCACAGAAGATGCGCCAGATGCACGACAAATTGGTGAACGATATTGCAGAGTTAAAGGCACGCAAGGAGACCATCAAGGCAAAGGTAGCAGTTGCCAAGGCACAGGAGCGTGTCAATCAGGTTGGATCTTCTTTGAAGGGTGTATCCAACAACCTGTCCGCGTTTGATCGCATGGAGGAGAAGGCAAACAAGATGCTTGACACCGCAAATGCGATGGCACAGTTAAATGAATCTCCGATCAATGATGTGGACGATCTGGCTCGTAAGTATGACTTAGAGGATGCAGCAGGTACATCGGATATCGATGATGAGTTAGCGGCACTTAAGGCAAAGCTTCAGTAAGAACGTGAAGCGAGCAACAAAATTAAGAGAGGTTGAAAGACTATGGGATTATTTGGTGGACAGCTGTCCAGCGTTGTAGAGTGGAAGGAATATTCCGATGATGTCATTTTCTGGAAGTTTCCAAGCAGTGAGATCAAAAAGGGAAGCCGCCTGATTATCCGTCCTGGACAGGATGCGATTTTCATGTACAATGGAAGAATCGAAGGTGTTTTCCGTGATGAGGGAAACTTTGATATCTCATCGGATATCATTCCGTTCTTAACAACACTGAAGAGTTTTACATTTGGATTTAACACACCGCTGCGTGCAGAGGTGCTGTTTGTCAATACAAAAGAGTTCACGGTAAAGTGGGGTACAAAAAATGCAATCAATCTGCCGGTGGCAGGACTGCCGGGCGGTATGCCGATTCGCGCATTCGGTACATTTAGCTTTAAGGTAGCCGACGATCAGACATTGATCGACAAGATTGCAGGCATCAAGCCAGAGTTTACCGTAGAGGATGTAAAAGAGCGAGTAACATCCATGCTTGATATGCTGATGATGAAGTGGATTTCAAGAGAAGGAAAGGATATGTTTAACCTTCAGGCAAATGCTTACGACATCGGCAAGGGTATCGCATCGGATCTGGATATGGAGATGGTAAAGCTTGGAATCACAATTATTAGCTTTACGATTCAGAGTGTTTCGTATCCGGAAGAGGTTGCCAAGATGCAGCAGAAGGCGGCTGCTCAGTCTATGGTAGGAAATGTAAATACCTACACGCAGATGCAGATGGCAGATGCGCTGACACAGCCAAACATCGCTGCAGGAAGCATGGCAGGCAATATGGCTGGTATGCAGATGGGCATGGCAGCTGCGCAGATGATGGGCCAGATGATGAATGGCATGCAAAATGGTATGCAGCAGAATCAAAATCAGGCATCTCCTGCTGGAAATGGTGTGCCGCCGAAGTTCTGTCCGAATTGCGGAACACCGACAAATGGTGCGAAGTTTTGTTCCAACTGTGGAACAAAGTTAGTTTAACACGAACAGGCAAAAAGTTCCCTCATTTTTAAAGTGGGGGATGATATCGACTGTGAGTGAAAATATTCAAAAACAAGTTTGATAGCGGAGGAGGACTGTGTGAGCAGTCTTTCTTCCGTTTTTTATGGAGGAAAAATTGTGTCTGATATTTTACAATCACTAAATCCAGTTCAGAGAGAGGCCGCTAGCTGCACGCAAGGACCACTTTTGATTCTTGCAGGAGCAGGCTCTGGAAAGACGCGTGTGCTGACTCATCGCATTGCCTACCTGATCGAAGAAAAGCAGGTAAATCCATGGAATATCATGGCGATTACCTTTACCAATAAGGCTGCGCAGGAGATGCGCGAGCGTGTCGACCGATTGGTTGAATTTGGTGCAGAGAGCATCTGGGTATCCACTTTTCATAGCTCCTGTGTGCGTATTTTAAGACGATTTATTGATCGTCTTGGCTATGAAAAAAACTTTACAATTTACGATACGGATGATCAGAAAAGTGTAATCCGAAAGGTCGTTAAGGAACTTGATCTTGATCCGAAGCAGTACCGAGAGGGACCGCTTCTTGGCATGATTTCATCTGAAAAGAATGAGATGATTGAGCCGCAGGACTTTGAAGATCAGGCTGGCGGTGATTTTCGTCTGTGTCAGGAGGCTAAGATCTACAAGGCGTATCAGAAAACGCTGATCGATAACAATGCTGTTGATTTTGATGATTTATTGCTGCTGACGGTACGCCTTCTGCGTGAAAACAGAGAGATTCTTGAGATGTATCAGGAGCGCCTTCGCTATATCATGGTTGATGAGTATCAGGATACAAACTCCGTTCAGTTTGAGTTAATTCGCCTGCTTTCTGGGAAATATCGTAATTTGTGTGTAGTCGGTGATGACGACCAGTCGATCTATAAATTTAGAGGCGCGGATATCACGAATATTTTAAGCTTTGAGGAGGCCTTTCCAGGTGCAAAGGTCGTAAAGCTTGAGCAAAATTATCGATCCACAAACCATATCCTTGAGGCGGCAAATGCGGTCATTGCAAATAATGAACACCGTAAGGAAAAGCACCTTTGGAGTGAAAATGGTGAGGGCAAGGAGGTTGCCTTTGTCCAATATGAGACCGCATACGGTGAGGCGGAGAGTATCATTGACGAAATTCAGACTGCAGTGCGCACTGGAAAGCGTCACTATCAGGACTGTGCAATTTTGTACCGCACGAATGCGCAGTCTCGTGCATTTGAGGAAAAATGCATCGCAAAGAGCGTGCCATATCGCCTTGTTGGTGGCGTAAACTTCTACCAGAGACAGGAAATCAAGGATATCTTGGCTTATTTAAAGACGATTGACAGCGGGCGCGATGATTTGTCTGTCACTCGTATTGTTAACGTGCCAAAGCGTGGAATTGGACAAGTGACTTTAAATAAGCTGTCTGCCTATGCTGCTGACCATGGGCTGCGCTTATTTCAGGCGATGGAGCAGGTAAAGGACATTCCGGGAATGGGAAAGGCTGCCGATAAGATTACTGGCTTTGTCAACCAGATCATGGTTTTTCGTGCGTTTGCAAAGGAACTAGATGCAGATGAGCTGATTGGCCGTATCTTAGAGGAGACCGGTTATCTGGAGGAGCTTGAAAAGCTTGAGGAAGAAAAGGCAGCGGCAAAGCAGGAAAATATTGAAGAACTTCAGAATAAGGCGGCAGATTACTATGATAATCACGATGAGGCAACACTGACCGATTTTTTGGAGGAGGTTGCACTTGTGGCCGACATTGATAATATGGACAGTGAAGCGGATAGTCTGACGTTGATGACACTTCACAGCGCGAAAGGTCTCGAGTTTCCGGTTGTGTATATGACAGGTATGGAGGAAGGAATGTTCCCAAGTTATATGTCGATGAACAGTGGTGATCCAGATGACATTGAGGAGGAGAGAAGACTTTGCTATGTGGGAATCACAAGAGCAATGCAGGAGCTGACACTCACCGCGGCAAAGCAGCGCATGGTTCACGGAAATATCCAATACAGCGCAATCTCTCGCTTTGTAAAGGAAATTCCAGCAGAGATGCTTGACTGGAGAGAGGAGAGCTTCGGGGGACTTTTCCGAAAGGGGCCGTCTTCATTCAACGGTGGAGTGTCCAGCGCGAGCTCATTTGGAAGCTTTGGCAGTCGTGGAACATCGGCTACAAAGCGCACGTCAGCAGCGCCAGCAACCTACGCGAAGGCATTTTCCAGCCCGAAGCCAGATCGTCTTGAGTACGGCGAGGGTGATCGCGTGTCTCATGTCAAATTTGGAAAGGGAACGGTGCTTGCGATCGAGGATATGAAGAAGGATTATCAGGTTACGGTGGAGTTTGATACCGCAGGTGTCAAGAAGCTGTTTGCGGGATTTGCGAAGCTGAAGAAGATCTAAGTTATAAGAAAAATCCCCCTTAAGTAGACTTTGTTTATTTATCTTGTCTACTTAAGGGGGATC
>DAVZID010000055.1:0-24157 GCA_052273485.1 Lachnospiraceae bacterium
CAAGGTTCTTGCCGATGCATTGTTTAGAACATGGCTTTTGACACCTGAACCAAGAATTGTGTTCAAAAGAAAAATAAAAAGAAAATAGAAAAACAGATAGAGCAGTGGTAACTGTGTGGGTGAATATCAGCTCAGCTGCAGAGTACAAAGCAGCAACTCAATTTCTGAATGAAAATAATGTGAGGGAGCACAAATATAGAATTGTAATCTCCAGCATTGTTACATGTGTACAGAAAAAAATCGCGCATTGTTACAACCAGATATTAACACACAGCGAGGGTGGGAATGGGGAAATCTATCTGTTTTTCTTTTTGTTTATTTCACTACATAACATAAAAGTAGCATAACTTTAAAATAATAAAAATTTCCACCCAAAAATTCTTTTTCAAAACACCATTCCAAACCCTCAAAAACTACAAACAAAAAAATAGAGTCCATCCATACTTTTAAAAGCAGAAATAGACTCTATTTTGTCAATTTATTTGCATATATCAATCATTCGACATGCCACTTACGAGAACTTTTTCTTTGGAAGCATTTTTTTCTTCATTTTCTTTTTGCTGTTTTTCAGCAGCTTCCTTGCCGAGAGCGAATGGAATTTTATCACTTCCAATAAATTGAACGAAACGAAAATCCTGTACATTATGGCGAATGATCCAGTCAATATAAGTCATGAAATAGTAGGCCGTAAGCAAATATCCCATCGCATTCATATGACCACAGAAATACTTGTTACGAAATTCCTCATCATATTTTGGAGCTTCGTGATACAGATCAATTACGTAACAGTTTTTCAAATAATCTGCGATTTCGTGCAGTGCCTTCGCGTGTGCTTCCTCTTTCCAGTTTCCGGTGCCTTCATCTGGCATTGTCACTAGGAAAAACTTTGTGTGAGGTTGCATCTTCTGGATGCGCTGAATAATCTTTGCATACCAACCAACAAATGTATTTGCATTTTTATTATAATCCTCAAGACAGATATCTGTTTTTGCAGAGCCGACATTGCCCTCATAGAGGTCATTTAAATTATTCTTACCTTTTAAATCATTAACACCAAGCGCAATGATATAACCCTGTTTTAAATTAAAAGGGTCAAACAAATGGGCAATATCTGCATTTGGTCCATCTTGCTTGTCTGCTTCTTGATACATGTGGAAAGCAGTCATGCCACCACGTGAAAAGTTTGTCATTGAAACACCAGTAATGCGTTCCATCTGCTTTCCCCAGGAATATTCATAAAAATCCCAATAGCCCTTCTGACCATTATCCCAATATTCAAATTCACCACTTGCAAGGCTGTCTCCGATGCATCCGATTGTGCGGAAGATATTCATCATACCGCCATCTCGAATCATATTTTGCAGTGGACGATCTTCATAATTTTTACAGGTACTCATGTGTACGCCTCCAATTGTATTTATAAATTTTATGTGCTAAGACTAGTCAATGCAATCAGCAATGCTTGACAATCGCAACTGACATTCTATTGAGCTTGAAAAACCTTATAAGTCTTATATTTTCATTATAGACTAATACTTTCTGATGTCAAATACAAACACTTTCTAATTTAATACTTTATTTTTTATTGTATGCTTTTAAAAGTTCATTCTGCAAAGCTTCAATTTTCTCATCCTTTTCTAAACGCAGCTCATTGAGTTCTTTTTGATGCACATCGGACAGTTCTAAACGAAGCGATAGCAATGCGTTTTTTGCTTCCTGAAGGGCAGTCTGATCGGAAATTTGTTTCGCTTGCATATCAAAAAGTTGCTTTTGAAGCTGCGAAATTTCATCATCTTTTTCTTTACGAATCGAATCTTCTGCCTGACGAATTGCTTCCTTTTTTGATAGTTCAGCTTCGTAGGCGACCTTTTCTTTTTCGGAAACTGTCCGTCGTAGTTCATCTTCAAGTTCCAACTTCACTTTAGCGGCCACAGTTTTTTCATCCTCTAATTTTTTTTCAAGTGCTTGATAACGATTCGTCATCTGCTCGAATTGTTTTTTCTCGTTTTCGGTCTGTTTTGCCTGAGCGAGTAATACCTCATTCATTGCTTGCTTTGCATTTGCCTGCTCTTCAGCAGCAGCTAATAATTTTTCCAGACGTTCTACAGTAGCCACTAATTCCTTATTTTTTGCCTGAATTGACGCTACCTCCTTTTGTGCGTTCGCTTTTTCAAGATTTATTTCATCTAGCATCTGATCACGCTGTCCACGAAGCTCTTTTATTGTCCGTGAATTTTCTTCTAACTGGTTGTGAAATTCTCCACGGATTCGATCATCAGATGAGGAGACGGCGCGAAGAGCTTCCAAATAAAGGCGTACCAATGTATTCGCATACTGCTCAAAGGTTTCTATATTTTTTGCCTGATCCGTTACTGTTACTTTTTCCTGTTCCAATGAATAGGCATCCATGAGTGTATTAAATACACGATCCTTATTTCCACCAATCGAAGCGGATAGTGCTTCTAAGCGTTCTTTTGTCTCATCTGTGATACGAAATGATTTGATTTCTGCCATAATAATTCAATCCTCCTGTTTTTCTTATACAAATGCACTTTATGACTTATCGTAATGATACGTGTTAACATATTTCATATTAGATCTATTCGTATTCGTATTACAAGCCTATTGTAATACATAGTGTTTACTTTGTAAAGTAAAAGTTTACATACAAATAAATAAAGAGTTCGTATAATAGATATTATACGAACTTATATGAGCGAAAATAACTTGATTTTAGGTTAAAAACAGGGTATAATACCCTTACAGAGTAATATACGAACTTTGTATGAGTGTTTAACGAACTCTAAAAGGTTTTTAAATAACTTTAAGCAGGAGATGTAATACAGAATGGCAAACAAGAAATCACTTGCGCTCACCAAAGAGCAATATGAAAATTTGATTGAAGCAATGCGAAAAGGAGGAAAAACCTTTCGGGCGAATGACCGAATTGCAACGGCACTTGTCCTTGAAGCCAATCTTGGTCTTCGAATTGGTGATATTTTAAAGCTGCGGTTACAGGATATTGTGTTGGATGGAGCACGATATCGCCTGAATATCACAGAGGAAAAGACGCAGAAGAAGCGTGTCTTTACAGTACCCCAGCCGATTTACCAATATTTACGTGTATATTGTATTGATCATGAAATTAAATCAGATGAGATCATTTTTTCAATCACAGAGCGCGCTGTTCAAAAATACCTGGCAAAAGCAGCAGAAGAACTTGGCTATCCCAGTATTGGTACCCATAGCTTTCGTAAGTTTTTTGCAACTGAAATCTATGTGAACAATAATTATAATATCATTTTGGTGCAGCAGCTTTTGCAGCATAGTTCCTCTGCCATTACGCAGCGCTATATCGGTATTTCAAGTAAAGAATTGGAAGATGCTCTCGCAGGACATATTGATCTTAGATAATGTTTATTAAAAAAGCTGTCTTGCTTCTTTCATCCGTATCATTGCATTGATACGAATACCAGAAACAAAACAGCTCATAGTCAGTGAAAATATAAATTAATGAGCAGCGTTGTCGCGCTTTCTGTTCAGATAAATATCCAACTTTTCCTTCATATTATCCGGAATTTCCTTGGAAACCGGACAACGCTTTGCGCATGCCATATGCTCGGTGAACGCGGTGATAAATGCGATATCCTTTGCCATATGCTCTGCTTTCATGACATCCATCGTGTCATAACGGTTATGAATAGTTGCTGTATTACCAGATGCAAGGCGTGCAAAGGAAACAGCTGGAATGCCCTTATCTGCAAATGGAGTGGAATCGCTCGAATAAACGCCCTGTCTTGCAGCCATTCCAAAACCCATCTCTGAGGAAAGGTACTCAATATAGTGAACCAGCTTTTCCTCGGAGGTACAGCACGCAATAAATTTACCCATAATACATCCGATCATATCCAGATTGATATTTAAAACGGTCTTTTTCAAATCGTCCTCGTGAGCGGCTACATATGCCTTGGAGCCAAGAAGACCTCTTTCCTCACTTCCACACCATACAAAACGCAGGCTATAGCGATGTGGATGCTGTCTGAAATAATCTGCAATGCCAAGAAGGCCAACGCTACCGGACATGTTGTCGTAAACACCTTGAGACAATGGAGTAGAGTCGTAGTGAGCACTTAAAACGATCATTTCATCGGTTTCACCCGGAAGGTCCAGAATAACATTGTGGGAATCACCCATCCACTCATCCTGATTTAATACAAGCTTTGCGGTCTTTGTATCCTGATTTACCAACTTAATTGCAGACTTTGCATTGATATTCACACATGGAATCTTTTTGCCATCGCTTCCCTCACGTACAAAGCTTCGAAGTTCGCGAAGATCGATATCCTCATCTGCAAAATTAGCATTGCCATCGTATGTAATAATGCCAGCTGCATCATTCTCAATCAGATCATGATAATTCCAGTAGCCAACGCCACCATCAATCATCACAATTTTTCCCTTGCACTGAGCTAACGAGCAGACATCCGTATTTGGCATATAGTAAAATGGCGCCTCAACCGTGCCACTTCCTGCGCAGCGGTATCCTTTACATGGAATTTCCTTCCCATCTGCGATCAATACAGCCTCATGAATATCCCACATCTCAACTGGAAAGGCCTCTATACGCGCTTCAAGATCCATTTTTTTGCAGCATTCTTGCAAATAGACAGCGGCATCAGCTTCTTCCTTTGTACCACTGATACGCACATGTGCCAGATCCTTAAGAATTTGCATCATTTCTTCTGGATAATTTTCTGTAAATAATGCCATCGTTTTCCTCTTTTCCGCATAGCTTGACAACACATTCCCTATGCTTATTTACTTTTTATGACTTGACTGCTTTTTGTATTGTCATAGTACCCATTATAAGAGTAGAAAAATGCAATGTCAAGCAAATGGTTGTTTTATTGCTTGCCTCAAAACGGCACTGAATCGTATGCGAAACAGTATCATAAAAAAAGTCTTTTTGAATAAAGTGATAGCAACTACTATTGGACAGGGAAGTGTCGTGTGAAAGCAAATAGAAAGCTTAAAAAAGTACTGGCAACGATAACTTTTTTCTGCATGACGTTTCTAATGGGACGTGGAGCCGGATACCTGCAGGAGACAGCTGCGCTTGTGTCACACGTATCCTATTCTGAAAACTGGGGATTAGGCTTTGGAGAGTCAGGCACACAGCCGACCGGAAATGCTTCACCGGAAGAAATGGCAAAATACAATGCCTATTATATAGGAAGCAAGGATAAAAATACAATTTACCTGACATTCGACTGCGGATATGAAAATGGCAATACACCCGCAATTCTCGACACACTAAAAAAGCATCAGGCAAAAGCGACATTCTTTGTGGTTGGCCATTTCCTGGAATCGTCACCCGAACTGGTGCAGCGTATGGTACAAGAAGGACATACGGTAGGAAACCATACGTATCATCACCCTGATATGTCCTCAATTTCGACAATGAGTGCCTTTCAAAAAGAGCTTGACGATGTGCGCAGTCTGTATAAAGAAGTAACAGGGCAGGAGATGCTCATGTACTACCGGCCTCCG
Source organism: Lachnospiraceae bacterium (assembly GCA_052273485.1). Classification (GTDB taxonomy): domain Bacteria; phylum Bacillota; class Clostridia; order Lachnospirales; family Lachnospiraceae; genus Anthropogastromicrobium. The sequence goes on from DAVZID010000055.1 coordinate 5,551, forward strand.
CAGGGAAAATACAGTACAGAAAATCTAAAAATGGCTCAGGAATTAGGCTATCACACTTTTTTCTGGAGTTTAGCCTACGTGGATTGGAATACCGATAATCAGCCAACACATGAGGAAGCTTTTTCAAAATTAATTCCACGTATCCATCCGGGTGCAATTGTTCTATTACATAATACATCAAAAACAAATGGCGAGATTCTTGACGAACTGTTGACAAAGTGGGAAGAGATGGGATATACGTTCGGAACACTTGATGCATTTTTGACATAACCTAGATTAGCAACGAGACGAGTTGCTTTTCATGAAGCAATCGCTCAACCTCTTTCGTAAAACTTCTGCTTGCCATTTTACCCTTTTTTTGCTATACTTTTTCCGTATTAGGCATTAGGCCTCGATCCACGGCTGTCAGGGAAAATTTCTCTGACAGCCTATTTTTTTGCAGATCAAAACAGCTAAAATTTCGAAAGGAGCAAATTCAAGTTATGTTCAAAAAAATTCTTCCTCTGCTGCGTGATATTGCAATTGTAATTGGAGGAAACATTATTTATGCCTGTGGGGTAGCCTTCTTTATCCTGCCTGGCAGGCTGATCACCGGAGGCACAACGGGAATTGCCTTGTTTGTCCAGCACCTTGCAGGTATTCCAATCTCAACCTTTGTCCTTTGCTTCAATGCAGTCATGTTTTTATTGGGACTTTTTATCTTAGGACGCAAATTTGCGGCAACGACCGTCCTCTCCACTTTTGTGTATCCACTAGCACTCGAATTAATTCAGCGACTATCAAATGGCTTTGTAATCACAACAGATCCTGTTTTGTGTACCGTATTTGGTGGTCTGTGTATTGGTGTGGCACTAGGAATTGTCATCCGTACGGGAGCTTCAACAGGAGGTATGGACATTCCACCGCTTGTCTTAAACAAATTGTTTCACCTGCCTGTATCCGTAACAATGTACCTATTTGATTTTGTGATTTTGATTTTACAGGCATTTTCTTGTACGGGAGAAGAGGTGTTGTATGGCATTCTGCTTATCTTGATCTATACCATGGTATTAGAGAAATGTCTGATGATTGGAACCGAGAAAGTCGAAATCAAAGTGATCAGCCACGAACACGAAAAGATTCGTCAGGAAATTTTGCAGGAGATTGACCGTGGCGTTACAATCTTGAGTGGTCAGACTGGTTATATGCGCGAGGATACTGAGCTTGTCTTAAGTGTAATCTCCAGCCGCGAGGTAGGACGCGTTCGAAAGCTGATTCATAGCATCGACAGCAGTGCATTTTTGATTATTAGTCGAGTAACAGAGGTGCGTGGACGTGGCTTTACCGAGGAAAAAGAATATAAATAACTGTCGGCACAGGTAACTTTTTGTAGAAAAAGCAGGAATGGGAACTTGCACAGGCACTTTTCGTTGTGTAATATAATGTCAGATGGGCTTAGAATGTTAGATTTAATTAACGTATCGTCTGTCCATACACTATGAAAACAATTACGCTTTGCGTATTTGAACTTATATAGAGGAGGAAATACCGCATGGTAGAGACAAATGTTGCAAACAATCAGCCTGTAAGCGATGAATATCTCGAGAAGATGAACGCATACTGGCGTGCTGCAAACTACTTAGGCGCTGCTCAGTTGTATCTGTTGGACAACCCACTGTTACGTGAGCCGCTGACAATGGAGCATGTAAAGAAAAAGATCGTAGGTCATTGGGGAACCGTTCCTGGACAGAACTTCGTTTATGTCCATTTAAATCGTGTGATCAAGAAGTACGATCAGGATATGATCCTGATTTCTGGTCCTGGACACGGTGGAAACTTCTTCGTAGCAAATACTTATCTGGAAGGTACCTACAGCGAAGTATATCCGAACATTGGCGAGGATATGGATGGTCTGAAGAAGCTGTGTAAGCAGTTCTCTTTCCCAGGCGGAATCTCCAGCCACGTAGCACCGGAAACACCAGGTTCCATCAACGAGGGTGGTGAGCTTGGTTATTCTTTAGCACATGCGTTTGGTGCTGTATTTGATAACCCAGATCTGATTGCTGCATGTATCGTTGGCGATGGTGAGGCTGAGACTGGCCCACTGGCTACCTCCTGGCAGTGCAACAAGTTCTTAAACCCGATCAACGATGGTGCAGTTCTTCCAATTCTTCATCTGAATGGATATAAGATCAGCAACCCAACCATCTTTGCACGTAACACTCATGAGGAAGTAGAGCACTTCTTTGACGGATGTGGTTGGAAGCCATATTTCGTAGAGGGAAGCGATCCGATAAAGATGCACAGAAAGATGGCAGATGCGCTTGATCAGGCAATGGATGAGATCAAGGCAATCCAGAAGAATGCACGTGAGAACAACGATACCACCAGACATAAGTGGCCAATGATCGTTCTTCGTACACCAAAGGGCTGGACTGGACCAAAGGTAGTAGATGGAAAGCAGATCGAGGGATCCTTCCGTGCACATCAGGTTCCGATCATGATGGATCAGCCAGAACATCTTCAGATGTTAAATGACTGGTTAAAGAGCTATCATCCGGAAGAACTGTTTGACGAGAATGGCAGACTGATTCCAGAATTAAGAGAATTAGCACCAAAGGGTGATAGAAGAATCGGTTCCAACCCACATGCAAATGGTGGAAAGCTTCTTAGAGACCTACGTCTTCCAGATTTTTGCAAGTATGGCATTGATGTTCCGAAGCCGGGTGCTGTTGAAGCACAGGATATGATTGAGTTAGGTGGATTCGTAAGAGATATCTTTAAGCTTAATGAGGATTCCAAGAACTTCCGTATCTTTGGACCAGATGAGACCATGTCTAATCGTCTGGGCAAGGTATTCGAAGTAACAAACCGTGATTGGAATGATGAGAAATATGATACCGATGAGTTCTTAGCAGCCGATGGCCGTGTCATGGACTCTATGTTAAGTGAGCATATGTGCGAGGGATGGTTGGAAGGTTATCTGTTAACCGGACGTCATGGCTTCTTCGCAAGCTACGAGGCATTTATTCGTGTCGTAGATTCTATGTGTGCACAGCATGCAAAGTGGTTAAAGGTTTGCAACCAGCTGCCGTGGAGACAGTCCATCGCATCCTTGAACCTGATTCTGTCCTCCAATGTATGGCAGCAGGATCACAACGGATTTACCCATCAGGATCCAGGTTTCTTAGATCACATCGCAAATAAGAAGGCAGACGTTGTTCGTCTGTATCTGCCACCGGATACCAACTGTTTGTTATCCTGCTTTGATCACTGCATCAGAAGCCGTGATTATGTAAACGTACTGGTAACCTCCAAGCATCCAAGACAGCAGTGGCTGACCATGGAGCAGGCTGTAAAGCACTGTACACAAGGTATCGGCATCTGGGAGTGGGCAAGCAACGATCAGGGTTCTGAGCCAGATATCGTTATGGCATGCTGTGGTGATACACCGACACTCGAGACACTGGCAGCTGTCACTATCTTAAGAGAGGCAATTCCAGAAATCAAGATTCGTGTTGTCAATGTAGTCGACCTGATGAAGTTAGAGCCAGCAACCGAGCATCCGCACGGTCTGACCGATGCTGATTATGACGCTCTGTTCACAAAGGACAAGCCGATTATCTTCGCATTCCATGGTTATCATACACTGATTCACGAGCTGACTTACACCAGAACAAACCGCAACATTCATGTTTACGGTTACAAGGAAGAGGGTACTATCACAACACCATTCGATATGCGTGTTCAGAATGAGATTGACCGTTTCCATCTGGTAAAGAGTGCAATTCAGAATCTGCCACAGTTAGGAAATCGTGGTGCTTATCTGATTCAGAAGATGAATGATAAGTTAGTAGAGCATAAGCAGTACATCCATGAATATGGTATTGATATGCCAGAGATTCGTGACTGGAAGTGGAATCTGTAATTATTCGATGAAGCGCAGCGGAATCGAAGTGTAGCTTTAAATAATTACGATTATAAATCAATCAATTAAACGAAAAAAGACAGGGCGGGCTTTTAAAGCTTTTCCTGTCTTTTTCTTCTATACTGGGCCGGTGTACAGCCACTTCGTTCTACAAAGATGCGGTAAAAATAGCCCTTATTGTGATAGCCGACTTCCTCTGCGATCTGTTCGATTGTATTGTCTGTCTCGATAAGAAGGCTTTCGGCTCGCTCTAAGCGAAGCATTTGCAAATATTCCGTATACGTCATTCCTGTCTGAGACTTTAATAGTCGATTAAAATAGTCTTCATGAAAATGAAATTCCTTTGTCAGCATTTGAATCGAGATATGATTTAAATGAAGCTTCATAAAGTCGGTAATTTGATTTGACAAAATTAGATTCATGCGACGCCTCTGCTGTTTGGAAAGTGAAAATTCATACTGAGAACCTAAAATTTGAAATACACGTGTCATCAGTCCTTGGCAGATAATCGGCGTTGCAATATCGTGGCGTGTCAGTTCACACAAGACAGATCGAAGTGTATTTTCCATATCTTCAACAATTGTTGATTCGCGTGGACGAAATGTTAAAAACTGTTGCAGCGATTTTTGCTCAAGCAGCGCCATGTGAAGAAACGATGCAATATCTCCTGGTGCTGTGTGTGAATCGCTGATGCTGGTAAACATCGCATTCGTGATGCCAAAAAATATGATGGTACATTCATTTTCATCGAGAATTTCTTGATGCAAACAATTTTTGTCAATCAAACAAAACTCGCCCGGATGAAAAATATATTCTGTTCCCAAAATCTTTTGATGATATTCCCCCTCCATCACATAAAAAAATTCCAAATATTCGTGAGAGTGCAGCTGCGTGCGCGTGCCAGGAAGAAACTGCGTCTCATAACGAAATGGATACGGTGTTGGAAGAAAGGTAGCTGAGAGCTGATGACCGTCATGAATATTCCAGAGAAGAGCAAATAAATGTTCATCGTCTGGCAGAGGGTAGGAGCGCACACCCTGAGCACTTGAGGAATATTCTGGGATCATAATGCCAAACCGTTCATAGGCTTTTGGAATCGCTGTCTGTGTTGGCTGATAAATGGTATCTTTTACGTATTGAAGTAACGACATAAAAATATGCCTTTCTACATTATTTACATTATGAAAGTCCCGTGACCGAAGCCACGGGACAGGATTGTTTCTATTAAACTACAGTTGCTTACGTGATTACTTTTTCTTCTCAGCCTCTGCTAACTTCATCGCACGAACCTTTAAGGAAAGTCCAAACAGATTGATGAAGCCCTCTGCATCGTGATGATCATACATATCACCAGTAGCGAAGGAAGCGATGCTCTCATTGTACAGGCTGTATGGAGAGGTTGTTCCCTGCTTAATAATGTTACCTTTATAAAGCTTCATATTAGCAGTACCAGTTACATATTCCTGGCTAGTCTTGATGTAAGCGCGAAGAGAGTCACACAGAGGAGTGAACCACTTTCCTTCATATACCAGATCAGCAAAACGGTTGTCAACAGTCTTCTTGAATGCCATGGAATCACGGTCAAGAATCAGCTCCTCTAATTGCTTATGAGCTGCCATCAGGATGGTTCCACCAGGAGTCTCATAAACACCACGGGACTTCATACCAACAACACGGTTCTCAACGATATCAACGATACCAATTCCGTTTGCACCACCAATTTTGTTTAACTCGGTAACGATCTCAGAATACTTCATCTCTTTTCCATTTAAAGCAACCGGAATACCCTTTTCAAAGGAAATGGAAATCTCAGTCTCAACATCTGGTGCCTTCTCAGGAGTTACACCTAAAACAAGCAGATGATCATAATTTGGAGCCTGTGACGGATCCTCTAACTCCAGACCCTCATGGCTGATGTGCCACAGGTTGCGGTCACGGCTGTAGCTGTTATCAACAGAAGAGAATGGAAGATTGATGCCATGCTTCTTGCAGTACTCGATCTCATCCTCACGAGACTTCATGTTCCAGGTCTCATTGCATCTCCATGGAGCAATAATCTTTAAATCTGGAGCAAGTGCCTTGAATGCTAACTCGAAACGAACCTGATCGTTTCCCTTTCCGGTAGCACCGTGACATACAGCAACAGCGCCTTCTTTTCTAGCGATCTCAACAAGCTTCTTTGCGATTAGCGGACGTGCCATAGAGGTACCTAACAGGTACTCATTTTCATAAGTAGCGTTTGCCTGAACACATGGAGCAACATACTCATCACAGAACTCATCGACAACATCCAGAATGTAAAGCTTCTCAGCGCCGGAAAGCTTTGCTCGCTCCTGAAGGCCATCAATCTCATTGCCCTGTCCTACATTGACACAGCAGCAAACAACATCATAATCATAGTTCTCCTTCAGCCACGGGATGACAGCAGTGGTATCAAGGCCGCCTGAATAAGCAAGAACAACTTTTTCCTTCATAATTGGATCTCCTCTATTTCTTTTTCACTTTTTGTTGAAAACTGTATAAAATTCCATATACTGTTTGTTTTCTGTACAACACTATACAACATTACTATTTGAATTGCAATAGGAAAAAATAAAAAAAACAAAAAAAGGTATTGCATAAATAAAGTATTATGCGTATAATACTGAATATTAGCCGAGGTTATGGTGCATATATGCATAAAACATGCATAATTAAAAGGCATAACTATTTTATCACGCTGAAGTGAAAAATAGTATTAAACAACTGTTTTTACTTGATTCTGCATCAGAGTGTGTTATACTTGGCGTTAGAAAGTAGAAAAAGAAAGGATAGAAAAAGATGAAGATTACAAGAATAGATGGCGGCGTAACTGCTCCCAAAGGTTTTTTTGCATCTGGCTTAAATGCTGGTATTAAGAATCAGACAAAAAAGGATATGGCAATGGTTTATAGTTCAACACCGTGTGCGGCAGCTGGCGTGTTTACCACAAATCTGGTAAAGGCAGCTCCAGTAAAATGGGATAAACAAATCGTTACAACCTCCCCATATGCACAGGCAGTTGTTGTCAACAGTGGTATTGCAAATGCCTGCACTGGAGAAGAGGGACTTGACTACTGTGCACAGACTGCAAAGGCAGCAGCGGCTGTTTTAAATGTTCCAGAGAATGCAGTACTTGTTGCTTCCACAGGTGTTATCGGACAACAGCTTCCTATTGATAAGATTAAGGCAGGCGTTGGTGCACTCTCTAAGGTGCTTGGTGGAAGCAGAGAGGATGCAAAGCTTGCAGCAGAGGCAATCATGACAACCGATACCAAGAGTAAAGAAGTAGCCTACACATTTGAATTAGGAGGAAAGCCAGTTACCTTGGCTGGTATGTGTAAGGGTTCAGGAATGATTCATCCAAACATGTGCACCATGCTTTGCTTTGTTACAACCGATGCAGCCATTTCTCACGAGCTTGTTCAGAAAGCGCTCAGTTCAGACGTCATTGATACCTTTAACATGATTTCCGTAGATGGCGATACTTCTACAAATGATACTGTGCTTGTTTTAGCAAATGGTCAAGCCGAAAATCCAATGATTACCGAAGAAAACGAGGATTACAAGACCTTCTGTGATGCACTTCATCTGGTAATGTTAGAACTGTCAAAGAAAATTGCTGGGGACGGTGAAGGCTGTACCTGTCTATTTGAGGCAACTGTAGTTGGAGCGGCAGATAAAAAGCAGGCAAGAACAATTGCAAAATCGGTTGTATGCTCTAGCCTGACAAAAGCAGCCGTTTTTGGTCATGATGCAAACTGGGGACGCATCCTCTGCGCGATGGGCTATTCTGGTGCACAGTTTGACCCAGAAATCGTGGATATCTGGCTTGAAAGCAAGGCAGGAACGATTAAGATTGTTGAGAATGGTATTGCAACCGATTACAGCGAGGAGAAGGCTACCGAGATCCTTTCTCAGGAAGAGGTAATTGCTAAGATGGATATCAAGCAGGGAACCGAGACGGCTACCGCATTTGGTTGCGATTTAACCTATGAATATGTAAAGATCAACGGCGATTACAGAAGTTAATAACGAGAAAACAAGTGATGGAATAGTCGTTAACAAAGCGAATCAATACGCAGACCAACCTAGAGACAGATAAGGAAAGACACAAGGAGAAAAGATTATGGAATTGGACAGCAAAATTATGGAGAAAGCCGCTACATTGATTGAAGCACTTCCTTATATACAGAGATTTAACAGAAAGATTATCGTAGTAAAGTATGGCGGAAGCGCAATGGCAGATGAGGAGCTTAAGCGCAATGTCATTAAAGATGTTGTTTTATTAAAGCTGGTTGGATTTAAGCCAATCATTGTACATGGTGGTGGAAAGGAAATCAGCCGCTGGGTATCAAAGGTTGGTATGGAGCCACACTTTGTTAATGGGCTTCGTGTAACGGATGAGGACACGATGGAGATCGCTGAGATGGTTTTAAATAAGGTGAATAAGAGCCTTGTTTCGATGGTACATGAGCTCGGTGTCAAGGCTGTCGGTATCTCTGGTAAGGACGGCGGACTGCTTTGCTGTGACAAGAAGCTGTCTGGTGGACAAGACATTGGTTATGTAGGCGATATCAAGGCAGTGGATCCGAAAATTCTGTTTGATCTTCTTGAGAAGGATTTTCTTCCGATTGTATGCCCAATTGGTTTTGATGATAGCTACCACAGCTACAATATTAACGCAGATGACGCGGCATGTGCGATTGCTCGTGCAGTAAAGGCAGAAAAGCTGGCATTCCTGACCGATGTAGAAGGTGTTTATGCCGACCCAAAGGATAAGAGTACACTGATTTCGGAACTGACAACCGACCAGATGGAAGACTTGTTAAACAGTGGAAATGTCGGAGGCGGTATGCTGCCAAAGCTTCACAACTGTCTGGATGCTGTTTTAAACGGCGTTTCCAGAGTCCATATCATGGATGGAAGAATTGCACACTGTCTGCTTCTTGAAATCTTTACCAATAAGGGTATCGGTACTGCAATTTTAAAGACTGGTGATAATCATTTCTATACACCAGATGAGCAGTAATATAGACCAACCGAGATAGAAATCAAACTAGATTTCATCATAAGAAACAAAAAACGCGTGAAAGCGCAATAGAAAGGCATTTTATTATGGAAACACAGACAATTATTCAGATGGCAGAGGGTTCTCTGCTCCATACCTATAATCGTTTCCCGATCGTTCTTGATCACGGTGAGGGCGTATATTTATACGACACCGATCAGAAAAAGTATCTTGATTTTGCAGCAGGAATTGCGGTATTTGCACTCGGATACAGCAACGAAGCATATAAGACGGCTGTTAAGGAACAGTTTGACAAGCTTGTTCATACCTCTAATCTTTTTTACAATGAGCCAGCAGCAAAGGCAGCAAAAAAAATCACCGAGCTGACCGGAATGGATCGTGTATTCTTTACAAACAGCGGAACTGAGGCGATCGAAGGAGCCATTAAATTAGTTCGTAAATATGCATATAATAAGGACGGACGAACCGACCATGAAATCATCGCTATGAAGCATTCCTTCCATGGAAGAAGTATGGGCGCACTTTCTGTCACTGGAAATGATGCATATCAGGCACCATTTAAGCCATTAATCGGCGGTGTCCGTTTTGCAGAATATAACAATCTTGAAAGCGTAGAAGCACTGATCAATGACCGTACCTGTGGTATTATTTTAGAGGCACTTCAGGGCGAAGGTGGTATTCATCCGGCTTCAAAAGAATTTATGCAAGGTCTTCGTAAGCTTTGCGACGAACATGATATTCTTTTGATTTGTGATGAGATTCAGTGTGGTATGGGACGTACTGGAAGCATGTTCTGCTACCAAAACTATGATATCAAGCCAGATGTTGTATGCGTGGCAAAAGCCCTTGGAAATGGTCTTCCAGTTGGTGCTTTTTTATGTCGTGAAAAATGCGCAGCACTTGTTCCGGGAGACCACGGTTCGACCTATGGTGGCAATCCGCTTGTATGTGCAGCTGCAAATGCGGTTATGGATCAGTTTGAAGTACTGAATCTGACGGAGCATGTAAAAGAGATTGGCGCCTATCTGTACGAAAAGCTGGAGGCGTTAATGAAAGAATATGACTGTATTAAGGAGCATCGTGGCGTTGGTCTAATGCAGGGAATTGAACTTACTATTCCAGTAGGAGATATCATCAAAAAGGCTCATAAGGAAGGATTGATTCTCATTTCCGCATCTGGCAATGTGATCCGTTTGGTTCCACCACTTGTCATTGAAAAGAAGCATGTGGATGAGATGATTGAAAAATTAAAAAAATGCCTGAGTGCATAAAAAGTCTGAAAGCCTAAGCTTACATAATCTTTGCTTTTAACGGATATACTGTTATCATACACGATGATCAAGTAGTCGATTTGGTGAGAGAATCCATCAGAAAGCGAGGTTCCTTATGTGGGGTATCATCTTTGCTCTTATTTCGGGAGCACTTATGAGCATTCAGGGCGTATTTAATACAGAAGTTACAAAGCAAACAAGCCTGTGGGTATCCACAGGCTTTGTCCAGTTAACGGCATTTTTTGTATGTGTGATTGCATGGCTTTGCACAGGGCGCGAAAGTGTAACACTTCTTGCCAGTGTCCGTCCGTGGTATCTTTTGACAGGCGGTATCTTAGGTGCATTTATTACAATTACAGTTGTCCAGAGTATGGGAAAACTAGGACCAGCCCAGTCCGTCATGATTATTGTCACATCGCAGGTAGTCATCGCGTATCTGATTGAGCTGTTTGGCCTTTTCGGAAGTGAAAAAGCCGAGTTTTCCTGGCGAAAATTGCTTGGAGTTGCCATCGCCATTGCTGGAATTATTTTGTTTCGCTGGGAGAAAGCGTAAACTTTTTTAGAAAATTGCAAAAGCCCCTTGCATACTGATGCATATTTTTGTAAAATGGTAATATCGGTGCAGCAGTATGCCTGCCGAAAGGCGGGATCGAATGAAAAAGACACATCAATGGATGTTGTTTTTTCTTTTTCTGATTTTTCTGTCCACATTGACTGCGTGTACAAAGAAATCAGAAAAGATTGTCTTTTATCAGACAAGAGAAATGACGCTCCAAGAGAATACGGAAGGTGAAGAACCAACGGTGCTCCAGAAAATGGATGCGATTGAGACAAAAGACAGTGCAGTACGTACAGATGAAACAAGTGCAAGTGCGATTGAGACAAGTCCAACACAAAGTACGTTACAGATGATTGCAGTTTATCTGTGTGGGGAGGTTATAAATCCTGGCGTTTATCTGCTGGAAGCAGGGTCACGTCTTTATCAGGCTGTTGAGATGGCCGGAGGACTAACCGATCAGGCACAGGCAGAGGCCGTGAATCTAGCAAGAGTTCTTTCGGATTCGGAGCAGATTTATATACCAAATATCTCAGAGCGTGTTTTCATACCAGTGATGGACAACTCACAGTCTGTTTTTGAAAAAGCTTCTAGTGATTTCGATGCGAGTGATTCCATTGTTTCAGATCCTATTGACAACAGTACTGTCATCAACATCAATCAGGCAACTGTAGAACAACTGATGCAGCTTCCGGGAATCGGTCAGGTAAAGGCAGAGGCGATCGTGGCATACAGAGAAAGCAATGGATTGTTTGCTTCGATTGAAGAGATCAAAAATGTACCGGGAATAAAAGAAGCAGCCTTTGAGAAAATCAAAGGCATGATTATCGTATAATTTTTAGGAAGACAGAACAGGAGTGGCTCGAAGGTGGCAAAGATATTAGTGGTAGACGATGAGAAGATTATAGTAAAAGGCATCCGGTTCAGTCTGCTTCAGGATCAGATGGAAGTAGACTGCGCGTACGATGGAGAACAGGCAGTGGAGATGGCGAGAAAGACGGAGTATGATGTCGTTCTTCTTGATGTGATGCTGCCAAAGCTTGATGGCTTTCAGGTATGTCAGGCGATCCGTGAGTTTTCCAATATGCCGATCATTATGCTGACGGCAAAGGGCGATGATATGGACAAAATCCTCGGCCTTGAATATGGTGCAGATGATTATGTCACAAAGCCTTTTAATATTCTTGAAGTCAAAGCTCGAATCAAAGCCATTATGCGAAGAAGCAGCAATACGATGGTCCATCCGCCGCAGCCACAGGAAAACAGCACAGACATTGTTGCAGGGGATCTGCGTCTTGATATTCAGGGACGTCGCCTGTTTATTTTAGGCAGTGAAATTAATGTAACCGCAAGAGAATTTGACCTGCTTAAGCTTTTGGTTCTTCATCCAAATAAGGTTTACAGCCGTGAAGAACTTTTAAATCTTGTGTGGGGCTATGAGTATCCGGGCGATGTGCGTACCGTAGACGTACATATCCGAAGACTGCGTGAAAAGATTGAACGCAATCCGAGTGAGCCAAAATATGTATTTACAAAATGGGGAGTGGGATATTACTATAAGGCATGATAGCAAAACGGGATCGTAATTTTTTCTGGGGAAGCTTTCGATTTTATATTTTCTTCCTTCTTCTGATTATGGGATTATTACCACTTCTTGCAGGTTCGGAGATGATCAAGCGTTCTTACCGCAGTTCGATCATCGACCAGAAGCTGTCGGAGTTACGCTATACTTGCGAGACTGTAGCGGGACAGATGTCGGGAAATTCCCTTGCAGAAGCAGTAGACGATGATATGACACGGGAATTGACTTTCCTCGCAGAATACAGTGGTGGGCGCCTTCTTCTTGTGGACAGTTCCTACCGAATCATATTTGATACGTATAGTGTATCACAAAATAAATATTGCATTTCCGAACAGATTATTGATACCTTCGGCAAAAATCCCTACGAAACATATTCACCGAAGACAGAATATCTGGAGTTAGCAGTGCCATTGAGAACGAGGACGATGTTAGCAGACGGGGATGACAGTATTACCGGAGTGTTGCTTCTTAGTGCATCTGGAGCATGGATTGCAAAAATGATTGATTTGATGAATCGTCAGATCCTTTTGATTGAAATCACTGGTTCTATGATTTTATTTGCGCTCAGTTTTATTTTTGCGTGGACAAGCTCAACTCCATGGAGGGATTTGGTAACAACGCTGCAGCAGGTTCTTGATGGAAATCTGGATGTCACCTTTTCATCGGAGGGTGGCTACAACGAAACAAAAGAGATTATTAACACGTTCAATCAAGTATTGGAACGATTGCGTGCAATTGATCAGTCCCGTCAAGAATTTGTCTCGAATGTTTCTCATGAGTTGAAGACACCAATCACGTCCATGCGTGTATTAGCCGATTCGCTGATTGCAGAGGACAATGTTCCTGTTGATATTTATCGTGAATTTATGCAGGATATTTCGGATGAAATCGACCGTGAGACAAAAATTATCAATGATTTGCTCGCGCTTGTTCGTCTGGATAAAAATGCAACCGAATTAAATATTAGTTCGGTGAATATCAACAATCTGATCGAACAAATTTTAAAGCGTGTGCGTCCGATTGCAAAAACACGTTCAATCGAGATTATTTTTGAGAGTTTCCGGCCGGTAACAGCAGAGGTTGATGAAACGAAGCTAAGTCTTGCTGTCACGAATCTGGTGGAGAATGGTGTAAAATACAACAATGATGGTGGTTGGGTGCGAGTATCACTTAACGCGGATCATAAATATTTCTACATCAAGGTGTCTGACTCCGGTGTCGGCATTCCAAAGGATGCGCTCCCAAGAGTGTTTGAACGCTTTTATCGGGTGGATAAGGCACGTTCGCGAGAGACAGGTGGAACGGGTCTTGGTCTCGCGATCACAAAGAACGTTGTTCAGCTGCATCACGGCGGTATTCGTTTGGAAAGCACACTTGGAGAGGGAACAACCTTCCTGATACGTATTCCACTGAAATTTATTGAATAATCAACTAAAAGAGAGAATGCAGGAGAAACCAGATAAGTATGAAGAAAAAAATAATTTTGATGCTGCTTTCTTTGCTTTTATGTCTGATAGCGGGATGCAGCAGGAAGGCAACGCCTAAAGAAGGTGTGCGTGTTTATTATAAAGAACTGTCAGGAAGCGGCATTGTTTCCTATCTCTACAAACCATCTTCAACAAAACAGGATACCGAAATCAATGAGCTGTGGACAAAGCTTGCACAGAATAACTCAGAGGAAGAACGCCTTAGCTTGATTCCGTCTGATCTGAAACTGGTACGCTTTGCTGTCGAAAACAGCAGTCTGGAGCTTTATTTTGACAGTTCTTATCAGGATATGGATACCGTATCGGAGCTTTTGTTTCGGGCCGGTATTGTAAAGACGTTTTGTCAGGTAGATGGTATTGAATCGGTAACATTTTTTATTGATGAAAAACCACTGACCAATAGCTCTTATGCGCCACTCGGTGCACAGACCGCTGCTGATTATGTAGACATTATTGGAAATGGATTGAGCAGCCAGAAAAAAGCAACACTGACATTATACTATGCAAATGAGAAAGGAGATGCTCTCGTAAAAAAGATTCAAGACGTTGTTTATGAGAGTTCCTATTCCATCGAGAAGGATGTAATTAACCGTTTAATTCAAGGGCCGTTCGAAGATGGCTATTATCGAACACTCCCATCGAATTTACAATTGATTAGCATTGGTGTCAAAGACAAAATTTGCTACGTAAATTTTGATTCTTCATTTTTGAGCGATGCACTTTCTATTGATGGAAATCTGATCGTGTATTCCATTGTAAATTCATTAACTGAACTGGCGGATGTCCAGCGTGTTCAGATTATGGTGGATGGTGACAGCAATATCGTATTCCGCGATATTTCGCTTGGAAGTCCACTAGAACGTAATTTGAATTATTAGGGACATTAAAATCGAGTAGGAGGTATCACACGAAACGACCATTACTTTTTCTTACATGTTCTTTTCTTGTGGGAGAAATATTCTCTCGCATATACATACAAATGAAAACGACAAGTAATTTTAAAAGCTTGTTTATCGTTGCATTGATCACCGGCATTTTTATGCCGGTGATTTTTTTAATACTGATACAATTTGTGTCGAAAAAAGAGTCTCAAACAAAGGCTGGTCGAAAGCATGTTAGAAAAATCTGCAAAAAAGGAGTTTTTTGGCTGTATGTGGGCATGTTAATGACGGCAGTTGGGGCAATGTGTTGTTTTAGTGCCGATGCGCATGGAACACTCTATGACACTTTACTTTCCAAGCAGCATGTAAAAGATTCTTCGTTAATAGGTGTCTATGTAGAGGGAACCGTTGTAAAAATAGAAGAGAAATCAAAATGTTGGATTTATCTAAAAAACGCTTCCATTCAATCTATTGAAAGTCAGAATTTAGAAAATCAAGAGCTCAAAAGTCCGGCCTCTATACCAAATTTTGAGCAAAAAACATTGCATGCGAAGGGAGAAGGAGTCGTTGTGCAACTTTCCAATTCCGGTACGGACGTACCACGTCCGCTTGCTGGATGTAAGATTGCACTCACAGGAGAACTATCTTTGTTTTCACAAGCTACTAATCCAGGGGAATTTGATTCAAGAAGTTATTATCACAATTTGGGCTATGATTTTTGCCTGAGTGCGGATACCAATGCATGGATACAAAAAGGAAAACAATATGATCCCATTGCAGAGGAGTTGTGGCAGTTAAAATCATTTATCAAGGATCAGTTGGAACAACTTATTAACAAACAAAATAAGGATTGGACCGATTATGGTATTTATTGTGCTGTATTACTGGGTGATAAAAGTGAACTTGATCGCATTCAGAAGACACTTTTTCAAGAACAGGGAATTGCCCATATTCTATCCGTGTCAGGCTTACATATCTCAGCAGTTGGTCTGGTAACATGTGGTCTTTTAATGAAATTAACAGGTTCGTTGGCCATTTCCGGCATTGCAGGTAGTTTGACAGTCCTTTTTTATGCTGCCTTTACTGGAAATGCCATCTCAACGATTCGCGCCGGTGTAATGTATCTGATTTTGATTATCGGACGACAAAAAGGACGTATCTATGATATGCCAACAGCCGCATCTGCCGCCGCTCTCTGTCTTCTTTTTTTTCAGCCACTTGCAATCTTTCAGGCATCTATGCAGCTGTCTTTTGGTGCGGTGCTTGGAATCAGTCTTGTCAGTGATCTATTTCGGCGAATACCAGATAAGTTATCGGCAAAAACCTCAATGAAGGCAGGCCGTTTTTTCTCTGTTATGGGGCTTTCGATTGCTATGCTGCCAGTAATCTTGTATCACTACTATCAATATCCGTTGTACTCATTACTTTTAAATCAGCTTGTCATTCCACTTGCTGGAATTCTAATCGCATCTCCTGTACTATCACTTGTGGTATCTGCCTTTTGGCCGATAGCAGCATCCGCTTTCCTGTGGTTGGGGCATCTTGTGATTTGTTTTTTTACGATTCTTTGTAAGGCATTTGCCAGATTGCCGTTATCTGCATATTATGCTGGAAGACCTGCTGTCTGGCGGATTGTTTTGTACTTTACATTACTTGGAATACTTGGCATGTGTACCAGATGGAAAAACGAGAAGAGAAAAGAAGAAAAGAAAAAAATAGAAAAGATATTTGAGAAAGAAAAAAAGCGAAGTGGCCTGGTTATTGCCGTTTTGCTTGCGGTAGGATATTATTTGTTTGGATGTTTTTTTCTGCATGCCGACCATTATAAAGGACTAGAGATCACAGTGTTGGATGTCGGGCAGGGGGATGGAATTCTTCTTACATTACCGGATCGGACTACCATTCTTTCGGATGGTGGAAGTTCCAACCGATATCAATTAGAAACTTCTGTATTGGAACCAGTTTTAAAGTCAAAAGGCATCCAACGCTTCGACTATGTCTTTGTTTCACATACGGACAATGACCATATCAGTGGCATTTTAGGAATGTTGGAAGAGTCACCTGAATTGATCGGTTCTTTAATGCTGCCCCAAAGCCAAAGTGCCACCCAACAATTTGAAAAGCTGCTTCATCTGGCAGAAGAAAAGCAGATTCCAGTTATGTGGCTTTCAAAAGGAGATCAATTTTCGATCCAATCTGCTTTGAATCTTTCTTTTGAAGTATTATGGCCGTCCGAGACTGCATCATCCGATGATACAAATGAGTTGTCTTTGGTGTGGCGTCTCTCGTATGGTGATTTTTCCATGCTTTTTACCGGAGATCTTCCGGGAACGTGTGAAAACCAACTAGAAGGACTGAAACCAACAAGCATATTGAAGGTTGCACACCATGGCTCCAATTATTCTACTATGGAGAACTTCTTACAGCAAGTTCAACCACAGCTTGCCATTATTTCATGTAGTGCCAACAACCGATATGGTCATCCAGGAACTCAGACATTAGAACGTCTCGCAGAGGCCAATGTGCAATCTGTGCTGATTACAAAAGATTGCGGTGCCATCACGATTCGAACGGATGGCACCACGATGGAAGTGGAGACCTTTCTAGAAAGAAAGTAATCCTTACCAAAATTCTATGAAATTAGAAAGAGTACCACACTTACCGTAAGCAATCCTTGTATTCGTCATCTGTTAATCCGGCGCCTTTTACAGAAACCACCTTTGCCGATACCTTATTTGCCTGATTTAATGCTTCCTGCCAGGAACAACCCATTGCACGGCTTGCCATGACCTGCCCAATATGACTATCTCCAGCACCAATGGTATCGACAACCGTTGTCTTAATACCAGGAACTTCTGTCAATTCATCGTTGCCAATCTCAAGACAGCAGGAGCCTTTATCTCCTTTTGTAATCAGGACTGTGTTATGAGTGCAGCTTTGAATGGTGCGAGCTGCATCCAGCAAAGATACTGCACTGAAGTCAACATCAGGCTGAAAATTTGAACAAATCAGATAGCTTAGTTCAAATGCTTCCTCTTCATTGATATGAAGAATTGGATTTAACTGGTATAGGCGCTTCATTTTCTCGAGGCCAATCTGGCGGACACGTGGTCCTGGTGCAAAGAAAAGCTGTGGGCCACGATGATCTTCCAACCATAAAATAATATCATTTCCAGTTGACTCTTCAATTTCAATTCCACAGACATAGATTATGGAAATTTCAGAAAGATCAATGTCCGCCATCCATTCACGTCGAAAGGTATATTCTGCACCGTGGACAGATAAAAAGGTTCGTTCTCCGTTTGCATCAACGAGACAGTAGCAGCAACCATTTTCCGAATTGGGACTTACATGAATTGGAAGCTGACGCTCTGTAAACGATTTTCGAATGTAATCACCATACATACCTGTTCCAACCGGTGTAATAAATGTGTAGGGTACACCGGACTGACGGACGATATTTGCTGCATTATAGGCACAACCTCCAAGTGCAAGTGTCTGGCGCTTTGGCTGGACGTCCTCTGCTGTGTGTGGAAGATGGTCAATTTCAATGATAACATCGACACAGGTGCTGCCGATTAACAGGATTTTTTTCATGGGTGTGTTCTCCTTAGTTCTTTTTAGTCCTTCTTTTTTCTTGATTTTAATCGCTTTCATTTAAATAGAATTGTTTTTTGATCTTACTTTACTACTGTAGCACAAAGGAAGAACTCTTGCAATTTAATCTCGATAATTGCCATAATTTTTTAAACCCCACGGCAAAAACCGTGGGGAAACTGACGTGGTATAACATAGTTGTAACGATAGCGGCTAATGATGTCTGTTTCAGGCTTGGAGTTTTTCGGGTTCCGAAAAACGGAATTGTCTGAAACG
>DAVZID010000056.1:0-23373 GCA_052273485.1 Lachnospiraceae bacterium
GGCGTTCAAAGGAAACTTTGCATGCTCGGCCATTCAATGACCGAGTTGTTGACAAGTGGGCTTTTTGTTGTCAAAAAAACACTAAATTTTTTTATATACTATATTGCAATATATAATAGTATGTGATATGATGCAGCTAACAGGAAAAAAAGAAGGAGGTGTGAGCATGAATGCTCAGTTTAAAAAAGGAGCGCTTGAGTTGTGCGTGCTGTCGCAGCTGGCGCTTCGTGACCAGTACGGCTATGAGCTTACTGAAAATATTTCAAAAGAGATGAAGCTGGCGGCAGGTACGCTGTATTTGATCTTAAAGAGGTTGAGGGATGAGGAATATGTGGAGACATATCTTGTCGAGGCAGGGGAAGGACCAGCTAGAAAGTACTATCACCTCACGGTGAAGGGCTGGGCCTATCAGGAACAGTTAAAGAAAGAATGGTTTGATTTCACGGCAGCAGTTGATCGGCTGATAGTGAGCAAAGAAAGTAATTAAATGGAAAATAGCAGTCGAGTTAATATACGATGCCGAGTATGAAGAAAGGTGAAAAATAATATGAAAAAGGACGAATTTTTTGCACAGCTGCGCACTGCGTTTGCAGGGATGGATGAGGAATTGTTGACGGATATTCTCGGTGATTACGAGAATCATTTTAAGGAAGGTATTGAAAACGGAAAGAGTGAAGAGGAGATTTGTGAAGAACTTGGAAATGTCGAGGAAATCCGTCAGGCATTCTTAGATGAAAATCCAACTGCTATGACAATAAATGTCAATTCAAATTCGGACGCAGTGGGTAATTCTGATATTTATAACCGTTTTTATCCAGGCATTCAGCGTGTCAATGCTCAGCTCATAGATGCCGATATTGAAATCAAAAAGAGCAGTACAAATGAGTTAGAGCTGTCTGTAACTGGTGGAATTGCAGATGATATGGAGGCATTAAAAGAGACGATTCATGTCAGTGCGTCCGTTGGAACCCTTTCGATTCAGCAGGAAGAGAAAGCAGGGATAAGTGTTTCTTATGCTGCCTCACGCTTATTTGGCCTTAAGGTGGGGAAATATTCAGCTAGAATTACTATTCATATTGCAGTGCCAGAGCAGTTTGAAAAAATTAAGGTAAAGAGTATAAGTGGCGATATCAAAGCAAATAACAGCAATGCAAAGACTTTATTGATTCATACTGGAAGCGGTGACGTAGGAGTGGAAGATTGTCAGGCAGATGAACTTTTTGCATCAAGCATCAGCGGCGATGTGAATGTGATCGCATGCAAGGCAGATAAGATGGACGTTGTGAGTGTAAGCGGAGACATAAAGGCCGAATTTGATAAGAGCGTGCAGTGCAGAGCAAAGAGTACCAGCGGTGATTGTAAAGTGACGATTGGAAATCAGGTAGATGCTGTAGTTTCTAGTACCAGCGGTGATATAAGCGTTTGCTACATTGGAGAAATTGGACTCGAAATGGCGCTTTCCAGTACGAGTGGTGATGTTTCTGCTGTCTGCGGAGAAATTAACAGTAAGGGAAAGAAAAAGGTGCAGGAGTGCTTTGGTGAGCCTGACAGTAAGCTAAAGGCGTCTACCATATCTGGTGATATCAAGGTACGCGATTGTTAAGTTATCGTTCACGGGATATTTTTTCGCCGTTAATTTAAGTATTGAATATGAACTGTAGTGATTCAACTACTACTTGATTTTTGACAAAAACACCTGCATTGAATTCAAGTATTGCGTAAGCTATAATACAACCATCCGTTGAGACAAGAAAGGAAAAACGCAGAGGAGGAGAATAGGATGAGCAACAGCAATGGAGTCCGAAATGGAACTGAGAAGAATCCATATACGAGTAGTCCGTATACAAAAATCGGGGAGCGAATTGGACAGCTTCGCAAGCAGGCAGGCTTAAAACAGGAGGAGCTTGGGCGCGCCGTGGGCGTAACCACCCAGGCAGTATCGCGATGGGAGTGCGGTGGCGCGCCGGACATCGAGCTTCTTCCGGCGATTGCTGATACGCTTCATGTATCAGTGGATGAGTTGTTTGGAAGAACACCAGTGGCACAGACGGATATAAAGGAGCTGTTTGACCGCACCTTGTATAGCTATCCGAAAAAAGACCGCATGAAGGTGGCGTGTGATCTGATGTGGAACATCCAAAAGGCGGTGCTTCGGTGCGAGGATTCAAATATAGACCGCGTTGCTGTGTCCAATATTCTTGATGCGGCAACTCAAAAGAACCAGAGAAAAACAACACAAAGTAAAGATGTGCAAAGCCAAAATAATGAGCATGACGAGCACAATGAGCATAAAAAGAAGGCATACAGTACAGCAGAGGACTCGGATGCTAGTATTTCCACCAGTGGTCTTTATATTGAGACGGACAGCGGCTATATGAGCTATGGTTTTAACAACCTCGACTACATATTTTTGCTCTCACAGCCAGAGAACGGGTTTGAGTCGGTAATCAAGGATGCCGATTCGCTGCGCAGACTGTTTTCCTTACTCGTTAAGCCATATTGCCTGGAGGTGATAGTGGCGTTGTATGCGAAAAAGCCAAACGAAAATGTCACAGGGCGTCTCTTAGCAAAGGAATTAAATGCCCCAGAGCCAGAAGTCATTGCTGTACTCGATGAGTTGTGCAAATATCATCTGATTCGTAATCTTGAGATTACCGATACAAATGGAAAAATGCACATTTATTCGTATGAAAACAGTGCTGAGTGGGTGGCATTTCTCACCTTTGCAAGTATGCTTATGTATACAGAAAATGAGGCAAGATTGGCAGTCAATATGAGAAAACAATCTGCCTTTTCGGCACCAATTGGAAGCAAAAATCCGTTTGCATCGTGGAATGAGCGCAAGGATGATAATGAGCGCATTAACTTGTACAGGGCAGGAAACGAATGAAAAAAACGAATAGCTCAAAAGCAAATGGCAGAAATTGAATTGTCAAAAATCAGGTAGTGGGAGAAAAATAAAATGAAAATAAAGCGAAACAAAAAGAAAAGCAGGGAATTTATACATCAATTATACTATAAAAATAGAATAAATTTCATCGCAGCCATCATCTTAACGATTGCCATGAGCTCACTAAATCTGATGATTTCATGGCTGATTCAGCAGATCATGGACTGCACAGCAAATCAGGATATGCAGGCTCTTGTGCGCAGCGCATGGATTGTCATTATTGTCGTTGTTATTTACACAATAGCCAATGTAATGTATAGAGCTATCTATCCTAAATTTTTACAACGAGCCATGCAGCAGTACCGCGATTATGCATTTTCGCGGCTGACACAGAAAAGTTTGCGCTCTTTTTCAAAAGAAGGAACCGCACTTTACGTTTCCGCGCTGACAAATGATTGCACGTCAATCGAGAACAACTATTTAGCTGCAACTTTCACCTTGATTGAGCTTCTCTTTTGTTTTTTGGGTGCATTGATCATGATGCTTTATTACAGTCCGGTGATGTTAGTTCTCGCAGTTGCTTTGTCATTTCTGCCGGTGGCTGTCTCCATGACGGCAGGAAATCGCCTGACAGAGCAGGAAAAGGAAATTTCTAAAAAAAATGAGCGTTTTGTTTCAATTGTGAATGAGCTTTTATCTGGATTTCCAGTCATCAAAAGCTTTCGTGCAGAGACACAGGCAAGTCGTTTATTTTCGCAGCGAAATGAGCAGGCAGAGGAGGCAAAGAAAAATAAGCGCCGTACCGAGCAGCTGATATCACTTCTTGCAAATGATGCGGGAATCATTGCCCAGATGGGAATTTTTCTGGCAGGTGCATGGCTTGCAATTAGCGGCAAAGGAGTAACAGCTGGTGTTGTAATCGTATTTGTCCAGCTGATGAATTATATTTTAAAACCAATTAGTCAGGTGCCGCTTTTGTGGTCAAACAGAAAGGCTGCGATTGCACTAATGGAGAAATTGTCAGATGCATTATCAGAGAATGTGCGCGAAGAGGGAATAGAAAAGATTAATGGTTTTTCAGAAAAGATCGAAGTGAAGGATCTGACGTATGGATATGAGCCAGAGAGTCATGTGTTAAAAGATCTGGATGTTCAGTTTGACGCAGGAAAGAGCTATGCAATTGTAGGAGGATCAGGAAGCGGAAAATCGACGCTTTTGAATCTTCTGATGGGAAGCAGCAGTAACTATCAGGGCGAGATTTGCATAGATGGTGTTTCAATTAAAAATATTGAAAGTGAATCGCTCTATCAGTTGATGACATCAGTGCAGCAAAATGTCTTTGTTTTTAATGATACCATCCGAAATAATGTCACTATGTTTCATGAATTTCCAGATAAGGAAGTCACATTAGCATTGGAGCGCTCCGGCTTGTCGGAGTTTATCGAAAAGCGCGGCGAAGATTTTGTCTGCGGCGAAAATGGCGCGAATCTGTCAGGCGGTGAGCGTCAGCGAATCAGCATTGCAAGAGCGCTTCTTAGAAAATCACCAATACTTCTGGTTGACGAGGCCACTGCCGCACTTGATGCCGCCACTGCAAGAGCAGTCAGCTTTTCCATACTGAATCTGGTTGGAATGACAAGAATCGTCGTAACGCATCGCCTAGAGGAAGCGATTCTTCGCCGCTATGATAAAATCCTTGTCATGAAGAATGGAACGATCTGCGAGCAGGGAAATTTCGATACGCTTATGCAGCAGAAAGGACAATTTTATTCTCTGTTTCAGATTGCGCACTGAAGATAGATGACTCTTGGTGTTACAGTTCATGGATAAGCCAATATTTACAGCAAAGCCCGAAGGTGAATGGATTTCACGAGCCGGACACTTGGAGCAGGTCTTTCAAAGTAATGTATGATAAGAAAGAACATAAAAGGAACCTGCGGAGTTTGGTCCGGCGACGAAACCATTACACCGCAGGGCTTTCGTAGAATGCCCCATGAACTGTAACCTCTTGGTTAAAATGTCAAATTCTCAGTTGCTCTCTTGCAATATCCGCCCAAATGGAATATTATAAGATCAGCGGGATTACGAGCAAAGAAGGGAGAACAAAGAGACATGGAAGTTCTTGTAGTTGTAGATATGCAAAACGATTTTATCGATGGGTCACTTGGCACTAAGGAGGCCGTTTTAATTGTGCCGAAGGTGGCAGATAAGATTAAGAACTTTAAGGGAATGGTTCTTGCAACAAGAGATACACATGAAGAAAATTATTTGAATACGCAGGAAGGAACTAATCTTCCAGTGCAGCATTGCATCCGTGATACGAGAGGATGGGAGCTGAATGACGAGATCGCGTCACTGATTGATGGAAATCCGATTGACAAGCCTACCTTTGGAAGTGTGGAGCTTGGAAAGCGTCTTGTGGCACTGAATGAGCAGATGGGAATTGACAAGATCACATTTGTGGGACTTTGTACCGATATCTGTGTCATTTCCAATGCAATGTTAGTAAAGGCATTTTTGCCGGAGATTCCGATCGAGGTAGATGCATCGTGCTGTGCAGGTGTGACACCAGAGAGCCATGAGCGTGCGCTTCGAGCAATGGAAAGCTGCCAGATCACAATTGTAGGGGAAAAGTAAACATTTTTGCTGTTCAAGTAAACAATTATCGAAAAAATAAATTTGCATAAAGATCTGAAAATATGAAAACGGGAGGAATCCGAAATGGAGAAAGAATTTGTATTCAAAAAAGGAAGTGTTGTCGTAGAGACAAAGAAAGGAAAGGTACGCGGTTATCGATACAATGGCGTGTCTGTGTTTAAGGGCATTCCGTATGCAAAGGCGAAGCGTTTCCATGCGCCAGAGCCACTTGAGGCATGGGAAGGTGAGCTTGATGCGACAAGCTTTGGCTATGTGTGTCCGCTTCTTGAGATGCCAAAGCCAGCAGGTGAGGTATTTGTACCGCATCGCTACTGGGTTATGGATGAGGATTGTTTGAATCTGAATATATGGACACCATCATGTGATGAAAAGAAGCGTCCTGTTCTAGTATGGTTTCATGGCGGCGGCTTTGAAGCCGGTTCTTCAATTGAGCACATTGCGTATGAGGGCGAAAACATGAGCAGAAGAGGTGATGCAGTTGTTGTATCAATCAATCATCGCTTAAATGTACTTGGCTATTTTGATTTGTCTGCGTTTGGTCCAGAGTATGCCAATTCAGGAAATGCCGGAATGGATGATATTATTGCGTCACTAAAATGGGTGCAGGAAAATATTGAGAAATTTGGCGGAGATCCAAAGAACGTTACCGTATTTGGTCAGTCAGGCGGCGGTGCAAAGGTGACAACGCTTCTTCAGATGCCGGCAGCAGACGGACTTTTTGCAAAGGGCATTAACATGAGTGGTGTAATCAATGATTTGATGCCAAAACGTGGACAGAGCGGAAAAGAAATCGCAGAGGCTGTTATGGAAGAGCTTGGCGTAAGCAGTGTGAAAGAACTTGAAAAGGTACCATATGCACAGCTTGCAGCCGCTTATTTAAAGGTGCGTCCAACATTTCAGGCACAGGAAAAATATAGCGGCGGTGCCCCGATCCCGAATGAATTTTATGTAGGCGATCCAAGCGATGTAGGTTTTCGTAAGGAAAGCAGTAATGTTGCACTTATGGTTGGAAGTGTATTTGGCGAGTTCTTCACATTTGCACCGATGCCGTTTGACAGAAACCACGTGACAAAAGAAGAAGGTGAAAAGGCCGTTGAAAAGGTAATGGGAGAAAAGGCGGCATCAGAGCTTCTTCCACTCTTTGAAAAAGCATATCCGACACACAATCCTGTCGATCTGACTGTGCTTGACAGCATTGTTCGTGTACCGCTTCTAGACTATGTAAAAGAGCGCAGCAAAATGAACGGACAGACATATTCATATATGTTTGATCTTGAACTGCCGCTTAATGGCGGCTGGGTTCCGTGGCATTGTGCAGATATACCGTATGTCTTTGCAAACACATCATTCACGCCATATACACAGGAAGCAGGCGTTACAGAGCGCATCGAGACAGAGATTTTTGACAGTGTTATGTCATTTGCCCGCACCGGAAATCCAAACCACAGTGCAATTCCAAACTGGCCGGCGTGCACACCAGATCATATCTATACACTCGTGACATCAAAAAATACGCGTGTTGAGTGTAATTATGATGATGAGCTTATGAAGGTTATTCAAAAGTATCGTCCTACTGATTTGCGCGACCATAGCGAAGAAGAAGGACAGATTCAGCATTAATTTAAATAGGCAGGCCGTGATGGCCTGCCTTATATTATTTTTCCAGCGCATTTTTAAGAATCTGCAGTTCATCATAGTACAGACAGTACCCAGGTGCGTCATTTTTGACATCTTCCATCAGCTGATTTAAATCAAACCATTTTACCGACTGGATTTCAGACTCCTGTAATACAAGGTCTTCAATCTGAACAGGGCGCGTATAAAGGTACAGCGTACTAAACTCATGATTATGAAATGGCTTTCCATAAAAAATACTGTGGCTGTTTCCTTCATGCGTGCCAATCACAACGAGGTCGTCAGGGCAAGCCTTAATTCCAAGCTCCTCCGAAAGCTCGCGGATTGCAGAGTCAAGAACTGTGCTTCCAGCTGGAACATGACCGGCAGAGGAAATATCATAGCAATCCGGGAAGGAATCCTTGTCATGGCTTCGCTTTTGAAGAAGCAACTCATATGGAACGGCGGTCTTGTTATCGGAGTCTACTGCTTCATTTTTGCAGACACAATCATTTTTTCTTCGAACAATCCATACGTGTCCAGTTCGATGCGGTGTACCAAGCAGGTGACATAAAGAGCGCTCTCTCGTCAGCCCTGTCGGTACACCGTTTTCATCTAAAATGTCGAAAAGCTCTAGCTTTTTTCCATTTAGCTTTGCATCAATCAGGCGGTGTTCATTCACCTGATCATAAGTAAGCTTCAGTGAGAAAAACGGTGCATCTTCAAGTAACAGCTTAAAAAAGATCAAATCTCCTTCAAACAAACCAAGCGTTAACAGCTTATCCTTCGAAACCCACTCAAGATCTCCTTCATTGCAGGAAATCATTTCACCCTCAAACCCATCAGCCGTGTACAGGCAGGTATATTCACATATATCGCGGTAAATAAAGGTCAAAATACCGCGCATTTTGTAGGAAGTCAATGTCAGTCCCGTCTCTTCCTTCACCTCACGAATAAGACAGTCATCCGGGCTTTCATTTTCCTCAAAGTGACCGCCAACGCCAATCCACATATCCTTATTAAAATCAAGCTTCTTTTTCGTGCGATGCAGCATCAGATATTCATCGCCGCGCTCCAAATAGCAAAGTGTCGTAAATTTCATAAAATGTCATGCCTTTCTGCAAATTTGCGTTTTAAGGCCATAGTAGCACAGATAAGATGAAACTACAAGGAAAATTATTGTAACGTAAACGGGCGGTGAGACGAGTTGCTTTTACGAGACCGAACGTTGTAGCAGGACTTTCAAAGTAACGTAAGATAATAAGTAATGTAACAGGTGCCTGCCCAAAAGAGAGGTCGACAAAACAATCGTCGAACAGCCCCACGTAGAACTCACGGGTAGTCACTATCAACCGCTTTTCATCAACCTACCGGGTAGCACCCTAAGGTCGAAAAATGCGATCAATTTTGATTGAAGATCCAGTCGAAATTAAGTACGATGAAAATGCACGAACCCTGTGTAACTATGTCGTCTGAACAGATCGCGAAACAATCGAAGGATTCCATACAGACTACATACATAAGGAAGAAGCAAGAAACATAAAAAAATCACATACCACAAAGAAGATCAGAAAAAAGAAAATTATTGGAATCAGACGATTTTGTGAATGGATGTCCCAGAAAGAACAGCAAACAGCATCTTCTGGGGGAAAAGAGAGGAGCAGACATAATGACACAGAACGAACAACTAAATAAAGAGACAGCAAAGGCGCTGATGGGATATTACTCATGGCATATGGATGAACTCTTAGAGTTATGCAATGCAGCAGGAGGAACAAACGAGACTGATGTCTCAAAGGTTTATCTTGAAATGAGTGATGGCTACGTGCGCTTTGGAATCACCGGGCTTCACAGTTATTTCATGAAACTGTAAGATTGCAGTAATGGAAATTTCCTCGTAGTTATGATACAATAAAAAAAGGATAGACAGATAGGTGAAAACCGAACTGTATTTATGGAAAATTTTACCAGAAAGTAAAATAAAAAATGATTGTATAGCATTTTTTATTTGATGATTGTGAGGAAAGAAACATGAATTTAATGACATTACTGAAACCAAAGGGAGATATTGAGTACCTTCATAAGGAGGATACCTTGCGTCAGGGACTTGAGCGCATGCGAATCTATGGCTACACGGCGCTTCCGGTTATCGACGAGGATGGCTGCTATGCAGGGTCGGTAAACGAGGGTGACTTCTTGTGGCATATGATCGCCTTTCATAAGTGTGATATGCAGGAACTGGAGGGTTTTCGCATTAAGGAGATCATCCGAAAGGACTGGATGCCGCCGGTATGTGTCTATGCGACGATCGACGAGATGGTAGAGCGTGCATCAAACCAGAACTATGTGCCAGTAGTCGATGACCGAAATGTATTCATCGGTATTATTACAAGACGCGACATCATCAATGCATTTCGTCGTTTGCAGGACAAACAGAGCGAGGCAGCTGTGCGTTCTCAGGCAGACAAAAATGGTGAGAAGTATCCAAAGAGTGAGAAACCGTATGCAAATACGGAGTCGTATAAGGACAGCGAAAAGCTCAAGATTCAGCCAGAAAGGATTGTGCACGTCGTATGAGAAAGATACTATTGATTGGAACGGGCGGTACGATTGCCTGTGGACATAGTCAAGACGGATTAAAGCCACTATTGACACCAGAACAGCTTTTATCCTATGTGCAGGACTCAAAGGAGTTTTGCGAGACCGACACGATTCAGCTGATGAATCTGGATAGTACCAATATCGAACCAAAGCACTGGCTGGCGATGGCGGCATGCATTGAGGAGCATTATGATCAGTATGATGGATTTGTCATCTGCCAC
This sequence comes from Lachnospiraceae bacterium, assembly GCA_052273485.1. Classification (GTDB taxonomy): domain Bacteria; phylum Bacillota; class Clostridia; order Lachnospirales; family Lachnospiraceae; genus Anthropogastromicrobium. The sequence continues at coordinate 9,985 of DAVZID010000056.1, forward strand.
GGAACCGATACGATGGCATTTACCGCAGCGGCACTTTCCTATTTGATTCAGCATTCGCCAAAGCCGATTGTGATCACCGGTGCACAGCATCCGATTGATCTGGAGGATACCGATGCGCGTGTGAATCTGATGGACAGTCTGCGTTTGGCAGCGAGCACAAAAGCGCACGATGTCTGTGTCGTATTTGATGGAAAGATCATTGCGGGAACGCGCGCAAAGAAGGAGCACAGCAAAAGCTATAATGCATTTTCTAGTGTCAATTACCCGTATCTTGGCATGATTAGCGATGGGCGCGTGCTGATGTATTTCGATGAGCCAGGTGAACCGGGTCCGGTGCAGTTTTATCATCAGATGAGCGCATCGGTTGGCCTTGTCAAGCTCGTGCCGTCCATGTCAGCCGATATTCTTGACTATGTGGCACAGCGCTGTGATGCAGTGATTATCGAGGCGTTTGGTGTCGGTGGTCTTCCGGTGTACGAGCACGGCAGCTTTTTTGATGTGGTGCATAAGTGGACACGAGAGGGCAAGGTATTTGTCATGGCAACACAGGTTGCCCGAGAGGGAAGCAACCTCGCCGTGTATGAGGTTGGCAAGAAAGTAAAGGAAGAGGCCGGTGTCATGGAGGCATACGATATGACGTTAGAGGCCGTGTTAACGAAGCTAATGTGGATTTTGCCACAGACAAAGGAGGCCGACCAGATTAAGCGGCTGCTTGGAAGATGCATCAACAGGGACATACTCTGGACGCGCAAGTAGCAGAAGATATCAGGAATGAGATTCCTTACTGTCTCATAGGATAGCATAGGCGGTCCGGGAGACAGCCGGAAAGGCATGGTAATTCTATGAATGATTGGGGAATGTCGGTACTGAGTCAGTATCCTGTGACGATTCGCACAACGCGAAAGGTCCGGGGCGCACTTTTATGTGATACAAAAGAAGGACTGTATCTGCTTCAGGAATACCGTGGAACACAGACGCGGTTAGCAGCAGAGGCGGCCCTTCTTTTGTATCTCGCCGAAAATGGAATGGTACATACCGATCAAATCATAAAAAATGAGAAAGGAGAGCTGCTTTCAAGGAACGAGGATGGAACCGGATATGTGCTAAAAGTATGGTATCCGTGGCCAGAATGCAGCGTAAACAGCGTTGGTGATCTCGGACAGGCCGTCAACAGCCTCGCACGGCTGCATGTTTATATGCGTCGTGTGCCAGCCGGGACGATGGATATTCCATTTTCGCAGTTAGAGAAAGCGGATGTAGTGAAGAAGCGTGTAATACCGTTAAGTCTTTTGGAACGGTATGAAAAACATAACCGAGAGCTTCGTCGTGTGCGCACCTATCTGGCACGCAAAAAGAAAAAATCAGTGCTGGAGCAATTTATTCAAAAAAGTTTTGAACCCATGTATCGTCAAGCTGCAGAGGTGGAAAACGAGATCGCTTCTAGCAATCTTATGGCATTGGAAGTGCAGGCAAAAAAAGAAGGCTATCTGATTCACGGAGCGTATCATCAGCATAATGTGTTAATCGGACCGGGTCAGACGGCGGTAGTCAATTTTGAACAGTTTCGGGTGGGATGTCAGATTGAAGATCTGTATCAGTTTCTTCGAAAAATCATGGAAAAGCATAACTGGAACAAAGAGCTTGGAAAGCGGCTGATTCACGAATATTGCCGGATTCAAAACCTGTTGCCAGAAGAGCTGCAGCTGCTCGGTTTTATGATTGCGTACCCGGAGAAATATTGGAAGCAGGTTAATTTTTATTTTAATAACAGTAAATCATGGATTTCCGAGAAAAATATCGAGAAAATAAAAAAGGCAGTGGAACAAACAACGGTACGCACTGCCTTTTCGGATCTTCTGATACAGAAGACATTTTAATGATTCAAATTTTTATTACAAACAAACGTATTATTGATCAAACATGCGGTAATACTGAAGAATTTCGTAATTATCCAACCATGTTTTCTCATCGCCGGTGGCTTCCTTTAAATAGTGGCAGGCACCATCGGTATCGACATAGCCGACTGCGTTGATGACTGGAAGCACATTGGACATCTGAGAGAGGAAGCTCTGGTACTTGGTCAGGCCAAGACCGGCCACCTCAGCCACCTTCGTGGAGAGATAGTTTGCGCTGATTGCAAGATTACTTTCCTCATCAATATCATAGTTTGCCCAGATGAAGAATGGAACCTGCTGGCGCTTTTGCTGCTCCTCGAGTGTCTGATTGTTGATGTCGAGACCATTTTCCTCGTAGATCGGCTCAATTACGTAATCATTTGGCTGATGATCACCGAAGAAGACAACGATGGTTTTCTTATCAGAGTTTGACAGCTCAGTAAGCAGATATTTTACGGCATCGTCTGTGTACTTCATCAGAGACAGATAGTTGTTTAAATACTTGGTTGTCTTTGTATTTTTAAACTGTGCCTCGATTGCCGGTGTGAAGTTGTCATATGGTGTACCGTAGCTGCTGTGATTCTGCATCGTAACATTAAAGATAAAGGCTGGATCACTGCTCTCGTTTAAGACATCAAGCACTTCTTCAAAATCGGCCTGATCGCTGACATATTTACGAAGCTGCTCGCCGTGGTGATAGTTCTTTAAAGAGAGGAACTGCCCAAAGCCCATCTTCTCATAGACAGAGCTTCTATTCCAACCAGATGCGTTGTACGGATGCATTGCGGTCGTGCTGTAGCCGAGCTCCTTCATATGCTCTACAATCGACACGGCATACTTATTTAAATACTGCTGGTATGGGATGCTTCCGCTTGGAAGAAATGCCATAGAGTCACCCGTCAGATATTCAAACTCGGAGTTTGCGGTATTACCGCCGAGAACGGAGACATACAGATGACCGCTCACGGTATTTTCGGCACCATCAAGAAGGCTTCGAACATATGGAATATAATCTTCATTGCAGGTAAAGTCACCGAGTACGGACGGATCCGAGAAACATTCATCCATGATTACGATGATGTTTGGAAGCTCATCGGTGGTTGGCGCGGTCTCAGTTTGCTCGTCAAGAAGCGCCTGTGCAGAATCCTTGCTGTAGCCGCTTGGCTCATCGACCCGCAGATAACGGCTGTCCATCAAAAAGGCAACGAAAAATCCGTTTGTTTTAAACATATATTTTGGGGTGAACAGCGTATTGTCAAGGCTTGTGTAATCTGCAATATCCGGATGGTATAAAAAGCGGATGTAGAATGCAGATGGGATCACTAGGATCGCACACAAAGCCACGCGAATAATCGCGCGAATCGACGCCTTTGCATGGAACTTCGGGAAATGCAGGTTGCATTTTCCAGCGAGGATGATGCAGCCTAAAAAGCCTGCGGACAGCTGCGCGATGCGGTACGTGATGCTGAAGGTGTAGTTATCGGCAACCGTAGCAGCCGTTCCAATTGAGAGCAAATCCCACGGCAGAATCGGCGAGGAGCGAAACAAGATGACAAAGTAGTTGGCCAGTCCCACGATCATCGTAAAGATCAGCAGAATATCAAGTGAAATCTTTGTCGAGCCGCTCACAAAGAAGAAAAACAGGAAGAACAGATAGTAGAAGATTAGGTTTAAGAAAACCGCATCAATCTCCATTGTCTCCCAGACGATATGGGTCATCGACTCCATCAGGAAAAAGGCTGCCGTCGGAAGCAGTGCCGTGATGATGATCGTTCCAACTGGATGGATGGAGATTGGAAACACATACATCGCCATCGAAACGGCAGCAATGGCAACGAGAATCAAAAGATCTAGCACGGAAACACCATTGTAAAAAATGGCCATTCCGATACAGACAGCAAACAATGCCAGAAAAACAAAAAAGCCCGTTTTCTGTCGAATAGACCAGTTGGACAGGCTTTTTTTATCTTTGGAAGAGTTGAAAATAGTCTTCATAATTGCGTGTCACCTTTCTTTGAATTGAATTATCGAATATAGCATTCAGCTTCGTTAGTATATCACAAGATTTCAGTAAAGAATAGTTGTATTTTGTGAAAAAATTTTGAAAAAACATTCCCTTTTTTTGTTTTATCTAGTATACTTAGGGTATCGAAGAAAGCAGTGTCTATATGAATAAATTCAATATGGACACGGAAAGGCATGGTTTTTTTATGGATTATCAGGCATTGTACGAGGAGTGGCTGACAAGCCCGTGTTTTGATGAGGCAACAAAGGAAGAGTTAAGAGGAATCTCAGAGGAAGAGAAGAAGGACCGCTTCTATACGGAATTGGAGTTTGGTACGGCAGGTCTTCGAGGTGTGATTGGAGCCGGTTTAAATCGTATGAATATCTACACCGTTCGTAAGGCAACTCAGGGTCTGGCAAATTATATTATCAAGGCCGGACAGCAGAAGAAGGGCGTTGCAATCGCATACGATTCCCGTCGTATGTCCCCAGAGTTTGCAAGAGAGGCAGCACTTTGTCTGGCAGCAAATGGCATCAAAGCCTATCTGTTTGAGTCCCTGCGTCCAACACCGGAGCTTTCCTTTGCTGTAAGAAAGCTTGGCTGCATCGCTGGAATCAACATCACCGCATCCCACAACCCGCCGGAATACAATGGCTACAAGGTTTACTGGGAGGATGGCGCACAGATTACACCGCCGCATGACAAGGGCATCATGGCAGAGGTAAAGGCAATCACCGATTTCTCCACCTTAAAGACGATGCAGGAAGACAATGCGCGTGTGGCAAATCTGTTTGAGATCATCGGCGGCGCAATTGATGACGCGTACATCGCAGAGTTAAAGAAGCAGGTAAAGAATCAGGCAGCGATCGACGAGATGCAGGATCAGTTAACGATCGTTTACACCCCTCTTCACGGAACTGGAAACGTACCGGCAAGACGTGTATTAAAGGAGCTTGGATTTACTCACGTTTACGTCGTTCCACAGCAGGAGCTGCCAGATGGCGAGTTCCCGACTGTAAGCTATCCAAACCCAGAGGCAGCAGAGGCCTTTACGCTTGCACTTGCACTGGCAAAGGAGAAGAATGCAGATTTGGTTCTGGCAACTGACCCGGATGCTGACCGTCTTGGCGTATACGTAAAGGATGCAAAGACTGGCGAGTATCATTCCTTGACCGGAAATATGTCCGGCTGCCTGCTTGCTGAGTATACCATCAGCCAGATTAAAGAGCAGCAGGGACTGCCAGAGGATGGCGCACTGATTAAGACCATCGTTACTACAAACCTTGCAGATGCAATCGCAAAATCCTATGGCATTCGCTTAATCGAGTGCTTAACCGGATTTAAGTACATCGGACAGCAGATTCTTGGCTTTGAGCAAAGCGGCAAGGGAACCTACCTGTTTGGTTTCGAGGAGAGCTATGGCTGCCTGATTGGAACACACGCAAGAGATAAGGATGCGATCGTTGCAACAATGGCACTGTGTGAGGCTGCTGCTTATTATAAGAAGCAGGGCAAGACCCTTTGGGATCAGATGCTCGCAATCTATGACAAGTATGGCTACTATAAGGACAGTGTAAAGTCTGTTACGATGAAGGGTATCGAGGGTCTGGCAAAGATTGCGCAGACAATGGAAAATCTGCGTGCAAATGCACCAGAGAAGATCGGTCCGTACAAGGTAACACAGGCAAGAGATTACAAGCTGGATACCTGTAAGGATATGGCAACTGGAAAGGTAACACCGACCGGACTGCCGCAGTCAAACGTACTGTATTATGATCTTGAGGACGGCGCATGGCTGTGCGTAAGACCATCCGGAACTGAGCCGAAGATTAAGCTGTACTACGGCGTAAAGGGAACCAGCATGGAAGATGCAGAGGCAAAGAGCGCTGAGCTTGGAAAGTATGCAGAGGCACTGTTGGGCGAATAAGAGCCTTGGCTTGGATGATTGTAAGCTTGATGCAGATCGAAAAGGTCGAAATATAGAAAACAAATAAAAAACATAAATAAAAAACATAAATAAAAAACATAAATAAAAAGAGCCGCTTACTCATCAAAATCGATTTGGTGGGTAAGCGGCTTTGCGCATGGGGCTGAATAGTTACAATATAGTTTATTATTCGTTCTCGGATGGATCTCTGTTTTCGATCAGATTGATACGTCTCTTATGGCGCTCATCGCCGGAAAATGGGGTATTTAAGAAGGTATCAGTAATCTTTACGGCAAGTCCCGCTCCTACGACACGTCCACCCATGCAAAGGACATTTGCATCATTGTGGAGTCTGGTTGCCTCAGCGCAGAAGCAGTCGGTACACAGAGCAGCGCGGATGCCTGGAACTTTGTTTGCGGTAATGGAAATGCCGATGCCGGTTCCACAGATTAAAATGCCCTTGTCGCATTCGCCGCGTGTGATGGCATCTGTCACCTTGCGCGCATAAATCGGATAATCCACTGAGCTGTTGTCGTAGCAGCCAAAGTCCTTAAATGGCAGATTCTTTTCCTCCAGGTATTTGATGATTTCCTGTTTTAATTCGTAACCGCCGTGGTCGCATCCAATTGCTATCATGATTAAAATCTCCTTTGCTTTTTGGTGTTTGCTGTTTCTTAGCTGTGTGTGTTGAAGTAGTTAGTTTGCATTCTGCTCGGACGCCTCATACTCTGCGATCTGTTTCATAAGCGGCTCCGTCAGAGCCTCGAAACGATCACGATAAATGACCTGAAGCAGATCATCAAGTTGTCTGAGTGCACAGCTCATGCGTTTTGAGGAGAGCAGCTCGCGCTCAAACGCATCAGCCAACTCATCGAGATCTACTACGCGTGTGTTGCCGTCCGGTTTCACAATTACATCTGCTAACAAATCTGTGAAAACATAAGTATCGGTTTCTTTTTGATACTCCGTTTCAATGATGTCGCAATACCAGTACATGAAATCGTGACCATGTGAGTAAAAGCGACTGATTTTAAAGCCGCGATCCAGATAATAGCAAGAATAGCCGTATGCCAGATCCGACTTTGGATGAAGTGTCTTCCAGACCGTGATAATTTTCGTCTCATCGCGATATAAGATTTCATCATCGGTTAGCAATACAGATTCAAGTGGTATCAGACGGTTTCGGTAGAGCGTTGGCTTAGACATAGAATCCCTCCTCAAGGAAAAGTGACCCGAAGCCGGGCACTTTCTTCTTAGTATAGCAAAGATGACATAATAAGTAAACCCAAAATGTATAAACACGGAAAAACAGGAAACACTTCCCAATAGGAGCAAAAGGAGGTAATTATGTACCGGATATTAACAGGAATCTGCTGCATTGTATGGTGTGCAGTTATTGCGTTTGAAGCAATCCGCTTGGAAAAAGGGCAAACGGACCTTGTGGACAGCACCGAATTTGCCACTTATTTTACCGATGAATTTACCGACGATGTGACGGCACAGATTCGCCTTGGCGGCTCCGGTCCTGCATTTTTGGCAGAGAAAGAAATTATACAATACCTTGAGGGCGCAGCGGCAGTCTGCGGGATTTACAGTGGATATGGGATTAGAAAGACGCAGGAAAGCTACGGCTGTGTGTGGGAGCTTGCCGGGGCGGATACAGAGGTTTCCTATAGCTTGAAATACTTAAGCAGAGAAAATGATAGGAGGAACAAAGAAAATGAACCAAACAAAAGAGATGCGTATCCAAACGATGACAAATCCGAAAGCAAAAATTTGATAAGCTGGAATTTTTCGGGTGGCTGGTCAGAGAAAATGCAGCAAATTTATCAGAAGAAAAGTGCATTGGAGAAATACAGCCAGACATCATCGGCGGCATGTCTGGAGCTTACAGGAAACTGGCAGCAGGTATTGACAGAGGAAGAGATTGATGCGTCTGCAAAGCATCTGATGGCAGAGGCAGGGGCATCGCTTGTTACCGTACAAAAGCAAGATAATTTGGAGCTTTACTATGGATACGGGGAACGCCTTGGAGAAGGAATACGGTTTCAAAATGAAAGGGCAAATGTAAATCTATTGTATCGTGTAAATGGCGAACAGACTAGATGCATCCTTGGGTTCCCAGCGGTGCAGTGGGACGATTGAAAATTCCATAATGAACACTTGGACAAAGCACGGCATAAATTGGTAGTAAATCCGATAGAAAGGATTTTTCTATGATATGGAGCAGTCATAGCCAGTATGGATTGTATCATCAGTCCTCCCATTTGCGGCCGCAGAGTCCACAGGATGCGATGATTGCCAGACGGCTTGAGGAAGCGGCAGAGGAGCTTCAGGCACAATATTGGAAGAGCCTCTATCCGGAAAAAATAAAGAAGATACAGCAAGAAATAGAGCGCACGTGTGATGTACTTGATTATGCAGGAAGCTTTATTTACGATGAATACCCGGATAAAATCAGCTTGGACCGGACAGGGCGACAGATTTGTGCACGTCTTCGCGAGAGCGATGAGTTTAAAGAGATACCGATGGAAGAACTTTTCGAGGCAAGCGGACACGCCGGCCCACCGCCGCCAAGTCGCCCACCAGGGCCGCCACCGTTTGGCCCGCCGCCAGGCCCACCACCATTTGGTCCCCCTCCTGGACGCCCAGGCCCACCGCCCAGACCACCGCGCCGCCAGAGCTGGCTTGAGGATATGGTCAGTGTCCTTTTATATCAGGAGATTGGAAGGCGAAGATGCAGACGGGGCAGCTGCAGAGGGCGATATTAAAGTGGATAAAAAAGACTTGTGATTTTGTCTGTTTGCAAGTAAAATAAAGCCATAACTTAACCTTGGATTTTATAATTAGATAACAGGTTGAGAGAAGCTGAAAGGCCAAGAGAAACAGGTTAAGAAAAACAGGTTAAGAGAAAGGTATGGTTTTGATTTGAAAAGGCTAATTCGAAGAATTTTGTTGTTGATTTTTATCTTTGCGGCTGCCTTTGGCAGCTTTGCCGTATATCAGCAATATACGCAGACAACACAGCAGACAGATCGCTATGAAGCAATGCAGGGGGCATCTCTTGCCACTGTCCGGTTACAATATCTTGAAGATAGCAGCAATACGCTGCGCGGTTATACACAAAAGATGGATGTTTCCACGATGAGGGGCTGCATTACGCCCCTATCGCAGGAACACAAACTGTCGATTCAGATTGATCAGGCAGACAATGTCGATGCGAATCAGATCTCCTATGAGGTTCGAGGACTTGACGGTACACGTCTTGTCGAGGATGGCATGATAGACGGCTGGGAGAAGAACGCAAGCACGATGAAGGCACAGCTTCAGTTGTCCAATCTTGTCGATGAGGGCAACGAGTATCAGTTTATTTTGTGCGTCAGCCAGTCTGAAACGCCAGTCTATTATTACAGCAGAATCCTTTATTTGACAGAAGAAAACACCGAGAGTCTTGTCGGCTTTGCGCGCGACTTTATGCAGGCATCCATTGATGGAAATAATGATTTTATCGTAAATTACATACAGCCAAATGACACGATGGGAACTGACGATTTTAGCTATGTCAATCAGCATTCCAGAAGTGGCATGATCACATGGAAAGGTCTTTCGCCGCAAGCAGGCACAGTTGAGACGACGTTAACCGAACTCACAGACAGCCAGGCAAGTATTACACTTACTTATCCGGTGACCATAAGCAGTAATGGTGAGAGTAAGAACTGCATGGTAGATGAGCAGTATGTTGTTCGTTTTCGAAATGATGTGCTGTATTTGCTTGATTTCGAGCGCCATGTAAAAGAAAACTTTTCTGTATCTGCACCGGTATATGCGAAAAATGCGTTGAAGCTTGGCATCACGGATGAGTCTGTGTCTGGCATGGCATCCGACGATGAGAATATTCAGGTCTATGTCTATGATGGTCAGCTGTTTGCAACGAATACAAAAGAAAATACATTGAGTCTGATCTACACCTATCAGGATGGGGCAGAGGATTCGTCCGCACTAGACGATTACAAGCTGCAGCCGATTCGCGTGGAGGATACGGGTGATATTTACTTTATGGCATACGGTTATCACAGCAGAGGAAACCATGAGGGACAAGTCGGTGTCAGCTTCCTTCATTATAAGAGTGCAGAAAAGAGTGAAGAGTCGAGCATTGACGAAATCTTCTACATTCCGGTCACATTCTCCGAGGAGATTCTGATGAAAAACATGGGAACACTCGCCTATGTCAACAACGAATCCGATTTGATGTATCTGCTGTATCAGAGTACCGTTTATTCGATTGATTTGAGCAGTGGAGAGAAGGCAGAGCTTGCAGTTGCGCCAAGTGCCGGAAGCTTCTATTCCAATGCATCGAGCAGTCTGATCGCATGGGAGGAGGGTGACGCTGGTTATTCAAATCGAATCCGAATCGCAGAGTTGAGCACCGGAAAGACCGATCGCGTTGCTGCTGAGGAGGGTGAGTTTGTACAGATTCAGGGCTTTCTTGGCAATGATTTGGTATACGGAACTGGAAAGAAGAGTGACGTATCCACACAGGCAGGACAAGTTGTGCAAAAGCCAATGTATAAGCTGACAATGCTTTCCTTTGACGAGGACATGACGCAGTCGGGTGAGTACCAGATGGCAGACTATTATATAGAAGGAACACAGATTTTGGAAAATCAGATGGAAATTTATCGCCTGACAAAGGACGCAGCGACGGGCACATATGTAGCAGCAGACGATGATCAGATGTTTTTCAATAATCGCAGCGACAAGAAGGCAACGAGCCTGACAAAAAATCAAACCACGGACAATTTTCAGAAGGTATGGTCAATTAGTCTGCCGATTGATACCGAAAAGGTGCAGACAAACGGGACGCTTTGTAAGATACGCGACGCAGCAGCGGCGTATCAGTTAAATCTGGATGATAGCAGCGAGGACGAGCTATACTATGTCTACGCAAGAGGAAAGCTGCAGGAGATTGACGATATACTGGTGAATGCGATCAATACAGCATACGATGAGATGGGTGTGGTCGTTGACGATCAGGCAAAGTATGTATGGACGAGAGGCACCAGAGCGTTAAGCAAAAATTTGACCTTTGAGGAACAGACTGCGCAGTCTAAAGATGACAGTCTAAGAGCATGTTTGGAAATTCTTGTTGCGGCAGAAGGTGGCAAGGCATCCGAGGTAGCGGCATTTTTATCAGATGGAGCAGCGATCGATGATGTGATTGCTCAGGCGATGGGCAGCACAACCAATACAGCAAATACAAACGATTCGCAGAGTAACGATGCACAGAAAAATGATGTGCAGAGTAAGAATGCCAGCGGACGTGTGGAAAATCTGCGCGGATGCAGTGTAACTCAGGTTCTGTATTATCTCAATGAGAATCATCTTGTGCTCGCTGTTACAGGAGATAACAGTGCAGTGCTTCTTACTGGATATGATACGCAAAATGTAAGCATCTATAATCCAACTACTGCAGAAGTCACCACGATGGCGATTGCCGATGCGCAGGACTATTTTGCACAGTATGACTGTGCATTCCTCGCATGGCTGCCGTGAACTGATTATTAAAGTTTATGGGAGGTTGATTCAAAAAAATACATGTTCTATAAATGCAGCCTTATATTTAGGTCTTGCACAAAACGGGAACACTCTGTATAATGAAAATAAGAATGCCGTAAAATAGACGGGATTCTGGTGCGTAACAGCGCAAAGAAAAACGATGAAAACAATAGTTGCCCCTCACACATTTGTGAGAAGGGCAGACGGGACAAAATGTCAGGAGGAATTGCAATGGAGAAGGAGTCGGTTATTGTACTTGACTTTGGTGGTCAGTATAATCAGCTGATTGCACGCCGCGTGCGCGAGTGCAACGTATACTGTGAGGTAAAGCCTTACACGATGAGCCTGGAAGAGATCAAAAAAGTAAATCCGAAGGGAATCATCTTTACAGGTGGCCCGAACAGTGTTTATGATGAAGCATCACCGCATTATGACAAAGCCATATTTGAACTGGGTATTCCGATTCTCGGTATCTGCTATGGTTCACAGCTGATGGCATGGACCCTCGGCGGAACGGTAGAGACTGCGCCGACAAGCGAGTATGGTCATACAGAGGTAGAGGTGGATACAGATGATGTGCTGTTTGAGGGTGTATCCAAGACAACAGTTTGCTGGATGAGCCACACCGATTACATTGCAAAGGTGCCGGAAGGTTTCCATGTGACTGCACATACACCTGTCTGCCCGGTAGCAGCAATGGCCTGCCCAGAAAAGAAGCTTTATGCAACTCAGTTCCATCCAGAGGTTATGCATACCGCAGAGGGTATGAAGATGCTTTCCAATTTTGTTTACAAGGTTTGTGGATGCCATGGAGATTGGAAGATGTCTTCCTTCGTAGAGACCACAATCGCACAGCTGCGTGAGCGCATCGGTGACGGAAAGGTGCTGTGTGCACTGTCCGGCGGTGTCGATTCTTCTGTTGCAGCCGTACTTCTTTCTAAGGCAATCGGCAAGCAGCTGACTTGTGTATTTGTAGATCATGGCCTGCTTCGTAAAAATGAGGGTGATGAAGTTGAGGCTGTATTTGGACCAAATGGCTCATATGAGTTAAACTTTATTCGTGTCAATGCACAGCAGCGTTATTATGAGAAGTTAAAGGGTGTTACAGAGCCAGAGGCAAAGAGAAAGATTATCGGCGAGGAGTTCATCCGTGTATTCGAGGAAGAGGCAAGAAAGATCGGCGCTGTCGATTATCTGGTACAGGGAACCATCTACCCGGATGTTATCGAGTCTGGTCTTGGAAAGTCAGCTGTGATTAAGTCTCACCACAACGTAGGAGGACTTCCGGACGTAGTTGATTTCAAGGAGATCGTAGAGCCGCTTCGTATGCTGTTTAAGGATGAGGTTCGTAAGGTAGGATTAGAGCTTGGCATTCCGGATTATCTGGTATATCGTCAGCCATTCCCAGGTCCGGGTCTTGGTATCCGTATCATCGGTGAGGTAACCGAGGAGAAGGTAAAGATCGTTCAGGAAGCTGATTATATTTACCGTGAAGAGATCGCAAAGGCAGGTTTAGATAAGGGCCTTGGCCAGTATTTTGCAGCACTCACCAACATGAGAAGTGTTGGTGTTATGGGTGATTTCCGTACCTACGATTACGCAATTGCACTTCGTGCCGTAAATACCTCTGACTTCATGACTGCTGATGCAGCGCAGATTCCGTGGGAAGTACTTGCAAAGGTAACAAACCGTATCGTTAATGAGGTAAAGGGCGTAAACCGCGTAATGTACGACTGCACAGGAAAGCCACCAGCAACAATAGAGTTTGAATAAACAAAAATGCTTAGCAAATCCAGCGTTTATGCGGGTTTGCGGCATTACAAAAGGTCTTTTGATAACAAATTGATAACGGTTACGCAAGTGCGATTATTCTTACGGATAAGTGGTTTGCAGGTCGAGGAATGATTTTAAAGCGGTTTGTGTGACTGTGATAAATCCATATTAGAAACGCCCTTAGCTGTGGGTAGTAACTCATGGCTAAGGGCGTTTTTTGCGTTCTTGTCAAT
>DAVZID010000057.1:0-22960 GCA_052273485.1 Lachnospiraceae bacterium
CATGAAAACTTGGGATATTAATAAACATTCAGTAATACTGAGAGACGAATTTGAAGTTGTGAGCGAGATTATTATGAATGATGTTTTAAAATATAATGGTGACCTTGTAAATGTAAATGGACATAATATCCATATATTCAGACAAGGAAATATAAGCAAGCCAAAGATTTTGCTTATGTCAGGTTCTGGAACGATTGCTCCCGTATATGATTTTAAAGTGCTTTACGAAAAACTGTCCAAAAGTTTTAGGGTAATTGTAATGGAAAAGTTCGGCTATGGATATTCAGATATTTTTGATTCTCCTGCTGATATAGATACCCTTGTTTCAATACAGAGAAAGGCGTTAGAAACGATTGGAGAAAATGGACCGTATATATTAATGCCGCATTCTATGTCAGGTATTGAAGCATTAAGGTGGGCACAATTGTATCCTGACAATGTATTGGCAATAATCGGAAATGATATGTGTACACCTTTAACCTATAGCGTATGGACGGACGAAAAAATTGAAAAAAAGATAAAACTGATGAAGTTTGCAACAAAACATAACTTGCAAGGATTGTTATGTACTTTGAGCAATCGGAGCCTATCCAAATCAGAAATTAAGCAACAAAAACTGCTGAGAACGAGAAACGCTTTTAATATCTGTTGCATCAATGAATCTAAAGAAGTATTAAGCAATGTGGCTGTTGTAAAAAACGCAGGATATGCAAAATGCCCAGTATTGCTGTTTGTGTCAAATGAAAAACAAAAGGATATTGGGCTGAGACTCAGAAAGAATTTGCGTCATTAGTAAACGCTGAGGTTATATGCTTTGATTGCGGTCATTACATTCACCACCTCAAAAGTGATGAAATGTATGGAGAAATAATAAGTATCTTGTGACAGACCATATAGGGTTTTATGAAAGATATGGTTGGAAATTTTTGTGTATGGTGCAAGGTGATGATGAGCTAGAAATGACAAAAATGTATATTCACAAATAAAAGTGAATCCAATGTAAAATTCCAGTTCTACGGAGCTTTTGATAATTGAATATTAAATGATTTTACATAGCCGTTAAGGAGTGTTTTTCGCTCCCTGACGGCTTATTTTATTTCACAAAGAGGGAGGTGATACACTTGAAAATCAAGAAGGTCGATGACAAGCCGATGGTAATACACACCAAGCAGAAAGCAAAGATTCACACGCATGAGCCAAAGCAGGCTTCCATCAAGGGCAGCAACATCTACACCGTAGACCGTGACCCGACTAAGAAGAAGGTGGCAGAGGGCAGTTTTCGTAAGAGTACTGTCCATAAAGTATCAAAGGATGGAAAACTTGCAATGCTTCGTAACAATATGAAGAATGCAAATCAGTCTATCAAGGTAAACAACCATTCTCTTCGTAATGCCGGAATGGTTGGAGGCAAGGCTGCTACAGACCAGATAGAGGGTGGAGAAGAGCTTCAGCAGTCAGCCATGATTATGTATGAAGCTTCAAGACCGGTAACCGGAACTGCATCATAGTGTAATTTTGGCAAATTTTTGATTCTTGACAGATTATCAATATGATGATACTATACTTGTAGAATGAAGGAAACAGGGGAATAATGATGGAAAAAGAAAAAAAGATACAAATGACAGCGATGGAAGAGGATATCCTTTATCAATCAGGTATTAAATTTTTTAATGTGTTTGATACATATCGAAGAGAAAAGAAAATTAATACTAGGCAGCTGACACAGGGAGTTATTAGTGAGCGCGCATTCTTGGATATTAAAAAAGGAAAACACACTCTTGCCAAGAGTGATTGGGAATTTTTGATGCAGCGAATGGGGATTGTTACAGATTACTTTGAGACAATTGTGTCAAGGCGGGAATTAGATGACTGGAGATTAAGAGAAGATATTTGTCTTTGTGTGTTTGAAAGACCGGATGAAGCAACAAAAAGGTTAGAACAATATCAGAAAAATTTTCAACAAGGAAAAAATGGAATACAAGAACAGTTTTATCTGAAAATGAAGTGGATATTGTTTGGGAAAGTGTTAAAAGCAGAACAACTTTATAAAATAGCTAGTGATTCAGTTTCTTGTACCGTTTCGGATGAAAAATGGCAGGAAAAGTTGGAAAGTCTATATGTAGGACCGGCAGAATTGGAAGCGATGCTTCTTGTGGTATGGTCATTGTTTCTTCTAGGAAATAATGACAAAGCACTTACTTTATTTTGGAAGATTAAATTATATCCAGAAGAGCATGGGTGGGAGCCTCGTATGCAACAAATGATTGTTCCACAGATCGTATTAATAGGAATGAGATTATTGGAAGAGTTTCATATGGATGAGAAAGCATATCAATTGGGAGAAACAGGAGTGGAATTGTTAAGAAATCAATGTAGCCAGCGTTACGCCTATCCTGTTTTAAAGGCATTATGTCGGATTGGAAAACAATTAAAAAAGAAAGGAGAAAGGCAACAGCAGATCCAGAATTTTACAGATACATTTGAGATTATATATAAGGCAAATCAAGTACCCTGTATGCGTATATGGCAATGCAATAGTATAAAGAATAGCTATGATATTAGCCTTATGTTGAAACGAATGAGATGCTCATTGGAAAAAACACAGTTAGAGATATGCACGGATGAAAATGGTTTTCCATTTTTAAGCGTAAAGCAGTTGTCACGTATTGAAAAAGGGCAAAATCGACCATCTGGAGAAGTATTTCGATATCTAACGCGGAAAATGGAAAGAAAGATAGATTGGATTATGCCAATGCTAGAAACAGACTCGGTGCAAGCTTTATCAATAAGACAAGATATTATTTACCTAGAAGGAATGAAGCAATTAAAGAAAGAAGAAGAATTATTAGAAAGGCTGAAGAAAGTAATTGGAGAGAAAAATTATGAAAAGCCGTATATTCGACAGGAGCTTACGTTTATGGAGACAAATTTGAAATATGAAGCAGGCCATATAACGGCAAAAGAGGCTCAAAAATTATACTATGAAGCGCTTTCTTATACATTTCCGATAGAATATCTTTCACGTAAAACGTTGCCGTTTATTCGTCGTGAGGAAGGAATGCTTATTAGCAATATCGCATACTTGCATCATAAAATTGGAGAAACAGCAAAGGCACAGGAATTATTTGAAAAGCTGTATGAGGTCTTTCGACCGCAACAGCAGCTTTTCAAAACCAACAATCCGGCATGCGCTGTCATGCTGGGGCAGTATTCTAGTTTACTTGGGGATGTGTATGAATATCAGAAAGCTCTTGATGTGGATAATATAAATTTGGAGTATGAAATAAATGAATGCAGCCTATCTTTTGTAAGCGATTTGCTATATAACCGAGCATGGGATTACTATGAAATTGATAATGATAAGTATCAAAGTGTATATGAGCAAGCGTTTCAATGTGCTTGGCATTTGAATGATTTTATTAAAGATGAAATTAGTATTTCTTTCCTGAAAGAACGAAGGGAAAAGTACTTGAAAAGGAAAAAAATATAAACGGACAAAAAGCTTCTGCCTAAAAGCGGAAGCTTTTTGTCCGTTGACGGATGAATAACGTTATAGTATAGTATAGACAGTATTAAGTACATGCATTGTATACAATAAATATGAGGAGAGTAGGATGATAGAAAAAAAGTTATTTATAGGGTTAATAGTTGGTTGTGGATTGTTTTTTTGCTCTTGTCATTCAGTCTATATGAGTGCAGAGGATCGCTTGCAGGAAAATTATGAAGAAGTGGATGCAAGTGTGGAGTTGGAAACTGTTGGTGAGATATCTGATTTTTCGTATAGCGATGTTCCAATTATTCCGTATACGATAGAAAATCTTGCAAAAGGATTTACAAGATTAGATAAATCTGAAATTGAACATTTTAAGATGTGTGATCAATATAATCAAAAATCATTGGTGGTGCCAGAAAAAGGAATTGACCTAAAAATTAATTATGGAGATGTAGGCTTCTATTTCTATGCGATTTCTCGTGAGGATGCTCAAAAATACTTGAATGTGACACAGCCAGCTTATCATGAGCGAGCATTTACGTTTGCGGAATTAGCGAATCGTTTTCCGAAGAAGAATTTGGAAACATTATCTAGAGAAGAAGCAATTGAAATCTGTAATAGGGCAATTTCAGACGCAAAAATTTCTGCTGTATTTGAAAATGTCTTTGCGCTGGATTGTGAAACATTGAATCAATTGCAGGAAGATGCGAAAAGTCAGTATAAAGAGGATTTTTACATGGCACCAGGATCGGAATATCTTCGTAATGAGGACGGGACAGGTCGTTGGAATGTAAAAAAGTGGAAAAAAGAGCAGGAGGCCTATTATTTGGTATATCGGATGCAGTTAGAAGGACGGACATTGGATACAACAGGATATCCTTGTAAAATTGAATTGTTTTGCCGGGAGGATGGACAAATTATTTATGCGAACGGTAATTGTCCAGAACTAAATCTTGTAGATGCGAAAGGCGAAGAACAAAAAATTGTGTCAGTGAAGGATGCATATTCGATTGCTGCAAATCTGCTAAAAAAGAAAAAATTGGATCAATCTCAAATTTGCTCTGTGAAATATAGCTATGGATATCAACAGATTACGGCATTGGATGGAGAAGCAGAAAATATAAGAACTATAGTAACACCGTGTTGGGAAATTTGCTATGACACGGATGTGCAAGGAACAAGGATTAAGGATTATCTTTATCTAAATGCAGTAACAGGATTGGAGGCAATCGCAGATGTCTATTGATAAAATAAAAAGAATTGTTAAGACAGAATGTTGGCGCTTTCTATCGTGGAAAAAGATCGGAATCGGTACGTGTTTGATTGGTTTGATTTTTTTTCTGTCAGTTGCAGATTCGATTTCGCTAAAGTTAATTGGTGTACCAGATGAGCTGAAAATGAGCATTTGCGATAAATTTCAGGAGGTTTTGGAGTTTGATCGTTATAAATCGTTGCTTGTGCTTGCATCATCACTTTGTATTGTGACTTCTTTTGCAAAGGAGGAGCAAAATCATTTTTTTCGCTATCTTTTACTTAGGGAAAATTTAAAGTACTATGTGATTGCAAGGATCATAGCCGTTGTTCTTTATGTACCAATTTGTATGATTCTTGGAATTTTATTAGCTGCTATTTCTATTTTGCCATTTTCTGTAATAAATGGCAAAGGGGGAGCAATATTTGGCGTGTATTCTTTTTTAAATAATGGAAACTGGGCATGGCTGTATTTAATTTTGCTTGCCTGGAATTATGCGATGGCAATTGTGCCAGTATGTTGTATTGGTATTCTTGTATCAATATGGAATCCTAATCCGTATGTGGCATTGGGAAGTACATTTTTTTCGTTTTATAGCTTGTATGCGATAACGAATCGGTTACCGTATTGTTTTTCTTTCAGCTATTTGAGTTCGACACCTGGGATTTACACGTTAATGGGATTACCCTATCGAATCCTAGTAGACGTGTTGTTTTTGCTGTTAGTGGCAAATTGGATTTACAAAGCGTTGCTATGGAGGAGAGATGAAGGAATTATTTAAAAGATCGTTTTTAATTGCAAGTACGAGTTTAATGAAATGGAAGCGTGATTATCGAATCTGGTTTGTATTTTTAACAGAAGGCTTTTTTACCTGTCATTATCTGTATGGGCTCGTTCACTATGCGTGTGTGATAAAAAGCACACTGACCCCATATTTGCTTTCGTTTTTATTTTTCGATGCATCAATTGCAAACGGATTGCTAAAAGTACTGATTTATTTTGGTGTAATTATATTATTTTGCAATGCACCATTTCGTGATTGTACATTTTATTATGTCGTTTTAAGAAGTAAGAAAAAATCATGGTGGGTAGGAAATTGCCTATATATTCTAATTGCATCAGCTGTATATCTGGTATTTCTTAGTTTGGTTTGTGCAGGAATTGCATTGCCTGTGGCAACATTAAAGCCGTTTTGGGGAAGCGTAGTACAGAGTTTGCTTGTGGAGGATGGAGAGATATTAAATTCGTATCTTGGAAATTTGGTATTTTCGCGTGATGTCATTCAAATATTATACCCAGATTCGGCTCAGTGGATGACATTTGGAATTGCCTGGCTATCATTTTCGGGTATGGGATTATTAATCTATGCGGTGAATGAGTTATCTGGAACTTATATGCTTGGCTGTATTGTGGCAGGCTTCTTTGTGCTGTTAGATCCTGTTGTACGCTGGATTGGCTTTCAGTCGCAATGGCTGTATTATGTTTCTCCTGTTAGTTGGAGCAGTATTGAACATTGGAAATTATTAGGGGTAGATCGACCTTTAGATCAAGGGATAGTTGTTATTGCAAATGTACTGATTATTATTATATTGTTTATTGCAACTGGGATTGAGAATAAAAGAAAAGATGTGAATACGATGAATGAATTTTAGAATTGCTAAGTTCTTAGCAACGGAGCAATTCGTGGATATCAGTTGGGGGCAAAATACTTTTTGACCCCAACATCATATTATTAGAAGGAAAATGAGACGATGATTGAGATTGAAAACTTGACTAAAACATTCGGAACGCAGACGGTACTATCAAACATATCTGGTACATTTGTGTCTGGAAAAATATATGGTTTTGTGGGAAGAAATGGCTCTGGAAAAACAGTACTGATGAAATTGATATTGGGATTTTTGAAACCGACTTCGGGTACTATAAAAGTGGATGGAAAGCAGGTTGGAATGGATAGTGAAATTCCAGATGATATCGGAGCAATCATTGAGACACCAGGCTTTTTGCCAGACTATACTGGCTTTCAGAATTTAAAGCTTTTGGCGATGATTCAAGGAAAAATTACAAATGAAAAAATACGAGAGACCATTCGACTGGTTGGATTGGATCCAAACAGCAAAAAGCATGTCGGAAAATATTCACTTGGCATGAGACAGCGCCTTGGCATCGCGCAGGCGATTATGGAAGAGCCAAAGATATTGTTGTTGGACGAACCATTAAATGGTTTGGATAACGAGGGAGTTGAGGAGATGAGAAAGGTGCTTCTAAAGCAAAAAGAGCAGGGAAAGCTAATTATCATAGCCAGTCACAGTAAAGAGGATATTGATATTTTGTGTGACGAGATTTTTCGATTTGACCATGGAAAAATAATTGAGCATCTTGTAAAGTGACACGCCCGTATTTCCCAGCATAAAATAAAAGTAGAAAAATTTGAAAAGCCGTATGAGGTCTTTCGACCGCAACAGCAGCTTTTCAAAATCAACAATCCGGCATGTGCCGTCATGCTGGGGCAGTATTTGGGGGATGTGGATGAATATCAGAAAGCTCTTGATGTGGATAATATAAATTTGGAGTATGATTTTGAAGAAAGTCATGGAGGAAATTTAAGTGATAAAAAGAATATTAAAAATATTATACGTTTTCGCTATGTTTGTTGATGTGGGATTGTACGGTGTTAGCTTTATTTTAAAACTAAATATGATCCCAATTCAAGTGGATTTGAGTGGATTAAGTGCAGTTGAAAAAAGAGAAATGCTGTCGAATCTTGCAATCAATTATCCGTTAGGAGAAAGTATGTATCATATTGCAATTGGATTAAGTATTGTTTTAGTAATCGTATTGATTACATATTTAATTATGAAATTTATAGAATACGGTAGTAACATTAGGGGGAATAATTAATACGAGATTCTGTAAGTATCTGTTTGGAACTTACAGAATCTTTTCTTTTTACATATTGGTGACACGCCCGCATTTCCCAGCATAAAATAAAAGTAGAAAAGCTTCCCTTGGAGGTACTTTTCATGAGACTAATCGCAGCAAGCTCGCTTGATGATTATCGAAAATCCGGTGCCTATCTGATTGATCTTCGCACAAAAGAAGAGTATGAGCAGGGTCATATCCCCGGTGCCGTAAATATTCCCTACGATTTTTTAGAAGATTATAAGAAAAGACTTCCCCGAAACCGCCTTCTAGTGTTATACTGTGAGTGGGGTACAACCAGTATTCTCGCAGGCAGAAAGTTAAGCCAGTACGGCTATGATGTGCTCTCCGTAAATGGAGGGCTGCAGGCATACCGCCGTGTCAATAATATGTAGCGATTGTATGATAAATGCTGCAGGAAAAACGTCTGGCTTACAAATATAAAAACACAAAATTGGAGGCTACATGAAAACATACGAATTGATTGCACCGTGCCACTTCGGTTTGGAAGCGGTGTTAAAAAGAGAGATCGACGATCTCGGCTATGATATCAGCAAAACAGAAGATGGAAGAGTAACTTTTATCGGAGATATGGAGGCGCTCTGCCGCGCCAATGTATTCCTTCGCAGCGCAGAGCGTATCCTGTTAAAGGCAGGAAGCTTCACCGCGCGCACCTTTGACGAATTGTTTGAGTGCACAAAGGCACTTCCATGGGAGGAATGGATTCCAAAGGACGGCAAGGTGTGGGTAACAAAGGCATCTACCGTAAAGAGTAAGCTTTATTCATCATCAGACATCCAGTCAATCATGAAAAAAGCAATCGTAGAGCGCTTAAAGAGTGCATACCATACTGAAGTAATCCCGGAGACAGGTGCATCTTATCCAGTACGAGTATTTGCCATGAAGGACGAGTTCACTGTCGGCATTGATTCAACAGGAGAGAGTCTTCATAAGAGAGGCTATCGTCAGAGTACCACAAAGGCACCAATCAGTGAGACTCTTGCCAGTGCATTGATCATGTTGACTCCATGGAAAAAGGATCGTATTCTTGTCGATCCATTCTGCGGAAGTGGTACCTTTGCAATCGAGGCCGCTATGATGGCTGCCAACATGGCACCAGGTATGAACCGAAGCTTCCTGTCTGAGAACTGGAAGAATCTGATTCCAAAGAAGACCTGGTACGATGCGATGGATGAGGCAAATGATCTTGTGGATCTGTCTGTCAAGACCGACATTCAGGGTTACGACATTGATCCATCTGCTGTTCGTATGGCAAGAGAAAATGCACAGCGCGCAGGTGTCGATCATCTGATTCATTTGCAGCAGCGTCCGGTAAGTGCACTGTCCCATCCGGGAAAGTATGGATTTATTATCACCAACCCGCCATATGGCGAGCGTCTTGAGGAGAAGGCCGATCTGCCAGAGCTGTATCGTACAATCGGTGAGCGCTTTGCAAAGTTAGACACCTGGTCCATGTATTTGATCACTTCCTACGAGGATGCACAGAATGCGATCGGAAAGAAAGCGGACAAGAACCGCAAAATTTACAATGGAATGATCAAGACCTATTATTATCAGTATATCGGCCCGAAGCCGCCGAGAAGGGAACCAAGAACGAGTGAAGGTTAAACAGTGGTATATTGCCGCAGCGCTCGCGCTTCTGATGTTATCTGTTGTCTGCCTATATCAGCGGCAGACGACAGGCAGCGTTCGAAGTGGTTATACACAAGCAGGCGTCTGTGAAGAGTGGAATGAGCTGATCGCAGCAAAGACAAATCAAAAGGAAATCAGTCTGAGTGTAGATGGAAAACGTTCGGCTAAAATAGATACACAGCCGTACATGGCAGACAACAGGAAGCTGATGATCCCGGTGGATGCACTTCGCGATGTATTTTCTTGTAATGTTGGAATTTACGATCACAAAACACTTAAGGCATACTGCAATGACCGAAGCATTGAAGCAGAGGAAAATACGGACAAAATTTTAATAAATGGCGAAACAAAAAGCTTCCCAAAGGCACTTGTCTATCAGGGCGGCACATATTATTTAAGTGCCGATGCCGTGGCGGCAGGGCTCGACTACGAGATGGAATGGGATGTGTCTGCAAATACGCTTCGATTTACCGACAGCCGTCCGGATGCATCGAAGCTTCCGTCGGCATTTGACCCGAGGCTATATGGACTCGATGCGCCTGTCATGAATCAGGGAAAGCTTGGCACCTGCTGGGCATTTGCTTCGGTCGGTGCACTCGAAGCGGCACTTCTTCCAGAGGAGAGCTGGCATTTTTCAGTCGATCATATGAGCTTGAACAATGGCTATACATGGGGACAGGATACCGGTGGCGAATATACGATGGCGATGGCCTATTTGCTTTCATGGAAGGGACCAGTGCGTGAGGAGGACGATCCATACGGAGACGGAAAGACGGATACCTCATTAAAGGCAGTCAAGCATGTGCAGGAGATTCAGATTATCCCGTCAAAGGATCAGTTAGCGATCAAGCGTGCTGTCTATCTTTATGGAAGCGTTCAGACATCGATTTACTGCGAGGTAAGCAGCGAGAGCGACGATTCTTCGTGTTACAATGCAAAACAGAACGCATACTGTTATATCGGAACGAATAAGATCAACCACGACACACTAATTGTCGGTTGGGACGATGGCTATGCGGCATCGAATTTTCGCACGCAGCCAGAAGGAAACGGTGCCTGGCTGTGTATGAACAGTTGGGGAAAGAACTTTGGTGATGGCGGCTATTTCTGGGTATCCTACTATGATTCCAATGTCGGCATTTACAACGCGGCCTACACAAAGATTGAAAGCACGGACAATTATGATCGAATCTATCAGTCCGATAAGTGTGGCTGGGTCGGACAGCTTGGCTATGGCAATGAGGAGGCATATTTTGCGAATCTCTACACTGCAAAGAGTGACGAAGTGTTGGAGGCTGTTGGATTTTATGCAACCGCACCGGACACGAGTTACGAGGTCTATGTGGTCAACAAGGTGACAGGAGAGGCGGATCTGACCTTTCAGAAAAAGGCGGCATCCGGCAGTTTTTCCAATGCAGGTTATTATACCGTAAGGCTAGACAAACCTGTGCTGTTATCTGAGGGTGAACGCTATGCGGTGATTGTCTATGTGCGAACACCAGGCAGTGAGCGTCCGGTAGCAGTCGAATACACCAGCAAGGATGGTGCGGTCATTGCTGATCTGACTGGAAACGAGGGCTACATCAGTATGAAGGGAACTAGCTGGCAGTCTGCGCAGGACAAATATAAGTGCAACATATGCTTAAAGGCATACACAAAAGAACAGTAAATACTGAAGGGATAGAAAAATACCATGAAAAAAATATTATTTGCAACCACAAATGAGGGAAAGATGCGTGAAGTCCGCATGATCATGGAAGGCAGCGGCTATGAGATTCAGTCACTTAAGGACGCTGGCATCAAGGTTGATATCGACGAGAATGGCAGTACCTTTGAGGAGAATGCATTGATTAAGGCAAAGGCGCTTCGCCCATACACGGACGGCATTATCCTTGCAGATGATTCTGGTTTGGAAGTCGACTATCTGAATAAGGAGCCGGGCGTTTACTCTGCGAGATATATGGGTGAGGACACGTCTTACGATATTAAAAATCAGTCGATCATTGACCGTCTTGACGGCGTCGAGGGGAAGGATCGCAGTGCGCGCTTTGTATGCGTGATTGCAGCAAGCTTTCCGGATGGCCATACCGCTGTTACACATGGAACTATTGAAGGTGTGATCGCAAAAAAGCCGGCAGGCTGTGGCGGATTCGGTTACGATCCGATTGTGTATGTGCCAGAGCTTGGAAAGACAACAGCTGAGATTTCCGCAGAGGAAAAAAATCAGATCAGCCACAGAGGAAAAGCACTGCGTGCAATGAGAGAAATTCTTGAAAAAGAGGATACAAACAATGAGTGAACGCATTCTGATTGTCAGTGATACTCATGGAAAGCTGCGTTATTTTAAGGAAATGCTAGAGCGTACCGGTAGACCAGATCGTTTGATTCATCTTGGCGATTTTGAAGGCCAACAGGATGAAATTGCACGTCTGGCAGGCTGTCCGGTGGATATCGTGCGCGGAAATTGTGACTATGCATCGGACATTCCGCAGGACAAGCTGATTGATATCGGAAAGTACCGCGTCTTTTTGACCCATGGACATCGTTATCAGGTTAATTTTGGCTTGCAAACGCTTGCGGAGGCGGCACGTCTTCGTGGGGCGGATATTGCAATGTATGGTCACACACATGTGCCGATGATCCATCAGGGCAAGGACGTTACTATTTTAAATCCGGGCAGCTTAACATTGCCGCGTCAGGACGGCTTTTTCCATACTTATATGTTGATGGAGATTGACCGAGAGGGCGAGGCACATTTTACATTGTGCAAGCTGTAAGAAACAAACGAATACAAGAGCAACAGCAGCGCAGACGAAGGAGATTTTTGTGACTGCATACCACAGAAAGGAATACAGCCATTTATGAATAAAGTTTTAAAAGCCGCAATCCGCACGATGTCACGTCATCAGGGTGACATGACAAAGGACTACGAGAAGAGTCGCAAAAAAGAAAAAATGTACCCGTACTATAAGGGAAGAAGCTGCAATACAATGGATCGCATGCTTCATCTTGAGGGACGCGATATTCTGCTTCGCACCTACAGTTACGATGGAAAAATAGCACCACTTATTTTGTTTTTCCACGGTGGCGGCTTTGTGACGGGTGATTTTGAAAGCTACGGAAATGTATGCGCGAATTTGTCTGAGCGCACGGGCTATAAGGTCGTTTCGGTCAATTATCGGCTGGCACCGGAACATCGTTTTCCACAGGGACTTGAGGACTGCTATGAGGCGATGCAGGCCGTACTTGCACATTGCGAGGACTGGTATCAGGCAAAGCCAGAGGAAGTTGTCATCATGGGGGACAGTGCAGGAGGTGAGATCTGTGCGGAGCTTGGCATGATGGCAAGAGACCGCGGCGGTTTGCAGCCAAAGCGTCAGGTACTCATCTATCCAGTGGCATATGGCTCGTATGGCGATGACAATCCGTATCCATCCGTTGAGGAAAATGGCTACGACTATATTTTGACGCGTGCGCTTATGTGCGAATATATGGAGCTGTACCGCAGCTGCGACGAGGATGCAAAAAATCCATATTTTGCGCCACTGCAGCACCACGATTTTTCCAATTTGCCAGATACACTTTTAATTACAATGGAGTATGATCCACTTCGCGATGAAGGAGAGGCACTTGGCGAGAAGATGAGAGAGGCTGGCTGTAAGGTGAAGAGCGTTCGCGTGCCAGACGGCATTCACGGTATGGTGCTTCTTCCGCCGATTTTTGCCGGGGCAAAGGAAATCTATGAAGCGATCGAGGATTTTATTGGAAAGCGAGATCTGCCAGTAGAAGATGAAAAGTTTCAAGGGGAGGAAAAAAGCAAGGAAAAGCTGAAGGAGAAGGGGCAGAAAAAAGAAGAAAAGTGAGGCGAGGATAAATGAAGAATACAAAACGGCCGGAGTGGAGCAGGCTGGACAATGCAGCAAAGGTATTTCCGGCACTGGCAAATAAAAAGGACAGCCGTGTATTTCGTTTCGCCTGTCAGCTGACAGAGCCGATTCAAAAAGAAGCGCTGCAACAGGCAGCAGAGCAGGCTTTGGAGGAGTTTCCTATTTTTACCAATATCATTCGGCATGGCATGTTCTGGTATTATTTGGAGGAATCGGGAAAGATGCCCGTTGTACATGAGGAAAATCAGAACGTGTGCAGCCGCCTGTATGATAAGAATGAGCATCATCTTTTGATTGACATTTCGTATTATAAATGCAGAATTAACTTTGAAGTGTTCCATGCGATGACGGATGCAACAGGTGCATTGATGTTTTTGAAAACGCTGGTGGTCAATTATTTAAAAATACGTCATCCAGCGCTTTCAAAAGCGGATTTGTCACTCGGAATTGACAGCACTTTTCGAGAGAAGGATTCTGACAGCTTCAGCCAGTACTACAATAAGGAAGAGAAAAATTCCAACATGTCATTTTTAGGTGAAAAGACGGTTCCAATTTTTCATTTCCGTGAGCCCTCTACACCTGATTTTTTCCAGCAGGTCACAGAGGCAGAGGTCTCGACAAAGAAAGTCCTTGCGGCGGCAAAGAGCTATCACACGACTGTGACGGTTTTTCTGGTATCGCTCTTGATTTTGGCAATTTATGACGCAATGGAGCCAAGAGATCGCAAAAAAGCGGTGCGCATCATGGTTCCAGTCAATTTGCGCAGCTATTTTCCGTCGGCAACGGTCCGTAATTTCTTTGGCTTAATTGCGGTTACGTATGACCGAAAAAAACAGGGCGAGGCATTGGATGATGTGATTGCGGCAGTGGCAGAAAATTTCAGAAGAGAACTGACAAAGGAAAAGCTTGAAAAAATGATTGCTGGACAGGTTAGCCTCGAAAAGCATATGGCAGCGAGGGCGATTCCATTGATTATCAAGGACCTTGGAATGGAAGTATCCGGTCTTGTTGCCGGAGCGCGCCAGACGATGTACTTTTCCAATATCGGTCGAATTACAATGCCAGAGGCACTCGCACCGTATGTCTGTCAGTTTGACTTTTTCATCGGCTGCGTCGGAAGACAGATTTGCATGTGTTCGTATGAAGATCATATGATGGTGACATGCGCAGGAAGTTCCAGTCCGAAGGACACTGAGCGCGCATTTTTCCGCCGTCTGGCTCAGTTTGATCCAGAGATGATTATTAACACGAATTATTCAGGAAAGGAGGGCAAAGGATGGGACAAGTAAGTGAGAGAAAAACCATTCGCTGTCCAAAGTGCGGCCTTACCTTTTCGGGAGAGCGCGTGTATTGCCCACTTTGCAAGAAAAGAATCGTTGATGAAAAAAATGCAGAAACGGTGGAGGATTTTGATGTTTTTCCGGTGACGCAGATGAAGCATACCGATTCGATTTTTATGAAAATCGTGACATTTGCCGCGCTTGCTGCCGTCATTGTGGCAGGTATGGTGGATCGATTGATGGCGCTTTCGGATCGAACTTGGCAGCCGATTTTTCTGCTGGTATTGATTGGGGTTGCAGGCGGCTATGCGCTTCTTATGGTCGGGCAGCGCAAGTGGCGAAATATCCGCAAGATGGTCATGTATGAGGTGATCATCGGAATGCTTCTTTGCATGGCCTATGACTGGTATATCGGCTGGCGGGGTTGGAGTATACAGGTGGTACTTCCACTCACGGTTGCTGGAATGAATCTGCTGTACTTTGTGCTCGGTTTTGTGGATCGAAAGAATCAGACGGATTATGGAATTTATTTTCTGATCACGATTCTTGGAACGTTTCTTGTAATTGTGCTTGCATGGACACATGTGATTCACAATACGATGATGGTTACAATCACGACCGGAATCGGGGTGCTGCTGCTACTGGCAAAGGTTGTTTTCCAGGGGAAGGCGTTTTTAGCAGAGCTGTCGCGGCGGTTACATGTGTAAGAGGGTGTCCCGGAAGGTATGGATTGGTAATGAAAAATAAGTAGAAGAACAGAATAAAAAATCAAAAGAAAAAGATACTGATAGGGTGAAGCATAAGAATGCGATCCTGTATCGGTATCTTTTTTGTTTTCTGATCAAAACAATGATTACGATCAATCAAAATCAACCAAATAATCATGATTCAATCAAACTTGTGCAGGATACACCAAAAAAATCCACCAAATTCGTGCATAATATTGATTGATTTTGACTGAAAATGATTCTATAATCAAGCCATACGTTACAGAGAGGTAACAACAAAGCCAAAAGAAAAAGGCGATAAAAGAAAGGCAAAAAGCAAGACAAAGAAAACAAGAAAAAGATTGGAGGAAATGTCATGATTTACACAGTAACATTCAATCCGTCACTGGATTACATTGTTTCTGTACCGGGCTTTGAGCTTGGAAAGACAAATCGTACCGAATCGGAACAGCTGCTTCCGGGCGGAAAGGGAATCAATGTTTCGATTCTGTTAAATCATCTTGGAATTGAAAGTACAGCACTTGGCTTTAGTGCAGGTTTCACCGGTGATGAGATTCGCCGTCAGCTTCAGGAGCAGGGCATTCATACTGAGTTTATCCAGATGGAAAACGGATGTGCGCGTATCAATTTAAAGCTTCAAAACGTTGAGGGAACCGAGATCAATGGCATGGGACCGGCGATCAGCGAGGAGAAGACAGCAAAGCTTCTGGCGCGTCTGGATGAATTGCAAAAAGGCGATGTGTTGGTGCTTGCAGGAAGCATTCCAGCATCAATGCCGGATGATATGTATCGAAATATCGCAGCGCGCATGGATGGAAAGGGCATTTTGGTTGCAGTTGATGCGACGAGAGATTTATTAGTGAATGTGCTGGAATATCATCCATTTGTCATCAAGCCAAACAATCATGAGCTAGGTGAGATTTTTGGCGTAACGCTTTTAACAAGAGAGTCTGTTGTTCCGTATGCAAAGAAGCTTCAGGAAAAGGGAGCGCGAAATGTTCTGATTTCGATGGCAGGAGAGGGTGCTGTACTCGTAAGTGAAGATGGAAGCGTATTCATGGCAGAGGCGCCGAAGGGCACACTCATCAATGGTGTTGGCGCAGGTGATTCCATGGTGGCAGGTTTCTTGGCTGGCTGGCTAAAGTCACACGATTATAAGGAAGCGTTTCGCATGGGTGTTGCCTGTGGAAGTGCAAGTGCGTTTTCTGAATATCTGGCAGAGAAGGAAAAAATCATGGAGGTCTACAGCCAGGTAGAGGTCATAAGTGAGAACTAACCATATGAACAAAAGATAGCCTCATAGAGGTAATTTTGTGAATGGGATTTTGAATCGTTACAATAGCATTTCAATAAACGAAAAAACGGGAAAGGCAGAGGTATTGATATGAGAATCACAGATTTGCTCGATGCACGAAGCGTATCGCTTACGTCATCACCAAAGACAAAGAGTGAAGCACTTGATCAGGCAGTAGCACTGATGACAAAGAGCGGAAAAATCAATGACGAAGAAGCATATCGCAGTCAAGTTTATGCGAGAGAAGAAGAAAGCACCACAGGAATTGGAGAAGGAATTGCTATTCCACATGGAAAGTGTGATGCAGTCAGCAGACCAGGTCTGGCAGCAATGGTCATCAAAAATGGAGTAGATTTTGATTCACTTGACGGTGAGCCTGTTACACTGCTGTTTTTGATTGCAGCGCCAAACACAAAGGACAATGTACATCTGGATGTGCTCAGCAAGCTGTCGGTTATGCTGATGGATGAGGAGTTCACCGAGAAGCTTCGCAATGCAAAAAGTGTAGAGGAGTTTTTAAGCATCATCGATCAGGCAGACGAGGAAAAGGCAAGCATCGACGAACGTCTCGAGCAGACAAGCATCTTAGACGAGCCATCTGAAAATAAGGCTGAGCCAGTTAAGAAGATTTTGGCAGTTACCTCATGTCCAACAGGAATTGCTCATACCTATATGGCAGCAGAAGGTTTAGAGAAGGCAGCAAAGAAGCTTGGATGCCGCATCAAAATTGAAACACGTGGTTCAGGCGGTGCAAAAAATGTGCTGACACAGGCTGAGATTGACGAAGCTGACTGCATTATCGTGGCAGCTGATACAAAGGTTCCGATGGAGCGCTTCAATGGAAAAAAGGTGATTGAGTGTCAGGTATCTGACGGAATCAGCAAGGCAGAGGAATTGTTAAATCGTGCTATGTCTGGTGATGTTTTGGTGTATCATGCATCTGGTGCAGGCGAGTCTTCTTCAGCCACATCAGCAAAGAGCGGCGGAAGCGTTGGCCATAGAATTTATATGCAGCTGATGAACGGTGTTTCTCATATGCTTCCTTTCGTTGTAGGCGGAGGAATTTTGATTGCACTCGCATTTTTGATTGATGGTCTTGGCGTTGATATGGCATCATTGTCAGCAGAGGAGCGTTCTGCATTTGGAAGCATTACGCCTGTTGCAGCAATGTTAAAAAGTATCGGCGACACAGCATTTTCCTTTATGCTTCCAGTATTGGCCGGCTTTATCGCAATGGCAATTGCAGACCGTCCGGGACTAGCGCTTGGTTTTGTTGGAGGAATGATTGCATATAGTGGAAAATCAGGATTTTTAGGTGCACTTGTTGCTGGTTTTGCAGCTGGCTATATCATTCTTGGACTAAAAAAAGTTTGTGACAAGCTGCCAGAGACACTTGAAAAAATCACACCAGTTTTGATCTATCCGGTAGTTGGAATTTTAGCAATGGGACTTCTTATGAACTTTGTAGTAGAACCTATTATGGGTACAGTAAATACTGCATTAAATAATGGCTTGACAAGTATGGGCGGTTCGAGTAAGCTGTTATTGGGATTTATTCTTGGAGGTATGATGGCAATCGATATGGGAGGTCCGTTCAACAAAGCAGCATATGTATTTGGAACCGCATCAATCGCTTCTGGAAATTATGATGTTATGGCAGCTGTTATGATCGGTGGTATGGTTTCTCCATGCGCAATTGCACTGTCAACGATTTTGTTTAAGAATCGTTTCACAAAGGAAGAAAGAGATGCTGGTCCGACAAACTTTATCATGGGTCTGGCATTCGTCACAGAAGGTGCAATTCCATTTGCAGCAGCTGATCCGCTTCATGTAATTCCGGCATGTGTGATTGGTTCTGGAGTTGCAGGTGCTTTTAGTATGCTGTTTAAATGTACACTTATGGCACCGCATGGCGGCATCTTCGTATTTCCTGTAGTAGAAAATGCAATTATGTATTTACTGGCACTTGTGATTGGAACGGTTATTTCTACTGTTTTATTAGGTGTGTTGAAGAAGCCAAGAGAAGCGTAAAATACGTCCAGTCAGAAAATGATTACTTTTTGAAAGACCTGGAAAGAAAAAAGGGCAGCTTGCCCTTATAATAAAATCAAAGAGGATAAAGGAGAACAAAATGAAAGAGTTTACTTACACTATTACAGATCCAGAAGGAATCCATGCTCGTCCGGCAGGAGAACTGGTAAAGGCAGCAAAGGCATTTGAGAGTGCTATTAAGCTGAATAAGGAAGGAAAGTCAGCAGACTGTAAGCGTGTCTTTGGTATCATGGGACTTGCTGTAAAGCAGGGACAGACTGTTACCGTTACCGTAGAGGGAAGCGACGAGGAAGCAGCAGCACAGGCAATGGAGAATTTCTTCAAGACAACTCTGTAAGACAAAGAAAAAGCACAAGAACACAAAAAGAGAGGCGGACACCGGGATTCGGCAGTCCGCCTGCTGTGCAAGTGGGTTATGGAAAGGCAGGTTTCATATGAAAGTTTATCACGGAAAAAGTGTATTTGGCGGTATTGCGATCGGAAAAACAGCCGTATATCAAAAGAGTGAGCAGCAGGTAAAGCGCGTGAAAACAGAAGATTCTGACGGTGAGTGGGCACGTTATCAGGCAGCAAGAGAGGCTTCCATAGAGCAACTTGGCGAGTTGTATGATAAGGCATGCAGAGAAGTCGGAGAGGCGAATGCAGCTATTTTCGAGATTCATCAGATGATGCTTGAAGATGACGATTATAATGAGTCAGTTGAAAATATTATTCGTACCCAGCAGGTAAATGCTGAGTATGCAGTAGCAGCAACTGGTGACAATTTCTCTCAGATGTTTGCAGCTATGGATGACGATTATATGAGAGGCCGTGCAGCAGACGTAAAGGATATTTCTGAGCGAGTATTAAATAATCTTTCGGGCGCAGGAAAGACAGGCGTGACAACAGATGAGCCTGTTATCATTTTGGCAGATGATCTGGCACCATCAGAGACAGTACAGCTTGACAAGGATAAGGTGCTTTCCTTTGTTACTGTACATGGCTCAACAAATTCTCATACTGCAATTCTAGCAAGAACCATGGCAATCCCAGCATTGATTGGAACTGATATTCCGCTTGATGAAACGACAGATGGTGTGTTGGCTGTTGTTGATGGAAGTGATGGCACAATTTATGTTGATCCAGACGAAGAAACCATGGCGCTGATGCAGGAAAAGAAGCGCGCTGATGAGGAGAAAAAGGCGCTTTTGCAGCAGCTAAAGGGAAAAGAAAATAAGACAATTGACGGCAAGAAGATTATGCTTTATGCAAATATTGGAAACATCAAGGATCTTGCGGCAGTCATTCAGAATGATGCAGGCGGAATCGGCCTTTTCAGAAGTGAGTTCTTATATCTGGAGAAGGAAGATTATCCGACTGAGGAGGAGCAGTTTAAGGTTTACAAGACAGCCGTTGAGACAATGGCAGGAAAGAATGTAATTATCAGAACTCTTGATATTGGTGCTGATAAGCAGTGTGCCTATTTTAATATGGAGCATGAGGAAAATCCTGCACTTGGCTATCGTGCGATCCGTATCTGCCTGACACAGACAGATGTATTTAAAACACAGCTTCGTGCGCTGTTTCGTGCAAGCGCATATGGAAAGCTTTCAATCATGTATCCGATGATTACAAGCCTTTGGGAAGTAAGAAAGATTAAGGAAATTGTAGAAGAAGTAAAGGCAGAACTTGATGAGCAGGGTATTGCTTATGGAGAGCCTAAGCAGGGTATTATGATTGAGACACCTGCAGCTGTTATGGTAAGTGGTGAGCTTGCAAAGGAAGTTGATTTCTTTAGCATTGGAACAAACGACCTGACGCAGTATACACTTGCTGTTGACAGACAGAATCCAAAGCTTGATCGTTTCTTTGATCCGCATCATCCAGCAATTCTTGCAATGATCCGTATGGTAGTAGAGAATGCGCATAAAGCAGGCATCTGGGCAGGCATCTG
This sequence comes from Lachnospiraceae bacterium, assembly GCA_052273485.1. Taxonomy (GTDB): domain Bacteria; phylum Bacillota; class Clostridia; order Lachnospirales; family Lachnospiraceae; genus Anthropogastromicrobium. The sequence continues at coordinate 20,495 of DAVZID010000057.1, forward strand.
TGGTGAGCTTGGTGCTGATACCAGTCTGACAAAGGAGTTTCTGGCAATGGGTGTAGATGAGCTTTCAGTATCAGCAGGAAGTATTTTACCTATTAGAAAGATCATTCTTGAGACAGATTTAAGCCAGTACGGGAAGGACATCAATAAATAATGCTTACGGAAAAACGATATGAACTAATTTTGAAACTGCTTGATGAGCAAAACAGCGTTACTGTGGCGGAGATCAAGGAAAAACTAAAGATTTCCGAGTCTACAATTCGCCGTGATTTAAATGCGCTTGACAGGGCTGGAAAGTTAAATAAGGTATTTGGAGGCGCGGTGGCGATTGAAGCTGGAATTACAACAGCAGAGCCATCTGTTGCACAGAAAAAAGGTGTCAACAAAGAAGAAAAACAGCTTATTGCCCGCTATGCGGCAGCGTTGATTACACAGGATGACTTCGTCTATCTAGATGCAGGAACAACAACAGGCTGCATGATTGATTTTATAACAGAAAAAAGTGCAACGTATGTAACAAATGCGGTCAGTCATGCACAAAAGCTGGCAGCAGCAGGTTTTCGTGTTTATCTGATAGGCGGTGAGTTAAAGCCAACTACAGAGGCTATTGTAGGCAATCAGGCGATTCTTAGCATAGAGACACTTCATTTTTCAAAGGCGTTTTTCGGCACAAATGGTGTCAGCCTAAAAGCTGGATTTAGTACGCCGGATTACGAGGAAGCAATGGTCAAAAAGACTGCTATCGGGCAGGCAAAAAAGGCCTACATACTGGCCGATTATTCTAAGTTTGGAAATATCAGTTCAGTGACATTCGAGGAATTTGCAAAGGCACAGATTATTACAGACCGCAAACCGCCAGAGGCATTTTTAAGAAGTAAGAATATTATTGTTGCTTAAAGAGGTGCGATCCCGGAAGTGTACGAGGAGCCTTGCCAAGTTTAATAGCATTTTTATACCCTTTATACCCTTGTTAAAATTGGGGGATAAAGGGTATAATAATATAAAAACAAGTTCTAGGGAGGTGACATAATGAGCCAATCAGATTTTGAAGCATTATCATTAGCTGAGCGCATGGCTGTACAGGAAAGAATTTTAATTGATGAAGAAAAATGTGCGTTGACAGAACATCGATACGGTCCAATTACAGCGAAGACAGTTTTGTATCGCGGCGAGGATCAGACGATTTAGGGGATTCAGTATCGAAATGTTGAAAAATATTTGGTTGATGGAAGTATTGATGAAAGCAAAGACAATATCATTAAGGGTCAATATGAAAAGAGTATCGCTATTGTAAAGTCAAGAAGAAAATAAAACATGTTGAGCCTTGCAAAATCTTGTGGTTTTGCTTATGCTGTATGTAACACAATCGTTATATTTTTGGATATAGATGGAGTGTTACAGCCGTGTTTAAGTCAGAAAAGCTTTGACCATGATCTAAGTGAAACAAGAGAGATGGTTGCGAGAGAGACAGGAAATAGCAAATATTTACAATTAGATAAGTATGATGTAGGTGCAGTGTACTATGATTGGAGTGAAAAAGCAGTATACTATCCGGTTGAACTTACGTCTATGCTCCAACGGAAAAGAGGTAGAAAATGAAAGTTTTATTAGGGACAACAAACTCATCAAAGGTCAAAAGATTTTCGTATTTGTTAAAAGGGTATGACATTGAATTTGTTACTTTGAATGATATCGAAATTACAGAAGAACCTGAGGAAAAGGGTACTTCACCAGAAGAAAACGCAATCATAAAGGCAAAGTTTTATGGACAATATTTTGACAGTGTGATTTGTAACGATGTGGGATTATATTTTAAAGAATTGGATTTGGAGGATTCGCGGCAACCAGGATTAAATATCAGAACGCCTATGAATATGAATAGACTGTCGGATGAAGAGATGATTGCCTACTATTCAAAACTGATTGCAAAGCTTGGTGGTAAAGTCACAGCATATTATTTGGATGGAATTGCAGTTTATAATCACGGTGTAATTTCCTCGTTCATGGACAATGAGGCAGCTCAAAAAACAGGGGTATTCGATATGATAGATAAAGCTTCATCAAAAAGATTTGAAGGATGGCCTCTTGATTCTTTATCAATCAATAAAGAAACTGGCAAATATTTTGTTGATGGAATTGTTGATGAAAGCAAAGACAATATCATTAAGGGTCAATATGAAAAGAGTATCGTAGATTTTTTGCTTAAGTCTTTACACATTTAGGAATCTGGCGCGGGAATCCTCGGCCATTCAATGACCGAGTAGGTCACTAATCTCAAGATGAAGCAGAAGGATAAGATTACAGGATGGGTGTATGAAGAATACAAAAAGTATGTAACAGAGAATGAAAGCGATTGTTTTGGAAATTTTGATTCGAACGGATTGACAAATCCTATTTTTTGATATATAATTCACGTTATAAATAATTCTAGTTATATATTGGAGGTAAAAATATGCCCGCAAAAGCAAA
>DAVZID010000058.1:0-21165 GCA_052273485.1 Lachnospiraceae bacterium
AATGAATTTTACTTATTATAAATAAAGTGCACTTTTTCAATTTTTTTCAAAAAAAATTTTTTTACTTATAAATTTTAAATTTATTTTCTCTAAGCTTTACCGCATTTCTTGCACCACGTCGTCTATCATCTTCAAGAGCAGCGTAGTGCTTTTTTGTTGTATTTACATCGTTATGCCCAAGAACATCTGCCACCAAATAAATATCGCCAGTTTCGCGATATAAATTTGTTCCGTAGGTACTGCGCAGCTTATGAGGTGTAATATGTTTGACTGTTGTAACAGTTTGAGCATATTTTTTTACTAGTTTTTCAACAGCTCTTACACTGATTCGTTTTTTTTGAAGTGATAAAAACAAAGCTTCTTCATGACCAGCTACAGCCTCTGTTTTTTTACGTTCTTCAATGTATGAAAAAAGAGCACTTTCAACTTCATCTCCAAAATAAACAACAACCTCCTTACCGCCTTTTCTATGAATGCGAATACCGTCATTTTTAAAATCAACATCATCAATATTTAGTCCTACGCATTCAGATACACGAATGCCTGTTCCAAGCATTAATGTAAGAAGCGCTACATCACGCAATTTTGTCCTATCATGGAAACGTTGTTCTCGTTCAGATAGCTTATCACCACTTTCTGCCTGATCGAGCAGCAATGCGACTTCATCGATATCTAGCCTTGTAATTGCCTTATCATGTACTTTTGGCATAGTTACAAGGTCAACAGGGTTATACGTAATGTCTTCATGCTGAATAAAGTATCGATAGAAAGAGCGAAGAGAAGCAAGCTTTCGTTTTAATCCTAGTTCATGGTTTGTCTTTGTATTGTTGCACCCTTCATTTTTGGGATCTGTATATGCCTGTAGATATTCCAGATATTCCTCAATATCAGTGGGACGAAGCTTCTCCAAGTCATCTAATGTAATATCACGAATTTCCTTTTGAGCAAAAATAGGATTATTTTCATGCAAATATAAAAAAAATACATTTAAATCGTATGCATAAGCAATTCGGGTGCGCGATTCTGTATGAGGCTGGATACCACGAAAATAATCCTTTGCATAGGGTGGAAGAGTACTTATTAGCATTCGCAGGCGATATGTATTATCAATATCAATCTGCTCACTGTATGAATTTAGCCCCATTTACATTCACCTCCTGACTGAATTGTTTTTGCAGAATTTTTAGCTTTATCTAGTGTTTTTTCTTGCATTTTTCCATTTTGGATCAACCGTTTTACGTCCATATGCGTGCGTGCAGCTGTCCAGTCATCAATATTGCCATTTTCAATAGCATGAAAAAAGCGGTCTTTGGCATCTGGATAGAGGGATGTTAACTGCTTCATAAGTGGCATCATATCACTTCTTGCAGAATGACCATCGCGAGGACATAAATTTTTAATAACAGGAAGCTGATACTGCTGTGCGAAGTTTTTAATTTCACCCTCACTTACGTAAATAAGTGGACGAATTACAGCAATTTGACTATCATCATATGCAGTATATGGTGATACGGCATAAAAACGCCCCTCAAACAGCATAGACATCATCATTGTATATATAATATCTTCTTTATGGTGCCCAAGAGCCAGCTTAGTACAGCCAAGTTCTAATGCTTTTGAAATCAGTGCACCACGACGAAGATTTGCACAAAAAGAGCAAGATCCATTTGGATTTTCAGGATGAAATACAATATCTTTTATTTGCGTATGACAAATAAAAAATGGAACATCAAGTTCATCACAAAGCCTCTGAACAGGCGTAAAATCCATTCCAAAGCCAATATCAATAGTAATTGCACAAATGGTAAAAGAAGCGGGATAGAAGCGCTTGAGACCAGCTAGTGCATATAATAATGCCAGACTATCTTTTCCACCAGAGACTGCCACTGCAATTTTATCTCCATCTTCAATTAAATTGTATTTATCTGCTGCCTGACGTACATAGCGATATAATTTTTGTAGTTTCATAACTATATGTCTTACCTTTCGTTAAGTCTCCACACACATACGGTGCATAGCACGCTGTTTCCATGGTTAATTTTTGACAAGGACGGAGGTGCGTAAAAAAAATGAGGATATTGATCGAGCATGGATGCTTTAGAGGTCCGCCTGCATGGACAACCTGTCAACCACTCCGGACTGAAGTTCGAAACTTGAAAGAGATAGTTGAGCAGAACGGATAAAGCATAGCAGTATTACAATTTTTTATACGCACCTTGAAAACCGAATATTTTCGCAAATCACCTTCCTCTTGGCAACATTCCAACAGAAATTCCTACTGACCCCCCTTGCGTCAGTATTTCTTTTTTGCTATGATGATGCCGAAGAAAAGTAATCTCACGCCTTTGATACGATACTCTGGTATTATCGCACGAAAAGGCAGTGTTTACAAGAGAAAGGAGAATTTTTTTTGATGAAAAGACGATTTAGTACAATCCTTGCAGGAGTCCTCGCAGGCAATACTGCTTTTTTTGTAACTCAGGCGACTGCAACACAGGAAATGCAGCCTACAGCACAGGTAGCGGATCAGTACATGATTATTGATCTGGAAAACATCCCACTTGCCCAGGCTCAAAACAACGTGGATGCCCAGATTTCTGACGGTACGCAGTTAACAGAAGACTCATCAAGCCTGTCAGGGCAGGATGAGTTTGAACTGTCAACGGAAATGGCGGATCAGTCGGAGTCTTCCGTATTGGAAGAAACACTCCCTTATTACCTGTCCCTCTCATCAATTGATGTAACCAAAGTTGCTTACTTTGACAAATTGGATGAGTTGGAGAGTAGTTTGTCCCAAACTGATTCTGATATTGCCGGTACGCTGACATATGCTGTTTCTGACATTCGAGCAGGAGAGCCAATGATTACTTATCTGCTTGATCAGTATGCCGGGTATGATACATACTCAGCCGTCGAATTTTGCGAAGCAGCCTCTTTACGGCAGGCAGATGAAAGCGGAATGTACCGACTTTTGTTGCAGCATGAGGAGGGAGCTGATATCGTGCATTACAGCATGGCAGATGGAACTCTTCAAAAAGTTGCTGTTGATTCCTTCGTGAATGAATACGGTGCTCCGGCTGTCAGCCTGGATGCAAATACTAACCACTGGTTAATCGTGCATCTGACACCAGAGGTGTCTACATCGGACGAGTCAGGTGCAGCCGTTGAAAACCAAGAAGAAACCGACGAAGCAGCTTCCCGGTCACTGGAAGGAAAAGTGGATGAGGATACTTCTGAAACAACATCACAAGACGTCGCAAAGGCAGACCCGATAAAACCATCAAAACCATCGGAAAAATCGTCTTCTGAATCAGCAACCAATTCAACCAGGCCGACGACAAAAGCACCTGAAACAACCAAGCCTGCTGAAACGAAACCGGCTCAAACCACAAAAGCACCGGAGACAGCTGCTACAGTAGCGCCAACTGCTGCAGCAACTGCACCCCCTACTACTTCTCCGGCTCCAACTACCACACAAACACCGACAGTAACAACGACTACTGCCGCTCAAACAACTGCACCAACTACCACTGCGCACACCCACAACTGGGTCGCAGTAACAAAAATTGTCCACCATGACGCAGTTACAAGCCAGGTGTGGAAAGAGGATAGTGCAGCGTGGGATGAGACGGTAGTAACGAAAGCAGCATGGGACGAACAGGTTCTTTCTCAGGAGGCTTATGATGAGCAGGTGCTGGTGTCAGAAGCATATGATGAGCCGGTGTATGGATGGGTAGATGTTTGTAATGCGTGCGGTCACCACTTTTGGACTGCAGATGATGATGTACTTGAACATATGGCAGATGGTTGCTGGTCCAGCTGGCATGCCGAATGGTTGCAGATTGGCTCAACTCACCATGATGCTGTTTACAATACCGTCCATCACGATGCCGTTTATACTACCGTCCACCACGATGCCGAGACGACCGTTGTTCATCATGACGCAACCGGACACTACGAAACCGTAGTGACACAGGCAGCATGGGATGAAACGGTAACGACCGGATACAAATGCTCTGGTTGTGGTGCTACAAAGTAACGTCAATTATAAAAAAGATTAACTTCAATCATACATAGAAAAAACACCTTTCAGGCAGATTTGCGAAAAGCGGTTTGTCTGAGAGGTGTTTTTTATTGTCGTAAAGGGCAATAGTAGTGATTGCTTTCGGGGTAAAACCCGTTTGCATAAAAAACAAAAACAAGGAGGGAAAACTTATGCGAAGTTCAAAGAAGCCAAATGCGAGACAGTTGACTTCAACGTTAATGGCATTTGTCATGACAGCCACAACGACCTTCCAGACGCCAAATATTGCACTGGCATCGGAAGCAGAGTCGTCTGTAGCAGTGGAAAGCCAAATCGAAGAAGTGACAACCAAAGAAGCTTCGTCTGTAGAGGTTCAGTCTGAGACAGCGACACAGGCAGCAGCAGAAACTGAAACACAGACACAGACAGGCACCGCACTGGAAACTTCAAGCGCAGAGACAGGCACGGATGCCACACAGGTATCAGACAAAGTGCAGGCAACTGTTGCTGAAACAACCGCAGAAGTGACCTACGAGGAAGAGAAAACCACTCTTTCTGCCGAGGTCGATCCGTCCGGAGAAGATACCGAGGAGTCAAAAGCTAATGAGACCCGCGGCCCGGACGAAGAATTAACAACAGAAATTGAGACAGAAACTGAAACAGAAGCGCAGACTGATGCCGCATCTGAAGAAGAGACGGAAGCTTCCACAGAAGAAGCTCTGATTGATCTGTCCACGGCAACAAAGGACGAGATCCTTGCCTATATCGAAGCTATCGGTGGAACCGAAAGCGATGCCTACTATGAGTTTTTAAGTGGACTTGGCGAGGACGATTATCAGCTCGTGTGGATTGCCCAGTTTGGCTCAGAAGAGGATGTTATTGCATCTACTTTTGATTTTGACTACGATGCTTCAAGTGACCTTGAGATTGCAAAGTATGTTCATAAGCTGACTGAGGATGAACTGTATAGTCTTATTGAGTCCATGACATTTGAGCAGTATCGTCGTTATCTTTCCATCAAAGAAATGATGGCAGAGATGGACGAAAAGGATTTCACTGATGTCATTGACGAGGAAGAGTTTACGGCTGATCGCACATGGGATTATGAAAGTTATGATGCATTTGCAGAGGCAATGACCGGTGTATCACTGCAGCGTACCGAGCAGGTAATGCAGTTTTATAATACCTATGTTGACCCTTCAAATGTTCAGGCAGGTGTAACGACGATTGACAGTTTGTTGGATTCCAACGCAGACTGGTACTCAAACGATTACATTTTAAGCTTGAATCCGGAGATGGCAAAAGAAACAGTGCCGATCTACCATGGATCAGATGGAAATTTTTATGTTGTTTCCACAGTGCCGATGTTAAACGGAACAGAAGCAGCTGACTATCAGCCGGCAACCAATTTCTATAATGGATCAGTCGAAGCGCAGGCATTTACCGATATTGAGTATCTTGGAAATGGTGTATACCGCATTCCGGATGAACGCTATAAATACTGCTTTACAGAACAGTATTTTTCAGATATGGGAACTCTTTATGGCATTACCTTCGGTCTTCGTATTCAGGTACTGTATGGTTATACACCATCAGGGACAGTTACGATTGCAGCTGATGTAGTATACCCGGATATGACCGAGAGATTTCTTCCGGCAACACTGGATCTGTTGTCAGGGGTTGCAACCGTTCGGATCTTCAACGATGATTATGATGATTCAGTTGACCATTATCTGGTATCCGCATCCATTAACCGCGGTGCAAGCCTGCCGGAAAGCATGAGCAGCCTGGATGGGGGAAAGACGGTTCAGTTTGCAATAGGCGATGCAAATGCAGTAGGAAGTCTGGATGTTTTGATTGGTTACAATGCGACATCAAAGTATTCCATGAATGCAGAAGTAACCACCACAGATCTGTATCCGGTGGAACAGTCAGATTCCGATATCAGTCTGACAGCTGAATTGTACGATAATATGTATGTGAAGGTTGACAGCAGCTGCGTACCGAAGGATTTGGCAGTTGGTGATAAATTTGTTTACCCATACACAACAGTGACGGTCGTCGGTAACGAAACAGTTACAGATCAAAACGGTGGAAAACATATCAGCGCATCGGAAGTTCCGACTCATAATGCACAATCTTTCTGTTTTTATACAAATAAGGGTGTAGATTCTGTCGTAAGTACTTGGTTTAAGACTCAGTTAACGGCGGTCAATTCTGCCGATCCTGGCGTTTGTATGGTTCAAATGACAGCTGAAAATATTGCAGCTCGTACAAATATAAATGGTGTATCGGGTTATCTGGCCGGAAGAAAAATCTTTGGTTATTTGTCGAATGCACTTTATTCATCGACAAATGCAGCTGGAAAGACACTGAATCTTGATGGAACAAGAATCTTGTTGGCATGTATGCACGCATGGGCAAACGAAGGCTCAACAGCACCAAACAGATGTAGTTAAATCCGTCAGTGACTTTACAGAGCGTACTAATCAGGACTGGGCTGCACCTAGCAATCAGGGACAGTATACACCAAATCTTGCGCTTCAGTGTACTGATGTTCACGATGGCGGAGATGGATTTACATATGCGACATTCAAAGTAGCAACTTCTATGCTGCAGGTTGGTGGTGTTTACCAGACTAATAGAGAAAACTACCAGTGTTCATTTGCAACTCTGCGTATTATTTACCCGTCTGCACCAAAGACTGGATTTTTACAGATACATAAATCCTCAGCAGATCCGGCAATCACTAATGGCAACAGCTGTTATAACTTCACCGGAATCAAGTATGGTATTTACAGTGATGCAAATTGTACCAGCATCGTAGCAACCGTTACCTTAAATGCAAATGGTACCTCTGATCCGGTTGACGTAGATGCAGGAACTTACTACGTTAAGGAGATTTCCACACCGTCAGGAAGTGGATACAAAGTAAGCTCGGATAAGACAACCGTTACCATCGCGGCAGGCGAGAGTAAGACGGCAAACGTAAAAGATGAGCCAATGAACGACCCGTTTGGTATTGTCATCAATAAGATCAACAGTGATGGAACAACATCTGCTGATTTGTCCGGTGCAGAGTACACGATTACCTATTATCCAAAGCAGTACAACACACTGGCTGAAATTCAGGCAGAAACAGATCCATCAATTAAGCCAACCGTATGGGTGATTAAGACTGTTAAAACTTCCTATGGTACTTATGAGGCAAGACTTGATGATGCACATATTGTTTCAGGAAGTGCAGTGTACGACAAGTCTCCAAATGGCAGATACGTGATCCCACTTGGAACCATTACGGTTCAAGAAACGAAAGCACCTGTCGGATTTACCGTTGATGGTGCAACTGTAACAAATGCAAAGACGAATCGGGCTGTTGCGGGAACAGATGGTGTGTTCTTGTTCAAACTGGTTGATGAAAACTCTGGTGTATATTTAAAAAGTGGCAATTCTCTTTCCACTCCTCTGGATGGCGATAATGCGATGACACTACAGTATTCAGAGAAGTCAATCAATTTAAAGACAACTCTGACAGAGGATTCCAGTAAGAGCCACTATGCAAAGGCAGACTCCACAATTAATCTGACCGACCGCTTAGAGTATGAGAATCTTTCTGTTGGAAAGCACTATGTCGTGAGAGCCACCCTTTACATCAAGGATGGTAATAACCTGACAGAGCATGCAAGTAAGACAGTTGATCTTTATCCGACCGCAACAAGTGGAACGCTGGATGTTCTTTTCAGTAAAATCAGCACAACGGGACTTGCCGGTAAAACACTTGTTTGCTATGAAACACTGACTGTCAATGGATCTACAGTTGCAGAACATAAGAATCCGAATGATGTCGGCCAGACCGTCAATTTCCCATCTGTGCATACAACCGCAACAGAAAAGAGTACAGGGAACCATATCGCAAAGGCAACCAAGTCCTTAACCATCGTGGATACCGTATCAATGTCAGCTCTTCGCGTCGGCGATACTTATAAGATCAAGGGTATCCTGATGGATAAAGCAACCGGACAGCCGTTAAAGGTCAATGGTGCAAATGTGGAACTGGAAAGGAGCTTCACAGCAACCTCGACTTCCACAACACAGACACTGGAATTTACCATTGATGCAGCATCCTTGAATGGAGCAACTACTGTTGTTTATGAGTCCTTGTACTATGGTACATTAGAGATCAGTTCCCACAAGGATATCAACGATGAGGGTCAGACCGTTTATCTGCCAAAGATTCGTACCACTGCAAAAGACAATGCAAGCGGTACGCAGAAGGCAGCTCCGGTAAAGAACACCACTATCGTAGATACTGTTACTTATACCAATCTGATTCCAGGAAAATCTTATACCGTGACTGGAAAGTTGATGAATAAGGCAACCGGAAAGGTAGTAACCGTAGGCGGAGCAGAGGTTAGTGCAAGCAAAACCTTCACTGCATCCAATACAGGAAGTGGAAGCGTTGATGTAAGTTTTGCATTTGACGCAACCGGACTGACTGGAACCTTTGTTGTATTCGAAAATGTTTACTACAACAACATCGCAGTTGCGACTCATGAGGAGTTATCCGATGAGGGACAGACCATTCGTTTCTCCAAGGTAACGATCTTAAAGAAATCACAGGACGATGACATGGTTGTTGGAGCAAAGCTTGAGATTCGCGACAAAAACGGCAAAGCAGTAGAAACCTTCGAAACTGATGAAAACGGAAAAGTCTTCTATCGACTGGATTTTGATACCAATTACACATTGGTGGAGACAGAAGCACCAGAAGGCTATTTCGTTGCAGATCCGATTACCTTCCAGTTAAAGGAGAACGGTAAAGTTTTGGTGGACGGCAAAGAACTGGATGAACTCACGATGATCGATGAGTATTCAACCGGATATCTGGAAGTGACCAAACAATCTATCGTATCTCATAAGTTGTTACCGGGTGCCGTATACGGAGTCTATTCGGATGAGGCATGCACCAATCAGGTTGCAGAACTGACAACAGATGAGAATGGTCAGGCAACTGTTCTTTTGGAACATGGCGATTACTGGGTCAAGGAGTTGAAGGCACCAACCAACTACCGATTCGATTACACCGTCTATGGACCATTCACAATTGAAGGAAAGCATATCACAGTACCGGTTACTTTGTATGATGAACCGCTGACACCAGTGCCGACAGGCGTTACCCTTCCATATCTGCCATATGTGGCAGCATTGGGTCTCGGTGTCGTTGTGTTAGTCGTAATCAGACGCGGTAAGAAGAAAGCGTAAGGGACGAAACCGGGTTGAGCAATCAATCCGGTTTTTTTAAAAAAGGATGGATGAAGATGAGGAAGGAAAGAATAGTATCCGCAGTTTTGGGACTGGGAGCGGTTTTACTGGCAGGCTATGCCGGATATCTGTATATCCACCCCGAACAATCTGGAAGAGAGCGCCAGAACACGGAAGAATCATTGGCACAGGCTTATATTGAAGCGTTGTTGGAAAAAGAAACTGAAAATGAGGGCAGTTTGGTAAGCGAAAGCACTTTTGAAGAGACTTCAGAAGAGACAGAGGAATTATCTTTGGAAGCGGAATCCACAGAAGTACGTTCATCAGCTGCCGAAGAACCAACACTCGAAACCAAGTGGGCTGATCCCAACTACTATACAAGGGACGGAATTACTTATACACCGGACTATGCACAGGGAGAGCTTTTGGGCGTGTTGGAAGTGGATCGTGCAGGAATCCGTAGAGGTGTCTATGGCGGCTCATGGGAAGCAATTGAGCATGACCTTGACATTTGGATGGTAACAGAGGCACGACCGGACTATGAACTGGGAAACACACACTTTGCCATTTACGGACACAACCATACCGTGCAGGATCTTTCCTTTAATCGGTTAAAGGATGTGACCGAGGGCGATGTGTTTACATATACAACCGATCAGGGAGTTTATATCTACGATGTAACCCGTTTTTTTGCCGATTGGCGTGAGATGGTGACAAAAAACATTGTTGATAACTTTACACTTCCTGCGGACAAATGCTACATCATTTCTTGCGGAAGAAACGAATATCGCTACAAAGATATTGTTGTAGAAGGAACGCTTCGCTGCTTCGTGGATTTAAAAACCTATGCAAAAGATCCGTCCTACTACAAGTATGAATATGATGGAGAGGAAGTGTCAACAGAAGCAGACACATTGGAAGAAATATCCGATGTGGCAGAAAAACAAACAGAAGAAAATAGCAAGGAAGAATCCACAAGCATGGAAGAAACGTCAGAAACTGCGAAAATCAAGACACAGATTGAGGTTTCCTGCACATCGAATGGAATCGTGAGTGCTGTGTGTGTGGACGAAACAGGAAACAAAGCTCCTTGCGAACTGGCACTTTTTAATGCGGAAGGCCTGATTATGGAAAAATGGACACAGCCGCAATCCATGCCACAGACAGAACTGACCTCAGATGCGGAATATGTGGTTGGTGTTTTAACCATGGATTCTGCATATGAAACGCCAGAAGAGTATGTTTTTAAATATCATGGCGGACAGATTGACAGACAGCAGTTGAATCAAAAAGACGCACTTGATGAAAACGGCGCACCTTCTTGGGCAAAGCCATTGTTCTTTGGAATGGCGGGGGTATTCCTTTTGCTTCTTGCGATTTTGCTGTTTTCAAAAAAATAAAGCTTTTCAAGATTTTTTTCAAAAAACGCCAAAAATCTCCCCAAAATGGGAGGGATCGAGTTGCGTCAGCTTCTTCGTTTTGGCATACTGTAGGTATGGTCGCAAAGCGATCAAAACAAGATTAGGAGGATTGGAAGGATGAGAAAAACAAATGTATTTATCGCAGTGACGACAGCTGCATTAGCCGCAGCCGGAATGAGCGTTCCTGCAACAGAAAGTAAGGCAAAGACGGATGCCTACCTGATTGTCGATCTGGCAAAGGTATCAGAGCCAGTAGAGGAAACAGTTACCGAGGCAGAAAGTCTAGCAGAAATCGGAGAGAATGAACTTGCAATTGAGTCCTCTGCCGAAGAACTGTTGACAAACTTCTACTTAGACTTGTCTGATCAGGAAGATACCGGATCATATACCGTAAACGGTATGTTTGCAGAGGAACCAATCATGGCACAGTTTCTGTCACAGGTGGAATCGCTTGACGGATACGATGCAGCAGGAATCTACGAAATTACAAGTGACCAGACACAGGATCTGGACGAGTATCAACTAAATCTGGTATTGGCAGATGATGCAAATCTGTTCCACTATAGCCTGTCCGACGGAACACTGGTTAAGACTCCGTTAGAGGCTGTGTTCGGACAGGAACAAGAAAAGACCGTTACGGTGTCTTCTTCCTCAAACCACTGGGCAGTAATCCATTTCAGAGCCGATAAGGGCATTCAGGCCGCTGTCAATGTCGCAGTAGGAACAACCGATGACAGTAAGGCATCCGAGTCTATGGAAGGGAAAGTAGATGCAAGTGATTCTGCCTCTGCCGAAGGAAGTAAGGAAGCAGAAACAACAGGCACGACAGAGAAATCCACTGAGAAGGGAACAAGCACGAAGCCAACTACAACTCCGAGTACCACAAAGACACCAGAGACAACGAAAGCTCCTGATACAAAGCCTGCTTCTAAGCCTACGACAGCACCAACAACCAGTGCGCCGACAACAGCAGCACCGACTAAGGCACCAGAAACAACTGCCACTACCAAGGCTCCTGAGACTACCGCACCGACAACCACAGCACATACACATGCATGGGTTCCGGTAACGACTACGGTTCATCATGATGCAGTTACGCGTCAGGTATGGAAGGAAGATACGGCGGCATGGGATGAAAACGTGCTTGTTCAGGACGCATGGGATGAAAACGTGCTTGTTCAGGACGCATGGGATGAGCCGATCATAGCAGAGGTTGATATCTGTAACGTATGTGGTTATGTATATCCGATAGGAGCTTCAGGCGATGATTATGATTATCATGCACTGGTAAATCCTGGTGATGGCGGCGGATGGCATACTGAAGCGAGACAGGTTGGCACAACCCACCACGATGCAGTATACAATACCGTGCATCATGATGCAGTTTACAAGACAGTTCATCATGAGGCCACGGGTCATTATGAGACAGTTGTAGATCATGAGGCATGGGATGAAACCGTAACAACAGGCTACAAGTGCTCAGGATGTGGTGCAACAAAATAATTGGCGTTGCATTATTATGGCAGCAGATGGTTTATCTGTCTGCTGCCGGAGTGAGAAAATCAAACCGCAGATACCGGAATTCTATAAGAATATTTATTTTATTTAAGGGAGACGACACCATAATGTAGTAATCAGCAAAAAGAAGGGAGAGACGACATGGCAAGAAAAATAGACAGACAGAAAATTTTCGGCAGGGAGCATTTCGAAGATGATCCACAGAAGGACAGAAAGTGGCACTACGATCTGACAATTGCGCGAAATGCACAGACACAGGCGCCCATTGTACTTCGTGAGGATATTCGTCAGCATGGTTGTACGATTCTCGGGCATGAAGACGAGAAGAAAAAGGATATTTTATTGACGTCGATTGCGTCAGATTTTGAACGGAAAGTCTGCAATGACGAAGCGCGCGAAATGGCACTGCGAAAGCTGATTAAAAAAGGTCGGGCCGATTACAACGTCCCAAACCATGCAGAAGGGGAAAAAATAATCTTTAAAGACAATGGTATTTCTCGTCGTTTTGTATTACAACAGGGTTAAGGCGTGTGATGTAACGTGGACCGAGGTGCTGCGTGCCTGGAATAATGATGTCAGTGAACTGCGCACAATGACGGCGGCGCTTGAAGGTCTTTTGGAGAGGGAGGATTCTTCAATTCCGGAGTTATCAGCTGCGCTTGCCTGTGCGAAAGATTTTCTGCAGGATGACGGTGCCCGGCTGAGGGACTACACTTATTCCGTGCGTAATAATATTAACACTTTTCTGTCTGAATCGCGAAGCGGTAAAAGATCTGGCAATCGAACTGCCTGCACTTGCACAGGCCGCCTCGATGAAGAGTTAGATGCGGGAGTAAAGTAAGACAAGGGAGGAGATGGAATATGACGTCACTTCATTTTGATGAGTTTGAAAGGGACTGTCGTGATGCACTTAATCAGATCAATACCAGAAACTATATACAGAGTCTGCAAAAAGACGGATGCAAAAAGATCCTAAAGTATGGCATTGCCTTCTGGCATCAGAAATGCCGTGTAATGGTTGAACAGAGTTGAGCCTGCATAAGACTTGCAAAGTTGCTATGGTGGAACGCACTTGGTCATTGAATGACCGAGCACCTTCACTTTTTTGCTCTGTACAGCTATAGAGAAAAGTTCAATATTACATGCACTTTAAGCGTTTTACGACAAACAGTCGTGAGGCGCTTTTTTTGTGCCAAAAAGAAAGGAGAGTGGCTTATGGCTGATTAGTTGAATGCCATATCTCGCAGAAGGAGGAAAAATATGAAATATTTTAGTTTATCTCGCCCGATTGTTCCAGGTGGATATCCAAAGGGGGCAAAGGTCATTGAAGTGATCAACTTTGATTCCCCTATGGAATATTTGTTTCAAGTTGCCCATGATACCCGTTGTTCTGAGGAAATTCAGGAGTATGGTTTTGCTGATTTGACTGGCAGGATCCTGTCTGATGCGACGGGGCAGAAAGTCAGCATATACGAAACGGCAATCATGCAACCGTATACGTTGATCTTTTTTGCAATTATCGGACAATGATGTCGAATTTTGTCGAAATGTTGTACAGGCAACTGCTCGTTTTGTGCTTGTGTCCTTGTGTATTGTATGATATACTGTTTATATCAATAAAGAACATATATTCACATTCGCAGTTAAAGGAGGGCACATATGCATACTTTATCAGAGGTTGGAAATGGTTTAAAGGAAAACGGATATATTTCAAATTCGTATATTAACTTCGCAGTATCAAGTGCGATGAATGGGACACCACTTCTCGTTGAAGGCGATCCGGGTGTTGGAAAGACCTCTCTGGCATATGCCACAGCAAAGATGCTTGGCTTGGAGATTTTGCGTGTCCAGTTCTACGATGGCCTGACATACGACAAGATTCTGTATGATTACGACTATCAGAAGCAGCTTTTGACAATTCAGGCAATTCAGGCATCGTTAAAAGAAGCACTTGCCGGAAAAGGCTTGCAGGAATCCCTTGATACTGCTGGGGAAATCAACTTTTACGGACGTGACTTCCTGATTGAACGTCCAATCTTAAAGGCGATCAGTGGGAAAAAGCGTTATGTCTTGCTGTTGGACGAGGTTGAAAAGGCATCCGAGGAAATTGAGTACACGTTGCTCGAAGTATTGGAGAATTTCAGTATTTCGATTCCACAGTATGGAACAGTAACTTGTCCAGACGATATGCGCCCAATTGTGTTTCTGACATCAAATCGCTATCGCGATCTGTCACAGGCATTAAAGCGTCGCTGCAATTACCTGTTCATCAAGCAGAAGACGGCAGGGGAATTAAAAGAAATTCTTCAGATGCAGGCAGACATTGATCCGAAGATTGCAGAGGCAGTATCAACCTGTGCAGAGCAGATTCGAGAACTGCCATTAAAGCAACAGCCGTCCATCTCCGAGTTAAGTGCATGGTCAAAGTATCTTTCAACCTTAACGAGCCAGGAACGCACGAAAGAAGTTCACAATGCCTCTCTTTGCATGATTGCAAAGAATAATGATGATCGTCAGATGATGGAAGATGCGGGTTTGTTTTAAGGATGGAGGGACCTATGGGAAAATACATTTTGGATTTTCTTTCTGAGTTTGCCACCTTTTTACAAGAGCGTGATTTTGCCGTATCAGAGAGTGCGCTTGCACATCTGTTAAAGGCAGTGGAATATGCAGGTATCAATATCACCGATGAGGGCGAAATGATACCTGCCCTTTCAGTATGCCTGGCAAAGAATGGAGAACAGGTAGCCGTGATTGAAGCCTTATTCCATGAGTTTTTGATTCAAAAATCTCTTCCGGAAAGTGAAAAAGAGAACGAAGCAAAAAAACAGGAAAAAAAGAAAGAGATGGACGCGGTTATATCTGATATGCAAAAACAGCTGGAGAGTTTGCAAAGACAGAAGGCTCAGATTAAGAAAGATATGGAAGATGGAGACGACAAAGCGGCAAAGAAAAAAGCCTCTGAGGATCGTATTGCTACTATTCAAGAACAGATGAGAAACTTAGAGAAAGTCGCGGATCAAATTGGAAGTGATGCAAAGGCACGGAAAGAGGCAGAAAAGCAGGCAAAAAAGAAATTACTAGATTCCTTTACGTCTGATGTACAAGGGCAAATAAAAGGACTGGAGAAGGTCAAGGAACAAATCCGGCAAAATCTTCTTGCTACCAAACCGAGTGAAAACACTCTCAAGATCAGCAAAAAAACTCAGAAATACTTTGCAAAATTGGCAGAGGAAAAAACTCCATTTCAAAAACAGGTAGCACAGGCAAAAGCACTTCTGTCTGGAAACGAACCTTGGAGCGAAAAACAAGCAGAGAAATTAAGCCGTGCTCTAATGGAACAGGCAGAGAAATGCTTGTATAATGGCCAATTCGAACTTGCTGACGCTGCCATGGAGATAAGTAAGGAACTGTCATCTGCAGTGGCAAAGCAACAGAAATTTGACAATGCTCTGGAAAATGATATTTGTGAAGCACAAAAAGAAACGGATCAGCAAATTGAAGCACTGCAAAAGCAGATTCGAGAGGAACAATTCAAGTATTGGACTGTTTGTCAGGGAGTTAATAGTGCGATTCAAGAAGCACAAAAAGAGACGAATTGTCAAATCAAGACCTTGCAAAAGCAAATTTTTGATGAGCAAAAACGGTACGCCGATACTCGCCATGAATTCAATCTTGCGGTTGAGGCAGCGCAAATGGAAACAACGCAGCGAATCAAGACCTTGCAAAAGCAAATTCGTGATGAGCAAAAACGATATAAGGAAACCTGTCAAAAACTGGATCTTGCCCTTGAAAAAATGAGAGAAGGTGGAACTATCTCAAAAGATTCGTTAACCTTGAAGCCATTTTCTGTGATCCATCGTGCTGACTTCATTGGCGGAGGAAGTGTACAGATCATGAATGAGGAATTTGTTCAAATTATCGAGAAAGCTTTTAAGAAACTAACAGATGCCGATAAGCGTAAGATTCGAGACTATTTGCGACAAAATCTGTTAGCCTTTAAGACACGAATGACCAGAAACATCAACAGCCAGAGACGATTGACGCTGAATATGGAGGAAACCATTCGAGAATCTATCCGTACTTGTGGCCAGCCAATGAATCTGGTATACAGGCAACCGAAAAGAAATAAGGCAGATTTGATCTTGATTCTGGATGTATCCGGTTCGTGCAAAGACGCATCGGAGTTGATGCTTACTTTTATCGGTATTTTAAAAGAAATCTTTCCCCGCGGATGCAGTGCCTTTGCTTTTGTCAATTCTTTATACGATATTTCTAAAGTATATGAGACAGAAGACGTTGAGCAGGCAACAAAAAAGATTTTAAGCATGATTCCAAGTGTGGGTCAGTATTCAAACTATGAGCGACCATTAAGAAGCATGTGGGAAGAATATCGTAATCGTATCAGCAAAGACAGCATGGTAATTTTTATCGGTGACGCACGAAACAACAAAAACGATGCCGGAGAAGAGTATATACGAAATATTTGTCGAAAAGCAAAGTGTGCGTACTGGTTAAATACCGATGCACGACAAAAATGGGATCAAGGAGATTCTATTGCTTCTGTATACGGCCACTATGCAAAAATGTATGAGACTGGAAATATTCGACAGTTGCTGGGCTTTATCTCGGAAATGAGATAGCAGGTCGGAAATTTCAAAAAAGAAAGGAGGATGGCGGTCTTTGTTGACCGCCCCAAAAAGAATGAAAGCGACTGATAAATGGGTTGTTGTAGACGACCAGTTCAAAAGGAAATATCCTCAATTATACGAGAAAATTATACATCGAGTACAGTTTGATGGAGACTATTCAAAGAAAAGCCAACAAATGTCCGATCAACCGGGACCGGAGTATGATGTAAGGATACAAGCCGGTATTTCAAGTGCAGGAAATATTAAAATTTTAAGAGACAAATACCTTATTATTTTAAAAAAAGAGGAATTGACGGGGAAAGTGTTTCGAGACGAGTATATTCAATATGCTGCCGAGTTTGGAAAACCTGTTCCGGTAGATAAGATTCTGCCACACCTGCGAGCTCGCATTCGTCAAGAGCTAGGGAAGCCCGACTGGAAATTTGATCTGAATGTTCAGATTACGCAGAAAAAGAAAGGCTTTCTGTGTCGTTTAAAATTTCAAGCAATCGAATTTCCGACTGCATTAGAAAGGCAGCTGGACTCTTCTCGACTGTGTACGTATAAGGATTTAGAGTCTGCGCGACCTTTTTTTGAAGAAGTAACCGATGACTTGATTGAAGAGATCAAAAAAGAGCAGAGGGACAGAAAAAGCCGGCAGTTAAAAGATATCATTTCGAAAAACTGGGAAAAAGTTAAAGAGGGCATTCAAAAACAAGTAGATATCTCTTTAAAACAGATGTCTAAGAATGGTATTGTTCTGTCAGGACATGTCCAATCAGATATGTGTAATATGCTAGTGATTACAGTTCCGTATATTGGTATGTTATTTACAATCAAGAGATTGGCAAAGCAGGCAATTAGTTCTTTTTTTGTGGAAACTTCGTGGCTGACTCCTTATCAAACCATTACAAAGCGTAATGATTATCTGACGGATTTAATTATGGTTGATTTTGACGCTGCTCTGGAGGCAAAATTGCCAAAATTTGCCAAAAAATTAGATCAGGAATTAAAAAATGGAATCCCGTTAGATGCACAATTTGCAAACAGAGAAAATGTTTATAACAAAGAATTAGAGGATCGGGCAAAGGCATATAATGAATGGAAGATATCATGGCTTGATGGTTATAAGTCAGATATGAATAGTCCGGTTACGGGAAAGCTTTGTGTTGACAGGCAAGAGGTGGTCTTTGAAAGTGAATCGGGTACCATAACTGTTACACAGAATGGTGAAAAATATGTTCCGTCTGAACAGTTTAAGGAGTACCGGCTTTTGCAGAACACAAAGCTTTATGGACGTTGTAGACAATATGCGTTAGATGCTTTTGCAGAGTTTGGCCAGATTCGATGTCAAAAGGGAAGCACCGGAATTTTAAATGGTGACACTGTACTTATTCTTAATGTGGATGGTATTTCGGAAATTTCTTATCATTACAATACAACTTCTTATCGGGAATCTGTGCCGGAGTGGAAAAAGACATTGACAAAGAATTTGCAAGAACTTCGGAAAAAGGTAGAAGAGACTAGAAACGAAAGAAAGATTGCACTTCGAAAACAGTACAGATATTATCTGGAATCATATCTTGCGAAGGACATTCTTGAATGCGTTTCTGCAAACGAAAAGTACATCACACAAACTGCGGTGACACAGATTCTTCGTGGCACTCAAATTGCATTGAATGCACTTATTACCTTATCGCATGGCAGTGGACAATATGGATTGTATAAGGCAGATTTTGTCTCAGATATGATAGAAAGAATGGTCCAGACAGGAATTTTGACAACGGTTACATGCAAAGGCACCTACGGACGATTTGATATTTTGAAGATTCCATCAAAGACAAAAGATGATCTGGCGTCTCTAAAGGCATTGGTAGATGAAGAACAACAAAACTGGTCTAACAAGAAACAGGATCAGATACAAAAGAGTCTTCGCAGCAATGTTGCAATTTCCGATAGCGAGGCAGAGCAGTATTTACTTCATGCAATTTTGCAAAGGGAGGACGAACTAGACGCGGGAGCGTACATAGATCTGATCAATTTGGTAAGCCATCCAATCGTACTAGCAATGCATGAGGAAAATGTACGGAAATGCTTTGCAAATGCACCGGAAATGGTAGTTAAATTCTTGAAAATGCGCTATAAGAATGCAAATACGCAGGAGAAAAAGATCATGAAAAGATTTCTTTTGTAGTCTTTTGCAGTTTGCAAAAAAAACAATTTGGGCGGGTGCTTTGGCACCTGCCTTTTTGATTATTACAGACAACAGGCAGAGGTGTATTTCCTCTGCCTGTTGTGTTATTTGTTATTTACTTGCGGTTTCAGATTCTGATTCCATAGTTTCAGTTTCTGTCTCAAATTCTAAATTGGAGCTGATTATAAGCCAACGGCCACATTTAGAAGCCTGATAGGAGACTGTGCCATCTGTAACTTCCAGCTGTTCTGATGTGATCTTTCCATTTTCATCCAATTTATACAGGACAACCTGAGAATCAGGATCAACGTCCATGCTAAAGGTAACATCTCCGTATGGAACTACCTCTTCATCATCTATGTAAGCCTGAACATTTGTGATATCCAAATCTTTTGCATGAATATCTGGCAAAATATCTGCAATCACAAGACCTATAATAGGATCATCTGACCCAATCTGAGTGTAGGAGAGTGTAACATTGTCTGAAAGACCCTCAATTTGCGGATATCTTTCATCAGAATCTGTAGTTATTTCCTCTGCAAATGATTCAGATTCTGATTCAGGCACCTCAGTGCTTGCTGATTCATCAGCCATGCTAGATTCCTCTATATCAGCTGGATCAGCTAACTCAATAATAATTGTCTGAGGACCTTCTTTCTTTTCAGCGCAGCCAGATACAGCAGCACATGCAGCAGTAATCGTGCCTATGATTAAAAAATTTTTTCTCATGATGATTTTTCCTTTCATAATACTTTAAACTAATTTTAACTATACCAAAAAGTTGGCCATATATCAACCAACTAAATGTAATTTTTGATTTTGGGGTGAAATAAGAGATATATCAATTTATTCGCGAAACCCTAGTTTAACGAATAAATATGTCTGAAAGTAAAATGATGGCCTGAAAGTCCACCATCATTTTACTCGTTGTTTTAATAAATTGTTGCATGCAGTTTTTCAATGGTTTCTGGCCATACAGGATCCAGATTTTCTCCATTTGAAGTATATAATCCGTCATAAGGAATACGATCCATTACCACTGTATAATTTCTGCATTCCAAAGCAAGCGCGGCCAATCCAGTGATTTGTTCAGCTGTAAAATTATGCTGAATGGACAAGTTTGTCATTGATGAACCTAATTTTAATATTTCTAATGCGTTCATGGTTTTAAGCTTTTCGAGAAGTTTTTGCAGAACAATTCTTTGGCGTTCAGTTCGCTGAAAATCGTTGCTTCCTACATAACGATTACGCATATATCCGACTGCCTGCAAACCATTTAAATGTAACGTTCCAGCTGCTGAAAGTTGATATTCTGACGGGTCAAATCCTCTCAATTTTGCCATTTCATTGATATAACCATTGATTACCGGAATCTCTGCATCTGTTATATCAAGATCAACGCCCCCGAACAAATCAATTATATCGGCCATGCTGACAAAATCAGTTGCGATATAATTATCAATCGAAATCTGAAAATTTGATTCAAGTGTGCTTTGTAACAGTTTTGCTCCGCCTTTGGCAAAGGAACAATTAAGTTTTCCATATCCAACATTTGGAATATTTACACCAGTATCTCGCATAAAAGAAATAAAAGAAATTGTCTTCTTATTTCGATTTAATGAGGCTAAAATCATTACGTCAGAATTTCCATTCCAGGAACCATCACGTCTGTCACTTCCAATTAAGAGTACTTGATATTGATCCGGAATTACAAATGTTGATGACTTCTCTTCTGCTCCATGTTTTGCAAGATTTTCAAACTTGGAAAATGCATTATCCAGCCAATTCACAGATTTGGAAAATGTATTATCAGAATCTAGTTTTCCTGCAACAAAAATGGCAGTTGGACCATTTTTGGAAAGAATTGTTTCATTGCAGCCAGATAAAACTCCGACAACGGTGATTGTACATAAAAGTAATATTACCCGTTTTGCTATTTTGTTAAGCATAATCTTTAACTTCCTCCTTTAGTAAGACTTTCATCATCGTAGATTGACATTTTTAAACGTCAATCTCTCACAAGTGTATAGTCTACCACAAAACAAAAAGCTCGGCAACGGCAGCCTTGACGAGTAAAAAAATAATATAAAAAAACCTCCCACTTTTCGGGGATTT
>DAVZID010000059.1:0-21126 GCA_052273485.1 Lachnospiraceae bacterium
CTCTCAATTTGAGGTTCCCTGTAGGTCGTGAACGTAGCCTTATTCATCGCATACGATATTGATGCATAAGCCCTCTAGACGCACGAAGGCTCCCCACCACTGGATAATCTCCGGTGATGGGGAGCCTCTCTTTATTTAGTGTATGTTACAATTCCAGACAAATCTCCATCTGAATGCTTGGATTTTATGGAGTATTCGATATGGAAACTGTCTGTTAACGGATTTATTAACAAGGCTGGTCCTAACCATTTCTTTTCTCTTGCTCTTAAAGATCCAATAGAAAATTCAAACTCAATATCGTTGCTTTTAGCTTTAGGCATTGCAATATACTTTGTTATCTCCCTGCCATAATCATCTGAATTATATCGAGGATTTCCGTTAATTCCAGCACCACTGAACTGAGCTCTCACTG
Organism: Lachnospiraceae bacterium; assembly: GCA_052273485.1. Classification (GTDB taxonomy): domain Bacteria; phylum Bacillota; class Clostridia; order Lachnospirales; family Lachnospiraceae; genus Anthropogastromicrobium. The sequence goes on from DAVZID010000059.1 coordinate 413, forward strand.
ATGCCTGACTTTCAGCCAAACTATCTGCTAAAGTGTATGATATATCGGTATCATAAGAAATATCTGATGATTCAGGCATCATCAAAAGTTCCTTTATAACATCTTCTTCATAAATCAAACCCTCTAAGCCTCGCATATCTGGATTTATGAGCTCCTTCGATGGAATAATCACTTCTACAACACCTTTATTTATCTTAACGTGTACATCTACATCCTCATCGTACACTTTAGATGCATTTTCAATTGCAAGTGGTATAAAAAACAATCCGTCAAAAGTCGTCGCATACCAATCCAGCATTCGCACACGATGTAAATTATATTCAAGCATCATGATACTATCATATTTGTTCTCCTCGTCTTTCGTCCCCTCATAAGAATATGATGACATTAAATCATATTTTCTTTCTAAGTTTCCAATATTGAAAAAATCTGTATCTTCATATATATCTATTCCAAGATAATTTTTGCACAAATCTATTATCGTATTTCTATCCTCATCCTTGATATGTACCCTCTGTAATTTGAAAAGATTTAATTTCAAAGAGCTAGTGACAGGAGTTAGAACTGAGCCATCTTTTCTAATAATAGCAGTTGCATTGCTTGTCTGTTTCTCATCTGCATTGCTTGCCTCTTCTGTATTTAGGAGTTCAGATGGTTCTGTAATTTTCATACTTCTGATTTGTTCTACCAGCTTCAAAGATTCGTCTAATATTTGTGTTTTGTGCTTAACAAAAGAGACTGAATTTGATACCTCAATCGGGTGAAGCATATTAGAAATAGAGCCGTCATCATAACAACCCAGACGTAAATCTGAAAAACCTGTTTTAACACGCTTTCCATTTTCTAATATGTTTTCGACAGTATCTTGTATTACCCCTTTTATATATCGTTTTATCTCTCCCTTACTTTTCCCATCTTTTAATGAAAATGGGGTCAATCTTCGACTTGCAATGTCAAAAGGCATATCCTCTGGTGCGCCATAATCAGCATTTAAAACACATATTACATTGTCCCATCCTACAACATGAGTAGCATATCCTAATTCAAGCATTACATTAGGATTAGGCATATATTTTACTTTCTTGTTTCCATCTTTATCAGTTGCCTCATATCGACATACAGCACTAACGTCAGCAACAAAAATATCGCAATCGTCGATTTTCGAGAAAATAGTCTGCGTAATATCAGGTGAACCAAATTCTCCTTTTGTATCACGGTCAGCTTCAATATCGACTGTATCTCTCAGTAAACGAACTGCATCTTTTATACTATCCTGAATTATGTTTCTAGTCTCACTTCCCGGCAAATCAGATTGCCAAGAATAAAAAATTGTAATCTGAGAATCACTCACATTACCGCCTCCTATCTCCGTTATCTATTCCACTACCAAGTCGGCCCCTTAGTATCGAATGGTCTGAACTACGGTCGGCTCTGTCATCTATTCCCGTGCCACAACCTCTGTCATCTAATCCACAGCCTAAACCCTACTGCACTTTTCACTGCTTCAATTTCCGGTCAAGCAGACTGCGAAGTGGATAAGTTCCCATATAAGAGAACCGAGCTTTCTGCAAGGCTCCCGTGATGGTGCAAACCTCGCAAAGAAGCCCGGAAATACGCCACTTTTTGGCCTTTATTTATCTTTTCTTGACAGCAAACATACCGTCTCCACATGTGTCGGTTACCGAAGAAGAATACAACTCTTCAGCAGTGTCTGATGAAGAAGAACACAATCTTTCACAACTCTCCATTCCTACACAATTCTGTATTTCATCGTCTGATTTCATCTCATCACTAACATTCAATGGTAAAGTCTGATTAGCCATAATCAAGCCCTCCTTATGAATGTTTTTATATCATGGCACCTGCTACTGATAAAACAGCAGGTACCTTGCTACCTTAAATAGTATACCACAATCTATGCTGTCTTTGTTGTGCTTTTTTCAGCCTTAAACCACTCCTTCGCATTAGGAACAACACTGTTCCCATTCCCTTTCATAACAAAAGTCAGCTTGTAAGGATCTACTGTGCCATCTTCGTTTGTCTCTCCCACGATGACCTTTTCCACAATACTTTCAAATACTACTCTGTCAAACTCATCCAGAATATCACCATTAGCAAGTGCTTTCTTAAGAGAAGCCATTCTCTTACCCACATCCTTCTGATTAGAGACATTCTCCTGAAGAATTTCAATAGACTCTTTTGCCTTCTGTATTTTCATGGTCAGTTCCTCATACTTTTCATCATATGCTTCCCTGGAAATCCCTTCGTCCAGATACAAGTCTGTAAGCTTTTTTCTGCGCTGCTCCAAATTGTCCAAAGCTTTCTGTTCCTTCTTTAATCTGCCGATATCCTCATTATTCGTACTGATTCCCTCAATCGTATCAACGACGGAATCTATCACATCATCAAAGCTTCCTGCTAACAGCTTATATGCCTCAAGAAATGCATTCTCCAGTATGGATTCATGCACCGACTTACTGTTTGGACAGTTATGTTTTCCTTTGTTAGCTGCATTTCTGCAATACCAGACCGGTGTTTCATACTTGGAGCTGCTATGAAGGGTACGTCTGGTCAGCTTCGTACCACAGAAACCGCACTCACACATACTGGAAAATGCATACTTTTTCGTATACTTTTCTCTCTTTCCATCTGCCTTTTTATCTGACTGATGGTTGCGGGATAAGCGAATTTCTTTTGCCTGTTCCCACACCTCTCTGCTTACAATAGGCTCATGATGGTCACGGACATAATACTGCTCCTCTTCACCAAAATTTTCAATACGTCTCTTGGAAATCGGATCTGTGGTAATGGTTTTCTGCAATAGCAGGTCACCTTTATACTTCTCATTCTTGATAATGCCCCTCACACCACTGTCCGTCCATTTTACCACACCTTTTTTATTTACTTTTCCAAGTGCCTCCAGTCGTTTTGCAATGGTATAAGTACCATACCCCTGTAAATACAATTCAAAAATCAATCGCACGGTTTCTGCTTCTGCCTCATTCACCGTAATGGTTTTGTCTTCCGGGTGATAATCATAACCGAGACATCCGTTAAAGCCCATCAGCTCCCCACGCTTCATTTTCATCTTGATGCCCATCTTCACATTCTTGGATGTGGACTCTACCTCATTCTGTGCCAGTGTTCCCATAAGGGTAAGCATCATTTCTCCCTGCTCCGTCATGGTATTGATATTTTCCTTTTCAAAAATAACCGCTATGCGCCTTTCCTTCAACAGACGGACATACTGGAGAATATCAACTGTATTTCTGGAAAATCGTGATACTGATTTTGTCATAATCACATCAATCTTTCCATCCATACAATCCTGTATCATCCTCTGGAACTGCTCACGCTTGTCCACCTTTGTTCCGGTAATGGCTTCATCTGCATAAATCCCCACCATAACCCAATCTCTGTTTTCAGATATTTTATCCTGATAATACTGCTTCTGAGACTGAAAACTCTCAAGCTGCTCGTCACCATCAGTGCTGACACGCACATATGCCGCAACTCTCTGTCTTGTGATAACAAGCGGATTGCCCTCATAATCCCTCTTACGAAGAATTGGACCATCCACTGCCTTAATAACTTCTACTTCTGCCATAAAAATCCTCCTTCTTAAATCTGTGCTCGGTTTATCCTTCATACCAAGCATACTAAAAAATGAAAATATGAACGAACATACAAAAGGAGCCTGCATATACATTTTCATGCATATACAGACTCCGCCATCTCCCCAATACTGATTATGGTTGCTAAGCAACCTTATTTCCTGCATTGGATTTGAAATATTCCGACTCCAGAATATGATACGAACTCATAATCTTATTCTTTGCCAGAATATATTCATTCTCTGAAATCAATCCAAGACGAACCAGTTTCCTGAGCACTGCCATCTTCTTGCTGAATTCCAGACATTTCTTTGCATCTAACTGACACCATTCCATAGCAAAACCTCCCTTCATAATTCCTACTGTTTCGTTCCGAGTCTGCACGCTTGCACCAAATTCCCGCAAAAAGTTGTAGAACATATGTTTGTTTTATGTTATACTTTTTCTATAATAATCAACCAACACGCAAAGTAATCTTTTTGATTGTAAAAAGATTACCCTTTCACTAATAGGAGAAACAGAAGTGGTTTTGCGGAAGTGTTTTTGAAACTTTTTGAAAAATAATACAATGAGGAATGATATAAATTGAAACCAGACTACGAAGAATCAATAGAAAATGAAGACAATATAGCCTCTGATGAACTCCTGTATATGGAAGAAATGGAACAGGCACGAATCATTGAACAGGCTGCACTTGCAGAAATAGAATTAGAAATGGCTGCTTACCCTGAACCGGATGCTGATGTACCGGAGGAAGAAGCTACCGAAGCCGCCTCACGCACCCTGTTAAAGCGGGAGCTTCGTGCACAGGCTCTTTTAAGACTGGAAGATGGTGCGAGAACCGAAGAAGATTTTAAGGAAGTCATAAAGCAATGGGATCACTTAGATGATAACCGGGAACGAAAAGAACGCTATCACGAAATAGGCAGGGAAATGAACCGGTTAACAGAGGATGCTCCAAAGAATCCGGTGGTAATTCCCTATCCCATCCACCACACCTACTGGCGGCAGATGATGAAAGGTGATTTTCTGGATGTAATATTTGACTGTCCCTTTGAAATGCATGAATTTCTTACAGATGAGGATTACTCTAAGATTATTTATGACTTGAAGGACAGTTACAAAGAGCTTATCTATTATCTATATATAAGGGATTACAGCACTCTTTATGTTGGAAATCTTATGGGGCAGACTGACCGTAATATCAGAGGTGTGCGAAGTACCATCTTAGGTCAGATAACCAAAAAGGTAATTGCGGTGCTTTTAGAACGACAAGAATTTGATATTCCTCTATGGACAACAGAACAGGAATTTATGGAAAAGTACAAAGAGAAAATACCTGACATACAAAGAAAAGCTAAAAAAGAAAAGGAAAAGATTATCCGTGAAATCGGTGTGCTGGCAAGAAAGGTATTAAAGCAGTACCAGAAAAGCATAACAAATCAGACCAACTGCTAATCTATTACAAGAAAAGCCACAGAATAGAAATAAGGTAATTACATTTCCCTTTATCTGTGCTATAATAGTAATAGTTTTGAATTTTATTCAATTACTTTTATATAGAAACGAGGAAGTATATGATGAATTTATTTGCAAACTCCAGTTCCAACTGGGTGAAATATGATAAATACGAATGGAAAAAGGCAGACAATGGAACTCTCTATATCACTCCCACACAGGATGCAAAGCCATCCCTTTACAATCCGGTTAAAGAATATCAGGATATGGTTCTGGCTGCCATTAACATAGGCACTCTTGCCATGAAGGAAGAACCGGAAGAATCCCTTCAGGCTTCTATTATGGATTTTGCCTGCAATTATGGTTTGCTTGGACTTATGACCGCATTACCTACCACACCGGAGTTTATTACATATGAAGCAGTATATTTACCAAAGAACCATTTCATCAAGAATGAAAGTCTTAGCACAGAAAAGTATCTGTCCTACTTCTTTCCTTTTGACAGCATTGATTTTGTAAAGCATGGTGTTGAATCTTCATGGAGTACCGACAGTGCGGAAATGATTGCACTGCTTATGGCTATGCGAAACAAGCCACAGGCAGTTCTTATGAGCTTCCAGAAAGAATATGCAGAACGCTATGACTGGCTTGTGACAGTATTCAGAGATTGGGCATTTACCTTTTTCTCAAGTTTTCTGTATTATCAAGATTATGACCGGTTAGATGAAAACGAAAGAAATCTGTACCGGCAGGGAATGGCTGTATTTGGCGGTATTGCACCGACATACCACATAGAACTGCTGGACAAACCTACTATCGTATGGGAATTTCATTCGTTACTGCTTGGTATCCAAATGATGTTTTCATTTATGCTTACCAATGACAACTCTACTCTGAAAGTATGCAAGCACTGTGGCAGTGCCTTTGTAGCAACCAGAAGCAATATGGAATTCTGCTCTCCTCAATGCAAGAACCAGTACAATGTGTATAAGAGCAGGGCGAAGAAAAAGGAGGATTAAGTCTATGAATAACTCAAATATCATTATGTACACAACCGAAGACGGACTGACCAAGATAGAGACAACTTTTGAAGATGATACAGTATGGCTGTCACTTGACCAGATGGCTGAATTGTTTCAGCGTGATAAATCAACCATATCCCGCCACATCAAAAAAATCTTTGAAGAAGGGGAATTACAGCGAAATTCAGTTGTTGCAAATTTTGCAACAACTGCCGCAGACGGTAAAATCTACAATGTAGATTACTATAACCTTGATGTCATCATCTCCGTTGGATACCGTGTAAAATCCCATCGTGGTACACAGTTTCGTATCTGGGCTATGGGAATTTTAAAAGAATACATGAAAAAGGGATTTGCTCTGGATGATGAACGATTAAAACGACTGGGTGGCGGTAATTACTTTGATGAACTGCTCGCCCGTATCAGGGATATCCGTTCTTCGGAAAAAGTATTCTGGAGAAAGGTGTTAGAAATCTATGCTACCAGTATCGACTATGATCCTCACGCTGAAAGCTCCATCCGTTTTTTCAAACAGGTACAAAATAAAATGCACTGGGCAGCCCACAAACACACCGCTGCTGAAGTAATCTACCAGCGTGCTGATGCCGAGAAAGAAAACATGGGACTTACTTCATGGAGTGGCGATACCATCCATCGTTCTGATGTGGAAGTTGCCAAAAACTATCTCTCGGAAGCGGAACTGGATGCCTTAAACAAAATCGTTACTGCATACCTTGATATTGCCGAAGTCCATGCTCTTAATCAGGAGCCTATGTATATGAAGGACTGGCTGGAAACCATTGACGATTACCTGAAAATGACCAGAAGGGATATCCTTACCACCAGCGGTCATGTCAGCCATAAACAAGCTCTCGAAAAAGCGCATGCTGAATATGATAAATATAAAAACCGACTGGAGGATAGCCTTTCTCCGGTTGAAAAGGATTTTATTGAAAGTATAGATGTTTTGGAAAGCATTGCTGACCATAAATAGCAACAAGTTGGTTTGACTCAAATTTGAGACAGACCAACTTGTTTCACCTAATTCAATATTATTTTATTCCCTAATAAAATTTGTAAAAGTAACAGTTTCCTGCTCCGGCATCATAATTCCTGCCTTTAGTCCGGCTTCCTTACATTTCAGGAAAAAAGCCATATTCTTTCCAAGAATACGCATAGTCTGCATTCCTTCCAGATCCTTTTTTACCTGTTCCGGAGTCGCACCATGAACAATATTCCAATAGCGGGAAGAAATAATTGGCATCTGCATCAATGCGAAATACTTATTTATCTGATCCCATGTAGCAGTAGTGCCGGCACGGCGGGCAGAAACCACTGCTGCTGCAGGTTTCATCATGAAGCGTTTTCCACCTCCACAATGGTCTGCATAAAATGCCCTGTCCATAAAGGAAGTCATTCCGCCGGAAGCTGCACCCCAGTGAACCGGAGTGCCAAACACAAAGCCATCATAATCTCCTGCAATCTCCAAAAAGTCATTTACACTGCCCCCTAATGCACAATTTCCATTTTTCACACAGGCTTTACACGCAATGCAACCTGAAATCGGTTGTACGCCAATCCAGAAAATATCAGTTTCAATTCCATTCTTGATAAGTGCGTCAGACACTTCACAAAGAGCTGTATAGGTACATCCTTCTTTATGTGGGCTTCCGTTTACTAACAATACTTTCATCACAGTCATCCTTTCGTTTATTAATCTTCTCTTGCCTTATGTCCTCCAAAAACTTCAAATTCCATGTTCGCAAGTTTTGCATCAATTTCCTTGATTTCTTCTTCCGTCAGCATAATTTTACCTGCATCAAAATTTTCCTGAATCCGTTCCAGTTTTCTCGAACCCGGAATTGGCACAATGTATGGCTTTTTATTTATCATCCATGCCAAAGATATTTGCCCCATAGTTGCGTTCTTTTCTTTCGAAATTCTCTCAAGTAACTGAAGCAAGCCTTTCGCTTTCTCATATCCTTCTTCCGTATATTGCGGCATTCCTGTACGGTAATCCTTACTTCCCTCAAACTTTGTATTCGGAGTATATTTTCCTGTCAGAAAACCATTTGCCATTGGCGAAAATGCCACATATGCCACATTCAGTTCCTCACATACCGGAAAGATTGTTTCATGCCATCTTGCCATCATGGAATAACGGTTTTCAACAACAGTAACAGGGCAGACAGCATTTGCCCGACGCAGATATTCTTCCGTAGCCTCGGAAATACCCCAGTAACGTATTTTTCCCTCTTTTATCAGCTCTGCCATTGTTTCGGCAACAGCTTCCGGTTCCACCTTTGGATCAATTCGATGCTGGTAATATAAATCCACATAATCTGTCTTAAGCTTTTTCAGACTTTCCTCAATGCTCTTTCGTATTGTCTCCGGTCTGCTGTCCAGCGAAAGAGAAAGGTCTTCATTATGATGAACACCCATTTTTGTTGCAATGACCACTTTGTCACGCACACCAGAAAGTGCTTCTCCCACCAGTTCCTCATTGTAGGAAATAGAACCGTCCGAAAAAACGCCTGTGTAACACTGTGCCGTATCAAAAAAATCATATCCCATTTCATAAGCCTGTCTGATTGTTTTCACCGCTAAACTTTTTTCTGTTGGTGCGCCGGATGCATGAGAAAATCCCATACATCCTAATCCGACAGGATTCACATAAAGCTCGCTGTTTCCAAGTTTTCTTTTATTCATTGTACTTTTCTCCATATAAATGCTACTTACATCTGCTTTTCCCAAAAAGCGACAGCATCATTTATCCATCCTTCTGCAACTGTTCCTGTTCCCAGTCCAAAACCATGCCGCAGTCCTTCATAAGCGTGAAATTCCGTAGGAATCCCCTCTGCTTCCATAGCCTCAAGCCTTACTTTCATGGTTCTCCAGTTCGCAATCCCATCACTTGTCCCAACACACGCATAAGTAGGCGGATCCTGTCTGCTGTATTCACTGTGACCTGTATATTGCATGATAACCGCACCCGCCTTCGGTAAATCTTTTTCTCCAAACCCTGCTGTTCCATAAGTTCCCAGATAAGCTGCCATTCTTGCACCTGCACTTCCGCCCCATAGGGAATAGCACTCCGTATCTACTTCCAATTCTTCCCTATGTTCAAAGATAAAACTAATTGCCCTTGCCAAATCTTCACAGGCAGTCTGTGCTCCCGGTCGGTAAATCAGTGCAAATGCGTTATACCCCATCTTGGACAGTTCCAGTGCATGAGGAAAACTGTCATGCATTGCTGCAACATAGGCAAAACCACCACCTGCATTACATATCGCAAATTTTTCTCCGGGATTTCCTTTGAAGAAAAATAATCCTGTGTTCTCTTTCATCGGATCAGCAGCTTTTTCTTCCTCTGAATAAATATCGTAAAAAATCGTATTCCCTGCCTGGGCATGAGATTTCAGATAATTTGCAATCTCAACAGTCCTATCCGGATCAATGTTGTTGTACCATGTCAGATTCAGTTCACCCAGTGTATCTCCACTGTAATATCCGCTGTTTACCGGAAAAATCAATCTTCCATAATCTTCAAAGACGGAATCAGCTATCACATCCGATATTTTTGTTTCTGTTGTATAACTTGTATCTTCCTGTAAATTTTCCTGCACAATATTCTCCTCTTTTGATTCTTGCTGCAGGGTACTCTCTGTCATTATTTCAAGACTATCTTTTGTATCTGTTTTATTTTCTTCCTCTTTACTGCACCCAGCAAAACAGAAAACTCCCAACAGAATTACCGCAGAAAAAAAACATTTTTTAAACCTGTTTTCCCATTTCATATGCCTGCTCACATAATCCTGTATTCCTGACTTCACCAGCTTCATATACGCCCTTTCCATATATCACACCTTTTTCCTTTGCTCCCCGCAGGCATGACGCAAAGCCACGGAAGCATTCCAGTGTGCAGTCCATAACCGTATCGCTGTCTTCTGCTGCGGTCATAATATAATAAAACTCTTTATCCGGCATATTTGTCCATCTTGCAAGGCTCCTGTCAATGACCGCTTTCATTTGGGCATCTATGGAATAAAAATATACCGGGCTTGCCATTACAATTACGTCTGCTTCCTGCATCTTATCAAGGATTTCTGTCATATCATCCTTAATCACACATTCTCCTGCATGATTTTTACAATAATAGCAGGCATTACAAAATCCGATTTTCTTACTATGTATAAAAATCTTTTCTGTCTGATTTCCTGCCTCTGTTGCACCTTTTAAAAATGCATCACATAATAAATCTGAATTGCCATTCTTTCTTGGACTTCCCGATAAAATCAATACTTTTTTACTCATTTTTACTCGTCTCCTTATAAACATGCTTTTAATATCTCGTAAATATCCTCATGTGTCAGTGGCTCAAAGCAACCATTTGTGATAATATTGGTAGAATCTGCTACTGCCTTTATATCCGTATCCTCCGTAATTCCCATCTGTGCAAAGGAAGTTGGGAGTCCCATCTCTTTAATGAACTCTGTCAATGCGTCAATGCCAGACTCTGCAATCCTATAAATATCCTTATTTTCCGAAGAAACATTCCAGACATTTACTGCCAGACGGGCAAATTTTTCCGGCGTTTTTTCAAAGAGTTTCCGATACAGAACCGGATGAATCACAGCAAGCCCCTGTCCATGATTACAATCTGTATATGCACCAAGCTGATGCTCAATCTGGTGTGCCTGGAAAGAAGATGTTTTTCCGATTTTCAAAATGCCATTTTCCGCCATAGCTGATGCCCACGCCAATTCGCTTCTGGCTTCCATGCTCTGGGGATTTTTCTTCAAGATACGCATATTTTTAATGACACTACGCATAACCGCTTCACAGATATCATCTGAAAGATTATTTTCTTTTGGACTTCCAAAATATGTTTCCATCGCATGACTTAAGGTATCAAAAGCACCTGATATTACCTGCATCATGGGCAAAGACAAGGTATATGCCGGATCAATAAATGCAGCATCAAAATTTACACCCAAAAGCCCAGCTTTCAGATTCTTATCTTCATTGGTAATCACCGCTCCATTATTTTGTTCTGCACCGGTTCCTGTCGCAGTTACAATGGCAATCATAGGGATAAACTCTGTAGGATATTTATGTTCTGTGAATTCCATGTTCCATATACCCAGCTTACTTTTAGCCTGTGCAGAAATGATTTTGCAGCAATCAAGCACAGAACCACCACCCACAGCAACAATCAGATCAATTTCTTTTTCTTTTGCAAGTGCCGCCCCTTCCTGAACCTTTCGATACGTTGGATTTGACATGATGCCGTCAAATTCCGTTACTCTTTTTTCTGCCTTTTTCAGAATTTCTGTGATTTCCTCATAAACACCATTCTTTTTAACAGAACCGCCGCCATACGCCAGCATGACATTTTTTCCATATTTTTCTAAAACAGCTTTAAGATATTTTGCCACACAGCCTTCACCAAAATAATTTTTTGTCTTGTACTCATAAATAAAATCATTCATCTTATCATTTCACCTTTATTTTTGAGATTCAAAATCTGGGGCAAAAGCAAGATATCTCTGCAGTGCTTCTTTCGTTGAAGTATAATACCTTACACCCTTATCCAGTTTTGCAATTTCTGATAGTTCATCTTCAGTCAAAGAGAAATCAAAAATATTGATATTGTCTTTTATGTGTGCTTCACTCTTTGAACCGGGAATTACTACATTGCCAACCTGTGTATGCCATCTTAAAATAATCTGTGCAGGTGTTTTATTATATTTTGCCGCAAGCTCTGTGAATACCTTTTCCTCCAGTAAAGAGGCCTCACCATGTCCAAGCGGATACCATGCCATAAGCTTTGTTCCAAACTGCTCCAAATACTCTTTCAGTTCCTTCTGCTGATAATATGGATGCGCTTCTACCTGCAGAAACGCTGGTTTGATTTCTGCTTCATTCATAATTTCCTTTAATTTGTCTGTATTTGCATCGTCAAAGTTTGATAAACCAAGAGATTTTACCTTTCCCATCTTTACCGCATCTTCCATGGCTTTGTATGCACCAATATAATCGCCTACCGGCTGGTGTAAAAACAACAGGTCGATATAATCCGTATCAAGTCTTTTCAATGTTTCATCAATTGCCTTCTTGGCATCCTGATAAACGCTTGGCCACAATTTTGTGGACAGATAAATTGTATCCCTGCTTTTCCCAGATGCCTTGATTCCTCGTCCTACTGCCTTTTCATTCATATAAGCATTCGCCGTATCTATCAGGGAATAGCCGTTTTTAAGTGCACTTACAACTGCATATTCCGCTTCATCCGGCTGTAATAAAAAAGTTCCTATTCCCGCCATCGGAATACTTGTTCCATTGTTTAATTCTACATAGTTCATATTGATTACCTCCAATTTTAATCATATTTATTATCTTTACTTTATAACCTGTCAAAATAGTGAAACATTTTTATTGTCGATCCGTGCTCCATATCCAGCACAGTCCGTTGTAGAAATATTGCATAGCATATTCACCGCTATGAGTGCCTCCTTCCTGTTCGAGAAAATACAGATTTCCCTCTTGTTCATTATCTGCATAACGGAAAGTACCATCTGTAACAGCAGCCATTGCTTCAATCTGCCTCTTAAAGGCTGAGTAAGCAAAGTCATCCGTTCCCGAAGCAGCAAAAATGAAGAAATCATCCCAATCATGCCCACTATCTTTCACCATAGAAGCCATATATTCCCCATCCGTTGTTAAATTTCCACTGGATGGCATAAAATAGCGGAAGTAGTCCAGACAATGTTCAAAAGTCCTCCACGTTGCCACTGAGCCCATCGAGAACCCACAGAAAGCCCTATGCTCTCTTGATTCTCTGATACCATTCTCATCCGTACTTTCTGCGTAGGTACTATATTTATCTTCAACCGCCGGAATTAAATCGTTTATCAACTCATTATGATATTGGTCTGTAAGCTGCAAGGCGAGACTATAATCTCCGCTATCAGACTCTCTTTCATTATTATAAGTCGGACACACTACAATCATAGGCTGCATTTTCCCATCGGCAATGGCATTGTCCAATACATTTTTAAACAGATTGGGGCTGTCCGGTGTTCCAAGATAAGTTGTTTCATCACTCCAACCACCATGCATTAAGTAAAACACATTGTACCGCTCCTCCTCACTATAGCCGTATGGCAGGTAAATAACCGCCCGTTTCTGTAATTTTTTCTCGTGTTGCTCATAGGTAAAGGATTCATAAGTGTCATAGTACAGATTTTCCAGTGTTCCCGAATTATTATTTGGGGCAAAATACTCTGTCGGAATTTCCTCAAGTTCTGATGGAAGATGATTTTCCGAAATAGATGAATCTTCTATAATACTTTGTTCCCTTTCTTTCTCACTTAATTCCGCAGTTGGTGGTACGGATGTCTGCTGTTCCTTATCAGTTGACGGATTACCTGTACATGCTGACAAACTAAGCATGACACCCAATATTACCAACAGTGCTTTTTGTCTACTCATCCTCATATCTCCTTACATTGTTCTTGAGTTTCAAATTTCTTCTCAGCTTCCCTTCTCCTATGGCGGAGCGTTTTTCCAAGATAGTGTCCGACGCCAACAAATAGTCCCATAATGGCAACATGGTCAAGCAGATAACAGGCAAGTGGTTCATCATAGTTGAACAAGGCAAAATGATATTTCAATGTCATATACATTAGGAAATCCCTTTTAATAAAAGCATAAATTCCATACACTACAATGCACAATCCTACGATTCGCAGAGTGATATTAACCGTTTTTTTTGATTGCAAAGACATTTTTCTCATCATTCCTGTTATCATTCCCCAGTGCAAACCGAGATGCAGGCTTATCCATACAAATCCCCAATAGGCACACAGCATATGTACAGCGTTCGCCCACTCCGCATACAGTTCAAAAGCTGCAAATACCGTCTGAGAAAGGAAAATACCGCTAATCATGGAACCAAGCATATTGCAAAAAATCAGAATTACAAGAAGTGTCTGCACAATGCGATATGGTGGATACTTTCCTTTGCAAACGGACATTAACCATCTGCCATTCAGTAACTGATGCAGGATAAACAGTAGGAACATCCCACAGCCAATCCACTCATGATGTTCCTGCCCAATGTATTCATAGGTCATCAGTAGAAGTAAAATGACCGTCATGAGTAAATCTACCGTTATTTTCATGATTTGCTTTTTATTCATAGCTTAAAATCCCAGACTTTCAACCCAAGATACCACATCGTCTTCACTCGGTTTTTCACGAAAACGGATACCCTCCTGCCAGTCTCCGGTTCCCGCCATCTCTTCCAGCAATTCGCCGCTTCGTCCAATGCCTGATGATGCCGCAGTACAGAATGGAATTACTGTCTTGCCTGTAAAATCATTTGTCTTAATGAAATTATCTACGGGCCATGCTGCAATGCCCCACCAAATCGGATAACCGATAAATATGGTGTCATACTCCTCCCAATTTTCTACAGTAGTTTCAGTCAGTGGAATATCTCTCAAAGATTCATCCTCATGCTCACGAGAAACCCTGCTGTCGCTGTTTGTCCAGTTCAGATCATCATTCGTATAGACTTCGGTTGGAATCAGTTCAAAAGTATCTGCACCTGCCGCTTTGGCAACAATCTCCGCCACTGCTTTGGTATTACCAGAGGCTGAATAGTAAACAACAAGTGCTTTTCCATCTGCCTGATTTTCTGTTTCTTCGCCTTCTCCCGATGCAGAATTTTCCTGCACTGGTGTTACTGATTCAGTAGAACTATCCTTCGATTGCTTGTCACCTCCACTACAGGCAACAAGTCCCAAAATCATAAATACACAAAGTGTGATAGAAAATATTTTCTTCATAATTAAAACAACTCCTTTTCTTTATTTATTTTGCATATCCAATATCTCTTAACCAATCAACAATATCTTGCTCCGCATCCTGAATAACCTCACGAGAAATCGTCTTGCCATCTAAAATGGCAGCATTGGGTTCCAACTCTGCGATTGTATCCGGCGTTCCCGCAAAGCTACTGCCACCATGCGTAGAAAACGGGACGATAGTCTTACCAGAAAAATCGTAAGTATCAAAGAAAGTGTACATGATCATCGGCATATCACTCCACCAAATTGGGTATCCAATAAATACTGTTTCATACTCCTCCAGATTTTCAATAGAATCTTTGATTGCAGGGCGAGAATCATTATCCTGTTCTTCTTTTGCCAAATCTACAAGCATATCGTGGTTGGTTGGATACGGCTTTTCCGCTTCAATGCGGAAAATATCTGCACCTGTATTTTCCTGAATTACATATGCCATATACTGTGTGTTTCCAAGTGTTTCTCCGTCAATTACAACCGTACTATCATCTACTTCATCCGGCATGGAGAAAAATGCAACCAACACTTTTTTCTTGCTGTTTTCTTCCACTTCAGAAGCTGTTTCATTTTCAATCTGCGAAATGTTTTCCGGTTCTGTTATAACAGATTCGGAAAAAACATTGTCTTCCTGAACCTTATTGTTTCCGCAAGCTGTAAGTCCCAATATCATAAACAGACAGAGTATACTTGTGATAAATCTTTTCATGAATGTGTCTCCTTTCCAATCCAAAATCTTTTTTCATCTTCATTGCATTTTTTATCTTCTTGTGCTATAGTCAGCATAGCAAACGGTAGTAACTACCGGTCAAGTACTTTTTTTAATTTTGGAGGAATTTTTATGAACACAATGAAAGAAGCCTGCAAACAGACAGGCTTACCATATGAAACACTAAAATTTTATTGTAATCAGGGACTTGTACCTAATGTAAAGCGAGATAAAAATAATCGACGTATCTTTTCCGACAAAGATATTGCTTGGATTCAAAGCTTAAATTGCCTAAAAAACTGCGGTATGACTATTTCCGAAATGAAAGAATATGTAAAACTTTGTCTTGTTGGAGAAGCCTCTATACCAGAACGGAAAGAAATCCTTAAAGTAAAACAGGATGCTCTGCGTGAACAAATGAAGCTTCTTCAGGAAAGTATTGACTATATTGATTGGAAACAGGGATTCTACGATAATGTATTATCAGGAAAAATTCCTTATGTTAGCAATCTCATTAATACAGAGGAATAACTACCTGATAAGATTTTTAATTTCAGTCGTACACATGAAGTCCCAAAAGATCCTTGCCACAGCTACAATCCAGCCCTCCTTTTTCAAAAACTGAGTATCCAGTTTAGACAGTTCCATTGGTTCCCGGATAATTCCGATATCCAGAAGCCTTCCTCCTGTTTTCGGCTAATCTCCGTGCTGCTTTCACAAAGAATATCATATTTGATTTCCATACTATGTCCCCATCATGCAAAATATATATGTTTTTTGGTTGAAAGTATATGTTGTATCATTGCCGGGCTAATTCCAACCACTGTGAATCCATTGCTGGCACTCTATCCTGTTTTTGTACTAAGCGCATTTCAATGGCAAATTTATACAGAAGCAAAACATTATAATAGTTCTACACTTTTATCATTCCATACGGATATATTTGCTGGATACTTTATTGTATCTTATTTTGACTCTAAAGGAGTTTTATTCTCACTATTTCCTATGTCACTTGCCGCTTTATGCGCATTTTCTGTAGAAAAAGCAGATTCAAATATTTGTCCTTTATATGACAATACAATTAAAATGCCCCAGATAAATTTTTTAGACAGAGAAATTTAATACACAAAAGCCTTGAAAAGAGGAGCGATTATCTCGCCCCTCTATCATTACTTTTCTCCAAAATTTTATCTTTTTCCACACCATAATACTGCTTACGATAGTTATACTCTTCATTGAACTCGTCGTAAATCTCCATTTTGTACCTGACACTTGCAAGTTTATCACCCACATAGCCCATGCGTTCTCTAAAAGCATCGTACTCTGCCATGAAATCATCCGTTGGAATTGGAAGTAGTGCTGCTCTCTCTTCCACAGAAAGCTTGGTATAATCAACATCCATAGGAGTAGCGTCATCAACTTCCATATCAGTATATTGTTCTTCCGCCATATGTTCATTTGCTGTGTCAGCCTCATCATATATCTCTGGAATTTCAGCCTGTACGGTTATCTCCTTTGTTTTATCAGCTTCCTTAACCTGTACAAATTCCTCATATGACAAAATCTCACTCTTGGCTTCTTCCAATGTTATCTCTGAGGTATCCTTATACCGAATATCCTCAAGATAATCCATATACTCCCACTTTATCGGATGGTTTGTGATACTTAAATTATCAAGTACATCATCCCAAAGAGCAGTGGCTTGCTCTGCCTTTTCACGATACAGTTCCTCTGCCTGTTTTGATTCAAATTTAGCTCTCGTCATTATCGGTGTTGAAAGCACTGTTTCCGATACATTCAAATAGTCGGAAATATACTCACTTTCCAGATAAGCAAGATATTCTTTATTGTAATCTGTTCTTTCAATTTCTTCCTGATACAACCGAATCTGAATCCCATTTCGTTCAAACACACGCTTTCTTTTCTGTGACAATGCCTCCTGCTCCCTGAGTTGTTTTTCAAGTTTCTCCTTTTTCTGTTTTTCAGCCAGTCTTGCCGCCTTTTCTCTCTCTGCCTGTGCCTTTTGAAATGCCAGTTCTCTGGCTTTTCTCTCTGAAATACACTCCTCAATTCTTTTTACCAGTTCAGCTTTTCCATAACCATCTCCAAGCTTATTTCCACGAATGCCTTTCTTCATATTAGGAAGAGTAAAAGTAACTGTTTTATCCGTAACCCTTATCTTCCACTTATACAACCACTGCAACACTTCCACCAACTGCTCAAAGGATTTCACGGTTGGCAATATCTTATCAATGGTATTGCGAATAAGCTCCTTGTTTGAGGTAATTCCTACACCATCAGAAGCATTATTCTCCATCAGCCGCTTTTCTACCCAGTAATTATCTGTATGCTTTTTAGCAAGTAAATCCACCTGCTCATAACCAAGTCGCATACATTTATCCATTACCCACTTTTTGGCGTGATACATCATCTTACCAGTGCTTTTATGCTTACAGCCTTGCTTCCACTCGCATGGTTTATCGTGCCATATGCTTTTCCTGCCGGAGAATTTCCGCACGGAATTGATAACCATGTGAATGTGCATATTCTGACTGTTATTATGACCATCCGGATGCACTGCCACCACAGCCTGATGACCCGGAGCAAACTCTTTAAGCCAATTCTTGCCAAATTCCATAGCCTGCTCCATAGTAATCGGATCACCCGGTGCGAAACTGATAATATAATGATGTGCCTTTACATCCTCCACTGAATTGTTTTTACCGTAAAATCGGTTAGTCTGAATGCACTCTGCTCCAAAGGTATCCACATCACAATTCACACCATCAATCAAATAGTTTTCACGTTCCATAATCCTGCCCTTTTCATCCAGAATGGGCTTATTAGTATATTCATCAAACTGACAGGTCAGGTACTCTACTGCCTCTGAATAAAATCTGTTCTTTACTGAAATATGCTTCAATATCGCCATTAGCTCTCACCATCCTTTCTGCTTTTACGCCTTCGTTTTTTACCACAAGCCACATCTTCCAATGCCGGCAGAATCTTAAATTTTAAATCAATTACCTCTCTTATGGCTTCCTTTACTTCATAATAAACGCTGTAAAAATCCCCGCCACCATTCAAATGCTTTGCTATCTGATTCAGATTCGAGCCAATCTTTCCAAGCTGCATGGAATACTCACTTAAAAGACTGGTATCTCCATAGCAGGGCAGTTTCCTGCCTAAAGCACATCGTCTCATATATTCTGAAGTGGTAAGACCTGTCTTTCTCGCCTTTTCCTCAATCCGTTCCTTATCCTCTGCAGAAATACGCATAGACATCAAAACTTTATTCTCTTTCTTTTTATCTGTGTTTCTCATAAAAAACCTCCAATCTGACATAAAGAAAGCAGGCAATTTCTCACCTGCTTTTCATGTCATAAAAAATGTTATATTGTTAATTGCCACTCCTGTAGAAATAATAATGCTGCCGGATACGGCAGATGCTTTTCGCCGTCGCTTTCGCTCCATCTTCTTCTAAGTTCAAACTTCACTTCGTTCGTTTTCACTAAGCGCGAAGAATGGGCTCGCACGTAAGCAACCAACATACGTTTGCTAAGTGCTCATGCTCCTCCCTCCGGTCTACGCTCACTCCCCTATGGTCGCTCACGGATACACTCGCACGGCTCGTGAATATCTCCTACTGAAATTTCTAGCGGCTCGCAAGCTCACAGTAAACTGTTCGCTGTCGCGGCAGTCGCCAAATGAGAATGCAAGCATTCTCGCTTGGCTCGTTGCCCACGCATATGTCTGCTCGCCGGTTATATAGAAATCTGTCATACCCCCGTCTTACAGAAAATCCACCAACCACGTTCTCCATATGAAATCATGCTACAGCCTGCGCATCATTTCCTAAAGAAATCTTCTTTTCGCTGATGCGTAGCCGACCTAAGTCGGCATGAGCTCCGGATACGTCGCATAGGGTAGAGCAAGTTCCGCCCTGTATATACACGGGCAGGAACTTGTTGGGGATTTGGCATCCCCAAGCCCCAGCTTCTTTCGCCTTGCGGTCAAAAAAATAAAGCCTGCAAGCAGACTTTATTTTATGCCGAAGGCTTAGCCGGCTCCGTAAGAAACTCATATGACACTTTTTCCCATAGAAAAAGGACTGTTCTACAAATAAGGCAAATGTGTATTACATCGCACCTTTTTGTAAAACAGTCCGTCATACGCTTTTTTCTTACGCTGTCCGTCTTAATCATCATCCATATCAAACAGATTACCCAGCTTACTCTTCGTGTCATTATCCATACCATTAGAAGTATCCGCTTTCAACTCATCATCGGGTACCTGTGTCTCAGTTACAGTTGGCCCCCTATTAGGGACATTTGTATTCATACCATTTACTGAAGCTCCCATACCGATAACAGCTGGATTCATATATCCTCCGATTAAAGGCTGTGTCCCCTGTATCAAATTCATAGTACCCATATTCATCTGCTGTGCCATTGCCCCTAGAACTCCGGCAAACATATTGTTAGCAACATTCTGTGACGATTCCTGCACAACCTTTGCAAACTCCTCCGCTGCTTTATGAATTGCTTCGTCCATCCACTGGGTAGCTTCCTTTTCTTTGACACCTCTTTGCTCCTGCTCCATAGCAGTAAGTAATGCCTGCTTGATAAGTTCTGTCTGATTTAGATATCCCGGCTGGCTGGATTTTTCTTCCAGCCATGCAAGGATTTTTCTGTCACTTTCACATTTCGAATTTAACCGAAAGGATATTGCATTTCCCATAGGTACCTCCTATCCCAGATTATCAGCAAGATAACGATAACCAATTGCATTTGCCTTCACATCCGTTACATACTGGATATTTCTACCCTTTGTTCTACCAAAACGCTTCATCACACAGGCTCCACCACCCACATACACAATATTCTCGTGGGCAAGGTCTACCTTAATCTCACGAAGCTTTGCTTCCACCTCGTCAGCATACTGCTGCAATCCCTTTTCAATAAATGGAATAAAATCAGCATTTACATTGGACTGTTTTCCACGGATAACATCAATAATATCATCCTCCGGAATTTCACAG
>DAVZID010000060.1:0-20392 GCA_052273485.1 Lachnospiraceae bacterium
TTTAGAATTGCGAAAGTTGCATAGCAACGGAGCAATTCGTGGATATCAGTTGGGGTCAAAAGGTCTTTTGCCCCCACTCGATTTTTGTAAAAGCTCACGATGGAAGTCGTGAGCTTTTGATATATAGTAGAATTATACAAAATCAATTTTATATAGGAAATACTTATAACGAAACATAAAATCAACGTATTAACACTTTTTTTGAGAATTTGCTATACTTTCAAACAACAGAAAAGAAAACAAATTAAAACTTTTCTGCGAAGAAAAGAAATAGAAGGAGTTGGCTGCATGATTGAGTTTCAAAACGTAAGCAAGATCTTTAAAACAAAAGAGTGCGAAGTAAACGCACTTGAAAATGTAAGCCTGACAATAGAGGATGGCGATATATATGGAATTATTGGTTTCTCAGGAGCCGGCAAATCGACTTTGATTCGAACAATCAATGCACTTGAGGTTCCAACATCAGGAAAGGTTTTAGTGGATGGAGAAGATATAAATGCACTGAAACAATCAAAGCTTCGTCAAAAGCGGAAAAAAATTGGAATGATATTTCAGCAATTTAATCTTCTTGAAACAAAAACAGTATATGAAAACATAGCATTGCCGCTTGTTTTAAATCACGTTCCGAAGGATCAGATAAAAAAGAAGGTGCAGAAAGTTTTAGAATATGTCGAGCTTACAGACAAGAAAGATGTATATCCATCTAAGCTTTCTGGTGGTCAGAAGCAAAGAGTAGGAATAGCAAGAGCCTTGGCAACAGATCCATCTATTTTGCTTAGCGATGAATCAACTAGTGCACTTGATCCAAAAACAACAAAAGCGATCCTGAAGCTGTTAAAAAAAATCAATAAGGAGCTTGGCATTACGATTGTGCTGATTACACATGAGATGAACGTTATCCAAAGTATTTGTCATCATGTAGCTGTTATGGAGAGTGGAAAAGTGGTCGAGAAAGGAAATGTACTTGATGTATTCAGCGAGCCACAGCAAGAGATCACAAAGAATTTTGTAAAAACAGTAATTAATGACAGCGTTCCAGAACTTTTGATAGAAAGTATACGTTCTGAAAAAAAGAACAATAAGCTTTTGAAATTAAAGTTTCTTGACAGTGACAGTACAGAATCTGTGTTATCCGGTGTAAATAAGAAATTTGATGTAGAAACAAATATCTTATTTGCCAATATCAGTGAAATACAGGAACAGATCTTAGGAATCATTATTGTACAGATCATTGGTGCAAAGAACGAAATTGAAGGAGCACAGAAGTATTTTTCAGAGCACGGTGTTGGTTATAAAGAGATTTACATATAAGAAAGACGAAAAGGAGAAAAATATGGCACTTGAAGAATTTCTTGGAATATCAAATGATAAGTTGTTAACATCATTTGCAGAGACATTATATATGGTTGGAATAGCCCTAATTATTGCAACAATTGTCGCATTTGTTCTGGCAATCGTGCTGATCTTTACAAGAAAGGGCGGGTTATACCAGAATGTGGTGATTTATAATATCATCAATGTGATAATTAATATTGTGAGAAGTACACCATTTGTTGTTCTTCTGGTTGCAATTATGCCGGTTACAAAGTTTTTAATAGGAACAAGAATTGGAGCAACAGCGGCAATTGTACCTCTTACGGTAAACGCGATACCGCTTTTGACGCGCTTATTTGAAAATTCCCTTCTCGATACAGGAAATGGCATTTTAGAAGCTGCACTGGCAATGGGGGCAACACCGCTGCAGCTTGTTACAAAATTTATTTTGCCTGAGTCACTTGGTTCTGTTATTCTTTCACTTACAACGGGGATTGTTGGATTGATTGGTGCAAGTGCAATGGCAGGATATGTAGGAGGAGGCGGTATTGGAGCGCTTGTTCTTAATTATGGTTACAACCGCTTTAACTTTACACTTATGTATTCACTTGTAGTTGTACTTATTATTATTACACAGTGCATACAAAGCCTTGGAAATTTCTTCGCAGGAAAGGCTCGCAGAAAATAAGACAGATAAAAGGAGAAAACGATTATGAAAAAGTTTAAAAAAGGTGTATTGGCAATTGGAGTATTAGCAGCAGTGGCAGTAATTGCAGCAGGCTGCGGAAAAAAAGATGCAAAGACAACAAATGAAACAAAAAAAGAAAGTGCAGCAGAGTCAGCTGTTACAGAAAAAAAGAAATTAGTATATGCGAAAGGAACAGGACCATATACAGAGCTTTTTGAGCAGCATGTAATGCCCATTCTTGAAAAACAGGGTTACACATTTGAAGCAACTGAGCTGACACTTCAGTATGCAGATGAGGCGATTGCAGATGGTGATGTAGATTTCTCTGTTGAACAGCATATTGCATATATGGATGCTTTTAATAAAAATTATAATTCTAATTTGGTAGCACTGACACCAATTCCTACAGTTCCGGCATCTATTTTTTCTGAAACACACAGCTCGCTTGATGAGGTTGCTGATGGTATGAAGGTTGCAGTTCCACAGGATGAGGGAAACATGGCAAGAGCATTTGTTATGCTTCAGGATATTGGATGGATTAAACTAAAGGAAGGCACAGATTATGCAACTGCAAGCTCAGAGGACGTTGCAGAAAATCCATATAATCTGGAGTTTTTGGATGTGAGCACCAGTATCATAGCAACTACACTGTCCGATTATGATTATGGCATTATTACAGGAAGCATTGTCTATAATGCGGGAATTGATCCGTCGACAGCACTGTTTAATGAAAACTTGTCCGAGAATTTCTGGCTGCAGGTTGTCGTAAAGGATGAAGATGAGGATACACAGTGGGCAAAGGATATTGTAGCAGCATATCAGTCAGATGAATTTACAAATTGGCTTAAGGCAAATAATGAGAGTGTATATAAGAATCTCTGGGCAATTCCAGAATATTAAAAAAGGGAGACTTGCATTATGGATAAGATCGAACAAAAAATTATAAAAATTATAGATGACAATAAAGAAAAACTGATTGCGTTTGCAAGAGATATCTACACTCATGCAGAGCTAGGATATAAAGAATTTAGAACTGCGTCAAAATTTGCCGATGAGCTTAAGGCGCTTGGGTTAGAGACGAAGGAAGGTCTTGCAGTAACTGGCGTAAAGGGCTATTTAAATCAGGACAAAAAAGAAAATGTTAGTTTAGCGTTAATCGGAGAGCTTGATGCACTTCGTATTCCAGAGCATAAATATGCAAACGCACAGACGCAGGGAGCTCATTGCTGCGGTCATCACAGTCAGCTTGCTGGTGTGATAGGAGCAGCAATTGCACTAATGGATAATGAAGTGGCATCCTCATTAGACGGGCAGGTTGTATTTTTTGCAGTTCCAGCAGAGGAATATGGTGAAATTGAGTTTAAAAATCAGTTAAAAAATGAAGGAAAAATACGTTATGGCGGCGGAAAATGTGAACTTATAAGAATTGGAGCTTTCGATGATATTGATTTGAATCTGGCTCATCATACGACGATAGGAAATGAAGTGGTGATCAGAAAGGGCAGCGGAAATGGATTTGTAAGCAAGGTGATTCGTTACAAGGGAAAGGCTGCCCACGCAGCTGGAAGTCCTCATCTTGGTGTAAATGCATTAAATGCAGCAGCGCTTGGTCTTACAGCGCTTCAATATCAAAGAGAAACATTTCAGGATAAGGATACAGTGAGAGTTCATCCGATTATGACAAAGGGTGGTGATCTTGTCAATGTAATTCCAAATGAAGCTGTCATTGAGACACTTGTAAGAGCAAATAATACAAGGGCAATTCTTGATGCGTCAGATAAAACTGATCGTGCATTTTTGGCAGGTGCAGTGGCAGTGGGAGCTAAGGTTGAAATTGAAACTATGCCGGGATATCTGCCAACAATTCCAGTTGATGCACCAGAGGAGCTAGTCGAGGCAGCAAAGCTTGCAGCAGGTGACAAGTATAATGTGAATGTAGTTGATGCGACAAGCACACCGAGTGGTGGTTCAACAGATGTAGGTGATGTACAGCATCTTCAGCCGGTATTTACCTTTAACACAGGCGGTGCAGTAGGAAGCGGTCTTCATAGTATTGATTTCGATGTGAACGATGAGGAGCTAGCCTATATTGTTACGGCAAAAATATTTGCACTGACAGCATACAGATTGCTAAAGGGCGGTGCTACAGCTGCAAAAAGGCTTGTGGAGGATTACAAACCTATCTTTACAAAACAGGAATATATTGACTTTATGGAATCTATGATAAGCAAAAAGACCGGTGGTGCACCGGTCTTCGAGGAAGAATAATAGATCAGCTTATCTAGCCAGCCAGCCGCCATCAACAGCAAGTGTAAAACCATTTACGTAAGATGAAGCATCGCTGGCAAGAAAAACAGCAGCCCCCATTAAATCATCGGAGGTTCCCCAGCGTCCCGCCGGAATGCGGCAAAGAATAGCATCATTTCTGTCACTGTCCTGACGAAGTGAAGTCGTGTTATTTGTCGCCATGTAGCCTGGCGCGATTGCGTTTACATTAATATTAAGAGAAGCCCATTCATTTGCAAGCGCCTTGGTGAGTCCCATCACGGCGCTTTTGCTTGCTGTGTAAGATGGAACGCGGATTCCGCCCTGAAAACTTAACATCGAAGCAATGTTGATGATCTTGCCGCCGCCCTGTGGGATGAAAAATTCATTTGTCATCGCCTGAGAGAGGAAAAAGACAAGCTTTTCATTTAAGTTTGTGACAAGATCCCAGCTATCTTCGGTGACGTTAACCGCATCCTCGCGGTGAATGATTCCTGCGTTATTCACAAGAATATCGACTCTGCCGGTGCGTTCTTTACAGGCAGTTACAACACGCTGCGCGGCATCTGCTGCAGAAAGATCAACGATCACCTCAAAGAAGGTACCGCCGACTGCCGCGACCTTTGCCGCAGTCTCGGCACAGCTGCGGCGCGCTACACCGATTACGGTAGCACCAGCTTCCGCAAAGGCAACGCAAAATCCCTGACCCAGTCCGGTGTTTGCGCCGGTGACAACAGCAACTTTTCCATTCAAACGAAATAAATCTAAAATCATATCTTTTCCCTTTCCTTTTTGCGGGGGTTACCCGGAAGTTTTATGAAGGAGACTTCGTCTCAGCCTCCACTACGTAATGGTGTTATCTTTTGTTACTACTATATTGCTTTTTTACATGAAAATATAGTATAATAAGCGCGATAATTATCATAATCAAAGCTAAACATAACAGGCAACGATTTAGAATCAAATTGACAAGAATGCATGTTACCAGGCAAAGTAGGCATGTTACCGGGCAAAATAGGCATGTTACCCGGCTAAGAGCAGACAGAATAAAAAATATGTATTAAGATAAGAAGCGAAGGGAGGAAACAAAAAACGCATGGAGCAAAAAACGGTCGTGGACACCAGTCTTCGGGAGCTTCGCCGTCACGGAAGTGACGATTTTCCAATCGGCATTTACAGGGATGATTTTGCCGAGTTTGAGCATGGGCAGATTGCGTGGCACTGGCACGAAGAGATTCAGTTTGACTACGTGGTGAAGGGAACGATTCTTGTGCAGATTGGAACAAACGAATTTGTGTTACATCCGGGTGAGAGTATTTTTATCAATACCGGAATGCTGCATCGTCTTGTCCCCGTAGATGAAACTCATCATGAACTGTTAAGTGTCGAACCGGGCACACAGGTAATTGACTCATTTGTCTGCTCATGGCGTTTGGTGGAATCGGATCGTCTCTCACGTGCATACAGAGAATGCGTGGAACCACTCATTTCGGCAAAAGTAGATGGCTTTCTATTAAATAATGAAGAATCACAGCTTTTATGGAAAATGGCAGAAGCCTACCGGGCAAGGCGAACCGGATATGAGATGGCGGTGAAAGGGCATCTTTGTTTTCTGTGGGTAGGGCTTGTCGAAAAAGGAAATAGCATAGCGCGCCAGATTCTGCCGAAAGAAGAACGTGACCTAGAACGAATCAAGGAAGCCATGACCTATATGCAGCAAAATTTTTCTGGAAAAGTACGCCTTGAGGATGTAGCAGATTCGCTTGCGATCAGCAAAAGCGAGCTGTGCCGATGCTTTCGGCGCGTCTTAAGGGTTAGCCCGATGGAGTATTTGATTCAGTTTCGATTAGAGGAGGCCGGGCGGCAGCTAGTATCGACTGACAAGAGCGTGACGCAGATTGCACTCGAGACTGGCTTTGACAGTCCATCGCACTTAGGGCGCTTCTTTTTAAAGAGCTTTGGCTGTACGCCCCGGCAATATCGAGGCGAGAAGAACGCCAAAGTTTACGGATAGGCCAATATTGATAGCAAAGCCCTAAGGTGGATGGCTTGTATTTAAAAAGTAAAATAAAATTAGGAAAGGAAAACACATGCGTTTTTATATAGCAGACTGCCACTTTTACCATGAGGCACTTAACACAAAGATGGACAAGCGAGGATTCTTTTGTGCAGAGGAGATGAATCAGTATATGATACAGCGCTGGAATGAGAAGGTGCGCACCTGCGATGAGACCGTTATTCTAGGCGATTTTTCATTTGGCGATGCGATGCAGACAAATGCACTGCTGCAGCAGCTAAACGGAAAGAAGTATCTAATTGAAGGAAATCACGACCGTTATTTGCAGTACCGCAGGTTTGACAAGAGCCTGTTTGAGTGGATACGTCCCTATGAAGAATTAAATGATAATGGGCGAAAAGTTATATTGAGTCATTACCCGGTTATGTGTTATAATGGTCAGTATCGGACAAACGAGAAAGGGGAGCCAAGGTCCTATATGCTATATGGTCATGTGCATAATACGAGAGATGAGCTTCTGATTGACCGTTTTATCCGACAAACAAAGCAGACATCTTTTCTTGATTTTGAGGGGAAGGAGAAAACGATTCCGTGCAGTATGATCAATTGTTTTTGTGTCTTTTCGGATTATATGCCGCTTTCGCTTG
Organism: Lachnospiraceae bacterium; assembly: GCA_052273485.1. GTDB lineage: Bacteria > Bacillota > Clostridia > Lachnospirales > Lachnospiraceae > Anthropogastromicrobium. The sequence continues at coordinate 6,932 of DAVZID010000060.1, forward strand.
ACGAATGGATCGAAAACGATAAGGTGCGAAGAAACAAAATTGCAGGACAAAGAGAGCAAGAAAACAAAGGAAAAGAGGTTTGTTCGAGTGAAAACAGCATGAGAAATAAAAATTTGCACAATAAAGAGCAAGAATAAATGGAAATATGTGACAAAATAGAAAAAGCAGCTGTTTTTCAGATTGACAATAAGGGAAAATCAAGCTATATTGAAAATACTTAAACGATTAAGAGAGCAGGTGAAGGAGTACTATGGTTTCATTAAAGGATATTGCAGCGGCCTGCGGCGTGTCAGCATCAACAGTGAGCAAAGCACTGAATGATCTGGATGACATCAGCGAGAAAAGAAAGGCGATGATTCGCCAGAAAGCAAATGAGATGGGATATCTTCCCAATATGGCAGCTAGGGCGCTCAAAACAAAGATGACTCATAACATAGGTGTTCTATTTTTGGACGACTATCACAGCGGACTGACGCACCCGTACTTTGCGCCGGTTTTGGAGAGTCTGAAGACGGAAGTGGAAAACCTCGGATATGACATTACATTTATCAATAAGAATGTAGGTGGACGGGAAATGTCGTATCTGGAGCATTGCCGTTATCGCAACGTGGATGGAGTTGTCATTGCAAATGTAGATTTTACAAAGGAAGAGGTGATTGAGCTAATCGAAAGCGACATTCCAGTGGTGACAATTGACCATGTCTTTAACAATTGTCCGGCAGTTGTGTCGGACAATATAAAGGGTGTTAGAGAACTGACGGAATATGTAATCAGTATGGGACATAAAAAAATTGCGTACATACATGGTCAGCAAAATGGTGTCACTAGGGTGAGACTGGCAAGCTTTTATCGCACGATGGAGGAACATGGACTTTCGGTGCCAGATGAGTATGTGCCGGAAGCACCTTATCTGGAAGGAGAGGCCAGCGCTGAGGCAACGAAGAAGCTTCTTGCACTGAAAAATCCGCCTACCTGCATTCTGTATCCTGATGATTATACGGCAATCGGCGGAATAGCTGTGATTCGTGAGGCAGGATTGTCTGTGCCAGCAGATATTTCAGTGGCGGGCTATGACGGAATCTCGTTGATTCAGCAGTTTCAGCCAAAGCTTACGACATATGCACAGGATATGTCTGGCATAGGAAAGGCAGCAGCACAGGCAATTGTCGATCAGATTGAGCGGCCAAAGAGCGCACTTGTCGAGATGATTGTAAAGTCAGGAGCTGTTATGCCGGGAGCGTCGGTGCGCCGTTTGACCGAGGATGAAGAATAAAACAGAATAAAAGACATGCGAAATAAGGCAGCAGGAAAAGTAAGATTTCGAAAATAATGGCATCTGTTTCGCAAATACAAAAAGAGTTCGGAAAGCGTTTGCTGAAAGGACTCTTTTTTTGTACGCAAAAGCAACAATTTATACAATACCGACACAAATCATGTCGAAACGAAAACGAAAAAGTAGAAAAATATATATAAAAAATTTAAAAAAGGTATTGCATTTTGGTCTAAAATGATGTATAGTTCAGTTATGAAAACGATTGAGTAATTTAAGAATAGAACGAACACGGAAATTACGAAGAAGGAGTGTGAATGGGATGAAAAATTTTCTGCATAACACATGGAAACACAGAGCTCACGTTGTAATGGCTCTGCCAGCATTTCTTGTCTTGCTGTTCTTCGCCTATATTCCAATGGGTGGTTTGGTAATGGCATTCAAGTCTTACGACTATACGAAAGGAATCTGGGGCAGCCCGTGGAATGGTCTTGACAACTTCAAGTTCCTGATCGCATCCAAGTCAACGTTCTTATCAATGACAAAGAATACGTTGTTCTACTATGTGATCTTTACGGGTCTTGGTACAGTACTCAATGTAGTACTTGCGATTGCGATTGACCAGTGCGTATTTAAAAAGTGCGCAAAGACAATGCAGACGATTATGATTATTCCAGTATTCATTTCTTATGCAGCTGTACAGTTTATCGTATATGCATTTATAAGCACAGATACAGGTATCTTAAACAATCTGTTTAATGCACGTGTCCGTTATTACACAACAGCAAGTTATTGGCCGGTGATTTTAACCATAGTTAAGATGTGGAACAGCGTAGGTTACGGCTCCGTACTTTATATGTCCGTACTTGCAGGTATTGATTCCTCCTTATATGAGGCAGCAGAGATTGATGGTGCAAACCGTTGGCAGCAGATCGTGAACATCACGATTCCAAGTCTTGTTCCGATGATTACGGTTATGCTTCTTCTTTCAGTAGGAAACATCATGAGATCGGATACAGGTCTTTTCTATCAGGTAACTAGAAACAGCGGACAGCTGTATTCGACAACACAGGTTATTGATTCTTATGTATTGAATGCAATCTTTAAGAATTCGAACTTCGGCTTTGTTGCAGCAACTACATTCTTCCAGTCAGTAATTGGTTTATTGATGATGTTGCTTGCAAATGGTGCTGTTCGTAAGATTGCACCGGAAAATGCACTGTTCTAATGAAGGGAGGCACTCAGATGAGTAAAAAGAAAAATCTTGATCTTGCTCCTTCCAGAAGAGAGCATAAAACACTCGGTCAGTACATATTGTTATTCTTCTTGGTATTGTACACTTTGTTCTGCGCATTGCCGATCGTGCTTGTATTTGTAGCAGCATTTTCAGATGAGAAGACAATCGTACAGAATGGTTTCTCATTTATTCCAAAGAAGTGGTCACTTGATGGTATCAATGCCGTACTTAGATATGGCAAGCAGCTGGCAACCTCTTATGGTGTCACGATTTTCATTACGGTTTTTGGAACCTTAGTTGGACTTTTAATCATGGCAATGTTTGCTTATTCAATAAGCCGTAAGGATTTCATGCTTGGTAAGTTCTTATCTGTATACCTGCTGATTCCAATGCTGTTTTCTGGTGGACAGTTATCCTGCTATGTAATTTATACATCTATGTATGGATTAAAGGATAACATCGCACTGTTGATCTTACCGCTTTGTGTATCGACAATGAACGTTATTATTCTTCGAACCTACATCGCAAACAGTATTCCAGGTGAGCTTATGGAGGCGGCCAAGATTGATGGTGCCGGCGAGTATCGAACCTTCTTCCAGATCACACTTCCGCTGTTAAAGCCGTCTATGGCAGCAGTTGGATTTATGATGGCAACTGTTTACTGGAATGACTGGCAGAATGCACTTTTGTATATTACAAGTGATCGTAAAAAGCCATTGCAGTTGCTTTTGATCAATATTCAGAAGAGTATTGAATTTTTATTAAATAACTCCAATGTTCCGGCTTCTGTTAAGGCAGCTATGGGCGGAACGATTCCACAGTACTCTGCAACTATGGCAACCGTTATTGTCGTAATTGGACCGATTATGGTAATCTATCCATTCTTCCAGAAGTATTTTGTAAAGGGACTTACAGTTGGTTCTGTAAAGGGCTGACAAAGTTAATAAGTAAAGGGCATTTTCCACAGCTATCTATTATGTGGATGAAAACAAATAAAAACAAACATTATTAAGGAGGACACTTATTATGAAGAGAAAACTTTTTGCATTATCAATGGCAGCAACTATGGCAACTAGTTGTTTCGCAGGCACCGCTTTTGCAAGCGATAGTGAGCCGGTAACAATTAAAGTTACAAGAGCATGCTTCAATCTGGCAAATCCAGATTCTGAGCAGGTAAAGAAGGTTCAGGATGCTATCAATGAGTATATTAAGGATAAGATCAATGTTCAGATCGAACTGACTGACATCGGTTCTGGCGAGTATACTGATAAGGCAAACCTGGCGCTGGCAAACAATGAGATTAACCTGCTTTGGACAGCTTCATGGGAAGCTACCATTGGAACAAATGATTTAGTACCTGCAAATGCAGTTTATGATATTACCGATCTGCTTCCGGGAACACCTCTGTATGAGTCTATGGATGAAGGACAGTGGGAAGCTACCAAATATGACGGCAAGAACTACTTTGTACCGGTTTATAAGGATAATGTAGAAGGCTATGATATAATGTTCCGTAAGGATCTTGTTGACAAGTATGGCTGGGATATTAGTTCAGTTAAGACATTGGCTGATATTGAGCCAATGTTAGCAGATCTTGAGGCAGAGGGACTTAAGTATCCATATCTGTCACAGAAGACCGCTATGTTCTACAGATATTATATCAATGATTTTGATTTCTTTACAGCTGATGCACAGTCCAACTGGGTAGCAGTAGATCGTTCCACAAATGAAGTTGTAGATACTGTTCTGACCGATCAGTACAAGGAATTCTGTACCTTAATGGCTAAGTGGGCAGAGGCTGGATATATTTCTGAGGACGAGGTAACAAAGACTACAACTGATACTACAACACAGACTCAGGATTGGGGTATTTCCTGGTGGACAGATATTCCTGTTAATGCAGAGGCAAACAGCCGTTATAATCAGGAAGTTGTAATGACACCAATCACTGACAGATGGGCACACTCCACATCTGCACTTGGTTCCTGCTATGCAGTAACGGCAAACTGCACACCAGAGGAAGCACAGGCTTGTATTGATTTCTTAGGACTTCTGTATACTGATAACAAATTAGCAGATCTGTATACCTTCGGTATTGAGGGTGAGGATTTCAACTATGTTGATGGTAAGGTAGAGCAGACTGATGCTGGTAAGTACAATCACTCCATGTGGGAATCTGCATCTGCAACTATTGTAACACCACTGACAACAGAGCCAGATGATAAGGCTGATCTGTATAAGGACTTCAACGGTGGTGCAAATACTTCTTGTGCAGCTGGTTTCCGTTTCGATAAGAGCGAAGTAGCTGATAAGTATGCAGCTTGCCAGAATGTATTCAATGAGTATGGTTTCGCACTTGAGAATGGTGGTTATGGTGTTGATCAGGTCGAGGATGCGATTGCTCAGTACCAGGCAGCTCTCGATGAGGCTGGTTACCAGGACGTTTTAGCAGCATTCCAGGCACAGTATGATGATTGGAAGGCAGAGAACGGTTCCGAGACTACTGACGAAGCAACAACTGAGACTGTTGAAGAAGAGTCCTCTTCTGTAGCAGAATAAGAATTGCGAATTCCTTTTTCTCATAACACTTTTTCTTTCGCAGAGGGCGGGGTACACTTTCGGGTGTGCCCCGTCTTCGCATTGTCACGTTTTGCGAAGCACCTTCATAAAACTGTCGGGCAACACAATAAAAAAGATCAACTCGAATGATTAAAACCGTCACTAGTATTTACGCTATAAATGTGCTAAGATAAAAAACGACAATCAAATTGATAAATATTTTATTGGAAGAATAGAATATAGTAAGAAAGGTTGATGTGAATAATATGAATCCAAGTGAAAAGTATGAAAAGCAGTATTTTATGCCGCCGGTCGTGACCTATGACTGGGTCAAGAAGGATGATATCGATCATGCGCCGATTTGGTGCTCTGTTGACTTAAGAGACGGAAACCAGGCACTTGTAGAGCCGATGAGCCTGGATGAGAAGATTGAATTTTTTAAGATGTTGGTACAGATTGGCTTTAAGGAAATTGAGATTGGTTTCCCGGCCGCTTCCGAGACGGAGTACCAGTTTTGCCGTACCTTAATTGAGCAGAACCTGATTCCGAGCGATGTAACCATTCAGGTTTTAACACAGGCAAGAGAGCATATTATTAAGAAGACCTTCGCAGCGATTAAGGGTGCACCGAGAGCCGTTGTCCATGTCTACAACTCGACCTCCGTTGCACAGCGTGAGCAGGTATTCAAGAAGGATAAGGAGCAGATTAAGAAGATCGCAGTCGATGGTGCAGCACTGTTAAAGGAGTTAGCCGATAAGACGGAGGGTAACTTCACCTTCGAGTACAGCCCAGAGAGCTTTACCGGAACCGAGATGGATTATGCGCTTGAGGTGTGCAATGCCGTTCTTGATGTATGGCAGCCGACACCGGACAACAAGGTCATCATCAACCTTCCGGCCACTGTTGAGAATGCAATGCCGCACGTATTTGCCACTCAGATTGAGTACATGAATAAGAATATGAAGCACCGCGATGGCGTTGTTCTTTCCCTTCATCCGCACAATGACCGTGGATGCGGTGTTGCAGCAGCGGAGCTTGGACTCTTAGCTGGTGCAGATCGTATCGAGGGAACGCTTTTTGGAAATGGTGAGCGTACTGGTAACGTGGACATTATCACATTGGCGATGAATATGTTCTCACATGGTATTGATCCGAAGCTGGATTTCTCGAATATGTCATCTTTGGTAGAGGTATATGAGAGAGTGACAGGCATGAGAGTTCATGAGCGTCAGCCATACGCAGGAAAGCTTGTCTTCACTGCATTCTCTGGTTCTCATCAGGATGCGATTGCAAAGGGCATGGCATGGAGAGAGGCTGGAAAGAGCGAGAAGTGGGACGTTCCATATCTGCCGATCGACCCGAAGGATGTCGGCCGTACCTACGATTCCGACGTAATCCGTATCAACAGCCAGTCTGGTAAGGGTGGCGTATGCTACGTGCTTCGCACAAACTTCGGCTTAAGTCTTCCGGAAAATATGCGTGAGGAAGTTGGCTACACCGTTAAGGATATCTCCGATAAGGCACATAAGGAGCTGACTCCGGCGATCATTTATCAGATTTTTGAGGATCACTATATCACCAGCAAGTCCATCTTCCAGGTCAGCGAGTGCCATTTCCGTCAGGAAAACGGCATCGTGGCAAACGCAACGATCCAGCATGGACAGAATACACAGGTTGTCACCGGAACCGGAAATGGACGTCTCGATGCCGTCAGCAACGCAATCAAGAACTACTTTAACGTTAGCTATGAGTTAAGTTTCTATGAGGAGCATTCTCTGACAAAGGGAAGTTCATCTAAGGCAGTTGCCTACGTTGGCGTTGTATGCAACGGAAGACGTTACTGGGGCGTTGGCATCGACAACGATATCATCAAGGCATCCATCGAGGCGCTGACCGTTGCCGTCAACAAGATCGAGGAGATCCAGAACGCACAGTTTGCCAAAGACAAAAGAATGGTTGAGATCATGAACTACATTCAGTCCAACTATTTAAATGTTACACTTGAGGGACTGTCTGATAAGTTCTATCTGTCAAAGCCGTACCTGTCCAAATACATTAAAGAGAAGTCTGGCATGACCTTTGGCGAGCTTGTAAAAAATGTACGTCTGAAGAAGGCGAAGACACTGTTAAAGACGAGTTCAATGACCGTTGAGAGCATTGCACTTTCGGTCGGTTATCAGAATGTGGAGCATTTTAACCGCCTGTTCAAGAAAGCATTTAACATGACTCCAGTACAGTTTCGCAACAAGAAATAAAAACAAGAAATAAAAACAAGAAATAAAAGTAATGATTCAGAGCGCGGCATCTTTAGATGCCGCTTCCCTTCTGAAAATCATATGAGCACAAAATTAGAGAACGATCAATGTCAAAATTAGCGCGATATACGCGACTAAAAGTGTCGTTTACACTATTTACGACAAAAGTAGTATATGCTAAAATAACTCTCGAAAGCTCAGAAGAAAAAAAGGAGGGGTACTATGTTTCAGGTGGCAGATGGAATTAAAGGTGTACATATTTTAGGGGTGGTTCAGAGCAAGGAGGCGTTGGAAAGCCTGCTGAAGGCTTGTCCGATGAATCCCCAAAGCCGATATGTGCTGATTGAGGTTGGCATGCAAAAAGAGACCGTTCAGGATGTCCTAACGGGACTAGGCATTTTGGGAACCATGGCAGGTGCACAGTATCTTCACGATGCGATTACACTTGCTCTCGAGGATCGTGAGATGATCGAGCGCATCACAAAGCTGATGTATCCGCAGATTGCAAAAATCCACGATACCACACCAAGCCGTATTGAACGCGCAATCCGTGTAGCAATTGAGCGTTCGTGGCCGCTAGCTGATCGGGAATATAAGAAATGCATATTCGGAGAGGCGGCAGCCAGCGACAGTATAAGACCGACGAATACGCAGTATATTCAGTGCATTGTAAATTATTTAAAGTAAGTTATTTAAAACAAACTATTATTTAAAATCAAGTATTTAAAATCAAGTATTTGAAATAAATTATTTTAAGTAATTTCTTAAATGGATTCGATTTATTAAAAAAATACTGCCTGCAGACTGAAATAGGTAATTATTTAAAGAACAGGATATTGACATTTCCTGTTTCTGGTATAAAATGGAGATAATCCCGGTTATGGATACGAGGGGTAAAAGGATATGATCTGATCAAACCGGTCAGACCGGTCAGGCCAGAATCGATCCGTGCTGAGGAATACTCGACAGCATATGAGAAAGGAAGCAGACATTATGGAGAAGAAAAATCTGGATTGGAGCAGTCTTGGATTTGGCTACATCAAGACCGATAAAAGATATGTTTCAAATTATAAAAACGGAAGTTGGGATGAGGGTACATTGACCTCAGATGCAACAATTACGATCAGCGAGTGTGCAGGTGTTTTGCAGTATGCACAGACCGTATTCGAAGGTATGAAGGCATATACCACAGAGAAGGGCCAGATCGTTGTATTCCGCCCGGATTTAAATGCAGAGCGTATGGTAAACTCCGCAAAGAGATTGGAGATGCCGCCGTTCCCACAGGATCGTTTTGTTGATGCGGTAAAGCAGGTTGTAAAGGCAAATGAAGGTTACGTTCCGCCGTATGGTTCTGGTGCTACCCTGTACATTCGTCCATATATGTTTGGAAGTGACGCTGTTATCGGTGTAAAGCCGGCAAATGAGTATCAGTTCCGTATTTTCTGTACACCGGTTGGTCCATACTTCAAGGGTGGCGCAAAGCCGATCACCATCCGCGTCAGTGACTATGACCGTGCAGCACCGAACGGTACTGGACATATCAAGGCTGGATTAAACTACGCAATGAGCCTTCATGCAATCGTTGAGGCACATGAGCAGGGCTATGCAGAGAATATGTATCTGGATTCTGCAACACGTACCAAGGTTGAGGAGACCGGTGGTGCAAACTTCCTGTTCGTAACAAAGGATGGAAAGGTTGTTACACCAAAGTCCAGCACCATCCTGCCGTCTATCACACGTCGTTCCTTAGTATACGTTGCAAAGGAGTACTTAGGACTCGAGGTTGAGGAGCGTCCAGTATACTTTGATGAGGTAAAGGACTTTGCAGAGTGTGGTCTTTGTGGAACCGCAGCTGTTATCTCCCCTGTTGGAAAGATTGTTGATCATGGTAAGGAGATTTGTCTGCCAAGTGGTATGGAGGAGATGGGACCGATCACCAAGAAGCTGTATGATACTCTGACTGGTATTCAGATGGGACGTATTGAGGCTCCAAAGGGTTGGATTCAGGTAATTGAGTAATTTCGAATACTTTCAAAATAAAGATCAAGTTTGAAAATCAAACAATAATCAAGTGAAGAACTGGCTTCTGTTGCCGAAAGGCAAGGAAGCCAGTTCTTTTACTACAAGTGTCTTTTCTAACACTTGACTACATTCTACAAAAATGGTACTATCAGCAACAGTAACCTAGTGGGAACGAAGCAATTTGCGAGTGGAAACAAACAAAAAAGAGCTAGAGAATCCCGTTGGCTTTCAACACCGATTACAAGAATAATGGAGGCACGAATGAGAGAAGAGTTAAGTGCATGTGAGGCGCCAATCATGAAAATTATTTGGGAGTCTGAATCGGATATTTCAATTCCTGAACTGACAAAGCAGCTGAATATACAATATGGAAAAGAATACGCGAGAACGACCGTGGTTACATTTTTAACCAGACTGGCGGGGAAAGGTTATGTTACGACAGAGCGAAGAGGCCGCGTTTCTTATGCACGCGCATTGAAGAGCGCGCAGGAGTACAAGCAGATGTTAGCCAGCAGACAAACCGAATTTTGGTTTCACGGAAGTTTGGCAGAATTTGTTCAGGCATTGAGCATGAGTTCGCCAATTACAAAGGAAGAATTGAAGAGAGTAAGAGAATTACTTGACGAGATGGAACGAATTGAAAAAGAGGATAAGTTAAAAGAGCAGGAAAAGGCAGAGCGTGAATTAAAACGTAAAGCGAAAGCAAAAAATAAAAGTAGTTTGAAGGATACGTTAAAAGATAAAGTAAAGAATATGGGAATTTGAGGGGGCTGCCTTCGGGCAGCTCTTTACTTTTGGAAAATAATGAAGTAAAATATCATTAAGAATGGCCAATCGTCAAAAATTTGGCCTTAATAAAACTATAAATATCACAAGCAGCAGAACGATAAGAGGAGCAGTTATCAGGAAGGGAGGGATGAAGATGGACTATACATTCGAAAAGTTATGCGATATGATTGAGTGCTTTGATTCCTGTATGGATAATTATCTATATGTGTATGATATCGTACAGGATTTGTATTTTATCTCAAAGGGAGCGATGGAGCGTTTTGCGCTTGCGTCAAATTGTTTTACGGATGTGGTAGAAGCACATCGCAAATTTGTATATCCAGAGGATTATGAGGCATTGGTGGTAGAACTGCGTGAAGCAGCTGAGGGAAAACGTGACCGACATAATATGCAGTATCGCTGGCTCAATTGCAAAGGCATTCCAGTTTGGATCAATTGTCGGGGAAGGATGTTAAATGATGCGAATGGACAGCCACATTTTTTGATTGGCTGTATCAATGAAATTGGAAGGCCACAGAAGGCAGATAATATTAGTGGCCTTTTGGGTGAGGCATCCTTTAAGGCACGGATGAGAGCACTTGGCAAAACGTCGATTGCCGGCTTTGTTCTCCGAATTGGAATTGATGATTTCAGCGCTATCAATGAGCGTTTTGGTGTGGAATATGGCGACCGAATTTTAAAGCTGGTGGCGACTGAGATTTCCTTGCAGCTTACAGGAAATCAGAAGGTATATCGCATGACCGGTGATGAATTTTTGGTTGAGGATTTTGTGGAGACAAATGAGCTTGGAATTCAGCCAGATGAAGAGGATGCAAATGAACTGTTTCACCGAATTCGCAGGGCATTGGATCTCGCAATCAAAAAAAGTGGCTATGAGGCAGTCTACACGATATCGGCAGGTATTATTGCAAGTAATCAGACCCCGGTGAATGGATATCGTGAGCTGATGAAATATTCGCAATTTGCGCTTGGCGAAGCAAAAAAACAGGGTAAAAACAGGGCGTACCGCTTCCGAACGAAGGACTACGAAGGCTTTCTGCATAGAAGAGAACTTCTTCGATCGTTGCGAGAGGCAGTTGCGCTCGATTATCAAGGTTTTGAACTGTATTTTCAGCCCATTGTGAGCGCGAAGGATGAAAGCTTGTATGCGGCAGAGGCGCTGCTTCGAATTCGCGGCAAGGATGGAAAATTTATTTCTCCAGCAGAGGCGGTGCCGATTTTAGAGGAGAGCGGACTGATTATTCCAGTTGGAAAATGGGTGATTAAAAATGCACTTTCCATGTGCAATGAGTGCCGAAAGTATCATCCAGAGTTTCGAGTATCCATCAATTTGTCTTATGTACAGATCTTAAAGAGCCCACTTATGACGGAATTGAAGGAATTGATTGATCTGGCGGGCATTAGTTGCAGTGGAATCATCATAGAGCTCACAGAAAGTGGCTATCTTGAAGGAACGCCGGCAGTGCGCAATATTTGGAATGATATGAAAGAGCTTCGTATTCAGATCGCTCTCGATGACTTTGGCACTGGATATTCCAATCTGATGAATATCAGCAATCTTGAACCGGATATTGTAAAGTTAGACAGAGGCTTTACGTTAAAGGCATTGACACGTCCTTACGAATACCAACTGATGCAATATGTCATTGAGATGGTACACAAATTAAATCAGTACGTTTGTGTAGAAGGGATTGAGACAAAGGAGGAACTAGAAAAAATTAAAAAACTTGGACCAGACTTCATCCAGGGCTATTATTATTCAAAGCCATGTTCGAAAGAGGAATTCCTTAGAAAATTTTTTGGAAGATAAATAGTTACGATGATTTGTGTAAGAAACGCATTCTATTATATAGAAGAAACGCAAATTCAAAAAGAAAAAAGCAGGAGGAAACTTGCATGAAAGATATGGTTACGCTTGGCACAACTGGTATTACCGTCAATAAAAATGGTTTCGGTGCACTGCCGATACAGCGTGTCTCAGTAGAGGAGGCAGTGCGTCTGGTACATAAAGCGTATGACGGAGGTGTGCGTTTCTTTGATACCGCACGCGCGTACAGTGACAGTGAGAAAAAGCTTGGAGTTGCATTTGAGGGTATGCGAGAAAACGTGTATATTGCAACAAAAACAATGTCCACTACGGTAGAAGGATTCTGGAGAGATCTTGAGACCTCTCTTGCAACACTGAAAACGGATTATATTGATATTTATCAGTTCCACAATCCATCCTTCTGCCCGAAGCCAGGTGATGGCAGTGGCTTGTATGAGGCAATGCTTGAGGCAAAGGCGCAGGGAAAGATTCGTCATATTGGAATTACCAATCATCGCCTGTCGGTTGCGATGGAGGCAATTGAGAGTGGACTGTATGAGACGCTTCAGTTTCCGTTTTGCTATCTGGCAACGAAGAAGGATATAGCAGTGGAGGAGGCCTGTTCAAAGGCAGGAATGGGATTTATTGCGATGAAGGCATTGTCCGGCGGCTTGATTACGGATTCAAAGGCGGCTTATGCGTATCTGGCACAGTACCCGAATGTCCTGCCAATCTGGGGTGTACAGAGGGAAAGTGAGATGGATGAGTTTCTTTCCTACGTGGACAATCCACCTGTCTATACAAAGGAAATTGAAGCGTTTATTGAGAAGGAAAAAACACAGCTGTCAGGTGATTTCTGCAGAGGCTGTGGCTACTGTATGCCATGTCCGGCTGGTATTGAGATCAATGACTGTGCACGTATGTCACTGATGATTCGCCGTGCACCGTCAGCTGCCTGGCTAGATGAGGCAGGACAGGCTCGCATGAATAAGATTGATGGCTGTATCGGCTGCAATAAGTGTAAGGCAAAATGTCCATATGGGCTGGATACGCCAAATCTTCTGAAGAAGAATCTGAAGGATTATCGAGAGGTACTGGCGGGGAAGAAGATCGTATAAGAGGGCGCGAGTGCGAGTGTTCGTGCTAGTGTAACCTGGCAGTGTGATGGAATAGTGTAGCCCGATAGGTTAATGAAGGGGCATCGGCGAAGTGTTTGTCGATGCCCTAATTTTTTTGCAAAAAAAAAGAAAAAAAGTAGTTGACAAGTCGATTGCATCGTGGTATTATAGTCAACGTCGCTGAAAACAACACAGACACAACAAATACAATTCAGAAACAAAAGTACGAATTAAGCCTAAAACAGAAACAATTCAGAAATTGATGAAGACATGAATTGAAAAAAGTTGAAAAAGTGCTTGACAAACGCAAGCGACTATGATATATTAGATGAGCTGTCGCAAAGACAACAGATCTGATAAAGATCATAAAACAAAGAACCTTGATAATTGAACAGTATAACCAA
>DAVZID010000061.1:0-20100 GCA_052273485.1 Lachnospiraceae bacterium
ATCTGGGACATTTTCCCTTGGGGTATATTAGGACATTATCATAAATGAATCATATACTATTAATTTTCTATAAAAATATAGTTGACAAATTTGTAGTGCTATGATAACATAAATAAAAGTATGCAACTGTTAGTGACCGTGCAAATTTGTACCGGAATGCATTCCCGGGGTTGTACTGGTTTCGACGGGGGTTTTGAAGTTAGAGTAGCCATCCGTGGTCCGGATCCACGTTAAAAGTCGGATAATAAATATAAACGCTAACAACGAATTAGCATACGCTGCCTAAGGGCAGCTGTCAGCCTTAAGTCACCTGCTGCTTAAGAATCTGGCATCGACTTTGCAGGGCACCTTGCCGTCTAAGCTTTGCGATGGTAAGAGATTTATGAAGCTACTAAGTCTGACAGCCTGTTGTTCGGCGGCCGGATGAGGGAATGAATGTAGAGCAACTGTGATGGGAGAAGCTTTAATGAATGGGCTTTCGGACAGGGGTTCGATTCCCCTCAGCTCCATAGAGATCTTTGGTTTTCCAAGGGTCTCCTTTTTTTGTAAATAAAATTTTAAATCACTATTTTAAATTGTTTTTTATTGAAAAGAGCCGGGCATATCAATTCAATAGCCCGGCTCTTTTTTAATACAAATTTGATACCTTAAACTCTCTCTCGGCCTCTCTTCTGGTATCCTTCTTTGCGATATCAGCACGCTTATCATAGAGTTTTTTACCCTTTGCCAGAGCAAACTCTACTTTCACAAGGCTTCCTTTGAAATAAATCTGAAGCGGAACAAGTGTATAGCCCTTCTGATCAATCTTTCCGATAATCTTGTTGATCTCATAACGGTGAACCAGAAGCTTTCTGGCGCGCAGAGGATCTTTATTAAAAATATTTCCTTTCTCGTAAGGACTAATGTGCATGTTGTAGATAAAGACTTCTCCCTTGTGAATCTGAATAAAAGATTCTTTCAAGCTGCACTTTCCCATACGAAGTGACTTTACCTCGGTACCAACAAGTGCGATGCCCGCCTCCCAGGTATCCTCAATAAAATAGTCGTGGAACGCTTTTTTATTATTTGCGATGAGTTTTCGGCTTTCTTTTGCCATGTCTTGTTTCCCCCTTTAACCAATCTTCTTCTGGATAGTAGAGTAAAAATTCAATCTGTTTGGTGAGTGTGTCCGCATCGACAACGACAACGGATACGGTCTGTCCGATGCTGAAAGTGCGCCCTGTCATCTCACCGACCATCTGGTAATGCTCTTGATCATAGATATAATAATCATCGTCTAAGTTTGCGGCGCGCACAAGGCCTTCAACGGTATTTTCAAGCTCCACATAGAAGCCATATGCAGTCACACCAGAGATAACACCCTCATAGACATCACCGATATGACGGCGCATATACTGTGCTTTCTTGAGCTTATCAGTCTCACGCTCTGCCTCATCTGCGCGGCGCTCAAGTTTACTGGAACTGTCGCAGACACCTGGAAGGATGTGATCATAATGTTCTTGGCGTGCCTCGGTAAGCGCTCCATGCAGCTGCTCTTTGATGATGCGATGAATCTGCAAATCCGGATAACGGCGAATCGGTGAGGTAAAGTGACAGTAATACTTTGCCGACAGACCGAAGTGACCAAGATTTTCCGGTGAATACTTCGCCTGCTTCATGGAACGAAGCAAGATACGAGAAATCAGGCCTTCTGCATCGCTTCCCTCGATACGGCTAAGCAGCTTTTGCAGCTCCTTCGGATGAATTGTGTGATTCGTCAGATGAAGCGAATAGCCGAAGTTATTGATGAAGGTGGCAAATGCGCGAAGCTTCTCCTCGTCCGGATTCTCATGGATACGGTAAACAAATGGGAGTTCCAACCAGTAATACTCTTCTGCAATGGTCTCGTTTGTCAAAAGCATGAAATCCTCAATCAATCGAGTCGCGGCAGAACGCTCATATGCCTTAATCTCTACCGGGCGACCTTTCTCATCAAGAATGATCTTTGATTCTGGAAAATCAAAGTCAATTGCGCCGCGTCCAAAGCGCTTGTCGCGAAGCAGATCGGAAAGCTGCTTCATCAGCTTGAAGTCTGCTACGAAATCCTTGTACTCTTCCGGCGGTTCCATACCATCCAAAAGACTCGCTACCATGGTATAAGTCATGCGGCGATCAACGTGAATTAGCGTCTCACAAATCTCGTGATTGATCACGGTTCCATTTTCGTCAATATCCATAAAGCAGGACAAAGCCAAACGGTCTATACCTGCATTTAGGGAACAGATGCCATTTGAAAGCTTACGTGGAAGCATCGGAATTACGCGATCCGTCAAATAAACACTTGTTCCACGCTTAAGTGCTTCTTCATCAAGCAAAGAACCTTCTTTTACATAATGCGTAACATCTGCGATATGAACACCGAGATGATAAATGCCATCTTCAAATGTGAGCGAGATCGCATCGTCCAAGTCTCTTGCATCCTCGCCGTCGATTGTGACGGTGTGAAGACTGCGAATGTCACGGCGGCCGATCTTCTCTTCTTCTGTTACTTCGTCTGGAATCGAGTCGAGCGAATCAAGTACCTCCTGTGGAAACTCCTCCGGAATGCCGTAGCTTCTTACGATGCTTAAGATATCGGTACCTGGTTCGTTCTTTGCGCCAAGAATCTCGGTAATCTCGACCTGTGGATTCTTATGGATACTGCCGTAATCGAGAATCGTGGCTACGACTTTATCGCCGTTCTTCGCATCCATGTCTTTTCCCTTTTCCACGAAAAAGTCTCTCGGAATGCGCTGATTGTCCGGAAGGACAAAGCCAAAGTTCTTATTCTTCTGAAAGGTACCGACAACACTTGCCAGCGTATGCTCCAAAATCCGCACAATACGTCCCTCCTCGCGTCGGCTGCCATTGGCATGAGAAATTACCGATACGAGGACAACATCGCCTGGAAGGGCGCCTAACGTGTTATTTGGGGCAATGAAGATATCCTCGTCCTTTCCTTCTACTGTGACAAAGCCAAAACCTCGATTCGTGGAGGTAAAGGAACCTTTAAGGGTAAACAGCTCTGGCTTGCCATATTTGCCATGAGCAGAAATACCGATCTTTCCCTCGTCTACGAGTTGATTTAGTGCAGTCTCAAGTTCATAACGGCGCTCACGCGGAACCTCGAGCAGTACACAAAGCTCCTTTAGCTTCATCGGGCGATAATTCTTATCGTACATTAGCTCTAAAAGCATCTTTTTCTTCTTGTTTTCATGCTCGAAAGACTCTGAATCAAAATTATTTTTTTCTTGATTATATTCTTGCTTATAATCTTTCTTGTTTTCTTTATATTGTTTCATATTATTTTATCTTACTAAACTTCTTTCCAATTAGTGATTGTTTCGTTATATAGTGTTAAATGGTATCATGTAATATCATATGATGTCATATGGATATCTCGTGTAGTGGGTATACTTTATATAGGGGCTGCTGATCTTAAAAAGGCACAAAACGGCTGCCGCAATCTGCGACAGCCGCTTCTTTTGTTATCAAAGCTACTGCCCACGTAACGCGTGAACTGTAACTTAAAAACTCATGTTTAAGAGAATTGCTCCAACAAAGAAAATAACCGCTCCGATCAAAGTGAATCTTTCCAACTTTCCCTCCATGGAACGTCCCTTATTCTTGCCCCAGTAGCTCTCAGCCATACCGCCGATTGCGCCTAAGCCTGCGGATTTTCCCTCCTGCATCAGTACAGAAGCGGTAAATGCAATCGCAATAATGCAATAGATAACAGTAACAATAATCTTTAATACTGACATGCCAAACCCCATTCCTTATTAAAATAGTTGGTTATCACACGATAACAATAACACTTGAACCAGTGTAGCACAAAGAAAACAAAAATGCAACCGTTTTTTCATATTGTTTTGGGGATTTACGATTCGCAGTTACAGTTCATGGAGACTTCATCGACTTTTTCTATTGACTTTCGCTTTTCTTTGAGGTTATAATAGTCAGTGTATGTTTGGATTTCAATCGATGTATCCAAATCTGCAAGACTAACAAAAAAGGCGGTCCTATAAATGGCAAATATTGATTATTCATTTGAAAACAGTATTCCTATCGGTCCTTTGAAGATAGCTGCACTTGATAGCTGCAAGGATTTTGCAAAAAAGGTTGACGATTATATCGTTTCCTTCCGTCAACATGATTCGGAAGCACTTGCCCAGCGCCAGTCTATGCTGGATTTTCGTGGCTATGACAGCAAGTCTTATCTACTGGACTTTTCTTGTCCACGTTTTGGTTCGGGCGAAGCAAAATGTGTGTTAAAAGAATCCGTTCGAGGCACTGATGTGTTTGCAATGGTCGATGTGACAAACTACAGCCTGACCTATCAGTTGTGTGGCGAGGTCAACCATATGTCCCCTGATAATCATTATCAGGATTTAAAGCGTTTGATCGGCTCTTGCCGTGGTGCGCGCCGTGTCAATGTTGTTATGCCATTCTTATATGAGGGCCGTCAGCATAAGCGTACCAGAAGAGAATCTCTTGATTGTGCATTGGCACTTGAAGAACTGATTGATATGGGTGTAAGTAACATCATTACATTTGATGCTCATGACCCACGTGTACAAAATGCAATTCCGCTTCACGGATTTGATAACTTTACTCCGCCATACCAGTTTATAAAGGCACTCTTAAAGAAAGAGCCTGATATGGTAATTGATAAGGAACATTTAATGGCAATCAGCCCGGATGAGGGTGCGATGGGACGTGCCGTTTACTTTGCAAACAACCTTGGTATTGATATGGGTATGTTCTATAAGAGAAGAGATTACTCTACTGTTGTGAATGGAAAGAATCCGATCGTTGCCCATGAATTCCTAGGTGCAAATATCAAGGATAAGACCGTTATCATTATTGACGATATGATCTCCTCCGGTGAGAGTATGTTGGATACCGCAAAGGAACTGAAGGATCGCGGCGCAAAGAAGGTTGTTGTATGCTGTACCTTTGGCCTTTTCACTGACGGATTAGAGAAGTTTGATGACTTCAATTCTCAGGGATATTTTGATTATGTTATCACAACCAACTTAAATTATCGTTCTCCTGAGCTGCTTAAGAGAAGTTGGTACATCGAAGCTGATATGAGCAAGTTTACTGCTGCGATTATCAATACCTTAAATCATGATGTTCCAATTGGAACTAGCCTGTCTCCAACTGAGAAGATTCAGGCATTATTAAAAAAGCATAAGGAACAGTTTGAGTAAAGTTAAATCAACTAAAAGTAACTATAGTTAATAAATAAAAGAAAGTCCCTGTCAGGAAGTGTATTGATCCATTTCCTCTGTCAGGGACTTTTTTCTTGCTTTTCTTATATTCTATCAAAGTAGGAAGAGTACCACGTCCATAGGAGCTATGCACCGCATGGGCGTGGAGACTTCATTTTACTGAATTTTACTTCTCGCTTTTGTCATCCTTTTCATGTTCATGCTTCTTTCCTTCGTTTTGAAGCATTTCTTTATATTGCGGAAGCTTCTCTTCTTCCGTTCCAGAAAGTGTCGGATACTTCGGATCAATCTTTTGCAGCACGTCTAAGATAATCTCAGAGACTAGGTATCTGCTGTACCATTTTTGATCAGCTGGAATGACATACCATGGACTTTCCTTTGTGGCAGTGGCATTGACTGCCTTTTCATAGGCATCATCATAATCATCCCACAATGCACGCTCAGACATATCACTTCCAGAGAATTTCCAGTTCTTCTCAGGTAACTCGATGCGCTCAAGGAAACGCTCTTTCTGCTTTTCTTTTGAAACATTGAGCAGAATTTTCACGACACGATAGCTGTTGTCGTAAAGATATTCCTCGAAATGGCGAATCTGGCGGTAACGCTTTTCAATGATTGTATCTGGATTTAAGCAGCGCTCTGCCATATGGTAGCCTTTGTAGAGTTCGTGCACTTTTACGACGAGCACATCCTCATAGTAAGAACGATTGAAAATGGCAATCATGCCACGCTTTGGAAGATTGGTCACACAGCGCCACAGATAGTCATGCGCAAGCTCATCCTTAGTTGGCTGCTTGTAGCTGAAAACCTGTACGCCTTGTGGATTGATTCCGCCCATGACATGACGGATTGTGCTGTCTTTCCCAGCTGCATCGCGCGCCTGCAGAATAATAATCAGACCTTCTTTCGCATCTGCGTAAAGCTTATCCTGAAGTGCAAAAATCTTTTCCTGATTTTTCTCGGTCTTTGCAAGAATTTTATCCTTATCGACCTTATCTTTTTTACTATCGGTCGACAGCTTTTTTAAAGAAAGCGCCTTTGTTCCATCAAAACAATACTGATCGAATTTTGCCATACGAGTCTCCTTTCAGTTCATGTGGTGATTTCAAACTTATTATCTCAAATTTAATTTGCCTCAATATAGAAAAGTCTTG
Source organism: Lachnospiraceae bacterium (assembly GCA_052273485.1). Classification (GTDB taxonomy): domain Bacteria; phylum Bacillota; class Clostridia; order Lachnospirales; family Lachnospiraceae; genus Anthropogastromicrobium. Next base: position 6,410 of record DAVZID010000061.1, read on the forward strand.
CCATAAAATCGCGGTCCATTGTAACCGTCATCACATTTTCTGTTGCGGACCAGTTTCCGGTATTGCTTATGGTCAACAGATTAGAGGAACGCTGATCACATGCCGGCTGAATACGCTCCAATTCCATTTTCCGCAATTTCAATACGTTCCATTCCCTTTATCCTCCTTAGAATATACAAAAGCCAGCCCGCTCTTACAAAAGCAGAGGAGCTGACTTTTCAAATAGTATTTCAACAGCATTTTAGAAATAACGCTTTGCAGTAGATTCACGAACCGGCTCACAGGTCAAATCAACGCCCAGACGCTTCAATGTCTTACTGTCCACGTCAGAAAGCATAACAGAGGTGTGCATCTGGCAGCCACGAAGCTTCGGCAGCTGTTCCATCGCAAGTTTTGCCATGTCATCGGATGCTGCAGTTACAGACAGTGCAATCAATACCTCATCGGTGTGAAGACGCGGATTCTTTGAGCCAAGATATCCGATTTTTAACTTCTGGATTGGCTCAATAACCTCAGGTGCAATCAGCTTTCTCTCGTGCTCAATTCCAGCAAGCTGTTTTAATGCGTTTAACAACAATGCGGCAGAGGCACCGAGTAGATCGCTTGTCTTAGAGGTAACAATAGTCCCATCAGGCAGCTCAATGGCAGCAGTCGGAACGCCTAACTTTTCAGAACGATCCATAGCAGCTACCGTTACCTTGCGGTCAGCCGGGGTAATCTTTGCCTGCTTCATTAATAACTCGATCTTATAAAGCTCATTTTCACCGCCATCCTCTTTTGCAATTTTGTTAAGTGCTGTGTAATAGCGACGAATGATCTCCATTCTGGATGCCTCGCAGCATACCTCATCATCTACGATACAGTTTCCTGCCATATTCACACCCATATCGGTTGGAGACTTGTAATAACGATTTTCTCCGTAAATACGCTCGAAAATAGCATGTAAGACAGGAAAAATTTCAATATCACGGTTGTAGTTTACAGTTGTCTCACCGTAAGCCTCTAAATGGAATGGGTCAATCATGTTGACATCGTTCAGATCGGCAGTTGCGGCTTCGTAAGCAAGATTAACCGGATGCTTTAACGGAATATTCCAGATCGGGAAGGTCTCAAACTTCGCATAACCTGCATTCACGCCTCTTAAATTCTCATGGTAGAGCTGAGAAAGACAGGTGGCCATCTTACCACTTCCTGGTCCAGGAGCCGTAACGACAACAAGCGGTCTGGTAGTGCGTACATACTCATTCTTGCCAAAACCATCTGGGCTGACGATCAAAGAAACATTGGACGGATAGCCGTCAATCGGATAATGGCGGTATACGTCAATGCCCTTCTTCTCAAGGCGCTTCTGGAACGCTGCTGCACTGGCCTGGCCAGCAAACTGTGTAATTACAACACTGCCGACATACAGACCTCTCTTTTCATACTCAGCCTTCAGACGAAGCACATCATCATCATACGTAATGCCAAGATCGCCGCGCTTTTTATTTTTTTCAATGTCCACAGCAGAAATTACAATTACAATTTCAGCCATGTCAGCCAGCTGCATCAGCATCTGAAGCTTACTGTCCGGTGCAAATCCTGGCAATACTCTTGATGCATGGTAATCATCCACAATCTTTCCACCAAATTCCAGGTACAGCTTATCGCCAAACTGGCTGATTCTTTCCTTGATGTGTTCTGACTGAATTTTGAGGTACTTCTCATTATCAAATCCGATTTTCATTTGCTTTTTCCTCTTCTATTAAATTTGTAAAGTAACACCGAAAACATTCGGCTAGCCCTTAGGTGAAGGTCCGTAGACAAAGTCATTTCACCGAGTGGGCGTTTCGTAAAACTAGACTTACGCACTTAAAAGTGTACTTAAAAGTCAAACAGCGACAGCTGATTCGACTCTGGAAGATCACTTAAAATTCCCAGTTCCGACAGCTTATCACTGACGGTCTGTCCGACTTTGGCACGCTCGCGAAAATCCTGCTTGGAAAGGAATGGTCCTCCCTGAGCGGCCTCTACAATGGATTCTGCGGCCTTATTTCCAAGACCTTCAATGGAGCTTAGTGACGGCATCAGCTTACCGTCTACGATCTGGAATCGCGTTGCCTGTACCTTGAACAAATCAATCGATACAAACTCAAAGCCTCTGACATACATTTCCTGAACGATACGCATATCATGATAGGAATCCTTCTCTTTCGGAGAAAGTGTATCCATACGGCTCTCGTAATCGGCCATGTGGCGTTCCAGATCTTCCTTGCCCTTACACATCAGCTCATAGGAAAATGCGGTGGCACGAATACTAAAATACGCCGCATAAAAAGCCTGCGGATAAAAAATCTTGCAGTAAGCGATTCGCCACATCATCATAACGTAAGCAGCGGCATGGGCCTTCGGAAACATGTACTTGATCTTCTTACACGACCAGATATACCAGTCTGGCACGTCATGGTCAATCATGGTCTGCTCCCACTCTGGCTGAAGACCCTTTCCTTTTCGAACGGCCTCCATGATTTTGAAGGAAAGACCCTTTTCAATGCCTTTGCTGATCAGATAAATCATGATATCATCACGCGTACAGATGGCCGTGGAAATGGTGGCCTTTTTCTCTTGAAGAAGTGTCTGTGCATTGCCCAGCCATACATCGGTACCGTGTGACAAACCAGCGATACGAACCAGATCCGAGAAATGCTGCGGTTGTGTCTCGATTAACATGCCCATCGCAAAGTCGGTACCAAACTCTGGAAGACCGAGCGCACCAAGCTTACAGCCACCGATATCCTCTGGCTTAATGCCAAGTGCAGAGGTGTCCTTAAACAGCGACATAACCTCAGGGCTGTCTAGCGGAATCTGTCTGGCATCAATTCCTGTCAAATCCTCGAGCATACGGATCATGGTAGGATCATCATGGCCGAGAATATCAAGCTTTAACAGGTTGTGGTCGATGGAATGATAATCAAAGTGCGTTGTTACCGTACTGGTTGTCATATCGTTTGCCGGATGCTGCACTGGCGTGAAGGAGTTAATATCCTCGCCGATCGGAAGTACGATGATACCGCCCGGATGCTGACCGGAAGTTCGCTTGACACCGGTACAGCCTGCGACAAGTCGGTTAATCTCGCACTCACGCTTATGCTGGTTATGTTCTTCGTAATAATTCTTTACATAACCAAACGCAGTTTTCTCAGCCAGCGTACCAACCGTACCAGCTCGGAAGGTCTGACCGGCACCGAAAATAACCTCCGTGTAAGCGTGTGCTTTACTCTGATATTCACCAGAGAAATTTAAGTCGATATCCGGCTCCTTATCGCCATAGAAACCAAGGAAGGTCTCGAATGGGATATCATAGCCATCCTTCGACAGCTTTTCACCGCAGACTGGACAGATTTTATCTGGCATATCGCAGCCTGCGCCTCCGGCAAATTTCTTAACATCCTCAGAATCAAAATCGCTGTAGTGACATTTCTTACAGTAGTAATGAGGACTGAGCGGATTGACCTCAGTGATACCAGACATCGTAGCAACAAACGAGGAACCTACGGAACCACGGGAACCTACCATATAGCCGTCCTCGTTTGACTTGTGAACAAGCTTGACCGCAATCAGATACATAACGGCGAAACCGTTTGAAATGATGGAGTGAAGTTCATGCTCAAGACGCTCTTCTACGATTGACGGAAGCGGATCACCGTACATGGAATGTGCCTTCTCATAACACATATTTCGAAGGTCGACATCGGAGTTTTCGATGACAGGTGGACACTTATCTGGGCGAACCGGTGCAAGATGGTCAATGCGGTCAGCAATGAGATTTGTATTTGTGACAACAACCTCATAGGCCTTATCGCTTCCGAGATATTCAAATTCTTTGAGCATCTCTTCTGTTGTTCGGTAATATAACGGCGGCTGGAAATCCGCATCCTTGAATCCCTTACCACTCATGATAATGCGGCGGTATACCTCATCCTCTGGATTAAGAAAATGCACATCGCAGGTCGCACAGACTGGCTTATCATAAAGCTCGCCAAGGTCAACAATTCTGCGGTTTAACGCTTCGAGGTCTTCTCTTGTCTTATAAGGAGAATCCTCATCGCGCAGCATAAATTCGTTGTTTCCAGTCGGCTGAATCTCCAGATAATCATAGAAGGAGACGATCTTTGCGATCTCATCGTCGCTCTCCTCACCGGTGATTGCCCGAAACAACTCTCCAGCCTCACACGCAGATCCGATGATCAGACCCTCGCGGTATTTCATGATCTCAGAACGCGGAAAACGCGGTCTTCTGGCAAAATATTTGACATGTGCCAGTGAGATCAGACGATAGAGATTGATTCGACCGACTTCGTTTGCCGCCAACAAAATAATATGGTAGGTCGGCATTTTCATAATCGCTTCTGTTGTCATGACAGCCTTTGCTGCGATGTCGTCAAGATTCTCAAAGCCTTTTTTCCTTAGCATTGGAAGAAACTTAACGAAAATCTCTGCGGTCGCACCGGCATCGTCTACTGCGCGGTGATGATTTTCAAGGGAGACATGAAGTTCCTTAGCCACGGTATCCAGCTTGAAACGGCCAAGATGTGGCAATAAGAAACGCGCCAATCCAACGGTGTCCACGTAAGTTGGCGGAAACTCAATGCCAAGCTGCTTTGCGTTATAGCGAATAAAGCTCGTATCAAAGGAAGCATTGTGAGCAACAAGAACACAGCCTTCACAAAACTCCAGAAAGCGCGGAAGAATTTCTTCAACGCCCGGCGCATCGCTGACCATCGAATCGTTGATTCCAGTTAATCGCTCAATCGTAAATGGAATCGGGACGCGCGGATTGATAAATTCGGAGAAGCGATCGGTAATCTCTCCATTTACAACCTTAACGGCACCGATTTCGATGATCTTGTTTTTTGCCGGATGAAAGCCTGTTGTCTCAATGTCAAATACGACATAGGAGGCATCGAGCGAAGCACCATTGCTATTGACAACGATCTCCTTCATATCATCGACAAGATAGCCCTCGCAGCCAAAGATCAATTTAAAATCGTCGCCCTTTGACAATGCGTGGGCAGCTTCTGGGAAGGCATACGCACAGCCGTGATCGGTAATTGCGAGGGCGGTGTGGCCCCAACCCTTTGCTGTCTTTACAAGTGCCTGTGCATCGGATACGGCATCCATCTCGGAGGATTTTGTGTGACAGTGAAGCTCAACACGCTTAACAAGCGCATGATCCTCACGCTTCTCCTCGTGCCACTCGGCACGCTTGATACCGGAGACGGAGGAGATCGTTACCTCATGGTCAAACTTGTCCATCATTGCGATACCTTTGACAGTAACAGCTTTCCCCTCGGCAATGTCCTTTTTCAGATCGGCAAGATATTCGTTCGGAACGAAAATTTTTGCCATGATTGTGTCCGTATAGTCCGTTACCGCAAAAGAAACGATCGTCTTTTCACCATTGCGAAGCTCACGCTCGGTAACGGCGATGATCTTTCCGCTGATGACAACCTCTCCGATCTCCTCTTGAATCTCGACAATTTTCATCGGTGTAACATCCTCGAAGTTGCGGCCATAGACCATGTTTGGATCATCAGAGCGAAGTGGACGCTTTGCACTGTAGCCGCCTTTACCTCCCTTGTAGGACGAATTGTATGAGGATTTTTGACTAACACCGCCTGGAATTTCGCGAGGTGCCTTTGCATCCCTTGCCCCTGAACCTGATTTTGTGGCTGCGGCTTTGGCAGGATCCCCTTTACGAAGTCCTTGCTTGTCCGACTTTTTATTCTGGGAATCAGACGGTGCTTTCTCTTCGGCAGAGGTGGTGTCGATGAACTCATCGTTTTTGGCAGCATTCGCCACGCCATTTGCCTTCATGATACGTGCGATGGCCTGCGCTTCCGCACGCTTTTTCTCTTCCTCGATCGCAGACGTATCTCGTTCCTTAAAGGATACTGCAACCGGGATTGAGATCGCACAGCGGTCGTAAAAGACCATCTGAATCCATTCGCGAAGTTCTCCGGCACGGTTTCTTGCCCATAAGCTATCCTCGAGTGTCAGCTTTAGTGAATTGTCCTCTTCTACTTTCCAGTCAGCACGCAGCAAAATGTGATAATCCAGATCGCTTCGACGTTTCACCTCGGCAAACAGACTTTCTTTGTATGCGTCAACAAGGTAGGATGGCGTGTATTGCTCCGATAGCGTGAAAGACTCAAAAATACGAATTTTCATATCGCCGTCTGGGAACATCTGCTTTTCAATTTTGGATTCGACCGCATAAATCTGCGGCTTTGAGATCAAACGGCGACAAAGCAGATAGACATGAATCGCCGTCCGGTCACGGTTATATTTTAATGCAGTTACTTCTGTAAATTCAAATAAGTCCTTTAGCTCGTCCTCGAGGACGAGTGCGGGAAACGTTTCAAAAAAACGCTTTGCCATGAAAGTTCCTTTCTTAGTGTTAATCCCGGACATGTTTTTCAATCCGGACGCCCACTCGGTAAAGTGACTTTGTGTGTTTCACCGAGTGGGCTGTATTATGCTTGCCAATTATCCAGTTCTTCCTTTAAGCCGGCAAGCAGCTCCTCCTCCGGGAGTTTTCGGATGATCTCACCCTTCTTTATAATAACACCACAGCCAAGGCCGCCTGCGATACCAAGATCGGCTTCTTTTGCCTCGCCAGGACCGTTTACGACACAGCCCATAACGGCTACTTTGATATCGTATGGATAACGGCTGACAAGTGTTTCTGCCTCGTTTGCCAGTCGAATCAGGTCAATCTGGGTACGACCACAGGTCGGACAGGATACGATTTCTGCGCCGCCCTTTCGAATACCGAGCGTCTTTAAAATAATTTTTGCGGAGCGAATCTCCTCGACTGGATCACCTGTTAGGGAGACACGGATGGTATTTCCGATGCCCTGATTTAAGATCAGCGCCAGGCCGATGGAGGATTTGATATTTCCGGAAATGATGGTTCCAGCCTCGGTAATTCCGACATGAAGTGGATAAACAGTCTTATCTGCGATCAGTTCATGTGCCTTTACACACATCATTACATCGGAAGACTTGATACTGATGACCATCTGATCATAGCCCATCTGCTCAATCATGGCTACCTTCTCAAGTGCACTTTCTACAAGGCCTTCAGCGGTGACACCATGATACTTTTCGATGTATTTTTTCTCAAGGGAACCGCTGTTTACACCGACACGGATTGGAACATGACATTCCTTTGCCTTCTCGACAACGGCGCGCACACGTTCTTCATTTCCAATATTACCTGGGTTGATACGAATCTTGTCAGCTCCGTTTTCCATTGCCGCGATTGCTAAGCGATAATCAAAATGAATATCCGCAACTAACGGGATATGAATGCGCTTTTTGATCTCACCGATGGCCTTTGCGGCTTCCATATCTGGGACGGTACAGCGGATAATTTCACATCCTGCTTCCTCAAGGCGAAGAATCTGGGCAACGGTTGCCTCAACGTCCTGTGTCTTTGTATTTGTCATAGACTGAATTAAAATCGGATTATTGCCGCCGATTGCGCGGTCTCCGATGCGAATTTCTTTTGTAAGCTCTCGAATTGGTTTTTCTTGATGCAAATTTTGCTCTGAATTGTGTGATAGTTGTGCCATATTTTGTTTCATGTTTTAAACCCCTTATATATCAATGATTCAGAGCAGACGATGTCGCTCTGAATCGTTGGAACAATGAGTCATTGACAGACTCAGGTATCATTTGTGACAATTGTTTACGTGACATCCCACCGCTTTAGAAGTGGGGGACTTAGTGGAAAATCTTTATGATATCACTAAATAAAACGAAAATCATAAACAGAAAGAGGAAGATAAAACCTGCGATATGAACGATGGCCTCTTTCTCCTTTGGTACCGGCTTGCCACGCACAGCCTCGATGATTAAAAACAGAAGTCTTCCACCATCTAATGCCGGAATCGGAAGCAGATTCATAACGCCAAGGTTTGCACTGATCATGACAACAAAATTGGCAAGCGTTAAAAACATCGACATGGCGCGGTCCGAGAACGATTCATCCGCCATCGTAGTGTTGACCTCTTCGACCATATCATTGACTGTTGTTGCAATACCAACCGGACCGGAAAAGCTAGTGACAGGCAAATCACCGGTAAAGACCATGCCAAGGCTCTTGATTACGGTGACGACGTTATAGTTTACTTCGTATAGACCATATTGTAATGTTTCATACCATTTTAAGGCATAGCGCGCACCGGAATAAATACCCATGTAGTAGGCATTGTTTTCCTCGTCGTACTTTGGAACGAGTGTAGCCTCGTGTTTTTCACCATCTCTCACATAGGTGACATCAAGTGATTTACCCGGGTTCATTGCCATGTAAATCTGAATTTCTCGAAACAGATGAACACGGGAACCATTCACAGAAGTGATCAGATCTCCTGCCTGAAGACCTGCCTCCTGCGCCGGATACTTGTCGATGACGCCCTGCACATATGGCTTGTCACTTCCAGCAAAGCCGATTACGATAACCGCCAGAACAAATGCCAATAAAAAGTTAAAGATTGGTCCAGCTGCGATAATGGAAATACGCGCCCAGACATTCTTCTCGGCAAGGCTGTGTTCTTTGTCGGTGATTTCTTCTGCATCTGGATCAACAATTCCGTTATCATCCCCCAGCATTAGGCACGAGCCGCCAAACGGAATCCATTTTAGTGAATACCGGGTTCCATGATGTACGGTACTCAAAAGCCTCGGACCCATACCGATTGAAAACTCAATTACCCCTACCCCGTTCTTTTTTGCAAGGAGAAAATGACCGAATTCGTGGACGAACACGACAACTCCTATGATTAAAAAAAGTGCAATAATGCTGAATGGATTCATATTTTCCTCTTTCTTTCCGTACTAATATCGCTGTGGTTTCAACAAAAAATAAAAGTTTCAATAAAAATTTCATTGAAAATACCACGGCCTTTCGGACAGACATAGCTTACTATGCCGATAGTCTATGCCAGCTTTGACTGTAAAAATTCGTATACAGCAGCCTCTGTCGCCAGAATCTTATCGACATCCGGATTTGGAACAAATCCCACATGATCAAGGGAAGCCTCAATCGCTTCGATGATACCCGGATAGGATAATTTGTGGTCTAAGAAACGACCAACGGCGAACTCATTTGCCGCATTGTAAATTGTCGGACGATTACCGCCCTCTTTACCGACCTGATAAGCAAGTGCCAGACCAGGGAAATTTTCAAAGTCTGGTGCAAAAAAGCTGATGCTTCCAAGCGCTGCAAAGTCAAGACGCTTTCCTGGAAGGTATCTTCTATCTGGATAGGTCAGTGCCAGCTGAATCGGAAGCTTCATATCCGGTGTGCCAAGCTGGGCGATGACTGCACCGTCCTCAAACTGTACCATTGAGTGGATTACGGACTGCGGCTGAATGACCACCTGTACCTGATCGTAGTCCACACCAAAAAGCCATTTAGCCTCCATAACCTCCAGACCCTTGTTTACCATGGTTGAGGAGTCGATCGTGATCTTTCTTCCCATGACCCAATTGGGATGCTTTAATGCATCTTCAGGGCGAATATCCTTCATTTGCTCTCTTGTCCATCCGCGGAATGGGCCGCCAGAGGCAGTTAGTAAAATTTTATCAATCGTGTGCCCCTCTTCACCCATGAGTGACTGAAAAATAGCGGAATGCTCACTGTCAACTGGAAGAAGACGTACCCCATACTGCTTTACCATTGGAATAATCAGATGACCTGCAGTGACAAGTGTCTCCTTGTTTGCCAGTGCAATATCTTTTCCTGCCTGAATTGCTGCAATTGTTGGGCGGATTCCGATCATGCCGACAACTGCGGTGACAACGATCTGTGTCTCTGAAAATACAGCAGCCTCGATCAGACCATCCATGCCACTCACAATTTTGACATCCAGATCGGCAACAGCCTGCTTTAATGCCTTTGCAGCCTCTTCTTTATAGACGCATACCAGCTTTGGATGAAACTCGCGAATCTGTTGTTCAAGCAGTGTGACATTACTTCCTGCTGCGAGAACAGTAGCTTCCATATCGGGCTGGTTGCGGATTACCTCCAAGCTCTGTGTTCCGATGGAGCCAGTGGATCCTAAAATGGCAATTTTTTTCATATCAAAAACCTGCCTTTCTCTGTTAATTGTTCGTTGCAATTTTTTTTCGTATCCCTTTTTTCGTCGTTTTCTCTACGTGTTTTTTGCTTGTAATAGTTTGTAGTAATTCGCAAGCTTTGCTTATGCGATATTCTGAAGCAGCGTTACCAAAATGTAGATTAACGGTGCAGTGAAAATAATGCTGTCGAAACGGTCCATGATACCGCCATGTCCCGGGATCAAATTTCCATAGTCCTTGATCTGATACTGACGCTTAATTGCAGATGCAGACAGATCACCAAACATAGAAATAAAGCCGCCACAGGCACCGATAATCGCACAGAATACAGCTGGATTGGAAAACTCGGTCAGGTTCCCCTTGAAAATGGTTCCGTACAGCGCACCGATCAATGCACTTCCTACGATACCGCCGATTGCGCCCTCGACAGACTTCTTTGGGCTTAATACTGGAGTCATCTTGTGCTTGCCAATTGCACGACCAACTAAGTAAGCGCAGGTATCGCAGCCCCATGCGCTGATAAAGATCAGCCATACGGTGTACGCACCATCCTTGCTTGTTCTAGTCTGGAAAATAAAGGACATCATTAGTGCAACATAGACTATGCCAAATGTTGCTTTTGCGATTTCGTCTGCTGTAAATTTTGGATAGGTGGCTACATAGGAAGCCATCAATACCAAAAAGCCTAAGACTAATACTAGGACAACAAAATTGTTCTTTCCAGCCAGAATTACGGATTCGATTCCAATTGCAGTTAAATATCCGACAAGCGCCGGAATTTTCTTTTCTATCTGAAAAACACGGTACAGCTCATACATGCCGACCAAGCTGATCAGAAGCATAAATAGATACAGAAGCGGGCCGGAGGCGATAATGGCACACATGGTCACTGCCAGCAGCACGATTCCGCTGATTGTTCTTGTGATAAACATAATTTATGCCTTTCTGTAGTAAATGAAATTTGATATTAAGTTTTATTTGGTAAGACGACCTCCGTAGCGGCGCTCACGCTTTCCGAAGGAGTCAACTGCTTTTTGCAGCTCTGTTTTGTTAAAGTCAGGCCATAAAACATCGGTCACATAGATTTCTGTGTAAGCCAGCTGCCAAAGTAAGAAATTTGACAGGCGAAGCTCACCGCTAGTGCGGATCAAAAGATCTGGATCTGGCATATCGGCAGTGTCCAGATAAGAGCCGATTATCTGTTCTGTGATGTCCTGCGGCTCTAGTTTTCCGCTCTTTACATCCTCCGCCATACGAGTCATGCCACGGCGCATCTCATCTCTGGCACCATAGTTGATGGCGATAGCAAATACCATACGGGTATTGTTTCTTGTCTCGTATTCAAGCTTATTTAAGCCCTTTACCAGCTCAGGTGCAAAACGGCTGCGCTCACCGATGATTTTAACGCGAACATTTTCCTCAGCAGCAACCTTTAGCAGCTTTTTGATGTAGATGCCCATCAATATCATCAGTGCGGAAACCTCTTCCTCAGAGCGTTTCCAGTTTTCAGTAGAAAATGCATAGACCGTCAGATAGTCGATACCAATATTCGCAGCATCACGAACAGTCTGCTCAAGTACCTTACACCCTTCTGCATGGCCCATCTTGCGCGGCAGATTTCGGCGCTCAGCCCATCTTCCATTTCCGTCCATAATAATCGCAACGTGGCGGGGAATCTTTTTTTGTTCGTCCATATTGATTACCTCGTGATAATGTGTTTTGTTACGCAAAACAGGACAGGCAAACGCCTGTCCTGAAAATTTCCTGTTAATTAGACAGTCATGATTTCCTTTGATTTATTCTCAACACTCTTGTCTATCTTTGCAATATACTTATCGGTCATCTTCTGGATTTTTTCTTCGCCCTCGGTGCGCTCATCCTCAGTAATCTCGTTTGCCTTTTCCTTCTTCTTTAAGGTATCATTCGCATCACGGCGGATATTACGAACAGCAACCTTTGCAGCTTCACCCTTCTTCTTGATATCCTTTACTAATTCCTTACGTCTCTCCTCAGTCAGCTCTGGGAATACCAGACGAATGCTGGTGCCATCGTTTGTCGGGGTAATTCCAAGGTCAGAAGCAAGAATTGCCTTCTCGATCGCCTTTAACAAGCTCTTCTCCCATGGATTGATCTGGATGATTCTCGGCTCCGGAACAGAAATATTACCAACCTGCTGCATTGGAGTTGGAGTTCCATAATACTCAACCATGATCTTGTTTAACAGATTCGGGTTTGCGCGGCCTGCACGGATATTCATAAACTCGCCGTCCAGTGACTCGCAGGTTTTTGTCATTTTCTCTTCACACTTCTTGATAACTTCCTTCATAAGTTACGCTCCTTTGGTTTTATGGTTTTAAGTTTTTATAGTTGTGCTTTTATTTAGGCTGTTACGTGAGTTCCTGTAATCTTGCCATTTAATGCGTTTGCGATGCTGTTTTCTTCGTTCAGACCAAATACAGCAAGCGGCATATGGTTCTCCATGCACATGATAGATGCGGTCATATCAATAACCTGAAGACGCTTGTCTACGACTTCCTTAATGGTAACGGTATCGTACTTTACTGCGTTCGGGTTCTTTGCCGGATCACTGTCGTAAACACCGTCGATGGCCTTTGCTAACAGAATAACATCTGCTTCCATCTCGATGGCACGCAGTACAACGCCAGTATCAGTAGAGAAATACGGATGGCCGGTACCACCTGCAAAGAAAACGACCTTGCCCTGAGCAAGAGCTTCGTTTGCTGCATCCTTGGAGAACAGTTTTGTAAATGTACTGCACGCAAATGGGGTGAAGATCTCAGTCTTCATACCTGTGGTACGGAAGATTTCAGATACATAGATACAGTTCATAACAGTTGCTAACATGCCGATCTGATCTGCCTTTGGTCTGTCGATTGCGTTGCTGGAACGGCCTCTCCAGAAGTTTCCACCGCCGATTACGATTGCAACCTGCACGCCCTGATCAACTGACTGCTTTACCTGTCTTGCAACATCTTTTACAACTTCTTCATCAAATCCGGTTTTCTTCTCTCCGGCCAATGCTTCTCCGCTGAGCTTGAGCATAACTCTGCGCTGTTTTTCCATGTTCGTCTCGTCCTTTCTGTGGGTTGTATCTTTGGGTTGTGTTTGCACCTAGATACATATATCAGTATCTTACCATACAGGAATTTAAAAATCAACTAAAATATGCGAATGGGCGTCTGGTGAACTGTAGTAATATGCAACCCGGAAGTTTTATGAAAGCGATTAGAAGTGTAGCAGTGTAACCCGGAAGTCTTACCGAAAGGTGCTTCGACGAATGACTTTGTCGACGGGCCCAATTCCGCGGGACCCCACTACACATTTTCAACGTAAGTATATTTTGACAACGGGCCCGCTACAACGTCCCGTCTCGTAAAGCATATCGTCTCAGCACCATTTAGCAAACTGGGATTTATCTATTAACTCTCTTAACTTTCCCCTATTTTCAAGGCTTTCCACCATTGAAAATTCTATATATGTATCCTTTTCCCTTGTTTTTGCCCTTATGGGATAATCACAAGGGAAAATTCATTATTCAGTTG
>DAVZID010000062.1:0-19645 GCA_052273485.1 Lachnospiraceae bacterium
TTTTTGAAAAGGAGGGTCTTATATGCATACCATATCAATCTTTGTGGATCAGAACAGGATGCCGGAGCTGGCATCTTATTTCGAGTGCCAGACTCACCTTGCAAAAAACCTGCGAAATTCAGCAAACTTTATTCTTCGCAACCTGCGTACCGGACTGAAGAAAGACCCGGATAAACGCACTGCCAATGAGAACGATGTCATGGAGACTGTACGCATTGGTATTGAGATGGCAAACGAAAAGCTTGGCCCGGATGCATACGGAAACATCCCACCAGAATCCATGAAGATCTTAGGTGAGATCGGTGCGTGGATGAAGAAAAACAGTAAGAGTATCTATGGTTGCGGTCTTTCAGGAATCGAAAAACCAGATTATGGCCGCGTAACCAGAAATGGAAATTTGTTGTATTACCATATGTTTGAGAACACAATGGGACCAGTACCGCTTACTGGAATTAAGCCAGGCACAGTAAAGAAGATCCGTCTTCTTTGTGATGGAAGCGAGGTGCCGATTTCGGATAGCTGGGTACATACGGATTATCCGGATATCGTGTTTGCAAATCTTGGACCAAATCCAGTTCTGCCAGATGCAGTGGATACTGTGCTTGAGGTGGAGTTGACAGAATAATCAATAATTGATATCGTTAGTTTGGGAGTGCCCGGGCTGGCTTGAAAGCGTTTCGGGCTGGCTCGGGCAATTTTAAAAAGAAAGTGTGAATCTATAACTTGAATTTTGAGCGCACTACCCCCTTGGTAGCTCAAACAGCTTTGATACATTTTCAAATTTTGTACCAAATTTGGAGATCATTGTATCATCAATGCAAAGAAACACCGGCTGTGATTTAAGCTGTTCTGGAATAAGGTGCAGTGCTATTTTGGCAGTTACAGTCATAAATCTTGAATAATCAGCTTTGGCATAAGAGCAGATGAGCTGACTCCAATGCGAGTATTGAAAGTACCAGTAAAAATAATGTTTCTGCCGTAGGAACAGAAAAAGTTTCAAAATATGCTAAAAAATATTTATGAAGTCTACCAATTAATGAGTTTTCGTTGTATAATGTCTTTGTCGTACAGGGTCACTTTCCTTTGTAATTTTTTTGTGCAAATTCATTATACATCAGAAAGCCCTGTACGATTTCTTTTTTATGAAAAAAGTTGTAAAGTGGTGTATGCTATACTAACATACAAGAAAACATATGAGAGGAAACGCAATGAAGAACCTGAATAATGCGTCGGGAATTGACTTTGTGATTACCTGGGTGGATGGTAATGATCCTGCATGGCAGCAGGAGAAGAGCAGGACGCTCAGAGAATTAAGGTTGACAGATAAAACAGATGACAGGAAAGAGAGATACAGAGACTGGGATAATCTTCAGTACTGGTTTCGTGGTGTGGAGCAGTTTGCTCCATGGGTGCGTAAAGTTCACTTCGTGACCTGGGGGCATCTTCCAGAGTGGCTGAATACATCTGCACCGAAACTGAATATCGTTAATCACGAGGACTTTATTCCGGAGGAATTCCGCCCTACCTTTAACTCTCATACGATCGAGTGGAACCTGCACAGGATTCAGGGACTGTCAGAACGGTTTGTTTATTTTAATGATGACATGTTTTTTCTGAATAAGGTAAAACCAGAAGATTTTTTCCACGGTGATAAACCGGTGGATATGCTTGCCCTGCAGCCGGATGTGGCAAATGTAGATAATGCGGTCATGCCATACATTTATCTGAATAATACAATGGTTCTGGCAAAATATTTTCAGAAATATGAGAATGTAAAGAAGCAGCCGGGGGCATATTTCCATATAGGTTATCCGCCGATGTATTTCTTCTATAATCTTATGGAAATGGCATTTCCGCGTTTTACCGGATTTTATACGGTTCACGGTCCGTCACCATTGAAGAAACAGACTTTTGAAACAATATGGAAACTGGAACCAGAACTCCTCACAGAAGTATGCAGCCATGCCTTTCGTCATAAAGCAGATATCAGCCAGTATGTGCTGCGGGAGTACCAGAAACTGAGCGGTGATTTCGTTCCACTCAATGTCCGTAAACTGTGCAGCTATTATGACGCTGCCCAGAATAACGACAGGCTGATCCGTACGATCACCGGACACAAAAGCAAACTGGTCTGCATCAATGACAGTAACCATGAAATAGATTTTGAAAAAGCCAAAAAAGAGATCAACACAGCACTTGCACAACTACTGAACCAGAAATCTGTGTTTGAAAAATAAACAGTGGAAGGAAAAGCAAGATGAACATCCTGTTAGTAGGAGGTATACCTATGAATAACAAACAAAATATTGCTTCATTTCCTATTGATATCGAGCAACTGCTCGCTTCTGGAAAAACAATTAAACTATCACCTCAAGGTTATAGTATGTATCCACTTTTTATTCCCGGACGTGATAAAGCCTGCATTGAACCTGCTAACTTCTCATCTTTAAAACGAGGTGATATTATTCTTTACCGCCGCGACCATAGCATCCTTGTTCTTCATCGTATTTGGAAAATCACAGATGATTCTCTTTATATGGTCGGCGACAATCAAACGGAGATTGAAGGCCCACTTCGTGCTGATCAAGTTCGAGGTAAATTAATTGGATTTATTCGAAACGGTAAATTTATTGATGTAAAAAATCCACTTTACCGTTTTCTCTCCTCTTTTTGGCTTTTTTTACGCCCGGTACGTCCCTTTGCTTGGAAAATCACATCCCTTTTACGCCATTTAACGTTCAAAAATTAATTTCTCAAACTATTTGGGGCTGAGATAAATAATTGCGTAATACTTTTAAATCTATTACTTTTTCGGAAAAAAAATAAGTTAATACTCATTGGTATAACTATACACACTACTATCCCAATTAAAAATGTTACTATGGACTTAGCATAAAATACTCCAATTACAACTTTGGATAAACAAACCTCAATAACAATCAATATTATATATTCTATTAAATCAAATAGATATCTCTTAGCATCTCTTTTTATATATTCATTAAAGAATACAACAATACGATACATAATCTGTATCAAATGAGAGAGGCAAGTTCCCAATAAAACTCCTGCTGTTCCAAAGGGCATAACCAAAGCGAAAGAAACAACTAAATTAACAACTGCTGTGATAATAGAAAGCTTTTTTTCTTTATTAAATAACCCACTTACTCCCATCACAACTGCAATTGGTTGACCTATACCAAATAGCACACACACTGTAACAGCTAAAATTACAGACATCTTATCTAACAAGAACGAATCATTCAACCAAATATCTCGAACAAATGCATCTATTAATACATATAAACCACTTGCAGCTACAGCTACAATTAAGAAAAACAGAAATGTCATTTGTCTAAGTACTTGATAATCTTTTTCATAATTTTTTTCAACAAACAAGTTTCCAATTCCAGGTTGAATACTAGTAGCCAACGCTCGGATAATATTACTTACAGATCTAGTAATTAATCCATAATTATTAAATAAACCTACAGTAGCTACATCAATACACCCCGAAATGATTAGATTATCCGTACTGTTTAAAAGATTCATTGACAGCTTCGACACAAATACATTTTTCAAATCATTAAAAATCTTTGAAACCAGCTCTTTCTTTGGTTGTTCCTTTCGCATTTGAACAAGAAACGGATATTTTCGATCCACATAGCGATTTACCCAAAGATTTAGTACGGTATCACCGATAATTCCTGCAACAAGTGCTGGAAGGTATGATCCGGTAAATGTTACAAACAGAATGATAGCGGAATAACCAATAATATTTGTCAGTATTGTAACGACACTGACAACATACTCATTTTGATCTGCGATCAAAAGTGATTTTTTATAGGAGAGCGGATAGGAAATAACCGTGCGAAACAACCATAACAGATAGAGCACACGCACATAATCAATCGAATAGCTCTCATTTTTCATAAATAGATGAACAAATGGTGTAATTACTAGGCCCAATACCGCCAAGATAATCGCAAACAAGTAATACGCTTTGCGATATAGATTCATCAATGCGGCAATTTCCTGTTCATCCCTGTTCACAAGCGCACTGTATAAATGATAGACAATGGCAGTTGAGATGCCAAGCTCGGTCACCGAGAGCATGGCAATCACATTGGAAATAACACCATTCATTCCCACCAGCTCGGTTCCCATATACAGATTCATTGCACGCTGACTCAAAAAGCCAAACAGCAACAGAACCAACTGAGAAAGGAGACTGAAAAAGCTATTTTTAAACAGACTTTTTATCTTCAATTTTTACGTCAATGTCCTCCAATCCTACATTTTCATCCATCTTTAAAACCTTACAGCGGAAAATAACTGCTAAAACAGAGAAAAACATTCGAAGCATATACCAGATTGGTTTCAAGCCAGAATGCATACTGACACCAGCTGCTCGCGGATGCATAACCGCCGGAACCTCTACAATCTTAAATTTTAACAGCAGCATCTGCATAATCATGTTGGTATCTGGATACTTGTCATCAAAATGGTTATACTTAGAATAATATAGCATCGCTTTTCGGCTAAGACCCTGAAGACCTGTCGTCGGATCCGCAATCTTTCGTCCTGCTGCAATTCGAATCATAAAACGAAATAAACGAAATGCCAGCCGCTTTGCAGCAGAAACCTGATAGTCCCCGCTGCCATCCATAAAACGCGCACCTAGCACAATATCTGGATAACGGCCATCCTCATCCTTCTGGCGCAATCGGTTATAAATTAACGAAATATTGCAAACATCGTGTTGTCCATCTGCATCCATCTGGATTACATATTTGTAACCTCTGCGCACCGCATACTTATATCCAAGTTGAATGCCACTTCCATATCCCAAATTAAATACGTGCGTGACAACTGCATGTCCCCTAGCCTTTACAAGCCAATTTGTGGAATCGGAAGATGCATCATTCATGACAAGAATATCAGCCATTTCTGATATTTCCGGCTTTTCCAGCTGATCCAATACGTTTCCAATATTGGCTGCCTCGTTGTAAGCTGGAATAATTATCAGCACTTCTTTTTCTTTCATGTCGTTTATCCCCCTATTTTGTCATATTGAGTAACAGGTCTAATTCATCTTTATTCTGTGTATTTCGATTTTGTGCTCTCGTTGCATACACTTTGCCCTTCTTCGGATCTTCTATAAGCTGCTTTATACTCTGAGCAATTGCCTCCGGCTTTAAGCTGCACAAAATACCATCCACGCCATTGTCGATCTGCTCCCGGTTTCCATTACAGTCAGACGCGATAACTGGACAGCCTAAAATCTGAGCTTCCTGAATGGCAATGCTTTTTCCTTCAAAACGAGTCGCGTGCACATAAATATCGGCCTGCGCATAATATGGATACGGATTTTCCACCGCTTCCAGTAATAGAAAATCTTTTTGAAGACCAAGCTGTTCAATCTTTTTTTCTAACATTTCGCGCTCATTGCCCTCGCCAAGCACGTACCATCTCGCCTTATAACCTAAGTCTTTTATGATCTTCATTGCATCAATGGCAATATCATACGCTTTCTGATAGGCTAGACGTCCAACTGTAAGAATGCGTACTCCATCATACGAATCGGTAAAACCACCCGACTCTTTTGCCCGACTTGTAATTTTCTTGTAATCAAGCATGTTATGAAATACTGCCACCTTTTTCTGATACTGTGGATAACAGGTAATAAAATGTTTTTTCACTTCATCGGATACGGTAAAAATACGATCCATCTGTCTGTAACAGTCCTGATCCATCAATCGCGTATAGCCGGAGCTTTCATAATCAATATGTACAAAGGCTGCCTTTTGTCTGGCTTTTACATGATCTGCCACGTAGTAAGTAGATGCCCCCTCCAGGTACGCGACTGCCAGATCAAACGTCTCATCAAATTGTTCACTTCCATCCGATATGACCCTCCAGAGGATTTTATCTGGCATTATGTTTCCCTTTTTGCGCATCTGTTTCCACACGCGAAACAGATACGATGCTTTTCCAAACCATTTACCATTTTGGATAAATTTTCGTATTACCGTTCGCATCATATCCCGGCGTCCCGCCTCTGTCAATACAGACTCTGTACTAAAATATGGATTTTTCAACTGCACATATGGTGGCAACGCATCTTTCATCTCCCCCTGCGCCATCATGACATACAGCGATAGTTCATACTGGCTCGGATCAAGAGCAGATAAAAGCGAAAGAAGTGCCACCTCTGCCCCGGCCCTGCCAAGTGTATTAATGACAAATAATACTTTTTTCTTTCTCATATGCACACCTCTCTTTTTAGATATCTCTTACGTTTTTTCCGGACAATTCAGAAAGCTCTTTTAAAATACGCTCATTCTCCTGATTTAAAAGAGAAACCTGCATCGCCAGTTCCTGCGTTTTCATAGACAATGATGAAATCTGAATGCTTAACTCATATCCACTCCACACAGCAACTGCTCCGACTAGAAACATCGCTACCACAGTTCCTTCTCCCACTTGATAGCACCATTTTGACAGCGCAGGAACCGCGCCAACTAAAACAAGCCCGATTCCAATACACTCCCATGCAACTGCCAAATTGATGGCAAGTTTTTTCACTGCGTGTAGATAAAACGACTGCCACATAATTAAAAGTCCTGTTACAACAATTCCAATTCTTACAAGCACTGCTGTACTCATTGTATGCTCTCCTCTCTATAGTGTTTCCAGTTGCTTTTGTTTTCGGTCGTACGCCTTTGCTGACGGCTTTGGCCCTTTTCCTCTTGGAATTAAGGAGCCAGTACAAAATATATGAGCATCCATATTTTTCTCTACCCAGCGAAGCCTAAAATAGGCCATGGTCCAACCAGCAAACGAGCCTGCCACTACACCCATACCATACCAGATGGCCGACAGATGGGTGGATATAATACTTCCAATAAACGTGACAGAGCAGAATACAACCGCTGTCCAGACGGCACCTGTCAAATCATTAAAGTAATACAGAAAAATAATTGCCGAATACATCAAAAACAAGATAAAATATCCTACCGCAAGTGACGGATAAATCTTCATCGTAAGACCAGAAATTCCAATTGTCGGCAAGACTACGATACAGATTAGATAGACTGCTACCGAAATAATAAACTGAATTCGCGCAAGCGTCATCAGCTCACTCGCCAACTGACGAAACATTCGTCTTTTGGTATTCTGAATATCGGCTCCTCTTCCACCAATAACGGCTTCCGAGTACAATTTATATTTCTCATGGAAATACATCTCGACTCTTGAAATAAAAATGATCGTTGCCGAGATATTGGTAAACATCGCAAGACACGATGCCATATCATACGGCTGATTGCAGACAAAGCTGTCCACTACTACCATCTTCATATCTGTTGTCCAGAACACAAAGTTATGAATATATAATCCAAGGATATACAAAAAATTTGTAACGACCAATTTCCAGTATTTTTTAAAGTATGCCAATACGGGCTTATAACGATTACTATTTTTTCGAAAGTATCGCTTGATCAATGCATTCTCAAGCACTGCTGTCAGGAAAAATCCAGCATCCATCGCTGCTAGCATACTCTGTGTAATGCCCCAATGTAAGAGATAGCGCAAAAACAGTGACAAGAAAAATGCCAACAGCATACCCACTCCATAATACTGTGCAATTCGCTGATAATCCTTACAGATTGACAGATAAATCATTGAATAGAACACCAGTACAAGGCTGATATAACACCAAAAACCTGCAAATACATAGGCAACGCTCACACCACCAACAAAATGTTCCCACAGACAAAATGGAATACCGACAAGACAGCTTAGTGTAATATTTAAAACCATACCGATATGATAGCATGGTAAAATATCCTGATAACGTTCTTCATAGATAATATCAGACATATAACGCGATAATACTGCATTAAACGGCGATGCCGTCAGCAAAGAAAAAATAAACGTATAAAGAATCGTACACGAAAATAGCTCACGCTGTGCATAGCCTAATGTCGAAAATTTTAAAAAGTATTCCATCAAAACAAGGTTGATGATAATTGCAAACATCGGAGCTACCGTAACAAGTGTACTGTAGAAAAAGCCAAGCATATCGGTTGTCAGCGTATTTTTTCCAAAAATTTTATTCAGCCTTACTCCAATTCCAGCCATTTCGTTTCTCCTTTTCCTTTATTCTGTTGGGACTATCACCGGCGGTTCCGGCCACTCTAGCTTCATGTTATGTGCAAAGTCTCTGTATATTTCCCAATAGGTCTTTTGCATATACTCCACTCGATAGTTTGCCATTACGCGACGGTAACCATTCTCTCCCATCTGCAGGCGCATTTCTTTTTTCTGTGCCATCTCAACCATCGCCTGTGCAATCTCCTCGACATTCATGATGTGTGTGACAATGCCTGCTGGTCCGAAATCATCATTTTCTCCATAAACAAGTCCATGACAATTTCCTACATCAGTAGCAATTACCGGCTTATGCGCTGCATACCCCTCAAGAATCGTAAGTGGCTGACCTTCACTGATACTTGTAAGAATCGTCATGTCCATTCGTCCGAGATAATCCTTGATGTTGATGCGTCCGGTAAATTCAATGTCCCCAGAAAGCCCAAGTGCCTCTGCCAGATCGAAACATTCTTTTGCATATTCTTCGTCCTCATCCCATGGACCCATGATCCATAGTTTTAAGCGAGGCTCCTTTGCTTTTGCAAAACCAAATGCCTGAATCATCGTCTTGACATCCTTGATCGGTGTGACACGAAGAACAGCTCCAATATTGATTTTTTCTTCGTCCTCTGGTTGCTTTTTGGCAATATTTTGCAAGTTTTCTACGCGAATTCCATTTGGCGTAACCGCTGTCTTTTCTGGCGGACAGCCAAGTTCAATCTGCAATTGTCTTGCCTGCTCAAAGAGACTTGTGACAAGACTGCTCTCTTGGTAAGCCAATTTCGACATTTTTCGAAACTGATCAATCCAGATGTTTTTGTAAATTCCACTTACCCATTTTGCCTTGATCAATTCCTCCTCACGCTCACGCGTATAGATTCCATGCTCCGAAACAAGCAGCCTGCTACCATAGATATGTTTTGCCATACTGCCAAGCACGCCTGCATATCCAGTTGCAACACAGTGATAGAGATCTGCCTTTGGCAGTTCCATCTGCAGCGTAATAAATAGCGGCAGATAAATAGAACGCATTGTCCACAAGAAATCAGAAAAGACGAGCTGACTGTACTTCAGATTATAGCAATCCGTGACCGCATGGAGAAAATCCTCACCCATTAGCAGATCATTAAGCGAAATATCATTTTTCTGAAAAAGATCGAACAGTACATTCCACTGAACATCTTGATCTAGTATTAGACTTCGCAGTGCCCGATACTGTTCTTTTCCCAAACGCTGCTTGCGCCTATGTTTTTTACTCCAGTCCACATCTTGAAGATACAGCTCATATACTTCTGAAACATTTTCTGGCAGCTCATATGCATATTTGCCGCGTAGCGAACGATTTGCCGCAATTGCTAAGATAACAAACTCCGTCTTCGGAAACAGGCGGATCATGCTGTGTATCCAGCTAGATACACCACCGACGACAAACGGATAACATCCCTCTGCCACAATACATACCCTCATGCGACACACCTCCTTTTCAACGCCTACTTTCTCTTACCTCTAAACGCTACTTATTATATTCCGTCACTCATAATAAAACAAGGTGTGTGATGGTTTTAACGTAATCATTACGCTTGACTCATTCATTCCAATCAGCCAAACATCGTCCTCAATCTTTTCATACGTTCCACCCGTCACATTGGATATCACTTCGCCATTTGTCCTTAATATGAACCATGCAGTCTCCTCTCCCTCAGATGCATGAATCAAAATCTTATTATTACTTTGGTTCGCTACCTCTTGATAGCTTAACGATAAGAAACGGCGAATTCGACTATCACACTGCGAAACAGTAGTACCTGAAAAAGAAGAAAATGGTTCCCAATACGTAATGGTGTTTGCCATTAGCTTCTCTGACAACTTTTCCCATCCATCTTCATCTGACTGTGGGTATGCTACTCTGCTGATATCCGCAAGGATGCTGGTATAGCCAAGCGCTGTCTCAACGCTTCGAATTCTCAAATCCTGACGAAACGTATGCTCATATCCATCGATCAGTGTATTTTGCCTAGTCACCTGGTTATTTATATAACCAATAACATCACTTGTCGTGTTAACATTCCCCACAACTGTACGCACACGCTGCATAAAGGAATTGTCTAAGATCCCTTGTACCGCTTTCTGTGAGTAATTCCCGTAATACAAGGAAGCAAACTGATACTCTGGAAGCGTTTTGTCCCAGAAAGTTTCATCTTCACTGAGCATTTCAGAAATTGACGTATTCGATACATTGTAGGCCGAATAGCCCATCTCTCCTTCCTCTTCATTCACTGCTTCCATATAGTACTGAATGTCCTCACTGTTTGGCTTTGCAGTATCCGTATAATCAAACTGCATTGCCATCATGCTGGAAAGACGAAATGAAGTTTTTATATTAATGGAGGAGAATGCTGGCCAAACCACATCACGCAAGAAACCACGCATTGTCTGGCTGTACATCTGACGAAGAACAGATGAGTTCTCGTTTGCTGCCGCCGGATAATTTGCTGCGATGAAATTCTGTGCATTGACCACCGGATATACCGTATAACTTTGCATCTCAGAAAGCATTGCAGTCAACATGCCAAGCCCTGTTGCGTCGGTCATATAATCGCCAATAACAGCAAAAACAGAAGCCGTTGTAAAGTTCTTTCGCCAGATTAGTGGCGGATATTCCTGAACATCTACCTCTGGATCTTCAAGCATTCCTTTCATATAGATTTTTGTTCCACTCGTCAGATGATACCATGGAAACGTAAGCTCAAGATCCTGATTCTTTTCTTCCTCTTCGTCATGTGCTTTATAGATTACTTCTCCACCAAGCAAAAAGCCACTGTACAAGTGAATGCCTTCTCCTGTCACACTTTCCTGTACAATCTCATCAATACCAAGCAAACGACGTAATAGCTTATGACTGCTGATAATCGAAACATCTGGTAACTTTCCAAAAATCAAATTAATACCATTATTTACATAACCTTGCAAACTGCTAATCTGTTTTGTATCCCTCCAATCAATAAAATCAGGATTAACTAAAATAAACTTTGGCGTTTTCTGTGGTGCTTTTGAGATTGCCTTCTCATATTCAGAAATTGACTCATAATATCGGATCTTGCGTTTCATATACAATGCCCAGTTTCCAATTACCTCTCCCATTGTATTACTTTCATTTGATCCAATGCAGACAACCTCTTGGGGTTGCGACCATGGAATAAGGCTACTACTTTGATTATCTGAATCCGATACATTTGACGAAATATAAATGCTATCCGATGTTGGTAAGTCATCTAAATCTTGCACATATTGATTTATCTTATAATCATTCCAATGATCTTTCGCCATATTTAAAAACTGAAACAAGAAAAAAATAATTATCATCACAACCGTAATAGCCAAATAATTTCTTCGCGATACCATTACTTTTCCTCCTGTTTTTTCGGATTATTATACCCATAATTAATTGCAAGATTATAAAGGCAATCTACATTCTGATGAAGACGATAACATACAAAATCATCAGTTTCATAATACACTTCCATTTCATTTGGATATAATTTTTTAAATGCCTGTGCCCAATAATACATATGAGACATAGTTCCCCAACGTGCATCTGCTGTATAAGCAGAAATTCCACCTCCTGTATTAACCGGTGTATTTGCCCCTTCTTCCGAAACCGGCTGCAAATCCAATCCATTTGCACTTCCTGCATAATTAATTGGCTGCTTTTCAATAAAGAAATATACATATTCTGTTGGAAACGTAATTTCAGGATTCTTTTTCAAATCCATTAATTGCTTCAAAAAAGTAATCATTTCATAATGGCGTCCACTATCAATTAACATTTGACGTTCATCATTTGCTGATAAAATAGTCCAATTAAACTTTTGGTTTTCGCGTATAATGTTAGTAAGACAAATTATTGCTTCATTTGGTTCTAGACCATGTACTACAACAGGAGATCTCACTATACCGAATAATTCAGCTACTCCAAATCCTATCACCAATACACTAGCCGAAATTATGTGTAAAATTTTCTGTTTTTTAAGCCAACCTAACAACAGATAAATGAATGCATCAATGTTTAATGCCCACACAAGACCAAGAGAGTAGCAAAAGAAAATGCAAACACGAGACGGCTGCATCAATTCTGGAAGACCAAGTGCTGGTAATGACTGCATTAGACACATGAAAAGCATATAGAATCCAATCGACCAAATCATGCCCGCATAATCAAATTTTTTTAACAGAATAGCTATACCCCCTAATAAAATAAGATTCAAAATAGCTATTACCATTACTTTCATAGTTAGACGATTTCCATTTGTACAATATAATTGTATTTCACTTAAAATCGCATTTTTTGCATTTCTCATCTTTGCTATAAGCTGTTTTACCTTTGAATCTTTATGCTTTTTCATCTCTCCTGATAACTGTGATGGATTTGCATTATATTCATATGAAGAAGAATTCTCTTCTTCAGTTTCTGCATTTATTAATTTTTCAAGCAATTCTTCATCTATATCTCCAACTACCCGAATCTCATTTCCATTTTTATCTACAATAACATCTTCTTCATCCTGATTATCAGTCTTATTGGCAGTTCCATTTATCACATTTAATCCCCAATACAGGGAACCTTGAAGCGGATGCCCTATTGCTACACCAATAGCCATCGGCAATATAGCTATTAAAACACTAATCAGTCCTGTTACTATAATACGCCAAAAGTATCTCCATTTACAAAAACGGAAACAAAAGCCAACCGCAATTCCCAAACATAAAATACCAGTTGGCATTGTATTGTAAAAATGGACGGTAAGAGTTAGAGAAAAGCTGACTGCAAATGCAACCAAATAGTCTTTTATTCTTTTTTTCATCCAACTTTTTTTATTTTCATCTGTCTCAACTTGAAATGCTGCATATTCTTGGAAGAAGCGAATGGCAAGTACACCAGCAGGAAAAATAAACAACATTCCATATTCTTGAGGAAGTGTACTTGAATAACGCGCAAATGAATTGCTATTATAGATGTTTAACATTAAATATGCTGCTGTTCCTATATATGGTGTAAATCGAACCTTACAAATTACCTTTAATGATACCAGCAGTGCCAAATGCACAAATAGCGTCTGCACAAGTGAAAATACTCTTAATAAAATATAGGTTCTTATTCCAAATGCCGCATGCAAATAATAAATAATACAATGGAATCCATGTGGATATACACCTTTAGAAAAAATATTATTATTATCCATTTCATTAATCCAAAGATTATGAACAGGAACATCCGACGCTTTATATCCAAATACAGTAACTGTATTTACTCCATAAACATAAAACACACCTACTATGATTGCTATCGTAAGGAGCAAATCCGGCAAATAACAAACCAGCCATTTTTTTATTTTATCTGAATGTTTATTATTAAATTTTTTCCATCCATTTACAATCAGTGTCTTAACGCCCACTTCTCTGCGAAGAACATGAATTGCAAGCTGAGAGGCAGAACTGACTCTTGAGACAATATGGAAATTTTTTCTTTTCTTCCAAATAATTAGAAAAAACGGAGCAATCGTACCGATCTGCAATGTGATCGGATGTGATATATGAAGAAACTGGAGCAAAAATACCAGATAAATAATATAAAAATTACCGGCAAGGAAATATCCAATCAACCTTTCTGACATTTTATATGCAGCCAGCCGTTTATGCAATAAGATCGCTGGAAAAATACATGTCACCAACGTATATGCACTGAGCGCCTGCGCAATCTGCAGGATTGTAAGTATTGTCATAGACATCGCCTTCACCTTCTTTCTTTTAGCTAAATACGCGAATCAGCTCCAACGTCTCATTATCAATAATCGTATCGGACTTCTTTAGCTGATCCATCACGACAAAGAAATGTTCTTTGTCGCCTTTTGCAAAATATAATTTCAATCTACATGTGTATGCTGATAATTCCTCTGGATACTGTTTTGCAAGGCGCTCACACCAAACATCAGCTTGGTCAAACTGTTTTTGTTCAATTAATCGCAAACAAACAGCCTCATATCGCGCTGGCGTTACCAATTGCGCATTCTTCTGATAAAGAGATTCTGCTGCATCTACCATCATTTGAACAAACTTTGCTTGCTCTATCTCTGTAAAAACCTTTTGACACAAAATTCGATTCATATAATCAATCAGCATCGTCTCTGCATCAGTCTGGTCTTCCTTCTCCTCTTTCATATCAGTATAGATTTTCTGCACATTTACACGAAAGTCATTCAACTCATCTCGAAGCACTGACGCAGCATAATGAGAGGTCTCGGAATCAGAACTGTTTAATGCAAGCGCAATAGATTCAAGTGAATCTTGAAGATCCCCTCGAATTACATTCAACATCAGCATTCGAAGATTTTTCTTATCACTTACCGCAAGTGCCTCCTCAAGAGGAACCAGATTTCGCTCTCGTTCCTCATCTGCCTTTGCATGTGTCTTGACTCGTTCCTTACTAAAAATTACATCCTCAAGATCCACTTCCTGTCTAAATATTGTCATATAAATCAGATGACTGACTAGAAAGAAAAGAGGTCCTACGATTGGACACAGCACCATAACAATCACTCGAATCAAGTAGGTTCGTCTGTTATCATGAAGATATTCTGCCTCATCCTTATCTTGCTGTTCTCTCGCTGGAACATAGAATAAAGCTCCCCACAAATAATAAAGAACAGATATAATCAAATTGATGATCCATACAATCGCAAACATCCATTCTGCTCTTGTCATGCTACTACATCCTCCGTATGAACAATTGTACTCTCAAAACCTTCCTTTTTAAAACGTGCTATTACGCCCTCTGCATCTTCGTCATCTGTATTCTGAAGAAGCACATAGAGACCATCTGAAAGCACACCAAAATAATCTGTCTGGCGCAACTTCTTTTCCAACCTTTGAGCTGTCTCCTTAAAGTTTTCAGCTGTATGATGAATTTTTAATAAGCAACACTCAGTAAGACCATTGCGCTTTGCATCAAAAAATGCATTTACCAATTGCTTGAATGCCTCGTTTCCTAATATATCGCTATCTTCTACATAACGTCTTTCGCGGAGTGCATCCAGATATCGACCTGCTCTTACAACTGCATTTTGAATCAGATATCCAACCACTTTCAAACGATTGGCCTCTGCTAAATTCATACGCTCCCACGGAAGACCCCAGAGCATCAAAATGGTTTGCATCTGATCTTCTGAATAGACTGCGCAGGCCATTAACGGATAGTTACTATCCAGTGTTTTATTAACATAAACTCTGTGTGCAAGCAGCTCATCGTACATGTCCTTCATATCTGAATAGCGAATTGATTTTCCAAGCTTCTTTGCCGTCTGAGACGTGAAGGAAAACAGACGAGCATAATCTTTGTTGGCCACTGTATAAATTGCTGCATCATCGGTCTCCATCAGTTTCGAAAGCACTTGAGCCGCATAGAAAAGCACCTCCTCTGGTCCCCTTTGATCCAGCTGAGAGGTAATCTCATAAATCTTTCCAAGACTATCCTTCTGATTAACGATCTGTCGCTCAAACGTATGCTTCATTCGGACATTGCTATCGTTGATATCCGACATATCGCCGAGCTGTCCATTCAAGTACTGGATCTGATCCTCATCCTGATTTCGGATATTTTTGATCTGATCCTTCATATATCCTACTACCATACCGACAATAAATAGCTGAGCCATCCAAACATACGTATTATAATCAAGCAATACCTCAAATCCGGTCTTATCATACATCTGTCTAAAGCAATAACCGGCTGTTGCTAAAAGTGCCGAGAAAATCGCCTGCTGTTGTCCATATACAATTGCAAATAATAACACATAAAGTAAATAAAAATCCAGTTTACTAAAATACTGGCTGGAAACTGCTCTATTATTCAACATAAAGAATGGAATAAAACAAACCAAATTCTCCAGATACGGCACAAGCAACCAGAAAATTTGACAAATACTTCTCCACAGACGATTTCCCAAACCTGCCCCGCTATCCTGCGGATTTAGAAATGAGCTACTGTGCTTTTTCATATATTGCACAGTCTTTTTTACACCTTCTTCATAGGAGACAAATATCTTACGGCCAAACTCCTTTTCAAACCGCTCACCACTTAGCACCATACGATATCCGCTTCCTACCGTATCGTCAACCACTTCTATGCCACTGCCGGCTACGTTACTGACCATATGTGCCAATTTCATCTGGCTGATCACACTGCCCGATGAAATATGGTAGATTGAATGCTCCAGTTTTTCTGCTGTTGCAAGCTGATACAAAAACTGAACTGCATCATTTTGGTGAATCATTGAAAACAAATTTCTGCTATTGGCCGACACTTTATTGTCTCTTAGCATCTCTAATGTCATCTGAAAGCACGGATTATTCTCCATTTTTCCTCTCTTTGGTGTCCCATACAGATGATCCATTCGAACAACAATTGACTGCATTCCTCGTGTATTGTAATAGCTTTTACAAATTTCCTCGCCCTGAGTCAGTGCCAACGCTCGAAAGCTCGTTGCAGAAACCGGCTCATCTTCCTTGATATCCTCAACATAGGATCTTCCAAAAACCTCCTGTGAAGAAATATAAATGAAACGCCCTTTTTTTACTGATGAATATGCAGAAATTACATTTGTCAGATCAGCTGTGAACTGCACTGAAGTTTTTCTTGCATTCCCCCAGTCATATCGCGAATCATAAGCCCCCATAAAAATAACAACATCCGGGTTTGCACTTACTAAAATCTCCCGGATACTATCGCTATCGTATTCAAAATTATATTTTTCAAATACCTTTTGATAAGATGCCTGACTATTCTTGCTTCCAGTCAACAGATAAACCCTATGTCCGTCTTTATTTAGCTTATTAATCATGGCATCCATAAAGCGGCCCTCACCGCCTATTAAAAAAGCGATCATAGATCTCTCCTTCCATTATTTTTCCAATAGCCCTATCTGCTCAAATCTTTCTATTACCATATTTACATCCTCTACTACATTCTCCTTTGGCTCATTGTACTCCCTGCTGACCAAATCTGATAGCTGATCTGCTGTATCTACATCTGGAATATGCTTATAAATATAAGCAGCAATCTCACTTAATGTAATCACCTGATTCATTTGCTCGGCAGTCTCCTTGCAAGGAACCAGTACATATTCATCCAATAATTTTCGAAGAACAAAGTTTCCTTTTTGTTTCATTTGCTTTCCTCATCTATTCCCTTTTATCATTTTTTGAAGTTTTCTGACCTTTGATTGCCTGTAGCAGTGTTTCATTTCCATTTACCCATGTTATAACAAAATCTATTGCATTGTTGGTCAAATTTCGCTTTCTTTCAAGCATCCTTTAACTCCTCTCCTGTCGTACCTTCAAGCTTTTATGCCTTCGTTTAGTATATTACCTTTTCTTTCTTAACGCAATTATTCTTTTATGAATTTTTTGTTACCTGTTGCAATTTTCTCAATTTCTCTATTCACGCTTTTTTTATTTTATGTTATACTAATAGCATTGTTTTACCATTGAAATTTTAAATTAGGAGTTTACTATGAACCATATTGATCAGCTCTACCTTCAAATTATTTATAATACCTGTGTTCAAAATCTTACCGATTTTATAACAATTCAACCAGAGGATGAACAACCACTTACAGAGCTTACAAAGGTGCAATCCACACTCCCGTTTCTTCTTTCCTATATAAAGAATCCCACTATTCTTAATAGCCTAAAACATCAAACAAAGCTAATGATGTTAAATTATTACCAGATTGAACAATTTACCAGACGGATTGCCGATCTACTAGAAAAAAATGGAATTTCCTATGTTCTACTGAAAGGAATCAGCCTTGCCGATTTTTACCCAATTCCAGAATATCGAAAACTAGGAGATGTCGATATTTATATCAACGACAAAGAAATGTTCAATCGAGCAGAACAGCTTTTGCTTGCAAATGGCTACACAAAGGATAATGAAATAAGTGACCATCATCAAGGCTATCTCTATAAAGTTCCCCAAACAGGGCGCACTATGATCTTAGAACTTCACTACCGAATTGTTGGACTATATCAATATGCTCCTGCCAACAAAATTGTTGATGCTGTTTTTGCATCCGGCGCTTTTACTCCCATTATACAAAAAGTGAATGATCGAAGCTATCCGGTTCTTCCGCCTACTGAATACACCTTTTATATGATCCACCATATGCTCAAACATTATTTATACAGTGGTTTCGGCATTCGCCTACTCTGTGATTTCTCATTTTATTTAGAGCACAATTACACAGATATTGACTTTGTAAAAATCCATACATGGTGCGAAGAATCAAAAATCTTACACCTATATGAAATCATTTTGGAAACATGCCGCATCTATCTCGGCCTGCCAGAAACGATTGATTCAAAAATTCATTATAACAAAAATGACTGTAAGGCTTTTATCACACAACTGCTAGAGGATGGAGATGTAAGCCAAAACAATGGTTCAGCACTTGTTGGCAGTGGTTCCTATGAAAAAATAAATTTTCTTACATATTTCAAGGAGGGTCATCTTCAGATGCATGTGCGCTTTCCTAAACTTGGTAAATGCCTGCTGCTATGGCCTGCTCTTTGGATCATTACATTCGTCTGTTTTTTGTATAATACCTACACCCTTCGCAACACAACATTAAAAGAAACGCTTCGTTCCTTTAAACAGGACAACCAGCGTTCCAAGCTTCTTCGTATTTTTGACAATACCGATCACTAATAAACAGTCTACCCGCTGTGCTCTCATGCACAACGGGTATAAAATTCAATCTTACATTTCTTGCACAAAAAAGGAACCCAATCACTCGGATTCCTTCTTCTATTTCGATGTACCTTCAAAACTGCACACAAACATTTTCATCTCAAACCTAATTACCATTTCCTACCCTGACCTTTTGGTCAAGCTGTTGTGGTCAAGCTTTTTTGTAACACTTGTGGCTAAATTTTTTGAGGGATTGGTTCATTCAGTTTATCAGAGTTCTCATGTTTTGTAAACGGCACCGCTATGCGGTTTTACCATTGACAAAACATGTCCACTCTGATTTGCAGTAGTCAACCAATCCAATAGCCCCTTCTACTTTATCATCCTCTTATCCTGCCTTGCGAGCTTGATATGGGGGTTGATAGTTATTGTAGCTGTGAGGCCGCACATGGTTGTAAGTGACATAAGCATACTCTTCAACCTTCTCATACAACTCTGCTTCTGTCTGGAAGACATATAGATTCGTACACTCATTTTTCAACGTATTGAAATAGCGTTCCATTGGTGCATTGTCGTATGGGTATCCGGCTTTGCTCATACTTTGCGTTACCTGTACACTTTCACAGTATTCTGTAAATGCCTTTGATGTATACTGACTTCCCTGATCGCTGTTATCACGAATTCAGGATAATAGCGACTATACCGAAGAAAATACTATGCCGAAGTTTTTGATTAGTGCTTGATATT
>DAVZID010000063.1:0-19514 GCA_052273485.1 Lachnospiraceae bacterium
GAACCCACGTATCTAGCTTGGAAGGCTAGTGTTCTACCATTGAACTACACCCGCACAGTGCCCAAAGTCGGAATCGAACCAACGACACGAGGATTTTCAGTCCTCTGCTCTACCAACTGAGCTATCTGGGCATCTCATCAACATTGAGTATTTTGTTTCGTTTTTGTTTCTTACTCGCTGTCGACGATAGTTATTCTACAACAAGACAAGAGAAAAGTCAAGCACTTTTTTGAAAAAAATTCAATTTTTTTTTGAAGGCGTGTTTTTTGCCCCATTTCATACAATTTGTGAGCATGGGAAAACCGCCAAAAACATAGCATTTATGCGGTTTTTGACGGTTTTTGCCATGAATTGCCTTTCAAAATGGCGAAACACAATTCAATACGATTCTTCAATAATTCTTTCGTGTCTTCAATATTTTTTTAATGATTGGTCTTTCGATTGATAAAACGAGTCCGATATTTTGAGTAAACGATGGTTTGATCGGCATACAGACCATAATAGCCGGACATCGCGTAGCTGACAGCGATGGCTAAGATCATATAGTGGGCAGAGTCAAAGCCAAACAATTCAAAAGCGATCAGAATGGAAGTGATCGGACAGTTGGTGACACCGCAGAAGACAGCTACCATGCCCATTGCCGCGCACAGGGATGGAGCAAAGCCAAACAGCTGACCGAAGAAGCATCCAAAGGCAGCACCTACGCAAAAGGATGGCACAATCTCACCGCCCTTGAAGCCACCGCCAAGTGTAACTGCGGTAAACAGCATCTTGAGGAAAAAGGCAGCTGGGAAAATGGTCTCTTCTTGAATGGCCTGTTCAATCAGATTGCTTCCGGAACCGAGGTAACTTCGTCCGTCTGGAAGAATGAGTGCAAATACGATAACAATCACAGCGGATATAACAGCACGCAGGTATGGATTTTTGAAGTAGGTCTTTAGGAGTCCACCAATCTTGTGCAGAATAATGCAAAGAAGGATGCTGACGGCTGCACACATAATTCCAAGGAATACGGTTTCGATCGCCCCTTGAATGGAAAATCCAGGAATGCTGACAATGGAAAATTGCTCGGCATGGACACCAAGCATGGATGATAAGTGGCTTGCAATTAACGCAGACAGTACACACGGAACAAGCGCAGAATAGTACATAACGCCAACGCTTACCATTTCGAGTGAAAAGACGGCTGCGGCCATCGGTGTGCCAAACAATGCGGCAAAAGCGGCGCTCATGCCGCTCATGATCAGTACATGGCGGTCCTCATCGTCGAGATGAACAATTTTTCCAAGAAGATTTCCGAGACTGCCGCCAATCTGAAGGGCAGCACCCTCGCGTCCGGCAGAGCCACCGCACAGCTGTGTCAGAATGGTTGAAATAAAGATAAGCGGAGCGACACGGGCTGGTGTCTCCTCATTTGCGTGAATCGATGCGATAACGAAGTTTGTGCCGCGGTCATTGGCTTGTCCGCAAAAGCGATAGAGAGCTGTGATAAAAAGACCGGCGAGCGGCAATAAGAATAGAAGCCAGCTGTAGGCAGAACGCAATTGGATTGCTTTGCCAAGTAGCATAGCAAAAAGTGTTGAGATGCCTCCGATCAAAAGACCGGACAGAATGGAAAAGCCGGTCCATTTGAGAAGAACCAAGAGATTTTGGCCGATATTGGTCAGATAGCATTTGCGGGCAAGCTCCCGCAGCTTAGGGGAAAACATAAGCATGACCTCCAAAGATACATTTTTTGCAGCGAAAAAAGATTGCTGCACTGTTACCAATCGTAGCAAAAATAGTAGGGAAAGTCAACGAAACATGCGATAGGAGTAAAAGTCGTCAAAACGATAACGAATGGCTTTGTTTGCTGCCCTTTTGGCGGTACATAACCGGCGTTATGCCGACTCTTTTTTTGAAGGTAATACAAAATGCACTTTCACTGGAAAAACCGCAGGAAAAGCAAATATCTTTGATGGTCATTTGCGTATTTCGAAGAAGGTAGCGCGCATTTCCAAGTCGTGTATTAATCACATATTCGTGTGGTGTAAAGCCAGTTTCACGTTTGAAAACGCGGATAAAATGATAGTGGCTGAGTCCAGCGAGGGCAGCAAGAGCTGCATCGGACAGATCTTCCTTAAAATGCTCATTAATATAGGAGATGACCGATTCAATCGTGTCGGTGCAGCCATTATCGCGATCAGTAGGGCTGTAAAGCAGAAAGTCTGTTAAAATATCGGTTATGTATTTTGAAAGGAGTGCCTCCTTGATCGCAGAGCGTTGGAAGCTTTCGAGAATCAAAGTTAGCTTGCTTACGATTGGTGCAGAGTTACCGATAGAAAATACAGTGCCAAGGTGAGACCAGATCGTATCATAGAAATTTCTTGCGAGCGGGCCATCAAAGTGGCACCAGATACATTCGCTGCCGGTGTCTGTGCCATAGCTATGCGGCTTATAACAATCCAAAAGGACAAAATCATCTGCATGGGCGTGGAACGTATCATTTTGGGACTGTATGTACATGCTGCCAGATTTGACATATAGCAAAAGAAAACTGTCAAATGAAGCACGGTGAAGATGATATCCGGGGGCATAGGAAAAATGACCGCAGATAAGCGGATAAAAGAACATACTCCGCCCTAAGAGGCTTGGGGAATAGACATAATAATTTGAGTCGGGCAGAATAAATGGTTCGTGTGTTTGCATAAAAGCCTCCTTGTTTCATTCGCTTTCGTTTTGTTTATTACGTGTATTTTACCGTAGAATATTGGGAAATACAAGAACCGCAAGATTTTAAAACACAACCGCAACGAAAGATAATGTATTTCAGACATTCTTGTAGTATAGTAAGGGCAGAAAATGAAAGTCAGAGCTTCGCAATAAGCAGAGCAACGACAGAAAACAAAAATAGAAGGAAAAAGAAGAGCAAAAATAGGAAAGCAAGAAAACAGGAGGACAACAATGCAAAAAGCAAATGTATGGGCAGAAAAAATTATGATTCCTACATATGAGATCGGAGAGCCAGAGAAAAATCCGATCTTCTTAGAGAAGCGTGTATATCAGGGCAGCAGCGGAAAGGTATACCCATATCCGACAATCGAAAAGATCAGTGATGAAAAGAAAGACAAGGAGTATACCGCCGTTTGGCTCGAGAATGAATACATTAAAGTCATGGTACTTCCAGAGCTTGGCGGAAGAATCCAGCGTGCCTACGATAAGACAAACGGTTACGATTTTGTTTATTACAACCATGTGATCAAGCCAGCACTTGTTGGTCTGACCGGACCGTGGATTTCCGGTGGCATTGAGTTTAATTGGCCGCAGCATCACCGCCCAACAACGTTTCTTCCAGTTGACTATGAGATTCAAGAAAATGAAGATGGCAGTGCATCTGTTTTGTGCCATGATGTCGATCAGATGTATGGAACGAAAGGATTGATGCGTTTTACCGTATATCCGGGAAAGGCATACATCGAGATTAAGGGACAGCTTTACAATCGTACTCCGCTGCCGCAGACCTTCCTTTGGTGGGCAAATCCAGCCGTTCCGGTCAATGACAACACACAGTCCATTTTCCCACCGGATGTTCACGCCGTTATGGATCATGGAAAGAGAGATGTTTCCCGTTTCCCGATTGCGACAGGAGTTTACTATAAGAAGGATTATAGCGAAGGCGTGGATATTTCTCGCTATAAGAATATTCCGGTGCCGACCTCGTACATGGCCGAAAAGTCAAAGTATGACTTTGTCGGCGGTTATGATTACGGCAAGAGCGCTGGTATTTTACATGTAGCAGACCATCACGTTTCTCCTGGAAAGAAGCAGTGGACATGGGGATGTGGCGATTTCGGAAAAGCATGGGATCGCAACTTAACGGATGAGGATGGCCCATATGTCGAGTTAATGACCGGTATGTTTACCGACAACCAGCCAGATTTTACCTGGTTAAAGCCATTTGAGGAGAAGACCTTTACCCAGTATTTTATGCCATATAAGGAAGTGGGACAGGTAAAGAATGCATCAAAAGAGGCAGCTGTTCATCTGTCACTTACAAAGACAGCAGATGGATTCGATGCAGCAAAGGTGATTGTCTACGCGACATCTGCTTATGAAAATGCAAGAATTGTGTTAACCAACAAGGGTACAGTTGTTCTTGATGAGCGTGCGGACATATCCCCAGTTCAGATTTTTGAAAAGACAGTAGCGTTTGCTGATGCGACAAAGAAGAATCAGAAGGCGGAAACGGTAAAGGAAGAAGACCTGAAAATCGAAGTGTTTGCACAGGGCCGGAGCCTGATCGCTTATCAGCCAGAGGCAGAGGAGATTCCAAAGCTTCCAGAGCCGGCAAAGGCAGCCGAGGAGCCATCAAAGATCATGACAAACGAGGAGCTGTATCTGACTGGACAGCATATCGAGCAGTACCGTCATGCGACATGGCGCCCAGATCCATATTATTTAGAGGGATTAAAGCGTGATCCGGGTGACATCCGTATCAACGATGCGTATGGTATGTTATTGATGAGACGCGGATTATTTGAGGAGGCAGAGCCATATTTCAGAACGGCGATCAAACGTCTGACTTGGAAAAATCCAAATCCGTATAACAGCGAAGCTTATTATCTTTTAGGACTTGATTTGTTCTATCAGACAAAAGATGATGAAGCATATGATGCATTCTACAAGGCAGCATGGAGCAACGAGCAGCAGGAAATGTCCTTTTACTATCTGGCAGCGATTGCAGCGAAGAAGGGTCAGTTTGAGATGGCACTTGAGCATGTGGAAAAGTCCCTTGTAAAAAATGCACACAATATCAAAGCGAGAGGCTTAAAGGCATGGCTGCTTGCAAAAATGGGAAAGAATAAAGCAGCAGCGCGTATGCTTGAGGACAATCTCGAACTTGATCCATTTGATTTTGTATCTGGCTTTGAGGCAATTAAGGCAGAGTCTGATCCTGAGAAGAAGGCACAGATGTTTGTACAGTGGAATGCACTCATGCGTGATTTTCAGGAAAATTATTTGATGACCGCAAGAGACTTCGCACAGTGGGGTGCCTATGAGGATGCAATCGCAGTTTTAAAGCAGTGCACAAAGCAGTATCCAATGCTGTACTATTATGCAGCATTTTATGAAAATAAGCTAGGCAATACAGACGCAGCAGAGAAACTTTTAGAAAAAGCAGAGGCATGCGCATCAGATTATTGCTTCCCAAACAAGCTAGATGATATTGCGGTACTGACCTTTGCAATCGAAAATGGCTGCACAAAGAAGGCACCGTACTATCTTGGCAATCTGTTTTATGATAAGCTTCAGTGGAAGAAGTCTGTGGCATTATGGGAGCAGTCCGAGGCAGCAGATGATACGTTTCCGATTGTTCACCGTAATCTTGCACTTGCCTACTATAATAAGATGAACGATG
Organism: Lachnospiraceae bacterium; assembly: GCA_052273485.1. Lineage (GTDB taxonomy): Bacteria > Bacillota > Clostridia > Lachnospirales > Lachnospiraceae > Anthropogastromicrobium. Next base: position 5,399 of record DAVZID010000063.1, read on the forward strand.
CAGAGGCGGCAAAGCGTGAATTGGAGCGCGCATTTGAGTTAAATCGCAAGGATGCCCGTATTTTCCTTGAGCTTGATCAGTTGTACAAAAAGCTTGATTATAGCTTTGAGGCACGTCTGGCAAATTATGATAAGGATCCATCTCTTGCCGAGAGCCGAGATGATTTGTACATTGAATCTATCACTCTTATGAATATGTGCGGTGAGTATGAGCGTGCTTATCGCTGCATCATGGGACGCCGTTTCCACCCGTGGGAAGGTGGCGAAGGAAAGGTCACCACACAGTACACAATTGCGCTGCTTGAGATGGCAAAGAAATGTCTGAAGAAAGGCAAAGAAAATCAGGAAAAAGCAGAATACAAGAAGGCAGAGGAACTTCTCAGACGTGCCCTTGTTTATCCAGAAAATCTCGGTGAGGGAAAGCTAGAAGGAACGAAGGATAATCATCTGTATTATCATCTGGGATTGGCACTTGAAGCACAGGGAAAGAGTGATGAGGCAAGAACGTGCTTTGAGACTGCAACTGTGGGAACCGATGAACCGGCAGGTGCTATGTATTACAATGACCAGCCAGCCGATATGATTCTCTATCAGGGGCTTGCATTTGAAAAATTAGGAAAAATAAGAGAAGCAAAGTCACGTTTTTATCGACTGATTGATTATGGTGAGCAGCATTTAAACGATGAGGGAAAGATCGAATATTTTGCTGTTTCACTGCCAGATTTTCTGATCTTTGATGAGGACTATACAAAGAAGAATCGTGCGCACTGCTGTTATCTGATGGCGCTTGGAAATATCGGATTACAGAATCGCGAAAAGGCAGAAGAGTTTTTAAAGGATGCGCTTGCCATTGAGCCATCCCATATGATGGCAACGCTGTACCAGAAATCGTTGGAAGAAAAGTGAGGAATGCGATGAAACTAGTAGATTTGACAACACAGCCCTGGCAGCTTACCCTGCCGGGGGAGAAAAAATCACCTTCTAAGAGAATGGTGCGCTTGCCTGGAACACTTGATGAGTTTGGTGTTGGTCATGCCGACCGACTAGACAATTCCTGTCATCCAGACGAAGGTACTGCACAGAGCTTTGATGCAGATGTGATTGCAACGCGTTTTACAAGAAAGCATACCTATGAGGGACCAGCGTATTTTGAGCGAGACATTACGATTGCGCCAGCAAGCAAATGCCGCACTTTTTTTGAGATTGAGCGCGCCAGATGTGTGCGCGTTTCTCTCGATGGCGAAGAAATTTTGCCATATGAGGAGCAAACGATCAGTACGCCGCATGTGTTTGAGCTGACGGGGCATGAGGGCACACACCATCTTCGCGTGGAGTCCGATAACAGCTATCCAGGGCTGCCACACGATGCGATTGTCTATTCATCTGCAGCGACAGATGAGACACAGACAAACTGGAATGGACTGCTTGGATACATTCGTCTTCGTGAGGAAAATTTGATCTTTTTCTCGCAGGTACGCGTGTATCCGAAGAAGGATAACTGCAAGCTTTGCGTGGAAATTGATGTTGATGCAAAGAAAATACCGTTTGAAGGGACGCTTGTTTTAAAAAGCAGCGCACTTGCACAGGAATATCGCAAAAAAATTAGTCTAACGGCTTCCAATTCCAGAAAAACGATTGTAGCAGAGGACGTATCGGTTGCAGCATCCGCAGTGCGCTGGGATGAATATGAAGGCAATTTGTATGAACTGACAGCTGTGCTGTATAAAAACGATGAGCAGGCAACTGAAAATGAAGAAGAAAAACGAGAAAACGTGGATGGAAAAGCAGTCGATGAAAAGACAGTTCATTTCGGTATCCGCACGTTTGGCGATGACGGACAAGGTCACCTGGCATTAAATGGCAGACGTATTTTCCTTCGCAGTGAGGCAAACTGTGCAGAGTTTCCAGAGACTGGATACATTCCGATGGAAGTAGATGCGTGGAAAACGATCTTGCAGACTTACAAGGATTATGGCATCAATATGGTGCGCTTCCATTCGCATTGTCCGCCAAAGGCTGCATTTACAGCGGCAGATGAGATGGGTATTTTGATGCAGCCAGAGCTTTCGCACTGGGATCCGAAGCATGCATTTGAATCAGATGAAAGCTACGGATATTATCAAAAAGAGCTGCGTCAGATTATCAAAATGCTTGCCAATCATCCGTCCTTTGTCATGTTGACATTTGGAAATGAGCTTCACTGCGGTGCGCTTGGCACAAGCAGAATGCATCAGATGATACAGGATGCGAAAAAACAGGATTCGACAAGACTTTATGCCAATGCGTCAAATGCCCATTATGGAAATGAAGGCTGCGATGAGGAAAGCGATTTCTATGCATCACAAAGCTTTTATAATGACCGCATTCGTGGAACGCTTGCAGGAAATCCGGAGACACCAGAGGAGGCGGCAGCAGTTGACGCCTACGAGAAAACACATGGAAAGCTGGCAAAGGTCAACATTAAGGGCTACATCAACAATCAGTATCCGAATGCGAAGACAAACTTTGATGAGACATTGAGAAAGATTCGAGAGCAGTACAAAAAGCCAGTATTTAGCTTCGAGGTCGGTCAGTTTGAGGTGCTTCCAGACTTTGATGAGCTGGCACATTTTAAGGGCATTTCTGATCCAGCAAATTATAGACGCATTCAGCGCATGGTTCGCGAGAAGGGCTTAGAGCCGGTGTGGAAAACGTACGTTGAAGCAACAGGTGAGCTGTCAAGACTGTGCTATCGCGAGGAGATCGAGGCTGCGATGCGCACCAAAGAGCTATCCGGCATTTCCCTTTTGGGATTACAGGATTTTCCGGGACAGGGAACCGCTCTTGTCGGAATGCTCGACTCTCATTTAGAGCCAAAGCCATTTGACTTTGCAAAGCCAAAACATTTTCATGCCTTTTTCCGTGAGCAGCTTCCGCTTGTTGGACTCGAAACGTATACCTACGAGGAGGGTGAGACGCTTCGTGCCAATGTGCAGCTTGCCAATTATGGAAAGACAGACTGTGATGGTGAGCCACAGTGGACTTTATGGGCATATATGCCAAGCGAAAGCTTAGTAGAAGAAAACGCAGATGAAATAAGCTCAGATGAAACAAGCTTAAATGAAGCAAAGTCAAATGTAAGAAAGATTGCTGTAAAGAGCGGCCGCATGAGCGCTGTTTCATGCCAAAAGGGAACACTTAGCGAAGTTGGAACACTGGAGATTCAATTATGTGGTTTGAATCATCGAAACAGGCTGAATGAAACTGGAAATGACGCTAGCTGGAATGGACGAAATCGTACTAGTGCGATTTCAGTTCCGCTTCGCTGTGAGCTTACCGTGCAGATCGCAGAGGCAGTCAATTCCTATCCGATCTGGATTTATAAGAAAGAACTGCCAAAATGCCCAGCTCATGTTTATGAGACAACGGTATTGGATGCACAGGCAAAGCAGGTACTTGAAAACGGCGGCATCGTGTATTATTCGCCAAAGTCCGAGGAAGCGTCCTTCCACAATTCGATTCGAGCACAGTTTTCAACAGACTTTTGGTCAGTTGGAACCTTTGGCAGACAAGAAGGCGCGATGGGGCAGCTGATTCAAAAGGATCATCCATTATTTAAGGAGTTTCCAACGCAGAGTCATACAAACTGGCAGTGGTGGCCGATGGCAAATCAAAGAGCGGTCGTATTGCCAGAGACAGTAGGACTTGGAAAAACATTTGATGCGATTATCACGGAGATGGACAGCTATGCATTTCTAAGACCGATGGTACAGCTATTTGAATGCCGCATCGGAAATGGAAAGCTTCTGTATTCCACACTCGGACTGCAGGATTTGCAGCAGTATCCAGAAGGAAAAGCGTTGCTTCGGGCAATTTATAAATATCTGGATTCCGATGCGTTTGCACCAAGACAAAGTATGGAGTGGGAGACGATTGTAAGTTTATAAGTTTTTTTGATGGAAAAAGAATCGCTGTGAAACCAGTACGTCTAAGGAAAGGAAACATTGTTAAAAACCCTTAGACGTACTGGTATTTTGCTTTCGAATGTGATATGATATATGCAGTCAGAAAAATCGACCACATTCAAAAATTGGAGGAAAAAACAGTGAGTGATTATACCTTAAATACAAAGTGTGTGCAGGCGGGTTATACGCCGGGAAACGGAGAACCGCGTCAGATTCCGATTATTCAGTCTACCACATTTAAATATGATACTAGCGAGGATATGGGAAAATTATTTGATTTGGAGGCATCCGGCTATTTCTACAGCCGTCTGCAGAACCCAACAAACGATCACGTAGCAGCAAAAATTGCAGCGCTAGAGGGTGGTAGTGCAGCGATGTTAACCTCATCCGGTCAGGCGGCAAACTTCTTTGCATTATTTAATATCTGCGAGTGCGGAAGCCATATCGTAGCATCTTCATCCATCTATGGCGGAACCTACAACCTGATCGCTGTAACACTGGCAAAGATGGGCATTCATGCGACCTTTGTTTCACCAGATTGCACCGAAGAAGAATTAAATGCAGCGTTCACCGAGGACACAAGAGCAGTATTTGGTGAGACCATAGCAAACCCGGCGCTGACAGTTCTTGATATTGAAAAGTTTGCAAAGGCCGCTCATGCACATGGCGTTCCGCTAATTGTGGATAACACATTCCCGACTCCGGTAAACTGCCGTCCAATCGAGTGGGGCGCAGATATCGTAACACATTCCACAACAAAATATATGGATGGACATGGTGCAGCACTTGGCGGTGCAATTGTAGATGGCGGTCATTTTGACTGGATGGCTCATGCAGAGAAATTCCCAGGTCTGTGTACACCTGATGAATCTTATCATGGAGTTACATATGCAGAGAAGTTTGGCATGGGTGGTGCCTTCATCACAAAGTGTACATCTCAGCTGATGCGTGACCTTGGATGTATCCAGTCTCCACAGAATGCATTTATCTTAAATCTTGGTCTGGAGTCGCTTCATGTAAGAATGCCGCGTCACGTTGAAAATGGACAGGCCGTAGCAGAGTTTTTACAGGCACAGCCACAGGTTGCTTATGTAAATTATCCGGGTCTGCCTACAGACAAGTACTATGAGCGTGCAAAGAAGTATCTTCCAAACGGAGGATGCGGTGTCGTTTCATTTGAATTAAAGGGTGGTCGTGCGGCAGCAGAGACATTTATGAAGCACTTAAAGCTTGCATCAATCGAGACACACGTTGCAGATGCACGTACATGCTGCTTAAACCCAGCAACATCCACACATCGCCAGATGAACGACGAGCAGTTAGCAGCAGCTGGTGTTCCGGCAGGACTGGTTCGTATTTCTTGCGGACTGGAAGACAAGAAAGATTTGATTGCAGATCTGGCACAGGCATTGGCAGCAATTGAATAAGTAATAAAAACAGTGGGGCAACGCAATTTTTTATAACAAGATGGCAAGGCATAACAATGATTTTTTCTCGAAGGTGTGATAATGTAACAATATCATAAAGAAAGATAACTGGAGGAAAAAATCATGTTAAGAAAATGTACTGCAGTCAATGAAGGATGGAAGTTTAGTCTGGATCCTGAAAATATCGGGATTAAACAGGGCTGGCAGATAACTGGTTTTGAACAAAATCAAAATAAAACAGTAAAAAATGTTATGCTTCCGCATACATTTAATGTAGACAGCGAGAGTGAAGAATATCGAGGTGTTTACTGGTATGAGTATACATTTACGGTTCCTAATGAGTTGGTGAATAAGCGAGTTTGGTTTGATTTCCATGGTATTTATCGTGACGTACAGTTTTGGGTAAATGGAAAATCTGCTGGATCACACAATGGTGCAGGATTTACTAGTTTTAAGCTAGATGTCACAGATTTTATAAAAAGTGGTACAAATAAGCTGATTATCCGTGGAACAAATGAGTATTCTCCTCAAGCATTGCCGTGGGATCGTCAATTTGACTGGGCAGATGATGGTGGAATTATCAGGCCTGTATACTTAAATGTATGTGAAAAAAATGGAATTAGAGCTGTTCGTATCCATCAGAATGTTATGATTGAGCAGACAGAAAATGTTCGTGTTCATCAGGCACCAGTCATGATAGAGGCAGAGGTGTCCATGTGGGGAAATATGAATAAGACAGGTGAACTCTGTGATTCAAATAAAGAAACTTCAGATTCATTTATATGGAAATATGAGCTGTATGAGGGAGCATCTGAAAAGAAAGGAAACGCAGTTTGTACAGGAGAGGCACCGTTTGATTCAAAGTTTTCATTTGTAATCAATGAAGCAAAGCTTTGGCATTTTGATCATCCACATCTATATACACTTTGTATTCATCAGATACGTGTCGCAGATGGACAAGAAATGGACTGTGTGGAAAGCACAATAGGCTTTCGAAGCCTAATCGCTCATGATGGTCAGTTTGTATTAAATGGAGAAAATGTACAGTTAGTCGGAACTGAGTGGATGCCAGGTTCAGATCCTCGTATCGGAAATGCAGAGACCAAGGAAGATATTGCGCGCTGGCTGACAATTTTAAAGGGATGCAACTGCATTTTCACCAGAGTACATTGGCAGCAGGATGACGCTTTCTTTGACTGGTGTGATCGAAATGGCATGGTTGTTCAGGAAGAGGTTCCTCTGTGGGGCCAGCCAAAAGAGCCGGTCACACACGAGGAAGTTCTTGCAAAAGCGCAGATTGATGAAATGTTGGAGGCGCATTTTAATCATCCGTCCATAATTGCATGGGGCGTTGGAAATGAGTTAGATGGACAGAGTACAATAACGGCACAATATGTAAAGAATATGAAGTCATATATATTGAAGCAGGATCACAATCGCCTGATGTCCTATGTTTCCAATACCATTTGGAATACGCCGCAAGATGCTACTGCACTTGGTGATATTATCATGGCAAATGATTATATTGGCACATGGCATGGAAACAAAGATACAAGGGAAGAAATTACACGCTTCTGGGATGCGCACAGAGAAACACCTATGGTAATTTCGGAGTTTGGTCTTTGCGAGCCAGCCTTCGCAGGCGGTGATCCAAGACGTGAGCAGATTTTCCTGGAGAAGATGAAGATTTATCGTGAGCTTGGTATAAATGGAATCATATGGTTTTGCTTAAATGATTATCGCACACAGATGGGCGAAGAAGGTGAAGGTCGTCTTCGCCGCAGAGTTCACGGCTCGGCAGATATGTATGGAAATCCAAAGCCATCATATGAAACTGTAAAGCGTGAATGTGCACCACTGTATATTTCATCAATTAAGGCGGTAAATACAGATGATAATAGTGATGAGAGAATATCAGGCGTGGAAATTGTGATTGCAAACAAAAATGCGCTTCCATGCTATGAGGCTAAAGGATATCATCTGGCAGGCTTTGATGGGGCAGGCTGCTTAATAAGCTATACCACATTGGAACCACTTAAGCCAGGTGAAACGCAGAAAATTTTTCTTGCCGATGATCAGTCACAATTAGCACGCATTGCAATTCAAAGACCAAATGGAGCTGAGAGTATTTCATATTTCATTTGATTTATGTGTGCCTAATTAGTTTGTTGGGAATCCAGCCTGTTTTAATGCATCAAGCACAGCTTTTTTGATACCATTTGAGCTGTAGGTTGCACCAGAAACTGCATCAACATCAGTATTTTGTGCTTCAAGAATTTCAGAAACAACCTTGTCTTTGCATTTATCGAAGTACCACAGGTCGCTCTCGTCACTGCTGCAGGAGATATCAGTGATTTTGCCATCCTTGATTGTGACTGTTGCCTTTACAGCGCCATCATATCCGTAGGCTTTTCCCTCATAAACGCCATCGGTGAGAGCAGTGTCATCAAAAGACTGAGAATCTTCTTTTGAAATAGGCTCAGATTCGATAGTTGTATTTTCGGTCATTTCTGTATTTGAATTTCCATCAGCTATAGTATCATTTGGGCTTGAAACAGCGCAGATAATAACCATAACAGCAAGAAATACGCCAAAGCAAATGGATGTAAATTCGCGGCGGTGTTCTGGCTTTTTCTTTAAGAAATACCATTTGCGTATTCGACAGATTGCATATCCAAGGAAAATTGCTGTGTAAATAATTACAGAAAAATAGTAGCCATCCTTGCCATCTTTGGCAAGCGGAATAAATAATAGCATAATGTGGAGGTAGAGCAGCGCGTAAAATAGGTAAGCAAAGCGCTGGATCTGCTTCCACTTTTTTGCTTTCATACGCTTACGAATCTTTGGAAAAGAAAGAATAGTAAGCGGAATCATAATGATAAGAAGAATAATTGTAATGATGCAGGCAGCGAATTGATTGGCAGGAAGTGCGGATGCATTGGTAAAGAAACGCACGAAATAAGTTCTTCCATAGCCAATGTTGTGACCAAGCGTCAGCATTGCGGCAAAGATGGAAAGCTCACCGCGCACTGGCATAAGTCGCTTAATCAGCCAAGAACCGTTAGATAAGGCACCTGTCCACATGACAATACACCAGAGTGCGCATGAAAGGGCACCGCGGCGAAATAGATCAAGAAGGAAAGTGACAGCCTCTGGCAGATTCCTTGAAAAAGGAAATAGTGATATAAAAAGTGTAAGCACAAGTGCACCGATGTACCACGGATACGGATGACGTTTGATTGTGGATTTTGCAGTCAGTGCAAAGATTGATGCGATGATCAGTGAAAAAATAAATAACATAGATATTTGATTACCTCCGTTTATACTTATATAAGATGTTAGGGTCAAGAGATCAAAATTATCTTGTAAGCGAGTTTGCATCGGCTGTATGACCTTTTGACATTGGTATTATAAATTTAGTGTAACATAAGAAAAAATACATCACAAGCAAACAGGAAACACAAAAAAGACGAAAAAAAGACATAGAGTTAGTATAAACTAACAAAAAACAGACAAAAATAAAGAAAGGCAGTTCACATAAAAGAAAAAGTATAATTAAAAATTGTTAGAAATAACTAACTTGGACTCACAATAAAACATATGAAAAACGTCAAATTGCTGTTTTTATATAAGTAGTCTTTTTTTCTCAATAAAGGTGTTGATTTTTATGATCGTGTTAGAATATACTAACTGCCATCGGCAATAAAAAGTTACAGCGTATGCAAATCAAAACAAGCAGAAGCTGATAGATGCCTTATCAGAAAGGAGATATCATTTATGAGAACAAAAATGGCATTAGCTGTGTTGGCGGCAAGTACAATGGCAGCAGGAAGTATGAGCGCTTTTGGAGGAGTTTTAAAGAGTGAGAGCACACCGGCAACAAGCGAGGCACAGACAGAGGAAGCTTCTGCCACAGAGGATGAGGCGCAGACAGTAAGCATTGAGACAAGTGAATATTACTTTGGTAAGATTAATGTTCCATATGCAGATTTTTATTATGGAGAAATCAATCATGTACAGCCAGAGGCACTTGAGGATGCAACTGCAGGTCAGTATGATGCAGAGGATAAGGTAACAGCTGCAGGTTTTCGTGAGGAAGGTATTTATGATTCCGTTACTTCTGCGACAAGCCAGAAATCTCAGCGCTTTGAGAAAAGCTATTTTGAGCAGAATGGTGATGGAACCGATATTTTAGGACCATCCAGTGTAAATGTGGCAATTCCAAAGACATTGTATAACGATGTAAAGGCAGCAATCGAAGCTGGTACCGAGTGCAGCAACCCACTTGTTGAGTTCGTGTCATCACTCGAAGAAGTTTCAGAAGAAGTTCCGGCTGAATATAAGGTAATCAATTCTGATGGTACATTAAGCCAGACAATTGGAACAACTAATGAGGCAGAAAATGTAACAGTTTCCTTTGCAACAGTTTCAACATGGGGAAATTATCAAATCGACTTTGACGGTCTTGAGATTGAATCTGCTGATATTCAGGGTGCACTCCTTGAAACATCTGACGGAGAAATTTATGGTCTTGAGCATTTGGATAACTTATGGCTGCGCGCAAATGAGATTGCATTTGCAGCAGAAGAGATGACTGAGCCACATGGAAATACACCGTCATGGCAGCGTTTTGCTGACATTCAGGGAAAGACTATCACAAAGGTAACTTACATGCTGGCGGATCAGGATGATATCTCTATTGAGACTGATCTGTACTGCAAGGAGCTTCTTGGAGAAGAATATTCCATTACAACAGATGAGAGTGTTACTTATCAGAAGGATGGCACTGCAATCAACATCACATATACAACACCAGATGACAGCGATTATAGTGTAGAGGCTGTAGCAGCAGGACGTAATGCCGTAGAAGATGGACTTTACAGCGTAGAAGACAACGTAATTACCCTGAGTGGTGATTTAAAGCCAGGCAGCTACACAGTTACCTTCTCAGATGACAAGTATGCAAGCAAGAAGTCAAGCACACTTGTTGAGTCTGGCTTAGAGGAAGGCAGTGTTTCTATTGAAAATAATGCTGTTGTAATCGCAGATAATGAGCAGGGACTTACTGGCGCAGACTATGCGGCACAGGTAACAAGTGTTGTTGTAAATGGTGAGCCAGTAAAGGCAAAGGGCATTGCAGGTATCTTATTCAATGAGGGTGGAAGCATAAATATGGATGCTGAAATCGAAGGTCAGGATGGAAATGTTAAGATATTTGACGGAAGTGATTCCTATGAGATTGAGTTAGAAGCAACTGGATATCCAGCAGTAAAGGGAACTGTAACAGCACAGTAATAAAACAATTCGTGGATATCAGTTGGGGGCAAAATACCTTTTGACCCCAACATCATTTGAAATAATATATAGTAAGCAAAAGGCTGGCTGCCATATGACTCGTAGCCAGCCTTTTGCAGAATATAGAACAGCAACCAATGAGAAAAAGGGAGATTTTTATGAATCGAAAGAAAAGTTTTGCTAATCTTTTGAAAATAACTTGTGTTATGGTCTGTTCATACATTGGCACACAGCTTGTCTGGGCTGATAAGACTAACAGTGAGAGCATAACAGATACTGCAATGGGAACAGACTGCAGCGTCCGTGTTTATGGTTCGGATGGAACTGCAAAAGATATTATGGATATGCTTTCTGATATTGAGAATAAATATTTATCATGGCGCATTGAAGGTAGCGATATTGCCAATATCAATGAAAATGCATCAGAGAACGAGTCTGTTATGCCATCAAACTGGACATATAGCTATCTGGAAAATGTGCTTGATCTTGCAAGAAAAAGCAGCGGTGCATTTGATCCGACATTAGGCCGAGTGTCGCAGCTTTGGAATCTGGAAAGTGACAATCCATATATTCCATCAAAAAGCGAACTGACAGAGCTTCTTTTAGAGACTGGCTGGGAAAAAATAAGTATGGGTGACGGTGAAGTGTTTTTAAAAGATGGTGTGCAGATTGATCTTGGAGCAGTCGGAAAAGGAATAGGATGTGATGAAGCACGAAAAATGTTAGAAGAGGCAGATGCTGACGCAGCAGTGGTATCCGTTGGGGGAAGTATTTTGACGTATGGAAAAAAGCCAGATGGAAAATCATGGAAGATCGGCATTGCAAATCCACGCACTGAAGATGGCGAATCGTATCTTGGTTCTCTAACGATTGATGGAACATGCAGTATATCTACATCAGGAGATTACGAAAAATATGTGATTGAAGATGGTGTGCGCTATCATCATATTTTAGATCCGAAAACAGGATATCCGGCAGAGAGTGGGCTGATCTCCGTCACAATTGTCTGCGATGACGGATGGCTAAGCGATGGCCTGTCTACTGCATGCTTTGTGCTTGGCTATGAAGACAGTCTGCCGCTGTTAGAGACTTATCAGGCAGAGGCTGTGTTTGTAACTGAGGATAAAGAGGTAATTGTAACAGATGGGCTAAAAGATATGTTTACATTGACAGATTCCTCGTATGAACAGGTGGAAGAATGAGCGAAAAGAAACGAGCAGTTATAATTGCCCTAATATTAAGTTTGATATTCGTATTGTCTGCGGTTTGGACTGCGCACCAATTTCTGGCAAAGCAAGAAGCGGCAAGCGCAGCAATTTATCAGAATGGCACACTAATTAAAATTATTTCAACTGATCACGAAGAGACATTTCGCATTGAAGATGGAGAAAACTGGAATGAGATTACTGTAGACAAAGACGGGATTCATGTGAGCGGTGCGAGCTGCCCAGATAAGATTTGTATGCATACAGTGTGGAAAGGAAAAGGTTCTCTTCCGATTGTGTGTCTGCCAAATCATCTTGTGATCACGGCAGCACCAGAAGAAACGGGTGATGAATTTGATGTGCTGACATACTAGAGGCAATAAAGTCACCATGCGGTACGTAACTTGTATATATATGGCAGCTGTCTGATTTTTTGAGAAAGAAAGAATAAACAAAAATGGAAACAAAGAAAAAAGATAAAAGGAATACAGCAGAGAAAGTAAATAAAATGGATATCAAAAAGATGACAGCGCTTGCAATGTTTTCAGTGATTGCGCTTACAATCTTTACAGCAGAATCCATGATCGGTCCGATTGTTCCGATTCCAGGAATCAAGCTTGGACTAGCCAATATCGTAACACTTCTTGTACTGGTTTTATATGGACCAAAGGAAGCACTCTTTGTGCTGATCGTGCGAATCCTTCTTGGAAGCATGTTTGGCGGACAGATGGTTTCATTTTTTTATAGTTTGTCTGGCGGTGTTCTGTGTTGGCTTGTCATGAGCCTTATTAGTGTACTCCTTAAGAAAAAGTTTCTTGTGCTGATAAGCATGTGCGGAGCTGCCGCCCATAATATCGGACAAATTTTGGCAGCTATTGTGATTACACAGTCTATAAGCGTAGTAGCATATTTGCCTGTTTTAATGCTAAGTGCAATGATCACAGGCTGCTTTACTGGATTGGCTGCCCAGGTGAGTGCAAAGAGACTGCAGAGGATCTTAAGGGTGAGGTTTGAATAACATAAAATATTGATTTTGATTGTCTGTTGCGATATACTTTTGTGTATCGTAGCAGACAATTTTTGCTTAAAAGCAAATAAATGAAATGGAGAAAAAATGGCGAAATATATAGAACGCTGTGTAGAAGGAACTATACAAGAGAAGAATTGCTTTGTCCATTTTGGGCATAAAAATGAAGAATTACCAATGTCGGTTGTTCAGGTAGGATGGCATCAGACAGATGGTGGATACGGGTATGGTCCAATGATTCGTGACCATTGGTTACTTCACTTCGTTGTAAAAGGAAATGGAATTGTTCAGGTGGAAAATATGGAATATGAAGCAGGAGCAGCACAGATTTTTGCAATACGTCCACATCAGATCACATATTATGAAGCTTCAATAAGTGCACCTTGGGAATATTTTTACATTGGTTTTGAGGGAGGCTGGGCTCCTCAAATTATGAAAGATATTGGATTTATTAACGATGATATAATTGTAATACAAATACCAAATACAGAAGAGATATTTAGACTTTTAAAAAAGATACGAAGATATATTAAGACGTATTTAGAATGCGGTGATGGTGTACTTGGAATACATGGCTGTATTTATGAGATTTTTCAGCTGTTGAGTGAGGGGCGAAATGATGACCAGATTATTTCAGGATTTGAAAAGAATGATTTGCTGCAACACGAATATACTCGAACATTGATTTCGATTATTGAAACATCGTTTGCAGAAAAGATTAATATACAGGAATTAGCAAATCGTCTCCATTTAAATCGCTCTTATATGTCGGAATTGTTTTCAAAAGATACAGGAATGTCAATTAAAAGTTATTTGACAGAAAAGCGTATGCAGCGAGCCGCTATTATGTTACAAGATCCGAATCGTTCTGTTAAAAATGTAGCAGCATCATGCGGATTTGAAGATTCTTTGTATTTTTCAAGGGCATTTAGCAAATATTTTGGCATATCTCCACAACAATATAGAAGACAAATTTTAAAGGATGAGAAAAAATGAAAAAAGAATGCCGACATTTATCCATATTTGATAAACATTATTCTATGGATAAATTATGAAATTTAAATATATAATAGAGCCAGCAAGATACAGAAAACAAAATACAAAGATAAAAGGAGATAATTGTATGAAGTTAAGAAAAATGTTGGGTATAGTTCCAGTAACATCAATGGTTTTAGGAATCTGGCGCGGGAATCCTCGGCCATTCAATGACCGAGATGAA
>DAVZID010000064.1:0-19031 GCA_052273485.1 Lachnospiraceae bacterium
CTACCATGTCTCAAGAAGCCCCGCCCGTTCGCAAGAACGCGCGTGGGAGTATCACCTTTGCAATGTACACAATCGTCCGTTTAACTAAAGGCGATCTTGCTTCGCGTTTTGCCTTGTGCTATAGTGAAGAAAAAAGAAAATGAGGTATTCATCATGGAAAAGAAAGTAGAAACAATCGGAAAAAGTGACGCAATCGTAAACGGACATACCGTAAATGAGTATGCACTCGAGGCCGTCCGTCACTTTGAATTTAGTGGTACATTGATGGATCTTTATCCATTTGGAAATGGCCATATCAACGATACCTATCTGGCAGAGTTTGACATTTTCGGAATGGGACAGGTAAAGGTAATCGTACAGTGCATGAACCGTAATGTATTCAAAAATCCGGAAGAACTAATGGAAAATGTGGTAAATGTCACCGAGTTTTTGAAGAAAAAGATTGAGAAAAACGGGGGCGATCCATCCAGAGAAACGTTGAATATCATTCTTTCTGTTTATGGAAAACCATTCTATGTGGATTCGCAGGGCGAGTATTGGCGTGCCTATAAATTTATTACAGGCGCATCCTGCTACGATCTTCCAGAAAATCCAAAGCAGTTTTACGAGAGTGCATATGCATTTGGTCATTTTCAGCAGCTATTGTCCGATTATCCGGCAGAGACATTGTATGAAACCATTCCGGGCTTTCACGATACCAGAAAGCGTTACGAGGCATTTGAACAGGCAGTAAAAGAGGACATTCTTGGCCGTGCGGCAAATGTACAGCGTGAGATTGCATTTATTCGTGAGCGAAAGGAGATGGCTGGTGAGTTTATGAACCGTCTTGAAAAAGGAGAACTGTCACTTCGCGTGACACACAACGATACCAAATTAAATAATGTTATGATTGACGATCTCACAGGAAAGGGAATCTGTGTAATTGATCTTGACACTGTTATGCCAGGCCTTGTGATGAATGATTTTGGTGATTCTATTCGTACTGGAGCTAGCACAGCAGAAGAGGATGAAACTAATTTAAGCCTTGTATCCTGTAGTATGGAATTGTTTGAGATATACACGAAGGGATTTTTAAAGGGATGCGACAATTCACTGACCCCACTTGAGATCAGTCTTCTTCCAATGGGTGCGAAAATGATGACCTATGAAAATGGTATTCGATTTTTGACCGATTATCTTCAGGGCGATGTGTATTTTAAGATAGAAAGAGAAACACATAATCTTGATCGCTGCCGTACACAGTTAAAGTTAGTTGAAGATATGGAAGCAAAATGGAACCAGATGCAGGAGATAGTGCAAAAAGTCAGCGCTGAGATTGAAAAGGAAAATTAAAAGATTGCAAAAGGGGTGGCAATGGATGACAAAGGGAAGGCAACTGGCGCATCATTTCTTCTATAATGTGTCATTTATCAAGAAAATGGTGTTTTTATTTTGTATCGGTATCGTGCTTCCGATGATTTTTTTGCAGGCAGTCTCGTATTTGGAGACGGAGCAGGGCATTAAAGCGCGCATGTTAAAGACCGTGAATGAGGCGCTCGATGATAAGACACTTAAAATTCGTTCCGTGCTCTCGGAGACTGCCGCACTGGAAAAACGCTATTCGACAAATGAGACGCTGTACCAGTGTCTGGATAAAAATTATACAAAGGATCTAGATTACCTGATTCAGTATCAGGAGACCTTTTTGGTATTGTTTTCGGATATGAATTTATACCCTTATCATATCCGAAACATTCGTCTGTACACAGATAACCCGACATTAATTAATGGCGCATATGTGAGAAAGACACAGGATATGGCACTAGATTCACTCGGGGAGACGTTAGACTACGTGAATGTGTATCCACTGCCTGGAGAGAAAAATACCTATATTCGTACATCGCATGAGACACGCCGTATTGCCGGGACATCGGATAGCAGAAGCTTAAGCGTGATTCGTGTATTTGATCATTATCGTCAGTACAATACCTATCAAAAGTTGATACGTATTGATGTGGAATGCGAGGATTTATTGACAATTCTTCGTGAGACAAATCTGTTTACCAATTTGATTTTAGCAGACACAAACGGACAGGTAATTGCCGCCCTAAATCAGTATTCCAACAGTGGCAGCATGGAATCCTTTGATGCAGAGCAAATTAAAAACAGTGGTCACATGCTGTTGTCGCGTGATCTTTCTGATTTTGGACTTACCTTATATGGAAGCTATGATATGAAGTCGATCTCGCAGGAGTTTCAATCGAGCCGAATTCAGTCGATTTTTCTGGCAGCAATCAGTATTTTATTTGCGCTTGGTTGTGTGTATCTGGTGGCAGGAAATATCAACAGACGTTTGGATCACTTGGTCACACAGGCCGATGAGATTGCACAAGGGCATTTTGTCAAAAAGGTTGGACAAAACACGGCGCAGGATGAGTTTGGCGTATTGGAAAAAAGTATGGATTGCATGAGTGCGCAGCTAGAGGAACTGATTGAGCGTGAGTATAAAGCGCAGGTACAGCAGGCACAGTTAGAGCGTGAGACGAATCAGGCGCGTTTCTTAGCACTGCAAAGTCAGGTAAATCCCCATTTTATGTTTAATGCATTAGAGAGCATCCGGTTAAAGGCACGCGTTAAGGGCGAGACAGAAACCGCACAGATGATCAAATACATGGCAAAGATGTTTCGAAACCTGATTGAGTGGGAGGATAACATTATTACCGTTCGAGAGGAGATTGCCTTTCTGGATGAGTTTTTGCATATTCAAGAGTATCGTTTTGAGGATGAGTTTTCCTATGAAATTCATGTGCAGGAGGAAGCTTATGAGTGTAAGATTCCAAAGATGATCTTACAGCCGCTTGTCGAAAATGCCTGTGTGCATGGCCTTGAGGCGATTGAGGATAAGCGCTGGGTGGGCATTGATGTGAGTGTTGATTTCACGAAAAACAAACTTTTGCTTCGGGTTGAAGATAACGGAGGCGGTATGACGCCTGAAAAGCTTGCGCAGCTTACCGCTTCTTTTCAGGCAGCAGATGCAAAAGGAAAGAGTGTTGGATTGAAAAATGTATACCGAAGACTCGCACTTTACTATGGGGAGCGAATGACATTTGAGATTGAGAGTGTAGTGGGAAAGGGGACAATATGCAGGATCAGTATTCCATTATGATTGTGGACGATGAAAAAGCGATACGTGACAGTCTGCCGGCAGTGGTGGACTTTGAGCAAGTTGGTTTTCGAGTCTGTCAAACAGCGCGAAACGGACAGGATGCCCTTGAAAAGATCAAGAAAGAGCATCCAGATGTGCTGCTTTTGGATATTCGTATGCCAATTTTGGACGGGCTTGGTCTATTAAAAATTTTGGCGGAGGAGATGAAGGAGTATCATCCATTTGTGATTATGCTGTCTGGATACAGTGATTTTGAATATGCGCGTACCGCCATTCGCTATGGTGTGAAGGCATATCTGACCAAGCCGCTTGATGAGGATGAATTGATAAAAGAACTAGAAGAACTGAGAGCAGAACTTGATGAGCGCCATGTGCATCGGGCGAATGCGAAGCTCTTAACGCAGGCGGATGTGGTAAAAAATATGTTGTACAGCGAAAAGCCGGGGATGCGAGAGTTGATGAGGGGCACGTTTTTAATGCATTGTGTGATATTAAAGGATACGTTTAAAGGAGCATTCAAAGATACATTGAAAGAGGCTGTCTCGAGGGAACAGAAAGCTCCGTATGAGGCGGTGCGAAGTTGTATCGAGATGGAGCTTGAGGCTGAGCAATGCGTGTTTGTGCGAAGCAGAGGGTGCGTATTGACCTATCTGGTGGCAGAGGATTGCCTAAATGCCTACCAGTCAAGCGTGAATCTGTTGGGACGTCATCTGCACCACCAGTTGAAATCACAGGGCATCAGCTGTGCCATTTTATTGGATGAGCATATTTTTGCCTCATCTGAAAATCGTTTTCGAAGTGATTATGATCGTCATTTGTATGCGCTAATGACGCGTGTATTTTGGAGTGAGGAAACGGTTGTGAGTGATCCGAATATATCCGGGCAGGTGCAGTTTCTTGAACAGGAAAAAGAAGGGTTTGAAGCAATTCGTACCGCATTTTCCAAAGATGACAAAGAGGCGGCCGTGCGTTGTATGGAGGCACTCCTTTCCCAGGCTGTGCAGAAAAAGCTAAATATCGTCATGATTCAGGAACTCAATTATCGCTTTTTTTATCTGCTGCAGGATTTGTTGCAGAAGGCACAAAACGCACAGAAGATACAAACGATACAGAATGTTCAAAAGGCACAGATCCAAAACGATCCGCGTGTACAAACGGATGCACCGGTTTGTCTGACGACGTTTGACTGGAGAGAGAATACCTGGTATCTGCGTCATGAGGAGTGGGAAGCTGCAGTGAAGCACCAGTTTTTGATAGCAGCGGATTGTCTGACGACGGGAAGCGTAGATGAAAAGAGTACGGCATCACAGGTTCTTTCTTATATAAAAAAGCATTTCAAAGAGCCACTTTCCGCAAAAGAGGTGGCGGCACATTTTTTTATTAGCCCGGTGTATTTGGGACGAGTGATTCAGCAAGCATCTGGGGAGACCTTTAAGCAGTATGTGAACCGCCTGAAAATGGAGGAGGCAAAGCGACTCCTTCTCTCATCAAATCGACTGATATATGAGATTGCAGAGGAGGTTGGCTTTCGGGATAGCAAATATTTTATCTCGCGTTTTACGGAGGAGATGGGAATGAGTCCGGCGGAGTATCGCAGGAAAAAGGAGAAGGAATAAAGAAAACTGAAAAATAGAAAGAAAACAGTATGAATAAAAGCAATTTTTGCATACAGAGCAAGATATACATATAAAAATGGTTTAAAAAGTGGAATAAAAGCGAACCTTTCTGGATTGTGAGTTGTGAAAAATCACGGTATAATAATGCCATCAAACAAGTTAAGGAAACCACATAAGACGAGAAAGTGGTTTCAGAAAGAGAGGCATTTATGAAGAAACGTGGCATGTTAACAATGATTCTTGCATCGGCAATGACAGTTGGCACATTGGCAGCAGTTCCAGTAGCGGCAGATGAGACCGCATCGAGCAGTCTTGATATCTACGGTGGACTGACACCGATGGAAGATGCAGACGATCCGATTACCTATACAATTTTTGTGCGTGACCCTGGTGTTGCACCGTCTGATGACAATCCGGTAATCAAGAAGATTCAGGAACTGACTGGTGTTACCTTAAAATTTGAATATCTGGTAGGCGATCTGGATCAGAAGCTTGGCGTTATGATCGCAGGCGGCGATTATCCAGATGCGATCTTTGCCGGTGATGCAGCGACAAAGCTGATGGATGCAGGTGCATTTATTCCACTTGAGGATGAGATTCCGAAGTATGAGAATTTGAATGCAATGTACTCTCAGGTAATGGATTATCTGACACAGGAAGATGGCCACATGTACAACATGGAAATTTATGGAACCATGAAGAATGATGTGACTAAGAATGCACCGGGATTTGAGTGTGGTCTTGGTTTCTATATTCAGAAGGCCGTTCTTGAGGAAGCTGGTTATCCAGAGATTCACACAGTAGATGAGTATTTCAAGATCATTGAGGATTACATGGCAAAATATCCGGAGATTGATGGTGTGAAGACAACTGGATTTGAGATTTTGGCAGATGGATGGCGTAACTGGGCACTGTTAAATCCAGTTCAGAACCTTCTTGGAGCAGGAAACGATGGCGCGATTTTTGTTGATCAGGATACATTTGAGACCTCTTTCTTCCAGATCAGCGACGATGCATATAATTTCTATAAGAAGTTAAACGAAGAGTACCACAATGGCGTGATCGATCCAGACACCTTCACACAGGATTATGACCAGTACATCGCAAAGCTGACGACTGGAACGGTTCTTGGTTTCTATGATCAGAACTGGAACTTCAGCAGCGCAATGAATCTGTTAAAGGCTGATGGAAAATATGATCGTACCTATGTTGCCCTTCCAATCACCAATCCGGGCGTAAAGGATGGCTACATGGATCAGTCCAATGGTATTCCGACCGGAACAAATGGTATCGGTATCACAATCAACTGCGAGAATCCAGATCGTTTGCTTCGCTTCTTCGACTGGATGCTTCAGCGAGAGGTACAGGATTACTTACAGTGGGGCGAGGAAGGCACCGACTGGGTTTACAATGAAGATGGAACCGGAAGACTGTTGACCGATGAGCGCCGTGCAATCAATTACGATACCGCACAGAAGCGTGACCAGACCGGATTCCCACTGTGGAACTATTGCCCAAAGTGGGTAGGTCTCTACACCGAAGATGGCATGCCGTGTGGACCGGACGAGTCAGCCGATGAGTATCTGGCAGCACAGTCTGATTATGATCAGAGCTTCTTAGAAGGCTATGGAATCAAGTATCCGGCAGAGATGTTTTCCGATCCGATCATCCGTCCTGCATATTATCCGGTATGGGCAATGTCTCTTGAGGATGGCAGTGCAGCCGCAGTTGCAAGCACAAAGATTACCGATGTGACAATGAAATTCTATCCGAGATTGATCCTCGCTTCTGATGAGGCAGAATATGACTCCATCTGGGCAGATTTCTTAAATGAGTTCAATGCAATTGATCTGGATGCATATCAGACTGAGATTGACAGACAGATTGAACTTAAGATGGGCAAGTAAATGCTTGACATTTGATAAGAGGAGGGTGTAACTTCCCTCCTCTTGTTTTATAAGAAAGAGAAGAAAGCGCTGTGAGAAAGGGGTCGTGTCGATGAAACAGAAAAAACAAAAACAGCCGTTAAGTAAAACATTGAAAAAAATTGCAACAAACAAAGTTCTTTACATCATGCTAGTTCCCTGCATGATCTACACCTTTATTTTTTCCTACTATCCACTAACGGGATGGATTATGGCGTTTGAAAATTACAAACCGGCAAAGGGTTATTGGGGATCCAAATTCGTCGGATTTGATCAGTTTCGATTTTTATTCGAAGATATAGAGTTTTGGAGAAGTATGCGAAATACGCTGGCAATGTCCGTGATGAATCTTGTATTTAGTTTTGTGTTTGCCATTGTATTTGCTTTGTTATTAAATGAAATTAAGTCTCTTCCTCTTAAAAAGATCACACAGACTGTATCCTATCTGCCTCATTTCTTAAGCTGGATTATCGTATGTTCCCTGATTTCAAAAATGCTTTCCACAAATGATGGTGCGGTCAATAACGTGCTCATGAGACTTGGCATTATCAAAGAACCACTTCTGTTTTTGGGCGATCAGAAATACTTCTGGTGGATCACCACGTTTGCCAATATCTGGAAGGAGACTGGATGGAATTCCATCATTTACATAGCAGCGATCGCTGGAATTGATCAGTCACTCTACGAGGCAGCGGAACTTGACGGCGCGGGACGTTTTCGCAAGATGTGGCATGTCACGCTTCCAGGCATTAAGTCTACCATTATTGTATTGTTAATCATGAACCTTGGATGGGTTATGAATGCCAGCTTTGAGGTTCCGTACATTTTGGGAAGTGGACTGTTACAGGATGTCTCTCAGACGATTGATATTTTCGTCTTAAAATATGGTATGAATATTGGAAATTATTCACTCGCAACGGCAGCTGGTATTTTTAAGTCTGTAATTTCGCTGTTTCTGGTATTCTCAACCAATGCGATTGCAAATAAAATGGGCGAGAGCAGCCTGATGTAAGGAGGAGTGGTTATGATACGAAGAAGAATGAGAAGGCCGCGCAAGAAATTTCATATCAGCAAGCGTGCGCTGCGTCCAGGAAATGTAGTTTTTACAATAATCAATACGTTTATTATGCTGTGTGTGATCGTTGTCATGCTGTATCCATTCTGGAATACAATCGCGGTCTCCTTAAATGATGCACAGGATACGCTTCGCGGTGGTATTAAGCTGTTTCCGAGAGTTTTTTCCCTGTACAGCTATCAGAGCGTATTTAAAAATAAGCTGATGCTGACAGCGGCTTTAAACTCTGTACTCAGAACGTTAATTTCAACTGTTCTTGGTGTAATAATCGGCTCCATGATCGCATATGTGCTGTCACGAAAAGAGCTAGTTGCAAAGAAATTTATCACGTCGTATTTTCTTGTGACGATGTACATTTCAGCCGGACTGATTCCGAATTACTTTTTGATCAAGGATCTGAAAATGTTAAACAGTTTTGCCGTTTACGTTGTTCCGGGTCTTGTCAGTGTCTACAATATCATCGTCATCCGTTCCTTTATTCAGGGACTTCCAGAGAGCTTGACGGAAGCTGCCATGGTGGATGGCGCCGGTCATTTTCGCTGCTACTGGCAAATCGTACTTCCTTGCTGCAAGCCCGTTTTAGCAACGGTTGCACTGTGGTGTGCAGTCGGTGCATGGAACCAGTGGTTTGATACGTTTTTATATTGCTCTAGTAAAGAAAGTCTGACAACACTTCAGTATGAGATGATGAAACTCTTATCATCGGCTACACAGTCGGGAAGAGATTTGTCCAGTGTGTACGGAAACGGACAGCAGGTTGCAAATACGATCACACCGACATCCATTCGTGCCGCTGTTACAATCGTTGCATCTGCGCCGATTCTGGTAGTGTATCCGTTCCTGCAGAAGTACTTTGTAAAGGGTGTGACGCTCGGTGCGACGAAGGGGTGACGCTATCGTAACGTAAGTTAGCGGTGAGACGAATTGCTTTTGTGAAACGAACCGATCATGTTACTTATTTTGTGCGCGGTATTTGCCGGGCGTACAGCCCATATTCTTTTTAAAGCTGCGGTTAAAAGAAGAAAGATCGTGAAAGCCGCAGGTAAGAGCAATTTTACAGATTGCATCATCTGTTTCGACTAAAAGCTGGGAGGCCTTCTTTAAACGAATTTGGTTGATGTAATCCCAGTAGGTATGGCCCGTACAGTTGCGAAACTGTCTGGAAAAATAGAATTTTGAGAGACCGGTCTGTGTGGCTGCATCCTCAAGTGAGGGAATGTGTGCACAATCGGTCTCAATTTCAGATAAGAGTGCCTGAATGGTACGATTTTCAAACTTAGAGTCGGCTGGCTTGATCTGACCGGAAAGCGAAAGATTCGTGTAGCGTGTCAGAAATTGCAGCAAAGCAGAGTAAATGTGAAGCAGACGAATGGGACTGTCGCTCCAGTAAATCTCGGCGCATTGCATGATCGCTGTGATTTCTTCTTCGTAGATCGTCGGACAGGTTGTTTGATTGATCAGAACGGCACCAGAAAATGCGCTGCGAACAAAGCGAAAGTCGTACATCGAAGTAAATGGTGTCAGCTCAAACAGAAAAATGAAACGGGAGCCTTCGCCCTTTGGATTTCCCTGAATCGAGTGCAACGCACCCGGCGGAACGACTAAGATATCACCCGGTTTGAGGTGGAAAATTTGATTTTGCACCGTCACGGTATAATCACATTCTAACACTGTAATCATTTCAGTGGCATTGTGCCAGTGTGTCATGTAGCGGTCAGGCTGATCATTGTACCAGAGACGAAAGGCAGCATTTTTAACGAAAGGTGGGTGTTCGTATTCTTCAGGCTCATTGATCGGGCGGCCGTGCGCAAGATCTGGCTGGTTGCGGTAGCGGGCACGTTTTGCATCGGAGAGAGAAAATAAATAGCCGGGATTCATGGGAAGACTCCTTTTTAAGATTTTCAAGATATTTCCTATAGTATAGCATAGAAGTCCCGGGAGTTCAACGAAGGCGTCTTCGGCGAGTGAAAATAAAATTATCAGGAGGAAAGAAACATGGAACAACGAAAGTATCGAAATATTTGGAACGAAATTGGAATCAGCGATGCACAGGTTGCAGAACGCCTGTCACAGCTGGTTTATACTTTTTTTTACGATGAAACAGAACGACTGTATTTTCCGGTGGGGGACGACATGGCCTACATTGAAGATACTGGAAATAACGATGCACGCACGGAAGGCATGTCCTATGGAATGATGCTTTGCGTGCAGTTAAACATGAAAGAAGAATTTGACCGTCTCTGGAAATGGGCAAAGACCTATATGTACATGGAAGAGGGCGAGAACGAGGGCTATTTTGCGTGGTCCTGCCAGACAGATGGAACGAAAAATTCATATGGTCCAGCGCCGGACGGAGAAGAATATTTTGCAATGGCATTGTTCTTTGCGTCACACCGCTGGGGAGACGGAGAAGGTATTTTTGCTTATGAAAAAGAGGCAAAAGAGCTGCTTCGGGCTTGTATTCACAAGGGAGAAAATGGAAGGGCAGGAGAACCGATGTGGAATCGGGAAAATAAACAGATTTTGTTTGTACCAGGCTCTTCATTTACGGATCCATCCTATCATTTGCCTCATTTTTATGAGCTATTTGCTAAGTGGGCATATGAAGAGGACCGTCCATTCTGGGCAGAGGCTGCGCGTGTCAGCCGTGAGTTTATGAAGCGGTCCAGTCACCCGAAAACGGGTATGTCGCCAGAATATGCAGAGTTTGATGGTTCACCAGTAAAACAGGTATTTGAGTGGGGACGTCACGACTGGTTTTACAGCGATGCCTATCGTACTGCAGCGAATATTGGACTTGATTATGCATGGTTTCAAAAGGATGTTGGTCAGACACAGGCAGTAGCCCGTTTACAATATACGCTCGGTGTTATCAATAAGGAAAATCCATATATGACCTATGAGGTAGATGGCACTGTTTTGGATCAGAAGGCGCTTCATCCGGTTGGACTGCTTGCGACAACAGCAGAGGGAAGTCTGGCCGTATTAAATACCCTACGATCAGACATAGAGGAACCATCGGATGAAGTAAGCCTTGCACTTTGGTGGGTAAAAAAGTTTTGGGAGACACCGCTTCGCACAGGAAAGCGCCGCTATTACGATAATTGCCTGTATATGTTTGCATTTTTGGCACTTGCCGGAAAATATCAGATTTGGTGAAAAGGAGTGCAGCAAATACAAAGAAAGATCGAGCGTGGAATGTTGTTTCATGAAAGAATACGCTTAATTGTGCCGCATTGTTTGATCAAATTATGGAGAAAAAATCATGAGAGAATATCGACTATTGAATAATGATTGGAAATTTACCTATGGCGATAAAGTAGAGGATTCATCGGATGAGATCAATCGTTGGCAGGACATTGGCCTGCCGCACTCTTTTGGAATTCCTTACTTTATGGAAAAGGAATTTTATGTGGGATATGGAACCTATTCCAAATGGTTTGAATTGTCTGAAGAGGATTGCAAAAAACGTGTCCTTTTGAAATTTTTTGGTGTCTTTCAAAAGGCAGTTGTCATAGTAAATGGCAAACAGGTTGGGGAACACAGGGGCGGTTATACACCATTTACAGTTGATTTGACGAAAAAAGTATATCCGGGACAAAATCATCTAATTGTCTGTGTGGATAATCTGTGGGATGCAACACTTGCACCGCGCGGGGGAGAGCACCAGTTTAATGGTGGTATTTACCGCGATGTGCAGCTGATTCTTACCGCACATGACTATATTGAAGAAGATGGTGTGTTTGTGCAGACGACACAGTTAAAGAAGGAAAAGGATAGCTGGCACGCAGAGTTAAAAATTGAAACGAAGGTGCATGTATCGAAGGAATCCAATTTATCTGAATTCGGTTCAATGCTGCTTGAAACATGTATTTGTGAAGGAAAAGAAGTTCTTACAAGAGCATTGTCACCACTTACATCCTATACCATTTGTCAGTCAATTTCCTTAACAGGCATTACGCCATGGTCACCAGATACACCAGAGCTGTACACAGTGGTCAGCCGTGTACTTTGTAATGGAACCGAACTTGACTGTGTGCGCACAAGCATTGGAATTCGCACCGTGCGCTTTGACAAGGACGAAGGATTTTTCTTAAATGGTTCGCATTTTGCCATTCTTGGAGCGAATGTTCATCAAGACCATGCCGGATGGGCAGATGCCGTCACACGCGCAGGAATTCGTAGAGACATTCGAATGATAAAAGAATGTGGTATGAATACGATTCGTGGCTCTCATTATCCACATCATCCTTATTTTGCACAGGTCTGTGATGAGGAAGGCATTCTATTCTGGTCGGAGATGTGCTTTTGGGGAACGGGAGGCGATAAGCAGGAGGGCTTTTGGACGGCAAGCGCATACCCACCGAACGAATCGGATCAGGCTGTCTTTGAAAAAAGCTGCCTTGACCAGCTAGGGGAAATGATTCATTCACAGCGAAATCATCCATCAATTATCTGTTGGAGCATGTGCAATGAAGTCTTTTTTACGGATGGCCCTGTAAAGGACAAGGCAAAAGCACTGATTCGAAAGATGGTAAAGCGTTCTCATGAATTGGATTCGTCGCGCCCGGCGGCAGTGGGCGGTGCGCAGCGGGATGGCTTTGATGTATTAGGTGATTTGGCAGGTTACAATGGCGATGGTGCCGCGCTTTATCATAATCCGGGCTTTCCAAATCTGGTTTCGGAATATGGAAGCAGCATTGAACAGCGGCCAGGAACATTTGAGCCGCGTTTTACGGATGGAACGGAGATTGATTATCCGTGGCGAAGCGGAAAAATTTTGTGGTGTGGCTTTTTCCATGGCAGTATTTTGGATGGTATGGGATCCATGGGCATGATTGATTATTATCGTCTGCCATTGGCTTGTTGGTATTGGTACCGCGAGCATCTAACAGGAAAGAAAGCGCCAAAGCCAAAACAAAAAGGAATTCCATATCAGATTCGCTTAAGCAGTGATGTCAGCGAGTTTGCGGCAAATGGGCAGGAGGATGCATGGATTTGTGCCGAACTTTTGGATAAAGAGGGAACTCCGATTGCAAATGAGATGGAGCTGACACTTACGGTAGTAAAGGGAAACGGTATTTTCCCAACAGGAAAGAGTATCACATTTTCGCCAAAAAATAGCAGTATGTTAGATGGAATGGCAGCAATTGAGTTTCGAAGTTGGTACGGAGGGGAAAATGTGATTCGTGCCGAGGCAAACGGTGTTAAATCTGCCGAAATCAGCATTCTGGCAAAGGGAGCACCGTTGCCAGCAAATATTGTATTAAATCCAATGCTTCCACCGCCGTATGTGATTGGAGAGCCAAAGCGCAGGGAACGATACGATGAAGCAAAACGTCATCCAGTTTTTGCATCTAGCTTTGAAGTTGGTCATGAACCCTATTTCGTAACAGCAGACGATGAAAATTGCTGGATGCCAAAGAATGGATTTGAGAAAGTGGATAAGGCAACAGACAAGGCGAGGGAATGCTTGGCGAAAACAAAACAGTGCGATTGGGTGATGGTAGACCTTGAGGGTGTGAGAAAAATCAATTGCATAGAAATTGTATTTGGAGAAAATGCAGATAAGGAGTGGCCAGAGACTATTTTTGCACAGCTTCGCGATGATTTGGAATGGAAACCGATTCAACTAAAAAGAGAAAATAATGTATATCGGACAACAGGAATTTATTTTCTGCGCTATCTTAAATTAGAATGGACACAGACAAGAAAATCAGTAAAACAGATTCATCTGTGGGCAGGAGGAAAAGAAAATGAGTGAACAAAAAACAATTCAGATAACAGGTGACAAAGAATATCGTTTTAAGAATCAAGTCGACTTTTGTATTGGAACAGGCCGCATGGGATTGGCTTTAACAAAGGAGTATCAGGATCAGCTGGCACTTGTGCAGAAGGAAATTGGCTTTTCTCACATCCGTGGGCATGGTCTGTTCTGTGATGACATGGGCATTTATCAGGAGACATCAGACGGTGAGTCGGAGTACAATTTTACCTATCTGGATCGTGTGATGGACAGCTATCGTTCCCTTGGACTGCGTCCATTTCTGGAGCTTGGTTTTATGCCACAGAAAATGGCATCGGGAACGCAGACCATCTTTTATTGGAAGGGAAACACAACACCGCCGGCTGATTATAAAAAATGGACCGATATGGTCACGGCGCTTTTGACACATCTTTGTGAGCGCTATACCACCGATGAAGTTGTCACATGGCCAATCGAGGTGTGGAATGAGCCAAATCTTCCAGGCTTCTGGGAAAATGCAGACATGCCTGAATATTTTAAATTGTTTCACAAAACATTTGATGCAATCAAGAAACTAGATCGTCGATTTACGGTTGGCGGACCGGCTGTCTGCGGCGGAACGGATGAGCTTTGGATTCGTTCTTTCTTAACGTATTGTGATGAGCAGGACATTGCCGTTGACTTTGTGACGCGCCATCATTATACCTCTGAACCACCACAGACCGAAGGCCATTATAGCTACATCGAGCTGATGGATCCCAAGGAGGGCTTTGCAAATCTTCACACGACAAGAGAGATTATCGACAGTTTTCCACGTTTCAAGGGCTTGCCGATTCATATCACTGAATTTAATACTTCTTACGTGCCAAATTGTCCAATTCATGATACGAATCAGAATGCAGCGTACATTGCGCATCAGCTTTCTCGTCTTGGTGATGATAACGAATCGTATTCCTACTGGACATTTGGCGATGTATTTGAGGAGTTTGGCGTGCCATTTACGCCATTTCATGGCGGCTTTGGTCTTGTCGCGAACGGCTGCATTCCAAAGCCGACCTTCTGGACCTTTGCTTTCTTTAAAAAATTAAAGCTTCAAAAGGGAAGCTGCGTGTACAAAGATGATACTTGTGTTGTAATGAAATACGACGATGGATCTTACCGTGGAATTGCATGGAATGCGACAAGGACACGTTTAGGGAACGATCTTTGCCTGAATCTGATAATATCGGTTCCACACACGGCATCCACAGATACATATCTGTTTCTGACGCAGACGGTCGATGAAGAAACTTGCAATCCGTTAAAGGTATGGCATGATTTGGGCGAACCGGCCAATCCGACAAAAGACCAAATAACACTTTTGCAGCAGGCAGCGTGTCCACAGATTCGCACTAAGCGTATTGCATCTATGCCAGAATTACAAGAATCACAGCAATCATCACAACAATCACATATTTCAATAAAATTAAATGTCAAAGAAAATGGTGTTGTGTATTTCT
The DNA here is from genome assembly GCA_052273485.1 of Lachnospiraceae bacterium. Classification (GTDB taxonomy): domain Bacteria; phylum Bacillota; class Clostridia; order Lachnospirales; family Lachnospiraceae; genus Anthropogastromicrobium. The sequence continues at coordinate 15,007 of DAVZID010000064.1, forward strand.
CACTTGAACCAAAACCAATGCACTCAGACCGTGGCTATTCCTATGAGCGTGTTATGCAGGATGAGAAAATAAGGTAAAAAAAGACCAAAAGACCGTAAAAATAGCACATTGTCAAAAAAAACTCCTTTGCTGTATAATAGTGATGTAAAAAAACAGCAAAGGAGTTGAATTTATGAAAGATATGAAGCGGCTGTTCGGGTACATGGGACCTTACAAAAAGGACATGATTCTCGGTGCGCTGTTTGTCATGATCGAGACTGGTTTTGAGCTGTTTATTCCGATCATGATTTCAAACTTAATTGATATCGGAGTGGCAAATCACGATGTCCATTATATTTATGTAAAGGGAGTCCAGATGGCATTGCTCGCGCTTGGAGCACTCGTCACTGGTCTTTCATATGCCCATTTTTCGGCAAAAGCCTCATATGGATGGGGTGCCGAGATCCGAAAGGCAGAGTATGAAAGGGTACAACAGTATGCGTTTTCCAATTTGGATCACTTTGTAACCTCGTCTCTGATCACAAGAATGACAACGGATGTCAATGTACTTCAAAATATGATTATTTCGGGCTTTCGTCCGATCACCAGAGGTCCGTCCCTTTTAATTATGGGAATTGGTCTTTCCTTCTATATGAATCCAAAGCTTGCGTTTGTCTTTGTGGTGTGCACACCAATTTTAGGTATTATTCTGTTTTTGATTGTGCGCAAGGTTGCGCCGATGTACACCAGGTTGCAAAGTATTATGGATCGCTTAAATCAGGTGGTACAGGAGGGTCTTACCGCAATTCGTGCGGTCAAGGCATTTGTCCGTGACGAGTATGAGGAGGACAAATTTGAGCAGGTAAACCGTGATATGGCAAAGTCGAGTGAGACCACCTTCCACTATGCCGTGCTGAACCTTCCGGCCTTTCAAGGTGTCATGTATACTACAATCGTCCTGATTTTGTGGTTTGGCGGCAACATGATCTTAAAATCGCAGCTGGCAGTTGGAAATCTGACTGGATTTTTAAGCTATGTTATGCAGGTCATCAATTCGCTGATGATGCTTGCAAATGTGTTCCTTCTTCTGACACGTTCGCTTGCCAGCGCACACCGTATCGCAGAGGTGCTTGACGAGAATATTGTTCTCACCTCACCGGAAAATGGTGTGAAAGAAGTCAAGGATGGCAGCGTTGATTTTGATCATGTCTCCTTTAAATATCGCGAGGATGCTCGAGAATACGCGTTAGAAAATGTTGATCTTCATATTCCGGCCGGCCAGACGATCGGTGTCATCGGAACCACGGGATCGGCAAAGACGACACTTGTTCAGCTGATTCCGCGCCTGTACGATGCGACAACAGGCGTTGTTCGTGTCGGCGGCATTGATGTGCGCGATTATGATTTGAGTGCGCTTCGCGACAGCGTAAACATTACGCTTCAAAAAAATGTGCTGTTCTCAGGAACCGTGCGCGATAACTTAAAATGGGGCAATCCACAGGCGGATGATGAGACGATTTGGAAGGCATGTCGTGCGGCTTGCGCGGATGAATTTTTAAATCGAATGCCGGATGGACTTGACACGATGCTCGAGCAGGGTGGAAACAACCTGTCCGGTGGTCAGAAGCAGCGTCTTTGTATCGCGCGTGCGCTTCTTGGAAATGCAAAAATTTTGATTTTTGATGACTCTACGAGTGCAGTCGATACCGCAACCGAGAAGAAAATTCGAACTGCGCTTGCCGACTATAAAGATGTGACAAAGATCATCATCGCACAGCGTATCACCTCCGTTATGAATACTGATCAGATTGTGATTCTTGACGATGGAAAAATTCACCGTGTCGGAACGCATAAAGAGTTGCTTTCGAGTGATCCAATCTATCAGGAAATATATGCATCACAGATGAAGGGAGGCGATGACGATGGCTCAGAAGAATAATAAACGACCAGAAAATCTTGGTCAAACGCTTCGCGTATTTTTATCATACCTGGGACGCCATAAGCGAATGCTCTTTGTTGTGGCCGTTCTTGTCAGCATCAGCGCAATTGCAAATCTTCTTGGAACCTATATGATTCGTCCGGTTGTAAACAATCTCGCAGACGGCAAGGTATCCACATTGGTTGCAGGTGTCGCCGTAGCTGCCGTAATCTTTGGAATCGGAGCACTTTCCGCGTGGGGCTATTCTCAGACGATGGTAAAGGTTGCCCAGCGTGTAATCTACGATATTCGCCATGATTTGTTTGCCCATGTGCAGAAGCTTCCGCTCAAATTTTTTGATACGAGAAAGCACGGCGACATCATGAGTTTATTTACAAATGATATCGACACGATTTCCGATGCATTAAACAACAGCTTTGCAATGGTTATTCAGACCTTTATTCAGATGGTTGGAACACTTCTGATGCTTTATATTTTAAACTGGAAGCTATCCTTAATCGTAACCGTCTGCTACGGTTTTATGTTTTGGTATATTCGGTTCAGCGGTGCGAGAAGCAAGCAATATTATGGAAAGCAGCAGGCAAGTCTCGGTGAATTAAATGGCTATATCGAAGAGATGATTAGCGGTCAGAAGGTTATTAAGGTATTTAATCACGAGCAGAAGAGCTTTGAGGAATTTTGTGCAAAGAACGAGGAACTGAGAAAAGCAGGAACCGGCGCACAGGGCTATGCCGCCACAATGGTTCCAATGGTTGTCAGCATTTCGTATGTCAACTATGCAATCGTTGCTGTACTAGGTGGTCTGTTAGCCTTAAACGGTCATACCGATCTGGGAAGCTTAGCCAGCTATCTAGTCTTTGTACGTCAGGCCGCCCTTCCAATCAACCAGTTTACACAGCAGAGCAATTTCTTACTGGCTGCACTTGCCGGAGCCGAGCGTGTGTTTAAGGTAATGGATATGGAGCCGGAGATCGACGAGGGAAAGACCGATCTTGTTCGTGTGAAAAAGGAAAAGGATGTGCTGATTCCATGCAAGGAAAAGACTGGTCTTTGGGCTTGGCAAAAGCCGGATGGAACCTTAGTTGAATTAAAGGGTGATGTGCGCTTCGATCATGTCGACTTTGGCTATGATGATGAACGCATGATCTTAAAACAGATCAGTCTTTATGCAAAACCGGGTCAGAAGATTGCGTTTGTTGGTTCCACCGGAGCCGGAAAGACCACGATCACAAATTTGATCAATCGTTTCTATGATGTGCAGGGCGGATCCGTCATTTACGATGGAATTGACGTGCGCGACATCAAAAAAGATGCGCTTCGCCATTCCCTCGGTATTGTTCTTCAGGATACACACTTGTTTACTGGAACCGTTGCCGAGAATATCCGCTTTGGAAAGCTCGATGCGACACAAGAGGAGATTGAAAAGGCAGCAAAGATCGCAAATGCCGATTCCTTTATCCGTCGTCTTCCGCACGGTTACGATACGCTCGTAACAGCTGATGGTGCGAATTTGTCACAGGGGCAGCGTCAGCTTCTTGCGATCGCGCGTGCAGCTGTAGCCGATCCGCCAGTGCTGATTCTTGACGAGGCAACTTCATCTGTCGACACCCGTACCGAGGCGTTGATCGAGAAGGGCATGGATCAGTTAATGGAAGGAAGAACCGTCTTTGTAATCGCTCATCGTCTGAGCACTGTACGCAATTCGAATGCGATTATGGTGCTTGAGCAGGGCAAGATTGTCGAGAGAGGCGATCACGATGACCTTCTGGAGCAAAAAGGAAAGTATTATCAGCTGTATCACGGCATGTTCGAGTTAAGCTGATTCATCTGAAAGGCGTGTACTTTCACGGAATAGAACCTCCGTATAAAATCCTACTTCCAGATAATTTCTGCCGATTCGGCTCATATTCTTGGCGATAACACATTCGATTTTTCCTTCTTCAATGTCAGCAGTCAATCGCTTCCAATCCGGTCTGTCAAAGTTTGTACCGCTATATCCATCATCGGTATAGTGGTGTTAGTATATAAGTGTAGACAGAAAAAGTTGAACAGCCTATACTATAAAAAGAAAGAGCAAAGGAGATGTTCAACATGGCGAAAAATCAAA
>DAVZID010000065.1:0-18752 GCA_052273485.1 Lachnospiraceae bacterium
CGAAAGTTGCATAGCAACGGAGCAATTCGTGGATATCAGTTGGGGGCAAAATACCCTTTGACCCCAACATCAAGAAAATAATAATACTTCCCTTTAAAAATTGACAGAATAAAAGGCATCGCTTCGTGATGAGGCGGTGCCTTTATGTTACCAGGAGGGGTTACGAGAGGTCCTTCGATGAATGACAGGACGCCATTCGCAAAAAAAACGCTGTGATGAAATTTCATCACAGCGTCTTTTATGTTAGCAGCGCTACCAGGATTCGAACCTGGAAAATGCTGGAGTCAGAGTCCAGTGCCTTACCGTTTGGCGATAGCGCTTTAAACAACATATTTATAATAATACAGCTTCAACGAAATGTCAAGCACTTTTTGCAAAAAAAGAAAAAATTTTACTTTCTTTTCCGAAAAAGAAATGATATAATGAAGTTCGGTATGACGGGCATTCGTTTGTTGCATTCGTTTGCTTTGGATGGAGGAAAATTTTATGTATACATTTACCAGCAGAGTCCGCTTTAGCGAGACCGATGAAGATGAGAAGCTGTCACTGGCAGGCATTATGAATTATCTTCAGGATTGCAGTGTCTTTCACTCAGAAGATGTGGGCAATGGAACTGAAGTGTTGAAAAAACGTGATCGCGTGTGGCTTTTAAATTCCTGGCAGATTATCATAAAGGAGCGTCCAAAGTGCTGCGATCCGATTGTGATTGGAACACAGGCCTACAATTTTAAAGGAACGCTTGGCATGCGAAATTTTTGCATCGAGAGGCCAGACGGAACACAGTGTGTAATTGCAAATTCAAATTGGGTGTTCGTTCAGACGTCCACGATGCGTCCGGTGCGCATAACAGAGGAAGACAGCAGTCCGTATGAGTTGGGTGAGCCGTTTGATATGCCATATGCGGACCGCAAGATTGCGGCGCCGAAGGAAGGCATCGTCATGGATCCGATTACCGTACTTACCGAGCACCTTGACAGCAATCATCACGTCAATAATACGCAGTATGTACTGATGGCAAGCCGTTACCTGCCAGCAGATTTTGTATTGCATCAGGTGCGTGCCGAGTACCGCTATCAGGCGCTTTTAGGTGATACGATGATTCCAGTTGTCACAAAAAAAGAGGATGGACAGGTGATTGTCCAGCTAAAGAAAGATGAAAAAACTGCATATGCAGTGATTGCATTTCAGTAAAAAGTAGCATTCTAGTAGAAGCTATAATACAAAGGGCCGCGAAGCTGCGGCAGAATGAGAGGAAATATGATCGAGTTAGGAAAAATGCAGACGCTGACCGTGCTTCGTACGAAGGAGTTCGGTGTTTATCTGGGACATGAGGGAGAAAGAGAGAGCGTGCTGCTCCCGAGAAAGCAGGTCCCGGAGGGAACAAAAGAAGGAGACGAGATCGAGGTATTCGTATATAAGGATTCCATGGATCGTATCATCTCCACGACCAGAAGACCGCTTCTTGTGATGGGTGAGATGGCTGTGCTGACCGTTAAGGAAAAGACAAGAATTGGTGCATTCTTAGACTGGGGACTGGAGAAGGATCTTCTTCTTCCATTTAAGGAGCAGACCGTTCCGGTCAGAAGAGGAGAGCATTGTCTCGTAGCGCTGTATCTGGATAAGAGCAGCCGTCTTTGTGCAACGATGAAGGTATATGAGCGCCTTCACAATGATAGCCCATATCAAAAGGGCGATCAGGTAACAGGAACGGTATACCGTGTAAACCCAGAGATCGGTGTATTTGTTGCGGTTGACAATCGCTATTTCGGACTGATTCCAAAGAAGGAAATCTATGACAACTATCGCACCGGCGACCAGATTCATGCTCGTGTCACCGAGGTTCGTGCCGATGGTAAGCTAAATCTGGCAGTTCGTGACAAGGCATACCTGCAGATGGATAGTGACAGCGAGAACATTCTTCGTGCAATGGATTCCTTTGGTGGTTATCTGCCATTTGGCGAGAAGGCAGAGCCAGAGAAGATTAAGAGAGAGCTTAAGATGAGTAAGAATGCATTTAAGCGTGCACTTGGTCATCTGCTTAAGGAAGGAAAGATTGAGATCGGCGACAACCGAATCAGCTACAGAAAAGAGAAGTAAGCATGACAAAAACAGCAAAATTAAATTTGACGTTTCTGCTCGTAGTGATCACTTCGATTGGAGGCTCCTATGTATATGCGTTTTTGACAAGAAATAGGGAGCTTCCGATCTATGCCGATCTTCTCGTGGCACAGCTTTTGATCTTGATACCAGTGTGGGGGTACACGGCGAAGGAGCATATAAATCTTCATAAAGAGATTCGCCATCGCCGTTTAAGCTTTGGTGCACTCCTTTGTCTGGTTGGCATTACGATTCTCTCAATGCCGCTTTTGTCATTTTTGAATCTGTTTAGCTCGATGTTTGTGCCGAATGCAGCAGCTAGTCTTGCTACACAGATGACAGGTGGACCGGGCTGGATGAACATTCTGTTTTTGGCGATCATTCCAGCATTTAGTGAGGAGTTTGTATTCCGAGGTGTCTTTTTCCATGGCTATCGCAGCCATGGCTTCTGGAAGGCTGCACTGATTAGTGGATTGATTTTTGGATTGATGCATCTGAATTTTAATCAGTTTTCTTATGGATTTGCACTTGGCGTCATTTTTGCAGCTGTCGTTGAAGCATCTGGAAGCATCTATGCGTCCATGGTAATGCATTTTTTGATTAACTTCCAGTCGGCACAGGCAATCAATGCATTGACATCGCTGACGGCATCGGGCGTTGACGAGAGCGCTACGCTTGAGCTTTCCGGTGTCTTCCAGCAAACCTATATGGTTACGGCAGTTGTCATCATTGGTATTGTCGCAGTTGTGACAACGATACTTGTTGTATTATTAGTGAAGCTTTTGGCAAAGCTATGTGACAGAGAAGACTATTTTGCGTGGGTTCTGCGCGGTGGAGAGAAAGAAGCACTTAAGAAAAGAGGACCACGCAGACTGATTGATCCGTTTTTTATCGGTGCAGTGGCAGTCTGTGTTCTCTTTATGGTGTTTCGGCTGATGCTGTAGTGCTCCGTAAATGATTTAGGTAGGTGTGGATAAGTTGGTAGCAGTCTTTTGCTTCACGCGAAGAGCAGGAGACAAGAAGCAGGCCAATATCACGCCGGATCCGGTAATGCTCTGGCTCTGCAACGATATTTTGCAAGGGCGGTGCGTTGTCTTCTGGCTTTTCTAGTCCATCTAGCAGATAGTCGTAGGAAATATGTGTCTTTTCATGAAGGCGGTTCATGATGCTTCGTGAGACTGGTCGTGTACCTCGCTCCAAAGCACCCAGATAGCTTGGCGAAATGCCGAGAAGTTTTGCAAACTCGGCCTGAGTCATGCCAAGAGCGATCCGTTCATTTCGGATGCGGTGGCCGATCAGTAGTGTGTAAGAGGACTCATATGAATTCATAAAAAACTCCGTTTCTATAGTAAAGTATGTTGTGTAAATGTGTTGTGTAGAATGTGTCTTGCTACGCAATATGGGTAGCAGAAACAGACAACAAAGGCACTTTGAGAAGAATTATAAAAGAATAGAAAGAAAAAAGAAAGGAAAATCCTCCGCAGGATTTTGCTTTCTTTGTCTTTTAAGGAGAAAATATGCTACAAAAACTTACAATTCGACAAAAAAGGTTTGCCGAATATCTGCTGATTGTGGCAGGTACGGCAATTATGGCAATATCCCTTCAGCTTTTTCTGGATCCAGATGGAATGGTTCCAGGAGGCTTTACTGGAATTGCAATTATTGTAAAGGAGTTGACACAGGGGCTGATTCCTGGCGGAATTCCGCTGTGGGTGACCAACCTTATTTTAAACGTGCCAATGATTCCAATTGTGTTAAAAATAAAAGGATGGGATTTTGCAAAGCGCACGGTCGCAGGATCGCTTCTTCTTTCCTTTTGGCTCGCAGTGATTCCGTATGTGCAGCTGTTGGATGAGCCAGATTTATTTTTGACATCTGTTTTTGGCGGTGTCAGCATGGGAATTGGAATTGGTCTTGTATTTTTAGGAAAAGGAACGACGGGTGGCACCGATATGTGCGGTGCGATTTTGCAGCATTTCTTTCCTCATATTTCATTACCGAAATTGATGCAGCTTCTCGATGTGATCATTACAGCGGTTGGTGTGTTTGTCTTTGGCGCACGCATTGCACTTTATTCAATTGTGGTAGTTTATTTGACGGCAAAGGTTTCCGATCGAATGATGGAGGGCAGTACGTCTTCTAAAATGCTATATATTATCTCAGATCAAGCGAAAACGATTGCTGACCGAATTATGGATGAATTGGGCAGAGGCGTCACGGGACTACATGGTTGCGGCATGTACACAAATCAAGACAAAACCATTCTTATTTGTGTGATCTCTCCTCGTGAAATTGCACGGATTAAAGATGTGGTTTTAGAGGTAGATAGCAAGGCGTTCGTTATAGTTAACGACTCGAGAGAAGTATTGGGTGAAGGATTTGTAGAGATGTACTAAAAAACAGCAATTCAACCTATTAACAAAATATGAAAATTATGTGTACAACATATATAAAAATACAACGTCTTTTTTGGTAAAAAAAAGTATGGTAAAAAAATATGAAATCATGTATTATAAATACATCAGAAAACTGACTGTCAACAGTTTCGAAAATTAGGGAGGAAATTCAAATGGCAAGTTTGTCTTTAAAGAATGTAACTAAGGTTTATCCAAACGGCTTTGTTGGCGTTAAGGATTTCAACCTTGAGATCGCAGATAAGGAATTCATCATCTTCGTAGGACCATCTGGTTGTGGTAAGTCTACTACCCTTCGTATGATCGCAGGTCTGGAGGAAATTTCTTCTGGTGAGTTAAAGATTGGTGATAAGGTCGTTAACGACGTAGAGCCAAAGGATAGAGATATTGCGATGGTATTCCAGAACTACGCTCTGTATCCGCATATGTCCGTATACGATAACATGGCATTCGGTCTGAAGTTAAGAAAGGTTCCGAAGGCTGAGATTGATAAGCTGGTTCATGAGGCAGCTAAGATTCTTGATATCGAGCATCTGCTTGATCGTAAGCCGAAGGCTCTTTCCGGTGGTCAGAGACAGCGTGTTGCTATGGGTCGTGCAATCGTGCGTGAGCCTAAGGTATTCCTGATGGATGAGCCTCTGTCCAACTTGGATGCAAAGCTTCGTGTACAGATGAGAATCGAGATCTCCAAGCTGCATCAGAGATTAGGTACAACCATCATCTACGTAACACATGACCAGACCGAGGCTATGACTCTGGGTACCAGAATCGTTGTTCTGAAGGATGGTGTTATTCAGCAGGTAGATACTCCACAGAACCTGTACGACAAGCCGGCTAACAAGTTCGTTGCTGGATTCATCGGTTCTCCGCAGATGAACCTGATCGATGCTAAGGTTGTTCAGGTAGGCAACAAGGTACATGTTCAGTTTGGTAACGCTGATATCACTCTTCCAGATGAGAAGGGCAAGGTATTAGTTCAGAAGGGTTATGTTGGCAAGGAAGTTTGCTTCGGTATCCGTCCAGAGGATATTCATGATGGCGATATGAACAACTATCAGGGTGCTACTCTGAGTGCTACAATCCGTGTATACGAGCTTCTGGGTGCTGAGGTATTCCTGTACTTCGATATCAACGAGACAAGCTTTACCGCTCGTGTAAGCCCAAGAACAACTGCTAGACCAGGCGATACTTTAACCCTGGGTCTTGACCTGAGCAGAATCCACATCTTCGATAAGGACAGCGAGTTGGTTGTATTAAACTAATCGAAACTGTTTAAGAAGTTTTAAGGGGAAATGTAAAAAAATTACATTTCCCCTTTTTTTTTCTCGAAAAATGTTATACAATATAAGAAGGAATGGCGGTAAGCTGTGAAAACTATAAGCTGCTACGGCGGCGGAATGTGAGGAAAGTATGATTTCGAACCAGATTTTGCAAAGTACAATTGAAGGGCTGAAAAATATCGCACGAATTGATTTGTGTGTATGCGATACCGACGGAAACATGCTGGCATCTACGTTTGGTGATCCGGAGATTACCACGGAGACCATCGTGAATTTTACACTGTCACCGGCAGACAGCCAGGTGGTTGCCGGATTCCAGTTCTTTAAGGTATTTGATGAACACCAGCTGGAATATGTAATGCTGGCAAAGGGCAGCAGTGATGATGTTTACATGGTAGGAAAGATTGCAGCGTTCCAGGTACAGAACCTGTTAGTTGCATACAAGGAGCGTTTTGACAAGGATAACTTTGTCAAGAACCTGCTTCTTGATAACTTGCTGTTGGTAGATATCTATAATCGCGCAAAGAAGCTTCATATTGAAGTATCTGCAAAGCGCGTTGTCTATGTAATTGAGACAAAGAATGAGAAGGATATCAATGCACTCGAGACGGTACGCAGTTTGTTTACCGGAAGAGTGAAAGATTTTATCACCGCAGTTGATGAGAAGAACATCATCGTTGTACGCGAGGTAAAGCAGGGGGAGACCGCTGAAGACCTTGAGAAGACTGCACAGGTGATGGTTGACATGCTCAATACCGAGGCGATGAGCCAGGTACATGTTGCATATGGAACCGTTGTAAATGAGCTTAAGGAAGTATCCAGATCCTACAAAGAGGCAAAGATGGCACTCGATGTTGGAAAGATCTTCTTCAGCAACAAAAATGTCGTTGCTTACTCCAAGCTTGGCATCGGTCGTCTGATTTATCAGCTTCCGATCCCGCTGTGCCGCATGTTTATTAAGGAAATTTTTGATGGCAAGTCTCCAGATGAATTTGATGATGAGACACTTACGACAATCAACAAATTCTTTGAGAATAGCCTGAATGTATCCGAGACATCCAGACAGCTGTATATCCACAGAAACACACTTGTATATCGTCTGGACAAGCTTCAGAAGAGTACTGGACTGGATCTGCGTGTGTTCGAGGATGCGATCACCTTCAAGATTGCGCTCATGGTTGTTAAGTATATGAACTATATGGAGAAGAACTAAAACTCCAAGGTAGGGAATGAGGGGAAACGGACGCAAGAGTCTGTTTTCCCTCTTTGCTTTTGATGGACATACTGACAGCGGTATGATTTTGGAAAGTAGGATACAAAAGTATGGTCCAGTCTGATTTGGGTTATGCTGTAATGAGAAAGGCAAAGAAAAAAACTCATTCATGTCGGATCGGACAACGAAGAAAGGCGGATGTTAGTGGAAGAAAAAGACGAACAGCAGGAATTGCTGGAAAAGACAGAAAAACAGCAGGAAATGGAACAAAACCAAAGAGAAAATGAGAATGAAACAAAACCAAAGAGAAAACGCAGTGGATTTGCAGCAGGTATGGCAGTTGGAGCAGCGGCAGCGCTACTTGGCTGTTCGCTTGCGGGTGTCTATGTGAATGCACATTCGCGCTATGGTGCGCTTCACACGGCATATGCGTCAAATACGGCAGCAGAGACTTCAGCGTCTGTTCTTGAGGCAGAAAGCAAAGAGGCAATTGATGACGAACTTACGACAAAATTAAAGCTGCTTGAACAGTGTGCCGATCAGTATTTTCTGTTTGATACACCAGATGCCGAGAAGTATCAGGACAATATTTATAAGGGTTTTATGAATGCACTCGATGATCCATATTCCTGCTATTATACAGCAGATGAATATCAGACGTTGATGGAGTCGACAAGCGGCAGCTATGAGGGGATCGGTGTTGTCGTATCACAGAATGTTCAGACAAAGGTGATCACGGTAGTGCGCCCGTTTGAGGGTTGCCCAGGTGCCGAGGCAGGTATGCTGCCGGGCGATATACTCGTTGAAGTAGCGGGAAACGATGTCAGCGACACGGATGTCAGCACGGTCGTTTCTTGGATCAAGGGAGAGGGCGGAACTACCGTTGATATTCGCGTATACCGAGAGTCGGAGCAGAAATATTATGACTTTACGGTCGAGAGAAAACAGATCGAGGTGCCGACCGTTGCCTATGAGATGCTCGATGATCACATTGGTTATGTTCAGGTCACGGAGTTTGATGAGGTTACATCCGATCAGTATATTGCCGCTGTGGATGACTTGAAAGCGCAGGGCATGGAGGGACTTATCGTCGATATCCGTGACAATCCAGGTGGACTGCTTAGCTGTGTTGTGGATATGCTCGACTATATGTTGCCAGAGGGTACCCTCGTTTACACCGAAGATAAAAATGGTGAGGGCGATACCTATACCTCCGATGCCGAGCATTATTTTGACCTGCCACTTGCCGTGCTTGTCAATGGAAACAGTGCGTCCGCATCTGAGATTTTTTCAGGTGCGATCCAGGATTACAAGGCTGGCACGATCGTGGGTACACAGACCTTCGGAAAGGGAATTGTGCAGAGCATCCTTCCATTTAACGATGGAAGTGCGATTAAGATTACGGTATCACGTTACTTTACACCGAATGGCGTCTGCATTCACGGAACGGGTATCACGCCGGATGTCGAGGTAGAGCTTGATGAGGACCTTAAGACGAAGCTGACGATCGAGAAGGATGAGGACAATCAGCTGCAAAAGGCAATAGAAAATGTGAAAGAGCAGATTGCGGGGGAGTGACGTAAGAAGTCCGTAAGAAAAATGTTATGGTATTTTGTACGAAAATGAGGTACAATCATCTTCGGTGCAATCGGCTGGGAAGGTTACGAAGGGCTCTGCAGCTCCCATTTCTATTACAAGAGCCGATTGAATAAGAAATACGCCGGGAAAGCCCCGGCAGATTGGAGAAACATGAGTCAGAAAGATACAGGAAAAAACAAGCAAAAAAAGAAAAAAGGCACAGGCCTGATTGTGGTGTGTGTGACGCTGCTGATCCTTCTGTTAGCCGTGCTCGGCATTCTGATCTGGCAGATTATCCGTGTAGGAAACGGTGAGACTGTCGGTTTCGGAGGAAAAACGGGCAATACACAGACCGTGTCACAGACGGTTCCAGCAACACAGGAAGCAATACAGACAAGTGTAGCGAGTGATGGCGAGGACCAGACACAGGCACAGACTGAGAGTGCAGTACAGTTTGAGTCATCAGCAGATGGTCAGACACAGGCAGCAGGACAGGCAACTATGATGGAGCCGCAGACATATGAGAATGATGCAAATGGAAATATGATTGTTCCAGAGCGTCAGGCAGGTTCTATGGAAACAGAGCCGGCATGGGAATATGTACTGGAAAAGACTGGTGATAGTGTGCTTGATGATGCTAATTATTTGGCAGCGATGTATGATTATGATGGTGCGATTGCAAAGATTCAGTCCGTATCTGGTTATGAGAGCAACGCAGCTTATACAGCAGCCATTGCAGATTATGAGCAGAGAAAGAGCGAGGCTGTTGTCTACGCAGATAACAGCACAATTCCTCATATTTTCTTCCATACGCTTGTTGTTGATACAAGCAGAGCCTTTGATGATAACATCGCAATCAGCAAGCAGGATGGTATGAATAAGGTAAAGGATTACAATTATGTAATGACTACCGTAGATGAGTTTTGCCGTATTCTTGAGGAAATGTATACTAGAGGCTATGTTCTTGTCAGCATCTACGATGTGGCTTCCTATGAGACACAGGCAGATGGCACACAGGTTATGAAGCATCAGCCGATTTATCTTCCGGAAGGAAAGAAGCCATTTGTATTGTCGGTTGATGATGTCAGCTACTATGAGTACATGACAGGTCATGGCTTTGCCAGCAAGCTCGTTGTTGGTGAGGATGGAACGCCGACAAGTGAATATACGAATCCAGATGGCAGCCTAAGCTATGGTTCCTACGATGTTGTTCCGATTCTGGATGATTTTGTTGAGACGCATCCAGACTTTTCATATCGCGGCGCTAAGGGTATCATTGCTCTGACTGGATATGAGGGTATTTTTGGATATCGTACAAGTGATTTCTGGTACAACAGCAACTGCGATTACTTTGATCAGTATTTCTCATGGAATCTGGAGAACAACTTAAAGAAGAAGCAGACTATGTATCAGCCAAATCCGAATATCGAGCAGGATAAGGAGAGTGCAAAGCAAGTAGCACAGGCATGCCGTGACGATGGATGGCTGTTTGCAAGTCATACCTGGGGTCACAACAAGGTCGGCGATTCTGGTTCTTATGAGCGTTTTGAGTCGGATGCGCGTCTGTGGGATCGCGAGGTAAAGCCGTTACTTGGCGATGTAGATATTATCATTTATCCGCAGGGCGAGGACCTCTATGAGGGATCCTGGAGAGGTTATGACCCGGCAAATCAAAAGTATCAGCTGTTAAAGGAGTTAGGCTTTAGCTATTTCTGCAGCGTTGATTCCAACCTTGGCTGGACACAGCTTGGAAATGAATATTTCCGTATGGGCCGTGCAAATGTCGACGGACAGCGTATGTGGGAGGCAATCAGCTCCTATGTAGATCCGTCATCTGGCGCAGTCGATCGCTTATCTGCACTGATTGATTCCAGATTAGTATTTGACTGGTCCAGACCGACGCCGGTAACAAAGTAAAAACGAGAAGTCTGGCATATATGGACATAAAGATAAAGACAGAAAGGCAGGCAAACAAGATGGCAAAAGAGACGGTATTTAAAGAAAGAGCACAAAAGGTTTTTGCATCAATGAAGGAAAATGGCATGGATCAGCTTATTGTAAGCGATCCTGCCTCCATCAATTATTTGATGGGAAGACTCATGAACCCGGGCGAGCGTCTGATGGTTCTTGTATTTGATGCAGCAGCTGGCAAGACTGAGCTTGTAATCAGCAAGCTGTACCCACAGGGAGATAATCCGATTTGGCCGGTTACGTATGTTGATGATGTTGATGACTGCGTTGCAATTCTTTCTGAGAAGATTGCAGAAACTGGCGTGATTGGCATTGATAAAAACTGGGCAGCAAAGTTTTTGCTTCGCCTGATGGAGCTTCGTCCGAGTCTGACCTATAAGAATGGTTCTTATATCATTGATAAGATTCGTCAGATCAAGACAAAAGAAGAGCAGGAGTTTATGATCGAGGCCTCCAGATTAAACGATCTGGCGGTTGAGCGTTTGATCAAAGAGGTCAACAAAGGTTATACAGAGAAGGAACTTGCCGATAAGCTGCTTGATATTTATCACGATCTTGGTTCAGAAGGATTTTCCTTCTATCCGATCTGCTGCTATGGTGCAAACGCTGCTGATCCACATCACAGCAACGACGATTCCACCGGAAAATCTGGCGACAGCGTAATTCTTGATATCGGCTGCCTGTGGAACGGATATTGCTCCGATATGACAAGAACTGTATTCTTGGGTAATGTAAGCGAAGAACAGAAGAAGGTATACAACATTGTAAGAACTGCTAACGAGCGCGCAATTGCCGCTGTAAAGCCGGGCGTGCGTTTCTGTGATGTCGATGCCGCAGCAAGAGATTACATAACCGAGCAGGGTTACGGTCCATACTTTGTACATCGCACCGGTCATAACATCGGTCAGGAGGTTCATGAGGCAGGAGATGTTTCTTCTGCAAATACTGACGTATTAAAGCCGGGCATGACCTTCTCCATCGAGCCAGGTATCTACCTCACTGGAAACTTTGGTGTGCGTGTCGAGGATCTCGTCCTTGTAACAGAGGATGGATGCAAGGTACTGAATCACTTCACGAAAGACCTGATTGTAGTACCAGAGAAATAAAGTTTATAGTAGCGTCCTTCGTAAAACTACCGGGTATCCATAACAAACAACCAGTATTGTTGAGAAAAAAGTATCAACAATGCTGGTTGTTTTTCGTTATAAAAGCTCGTATAATACGAAGTTAGATGATGCTAACTTCTTCCGGAATGTAAGCTAAGCCTCATCAAGATAAAGAGAGGGGGAACATCATGTTTCTGGAGATCAAAGGAATCAAAAAGCATTTCGGTGAGGGCGACAGTCGCATTGAAGTGTTAAAAGGAATCAACATGGAAATTGAAAAGGGAGAATTATGCGTGCTTTTAGGACCGTCCGGTTCTGGAAAATCAACACTTTTAAATATTATCGGCGGAATCGACAGTGCAGACAGCGGTTATATCGCGATAAACGGTGAGAAAACAGCCGATATGGATGAAAAAACACTGACACTGTACCGTAGAAAGCATCTTGGTTACGTTTTTCAGATGTACAACCTGATCCCAAACTTAAATATCAAAGAAAACGTAGAGGTTGGCGCGTATTTAAGCGACAATCCGCTCGATGTCGATGATCTGTTAAAAACGCTTGGCTTGTATGAGCATCGCCACAAGCTGCCGAACCAGCTATCCGGTGGACAGCAGCAGCGTACCGCGATCGGCAGAGCCATTGTCAAAAATCCAGATATTTTGTTGTGTGATGAGCCGACTGGTGCGCTCGACTATGCGACCTCAAAGGAAATTTTAAAACTGATCGAGCAGGTCAACCGCAAATACGGAAATACCGTTGTAATGGTAACGCATAACAATGCAATTGAGCAGATGGCAGATCGTGTCGTAAAGCTTCATGACGGACAGATTCGCGAGAATCGCCGCAATGAGACGCGTATAGCAGCGGAGGATCTGGAATGGTAAAGAAAAAATCAAATCCATTGAAGAAACGTTTCCTTCGGGAATTAAAGAGCGAGGCGGGAAAATACATTGTTCTGTTTGTCTTTCTTGCAGGTGTGATCGCACTTGTATCTGGCTTTTTGGTGGCAAACGGCAGTATGTCACAGTCCTACGATGAGAGTTTTGAAAAATACAATATCGAGGATGGAAATTTTGAGGTTAAGCGAGAAGCGTCAAGTGGTCTATTAAATGCACTGCAAAAGGATGGAACCGTGGTATATCCAAACTTCTATAAAGAAGAGGCAACAAAAAATGTCGATAGCACGCTTCGTATTTTCAAGAAGCGTACCGAAATTGATCTGGAATGCCTGATGGAAGGAGCGTTTCCGGAAGATGAGAATGAGATTGCGATTGACCGTATGTATGCAGTCAACAATAAAATTTCAGTCGGAGATGTGATGGAGCTTGGGGACGTGTCCTATACGATTAGCGGCTTCGTAGCACTTTCTGATTACAGTGCGCTGTTTTCCTCAACATCCGATATGATGTTTGATGCGATGCGTTTTGGTGTAGCGATTGTAACGGAGGAAGGCTTTGAGCGAATTAGCGATGATCATCTTCACTATAATTATTCCTGGCGTTTCCAGGAGCGTCCGGCAGACGAAAAGGAAGCAAAGACACTCAGCGAATCCTTCTTGAAAACCTTATATGTAAATGCACTTTTGAATCTGAATGGTGTCGAGGGATTTATCCCGGAGTATGTGAATCAGGCAATTATCTTTACCGGTGATGATATTAAGGGTGATAATGCGATGTTTACGGCATTTCTTTATATTGTCATTGCGATCATTGCGTTTGTATTTGCCGTGACTACTAGCAACACAATCACCAAGGAATCTGCGGTAATCGGTACACTTCGCGCGTCAGGCTACTCAAAGGGCGAGTTGATTCGCCATTATATGGCAATGCCGATGCTCATTGTCTTTCTTGCGGCAGTGATTGGAAATATTTTAGGCTACACCGTATTTAAAGGCTACATGGCGGCACTGTACTATGCAAGCTATAGTCTTCCGACTTATGTTACGATCTGGAATGCGGATGCATTTGTCAAGACAACGGTTATTCCGGCGCTTTTGATGTTTGCCATTAATTTTATTATGTTGGCAGAGAAGATGAGTCTTTCGCCACTTCGTTTCCTGCGCCATGATCTGAGTCGCAGACAGAAGAAAAAGGCATTCCGTTTAAAGACTTCGATTCCGATTATGAAGCGGTTCCGTATGCGAATCCTGTTTCAGAACATTCCAAACTATGTTATTTTGTTCATCGGAATTCTATTCGCAAATTTGATCTTGTTGTTTGGATGTATGTTTGGTCCGCTGTTAGACCATTTTGAAAAGGAGATTACAACAAATCTTCTTGCACAGTATCAGTATGTGCTTGTAAGCGAGGAAAAAACAGAAAATCCAGATGCCGAAAGCTATGATGTGACGGTATTAAAGACACAGGAAGGACGCTATAAGAGCGAGGAAGTGATGGTATACGGCGTGCAAAAAGACAGCGCCTACATAAAGAGCAGCCTTGCAGATGATGAAGTACTTATCTCCAATGCCTATGCAAATAAGCAGCATATTAAGGTAGGCGATACGATTACGCTGCAGGAGGAATATGGAGAGGAAACGTATTCTTTTACTGTTATGGGTGTGTACACGTATCCGGCGGCATTGTCTGTTTTTATGAACCGCGATGTGTTTGAGGAGACCTTTGCAAAGGGTAGTTATTATCCGGGCTATTTTTCAAATGAGGAATTGACCGATTTGACACAGAAAAACATTGCGATGACAATCACAAAAGAGGATCTGACAAAGACCTCCAGACAGCTTCGTTTGTCTATGGGCGGTATGGCGGTTCTCTTTCAGGGATTTGGTGTGATTATGTTTGCACTGTTATTGTATCTGCTTTCCAAGGTCGTAATCGAGAAAAATGCGCAGTCGATTTCCATGGCAAAGATTTTGGGATACAGTGACAAGGAAATCAACCGCTTGTATATCCGCACGACGACAATCGTGTCGGTTGTATCATTGGTGGTGACAATTGGGCTTTGTATTGTGCTGCTGAAAGTGATTTGTGAAGCAGTCTTTGCGGAGTATTCTGGTTATCTTGAATTTTATATGGCGCCGATCGACCTCGTGAAGGTGCTCGCGGCTGGATTGATTACGTATGCAGTCATTTCATTCTTCCAGATTCGGAAGATCAAAGCCGTTCCGATGACGGATGCACTCAAAAACGTGGAGTAATACAGTTCACTGGTGTTAGCACGCGTCTCATATCCTCCGGCAGAGGCGCCTCAAAGCATAGTGGCTTTTGCGTAATTGGATGTGGGAAGGAAAGACGGCATGAGTGAAGCGCCTGACGTGTGATAAATTCCATATCTGGATTGTAGAGGTAATCACCGACAAGCGGAAAGCCTAAATATTTCATATGAATCCGTATCTGATGGGTGCGGCCTGTCTCAAGCTGTAAAGAGACAAGGCTGTGCCCATTTTTTGTTTCTAAGGTTTTGTAATGGGTGATGGCGCGCTCCCCGTGTTCAAAGTCTACGCATCGTTCAATGATGGAGCCGGGCTTTCGTGAGAGCGGAGCCGTAATGGTGCCAGATGGCGGTGTAACAACTCCACGCACAATTGCCAGATACTCGCGTGTGATTGCGTGACGAACAGCCATATTAGAAAGAACGGCAGAGGAGAGCATATTTTTGGCAATTACTGTAAGCCCTGAGGTATCTCTGTCTAAGCGGTTTGTACAGCGAAAAATAAAATTGCCGCTGTCACGATAGTACCAGGCAAGGGCATTTGCCAGCGAATTGTAATAATTATCCATCGATGGGTGAATCGGCATTTTGGCGGGCTTATTGGCGACTAGAATATCCTTATCCTCATAGACAATGGAAAGCGGCAGTTTTACAGGCGGTACATGGTAGGAGGAATGTTCCTCAACGATATGTACGGTCAGAATATCGCCCTCATGGAGAGGTGTATTCGTGCGGCTTGGCATATCGTTAATCAAAAGATGCTTCATATCCTTGCGAAGTCGTGTCATTAAGTGGGAGGAAAAGCCGCGGCGTGATAAAAATTGGTCGGCGCGCAGATCACTTTCTTTGTTGGAAACGGTATAGGTAAGTGTTCGATCCATAAAATGCCTTTCTTTAAGATTTTTTTGTAGGTGGCCACGGAAGCTGTGCCAAAACGATTGCCAGAAAAACAATGCCGCATCCGGCAAGCTCGCGCACGGATAAGGTCTGGCCTAGAATCAGCCATCCCGCAAGCACGGAGATTGAAGATTCCAGACTTAAAATCAACGAGGCAACGGTTGGATTCATTCCCTTTTGTCCAATGATCTGAAGCGTATAGCCCACACCGCAGGAGAGAATACCAGCGTACAGAATTGGTGCCCATGCCGCAAGGATAGAAGAAAGTGATGGCTGCTCAAAAATCAATGCTGGAATAAGACATACGACTGCGCATACAAAAAACTGTATACACGATAAAGCCACACCATTGCAGCGCGGTGAAAAATAATCAATCACAAGGATATGGACAGCAAAGAGAAAAGAGCCGGCAATCAAAAGAAGATCTCCTTTCCCGATCGAACCAAAGCCATCTGGTACACTTAATAGATACAAACCGCCCAGTGCCAACGCCACGCTCACCCATACGAGAGGGCTGCAGCGCTTCTTTAAGAAAAGGCCGAGAATTGGTACTAATACAATATAAATTGCGGTTAAAAAGCCAGCCTTTCCAACGCTTGTATATGAGATACCAATCTGCTGGAGGGATGATGCTGCCGCCAGAATAATACCGCAACAGATACCGCCAATGATCAGTGTTTTTCGATCAGATGAAGAGAAATTTGTTGCTGCTTGGTCTGCTTGCTCCAATGGATTTGCAGAAGTTGTCGTGCTAGATGATGCTTCGGACTGTCCGGAACGATTTTGAAACAGAAAGATGCATGGAATCAGAAAAAGTGCGCCAATCGCGGAGCGAACACCATTAAACGTAAATGGCTTTACATAGTCCATGCCAACGCTCTGTGCGACAAAGGCAAAACCCCAGATGGTGGCTGTCAGAAGCAGCAAAAGCGAGTTTTTTAGTTGTGTGCGTTTCATAGATGATAATGCGTCCTTTCGTAGAAATTCGTGGATATCAGTTGGGGGCAAAATACCTTTTGACCCCAACATCAAGATTATAATGATTCAGCGCAGAAAACCCCGGCCGTTCGCAAGAACGCGCGTGGGAGTATCACTTGCCAACAATCGTTTTCCATGGTATCATACTTTTTGGTTGGGGTCAAAGTGTTTTCCATTACATACCCCAATAGGATTGGAGGATTTTACATGGAATATGGAAAGGAACCTGCCGGAGCCGTATATCACAGTGGAGCGAAGAACCCATTTCTTCCACTGAACATTTATATTCCGGATGGAGAGCCAAAGGTATTTGATGGAAGAGTCTATCTGTATGGCTCAAAGGATGAGTTTGATGGCGAGTATTGCTGTCATAAATTTCATGTATATTCAGCACCGATATCGGATTTAACCGAGTGGACCGATCATGGTCCAGTGCTGGCATCAACCGATGAGTACGTGAATGAGGGCATTACAAAGGGTGTGCCGTGGTCGGATGGACTTTTATGGGCACCGGATGTCACAAAGAAGGGTGAGTGGTATTATTTTTATTTCTGCCTTTCGGATGGAACCGAAGGTGTTGCCAAGAGTAAGAATCCATATGGTCCGTTTGAGAATGCGGTGCAGATCACAATGGATGGAAAGCCAATCGAAGGCATAGATCCATCTGTACTCGAGGACAATGGAACCTATTATTATACCTGGGGTCAGGGCCATTGCCATATGGCAGTATTAAATGATGACATGTGCACATTGCGTTCAGAGACCTACCATGAAGCACTGATCAATAAGGATGATGATGGGCAGGGCTTCCATGAAGCTTCCTCACTTCGCAAGATCGGCGAGCATTATGTTATTGTTTATGCAAGTGAGTTTATTGACGAAGCGCATCGCAATGGTGGTCATCCAACAAATCTGGACTATGCAGTCAGCAAATCAGTTGAGGGTCCGTATATCCGAAAGGGTCGCATCATCGACAATACCGGAATTGATCCACAGAGCTGGAACAATCATGGCTCTATTATAAAGATTGAGAATCAGTGGTATGTATTTTATCATGGATCCTCCAACAACACAAAATATGCGCGCCGTGCCCGCGTGGAACGCATTGAGGTGGATGAGGAGAGAGGTATCATCGAGCAGGTAGAGATGACCTCCCAGGGATTTTCGCATGGATTGGATGCAGAGGCTGGAATTGAGGCTGGCTGGCAGTGCGGTTTGACTGGCGGTGCGTACCTTACCGAGAAGAATGGACGTTTCCCACTGGTACATATTACAGACGACTGCAGTGTAAAATGGCGCTACGCAGAGCTTAAGGAAGATGGCGAGTGGGAGATCGAGATCGAAGGAACTGCACTTTCCGAATGTGGAATCAGCATTCTGGCAAACGGTGAGGCCGTTGGTGTTGTCAATGTAGACGATTTGGCAGGACAGCATGTGTGGAAAACTTCAATTGGCACACAAAAAAGTGGACGCTATGAGCTTGAGCTTCAGTTCTTTGCAGAAAAAGAAGAAGATCTGTTTGAACTAGATCGCATTCGTCTCGTAAGAGTGAGAGAAGAAATCGACGAATACAAGATCGAAGGATAAAAATTGACGAATATAAGGTCAATAAATAGACAGGAGAGAAAAAATATGGTAAAGCATGTAATTTTATGGACATTAAAGAGTGAGTATTCAAAGGAAGAAAAAGAAACAATCAAGGCTGGTATTAAGGAAGGCCTTGAGGGATTAGCAGGACAGATTCCGGGACTGGTTGAGATTCATGTTCACACAAATGGACTGGAGAGCTCCAATGCTGATCTGATGTTAGATTCTACCTTTACCGATGAGGCATCCTTAAAGGGGTATTCGGTACATCCGGCTCATGTTGCTGTTGCAAATGGAAAAGTAAGACCGCACACTGCAATCCGTTCCTGCCTGGATTATACCTTTTGACCCTAACTGATATCCACGAATTGCTCCGTTGCTATGCAACTTTCGCAATTCTAAAACCATTCGGATTCGCTGATTTTAGTAAGAAACAGCTCACCCGCGCCTATCATGCGCA
>DAVZID010000066.1:0-14285 GCA_052273485.1 Lachnospiraceae bacterium
GCGCATTTGACGGAAAAGTAGAGGGGCTTGACGCTGCCGTAATTGTGCTTTAAAAATATTATACGGATTTATATCTATTATTTCACCAAAACATGGGATTTACCGAAGCGAACAGGATTGTATGCTTCACGAAGAAACTGTAATATGTTACAAATTCCAGTTTGTATTAGTAAAGGAAGATGAAGTACCTACGGTGCCAAAACGGTGCCAAGAACTTAAGCAAATAAAAATACAGTATGCAAAAACAGCAGTTTTATGCGGATTTTGCCACCCAAAAGCATAGAAAATATGCAGAAACACGGTATTCAAATAACGTGAGGGTGGTAGAACCGTTGGTTCTGGTAGAGTAGTTTCTATCATCGAATAATTTACGTTAAAGTAATTAAATAAGCGTGTGAAAGCGCGTAAAAGACAGTCACTGTAAGAAAACTTGCAGTGGCTGTCTTTTTTTGATATATATGCACATATAACCGCTTCGAGTTTTTTGCAGCGTCTTTTTATATATTTTTTGGTTTAAATCATGCTGACATGCAAAAGAAATAGCAATAAAATATTGTAGCTTTTTACCACACTAAACTGCTGAATAAAAAATCAGAATTGAACTAATATAGAAGAACTGTATAGAATGAATTTCTAATACCTTGCAAAATCAAACAAAATGACTACTGTAATCATAAAACCAATATTTGGAAAGTGTTAAAAAATAATAAAATGCACAAAATTTCAATGGTTCATATAAAAATTTTCTATATGATTATGCGCTTGTGAATAATATAATAAGGACAGTTAATAAAGCACATACTTCAAAGGAGGAGTAAATCATGAAAAAGAGCAGAATCTTTCCATTACTTGTAGGAGCAGCACTTTCCACTTCGTTGGTAGCCTGCAGTTCAGGATCGGGATCAGGAAACAAGACGAGTGTTGACAATAGCAAGAAGCCATTAGTATGGTTCAACCGCCAGCCATCTAACAGTTCTACAGGAGAGCTTGACAAGGACGCTTTGAACTTTAACGATAAGACATATTATGTTGGTTTTGATGCAAATCAGGGTGCTGAACTTCAGGGTCAGATGGTACTTGATTATATTAAGGAAAATGCAGCATCTATGGACCGTAACGGTGATGGTGTAATCGGTTATATCTTAGCAATTGGTGATATCGGACATAACGATTCTATCGCACGTACACGTGGTGTTCGTTCTGCACTGGGAACTGGTGTTGAGAAAGATGGAGTAGTTGATGCAGCTCCAATCGGAACAAATACAGATGGTTCTTCAAAGATTGTTCAGGATGCTACCATTGAAGTAGATGGAAAGGAATATACCATCCGTGAGCTGGCAGCACAGGAAATGAAGAACTCAGCAGGTGCTACATGGGATGCAGCTACTGCTGGTAACGCAATCGGAACTTGGGCAGCATCTTTTGGTGATGAGATTGATGTTGTTGTATCTAACAACGATGGTATGGGAATGTCTATGTTCAATGCATGGGCAAAGGAGAACGAAGTACCTACATTTGGTTATGATGCAAATAGTGACGCAGTTGCAGCAATTGCAGAAGGCTACGGCGGAACAATTTCCCAGCATGCAGACGTTCAGGCTTACCTGACACTGAGAGTTTTAAGAAATGCACTTGACGGTGTAGATATCGATACTGGTATTGGTACTGCAGATGCAGCAGGCAACAAGCTGGAAGATGGTGTTGATTACAGATATAGTGCAGATGAGAGATCTTACTACGCATTAAATATTGCAATCACAGAAGATAATTATAAGGATTTCACCGATTCTACCAAGGTATACAGCAAGGTTTCAAATCAGCTGGATGCTTCTAAGAGCCCGGAAAAGAAGGTATGGTTAAATATTTACAATGCTTCTGATAACTTCTTAAGCTCAACTTATCAGCCACTTCTTCAGAACTATGATGATCTGCTGAACTTAAAGGTTGAATACATTGGCGGTGATGGTCAGACTGAGTCTAATATTACAAACCGTCTTGGTAATCCAGGCGAGTATGATGCATTCGCAATCAATATGGTTAAGACAGACAATGCAGCATCTTATACATCTCTCCTTAAGCAGTAATTGATAGAGATTTTTTGCTAGCAAAAGGTCTGAGGGTGTTAGAGCTTCTGACACCCTCTTTTTCTGAAAGGAGTAAGGATATGGCAGAAGGCAATAAGGATATCGTCTTGTCGATCCGCGGCATGAGCAAATCATTCGGAAGAAATAAGGTTCTAAAGCATATCGATATGGATGTGCCGAGAGGATCAATCATGGGCCTGATGGGCGAGAATGGTGCTGGTAAATCGACAATGATGAAATGTCTTTTTGGTACGTATCAAAAAGATGAAGGAACAATAATTTTAGACGGGAAAGAGATTAGCTTTACAGGTCCAAAGGATGCTTTGGAAAATGGTGTGGCAATGGTTCATCAGGAATTGAATCAATGTCTGGAAAGAAATGTAATTGACAATCTGTTTCTTGGTCGCTACCCAAAAACATCCCTCGGAGTAATTGATGAGGGAAGAATGAAAAAAGAGGCTTCTGATTTATTCCGTAAGCTTGGCATTACGGTAGATCTTTCACAGCCGATGAAGAAGATGTCTGTTTCAAAGAGACAGATGTGTGAAATTGCAAAGGCAATTTCTTATAATTCAAAGGTGATTGTTTTGGATGAGCCAACCTCATCTCTGACAGCACCAGAAGTTGAAAAATTATTTAAGATGATGAGACAGCTTCGTGAACAGGGAATTTCACTGATCTATATCTCTCATAAGATGGATGAGATTTTTGAGATCTGTGATCAGGTTTCTGTTCTTCGAGATGGAGCTCTTGTAATGACTAAAAACTGTAGTGATACCAATATGAATGAATTGATTTCTGCTATGGTAGGAAGATCATTAGATAATCGTTTCCCGCCTGTTGATAATACACCGGGTGATGTAATTTTAAGAGTGGAGCATTTATCTACGAAATATGCACCGAAGCTTCAAGATATAACCTTTGATGTAAAAAAGGGAGAAATATTTGGTTTATATGGTCTGGTTGGAGCTGGTCGTACAGAGCTTCTTGAGACGATATTTGGTATTCGTACAAGAGCAGCCGGACGTGTTTACTATGATGATAAGCTGATGAATTTTCATTCATCAAAAGATGCAATGGATCATGGATTTGCGTTAATTACTGAGGAACGTAAGGCTGATGGATTATTCTTAAAAGCAGATATCACCTTTAATACAACAATTGCTAATATGAATCAGTATAAATCTGGAATTGCATTATCTAAGGATGAAATGGTAAGAGCAACTGCAGAAGAAATTCGTGTTATGCATACAAAGTGCATGGGACCGGATGATATGATTGCAAATCTTTCTGGTGGAAATCAGCAGAAGGCAATTTTTGGAAGATGGCTGGAGCGTTCACCAAAGATTTTCATGATGGATGATCCGACACGAGGCATTGATGTTGGTGCTAAATACGAGATTTATGAACTGATTATTGATATGGCTAAGCAGGGAAAGACAATCATTGTTGTTTCATCTGAGATGCCGGAGATCCTTGGAATTACAAACCGAATCGGTGTAATGTCAAACGGTCATCTGGCAGGAATTGTAAACACCAAGGAAACAAATCAGGAAGAACTGCTTAGACTTAGTGCAAAGTATTTGTAATAGAGAGGAGTACGAGAGCTATGGCAAATGATATGAGATATCTTTCGGCAGAAGAGGAAGCAAAACTTTTAAAGCCGATTGATGAATATGTTGGTAAAATACAGGCACAGATAGATGCCCTGCGTGTAGATGGTTCTGATCAGGTGCAGGCATTAAAGACACATATCTCTTTAACAAAGGAAGATAAGAATTATACAAAAGAGGAGCAGAATGAGATTATCCGAAAGGATCAGGCACTTCTTGTAAAGGCAAGAGAGGTAGAAGCTGCAAATAAAGATAAAGTTTCCAAGCTGATTGCAGATGCAGAATCTTATTTGAAGACTCATTTTAAGAATGATTATTACGATAAGGTTGTAGCAAGCTGTGTAGCTCAAAAGGAAGCTGAGAATGCAGAATATGTAAAAGTTCGTGAGAAGCTGAAAGCAGAGCACGAGCGCACAATTTCCGGCATGACAGATAAGCAGGAGCTTAAGGACGAGAAGTATGTATATAAGAATCGTCTGTATGATGCACAGATGATGCATGAGTCAAAGCTTCAGGAAATCAAGGACAGAAAGCATGAGGCATTTGTGCATCAGTATCATCTGATTGATTTGCTTCGTATGTCAAAGTTTACTTATGGACAGAAGATGCTTCAGAAACTGGAAAATTACAAGTATACATTTAACACACCGCAGTTCCTTTATAAGAACGGACTTTATATTGTAATTATCCTGATTTTTATCGCACTTTGCTTTATCACACCAGCTGTAAAGGATACGCAGCTTCTGACAACAGCTAATATTTTGAATATTCTTCAGCAGGCATCACCTCGTATCTTCCTGGCTCTTGGTGTAGCAGGATTGATTCTGTTAACCGGTACTGATCTTTCTGTAGGCCGAATGGTTGGTATGGGTATGGTAACAGCAACCATTATTATGCACAATGGTATTAATACAGGTGGTGTATTTGGCCATATCTTTGACTTCACTGGAATCCCTGCACCAGCTCGTGCAATCTTTGCTCTGCTTGTATGTGTGATTCTGACAACTGGATTTGCATCAATTGCAGGTTTCTTTATGGCAAGATTTAAGATGCATCCATTTATCTCTACCATGGCAAACATGCTTATTATCTTTGGTCTTGTAACATATGCAACAAAGGGTGTATCCTTTGGAGCAATTGATTCTTCTATCCCGGCAATGTTTATTCCAAGAATTGGAAATTTCCCAACCATCATTCTGTGGGCAGTTGTTGCAGTTGCAGTTGTATGGTTCATCTGGAATAAGACAACGTTTGGTAAGAATTTGTATGCAGTTGGCGGTAATCCAGAAGCAGCAGCAGTATCTGGTATTTCTGTATTTGCAGTAACAATGGGTGCATTCGTTCTTGCAGGTATCCTTTATGGATTTGGTGCTTGGCTGGAATGTAATCGTATGATCGGTTCTGGTAGTGCTGCTTATGGACAAGGATGGGATATGGATGCCATCGCTGCATGCGTTGTTGGTGGTGTATCCTTTACTGGTGGTATTGGTAAGATCTCTGGTGTTGTAACTGGTGTACTGATCTTCACTGCACTGACCTATTCTCTTACTATTCTTGGTATCGATACTAACCTTCAGTTCATCTTTGAGGGTATTATCATCTTGGTAGCAGTTACACTCGACTGTCTCAAGTACGTAAAGAAGAAGTAATTCGTGGATATCAGTTGGGGGCAAAATACCTTTTGACCCCAACATCATAATATTACTAGTGGAAAATTAGTAAAAAAAGAGTATAATAAAGAAAATGGCACGAATCTATTTATAAAGTAAATTCGTGTCATTTTTTATAAATGCAGAAAGATTTCTTAGCAGACATGGAGGAATATAGATGATTACATATAAAGTACTTCTTGTAGATGATGAGGAAGAAGTCAGGAATGCGATTGAACAAAGGATTAATTGGGAGGAACTGGGATTTGAAGTAATCGGAAAGGCACAGAATGGTGTAAAAGCTATGGAAATAGCAGAAAAATTGCAGCCGGATGTAGTCATCACCGATATCAAAATGCCCTATATGAATGGATTGGAACTGGCACATAATTTAAAGGAAGAGAATCCAGGCGTGCGAATTTTAATTCTGACAGGATTTGATGAGTTTGAATATGCCAAGGAGGCAGTTCATCTTGAAATCGAAGAGTATATATTAAAACCGGTCAATGCCAATGAGCTTTCTGAATGTCTCAAACGATTAAAAAACGTACTTGATAAAGAGAGAGAAGAAAAATTAAATGTAAGAAAGCTAGAGCAGTACTATACAGATTCCCTTCCTGTACTTCAAACGAATTTCTTTTGCTCTCTTGTGGAGGGACGCATTTCAGACAGTGAAATCAATAAATATTTAAATGATTATCAGATCTCTTTGCCAGGACCGTATTTTTGCTGTGCTGTTTTTCACACATCAGAAAATCATGTTCCTGACGGGATGACACCGCTTCTTCTTTCAATATCTGTACAAAGAGAAGTAAAGGAAAAATTCCGTGGCAAATGGGACTGCAGATATTTTTCATATTTGGGAAATATTGTTATGGTAGTCAATCTCGGTGGAGATGATGAAATCACGAGGCTGACGGATGACTGTGACCGCTTCTGCAAATGGGCAGACCGCTTTTTTGGCGCAGTTGTTACTGTTGGAATCGGTAAGGTATGTGACGAAGTATCAAATATTCGCTTCTCTTATGAAGGGGCATGGGAAGCACTTTCTTATCGTGTTATTTATGGATCAGGCTGTTCTATTAATATTGCAGATATTGCACCGAAGGGGCAGGGACTTTCCATGCAGCCAGATGATATTAATATGAATGATGTGTTTAAGGCAGTTCATATTGGGGTACGTGAAGACATTGAACATGCAGTTTTTTCATTGGTAAAAGAGCTAAAAGACAATGCAAAAACAATTATGCAGTATAATTTTACTGTGATGGAAATTGTCGGGCACTTATATCGCTTTTGCGGAAACAATCATATGAAATTTGAAAACCATGCTGGAGAAATCAAAAATGCGTATGAAGAAATTACAAAGATGGATGAAAGTGCATTATTAGCCTGGCTTGTCAGAGTGGCATTATCAATCAGTGATGAACTAAAAAATGCAAGAAATTCTTCACTGCGTTATCTTATCTCAGAAGCAAAAAACATTGTTCACGATGAGTATGCAGATGCAGATTTGTCACTTGATACTGTGTGTTCAAAGCTTGGTGTATCAAATTCCTACTTTTCTTCTATTTTTAAGAAAGAAGTGGGCATTTCATTTATTACATATCTGACAGATTACAGAATGCAGCAGGCTGTTCATCTGATGCTTGAAACAAATGAAAAAAATTACGAAATTGCGGAACATGTTGGCTATGAAGACGCAAACTATTTTGGATACGTTTTTAAACGTAAGTATGGAATGTCGCCTTCAAAATATCGCACAGAGCATATGGGAAAATGAGTATGAAAAAAAGAAAAGTGTCAGATATTCAGTCTGTCATTATGACGGTTCTTTCTTTGATGACAGTAATTACATCGATATCTATGGGGCTATTGCTTTACAATCGATATGAATTGGCTATGCGTCAGAATGAAGTTCGTAATACACAAAACCTTATGGAAAGCACAGTCAATTCTATGGAGCAGTATCTGAAAAATATGAGACAGATTTCAGATACTGTCACATATAATATTATACAGGCCTTTGATGTGTCTAGTCCGGAGTTTAATCAGCAGCTGAGTTTTCTCTATGATTTTAATAAGGACAAAATACAGAGCATTGCGCTTTATGATATGGAAGGAAATCTTATTGTGGCAGAGCCGGTTACACTGCAGAAGGATGGCATTGAAGTGCTTTGGCAGTCCTGGTTTGAAAATGCAGCAGAGGAAATTGAAAATATGCACTTTTCAACACCTCACATGCAAAATTTATTTCAGGATGATGCAAAGAGCTATCATTGGGTAATTTCCTTAAGCCGTGCAGTAGACGGCATTGATGGAGACAGACTGGAAAATGGCATTTTGCTTGTTGATATTAAATATTCCTTTATTGAGGAAATGATGAATCAGGTGAATGATCAAAACAGGGGGCGATATTATTATGTCTGTGATGGGGAAGGAAATCTGATTTACCATCCTTATGCAAATGAAATTAGTAATGGATTGTTTGAAGAAGATTTCAGCATTGTATGCAGCAGTGAAGATGGTGTATATAAAAATCTGCGCAGCCCAAGTGGAGATAAGCAGACTGCAATTGTAAGCACTATATCATATACGGGATGGAAAATTGTAGGCATTGTAAAGCAGGACATTAGGACAGACAGCCGAGAGCAGTTTCGTATTTATATGGTAATTGTTGTGATTATGTTGATCATGATGCTTCTTTTAGTCAATCGTATTGTGTCGAAAAGAATCTCAAATCCAATTCTTAAGTTGGATGCATCTGTAAGGGCGTATGAAGCTGGAGAAAAGCCTGATATATATATTGGAGGCTCATATGAGATTCGTCATCTTGGAAAATCTGTCCAGCATTCGTATGAAGAAATTGAGCGGTTAATGAAAGAAATTGTGAAGCAGCAGAATGAGCGCAGAAAGAGTGAACTGGCAGCACTGCAAAGTCAGATCAACCCGCATTTTCTTTATAATACTTTGGAATCTATCACTTGGATGGTCGAGGCCAATAAAAATCAAGATGCAGTTTTTATGATATCTGAGCTGGCCAAGCTGTTTAGAATCAGCTTGTCAAGAGGAAAGACGATTATTAGTATTGAGGATGAGCTGAAGCATTGTAAAAATTATATGAATATTCAAAAGTATCGTTACAAGGAACGCTTTGTGACAGAATATGATGTTTCAAAGGAAGTGTATCCGTTTTGTACAGTAAAGCTTATTTTGCAGCCAATTCTTGAAAATGCCATCTATTATGGTGTAGGAAATATGGATGAGGATGATCAGCCGCAGATCATTGTCAAGGGCTGGAAGGACGATACAGATATATATCTTTCAGTTGCGGATAATGGTATGGGAATGCGGCGTGAAGATGTAGAAAATATTTTAAAGGATAATCAGAAAGGACCAAAACATGGCTCTGGTGTAGGACTCATTAATGTGCACACGCGTATTCAGCTGATGTTTGGCAGCAAATATGGTCTTATCGTGGAGAGTGAACCAGACGAGGGAACGACAGTCACGATTCATTTGCCTGCTGTGCCATACACTAAAGAAAATTGTGAGGCGCTTGAGACTCCGGGAAAGCCAACTAGAAATGAAGGTGAATCATGAAAAAAACAAAAACCACTTTTTTGTTAGCAGAAATCTGTCTGGGCATATTGCTGCTGTTTTGTGTGCATCTGATTTTTGAAGATGAAAAGCCTCAGAAGCGGGTAGCGGTTATTGTTGAAAAATCCGGTGATGAAAAATGGAATTCTTTTATGAATGGTTTAAAGCAGGCAGCTGGAATCGCAAATATACATTTGATTATTTGTAACACCGATGAGATTGAAAATGCAGAGGAAGAGAAGAGCTTGATTTATGATCAGCTGGATAATCAGGTTGACGCATTTATTATTCAGGCGGCGCCTGGCAGGGATACGATTGATATGCTTAGGGAAATTCGCGTACAAAAGCCAATGCTTCTCGTGGCAAATGATGCGCTGCGTGAAAAAGAGGAAGTCCATACATCAAAATACTCTGATTTGCCGGTTATTATGCCGGACTATTATCGTATGGGGTATACATTGGCGCAGGATTTACTAAGCCGTAATCAAAATAATATTCAAGGCAAAACTGTTGGAATTATAAGTGGATTTAAGAAAACAGACTGCACTGATAAATGTATGCAGGGTGTATTAGATGTGCTTTCTGATACAGGATGTGAGATTCAGTTTGACATGAATGTTACATATGATATGGCAATTACACAGAGGTTAAAAGAGCAGCAGCCAGTCGATTATTTGATTGTATTTGATACCAGTGCCTTAGAGCAGGTAGCAGGAATGTATGCACAGAAAAAGGAGTGTGACACAAAAATTTATGGAATTGGAAACAGTATAAAGTGCGTGTATTATCTTGATGATTCTGTGATTGATGGGCTAATTGCGATAGATGGATATGGCATGGGATATCATAGCGCTATAGAAATTTCAAAAGTGCTGAAAAATCACATGTACACAATTAACAATCAGACGATTGAGTATCATTTGCTGCATAAAGAGGATATTTTTAAGGAAGAGGTACAGCATTTCCTTCATACGTATGATTGAGAATTTGTAGATAGTCAGCCAAAAAGAAATGGAGATTGCAATGAAACAGTATCAGATAAGAAGTATGCTGATTGGCTGTATGCTGTTGTGTCTGACAGGATGTACGGCGAATAGTGAGAAAAAAAGAGAGGTTCTTCGTGTTGGTGTTGTGTTATATACGCAGGACGACCCATTTATTAATGCACTCACAGATTGTCTGAAAGAGGATTTGGCAGGATACGAGTCAGATTCTTTTAAGGTGATTATGACTGTGAGGGATGGAAAAAATGATCAAAAGATTCAAAATGAAGTTGTAAAGGAAATGCTTGATGCTGGCTGTGAGATACTTGTTGTTGATCTTGTTGACAGGACAGAGCCGTCAAATATAATAAAAATGGCAAAAAAGGAAAATGTACCTGTTATTTTCTTTAATAGAGAGCCGGTGAGAGAAGATTTGATGCAGTGGGATAAGCTGTATTATGTAGGCGGAGATGCCAGACAGTCTGGTATGATGCAGGGTGAGATTGCAGCAGATATGATACGAGACAATGACGCAGTAGATCGAAATCAGGACGGAAAGATTCAATATGTACTTCTTGAGGGTGAGACAGGTCATCAGGATGCAATCATTCGAACAGACAGTGTGGTAAAAACAATTAAAGAACAGGGCATTATATTAGAAAGACTAAGTTTCCAGTTTGCAAATTGGAATCGTGGACAGGCTGAAAATAAAATGACGCAGCTGATTCAGCAATATGGAGATGAGATTGAACTTGTGCTTTCTAATAATGATGAGATGGCTCTTGGTGCAGTTGCTGCATATGATACACTTGATTATGACAAGGACAGCCGTCCAATAATTTTTGGAATAGATGGTTTGAATGGTGCACTGGAAGCAATCCAAAATGGTACTATTCAGGGAACTGTATATAATGACAGGCATGGACAGGCCGAGCAGATTTCCCGCCTGGCGATGATGTTGTTTCAAGGTCAGACGCCGCCAAAAGATGATCTGGAAAATGAACGATATATCTTTTTGCCTTATCAAAAGGTGACTTTGGAAAATGTGAAATCATTTATTGAACAATAAAAAGGTTCATTTTAGGAAAGGAAATATTAAAAATGGAAGATTGGCTGAAAAACTATTATGAACAGACAGATCCGCTTAAAAGACAGCAGATGCTTTTGGAAAACAAAAATGAAACTATGAGTGAAGACGATAAACTTAGAATAAAGCTTTGGGAGACCAGATATGGAAAAGGTAAGCCAAGGAAGGATATGTTTGTTGGTTATCTTATGAATTTAAAATATATTGTAGAAAGCGGAAGCATTGATTTGGGAGGCAGAAAGAAAAAGCTTGCGATAGAAGCTATTCTTGGTCTGAATCTATATGAATTTGAAAGCAAACCACAGACTCAGCGGGAAATCATTTTTTTAGAATTAAAAAATACATGTAGAAAATATATTGAGATCAGTACAGGAGGACGTGGCTTTACTTCTGTTATTTTTGGTATGGGACAGCTATCAGATGAAAGCATTGCAGGAAAGATTGCAGAGCAAATGAGCAGAATTGTGTTTGATGCACCGCATAGTCTGAGAATGGAAAAAGAATTTGAGCCGCTTCAAAGAGCCGCTTTAGAGGTGTTTAGAGAAATGTATCCTAATCGCGAACATTTTCTGAAAAAGAGATAAGTGATGGTAAACGGTGTATTTTCTCTTTAACGCTACTTGTATTTGGATAGCAAAAAAGATATACTGTAACTATTCAGGGCAGAAAACCCTACGTATAATAAGGGAGGAAAATCATGTTAGAGTTTCGATATGATACACAATTATTGATAGAAGGAAAGGATCTGGATGAGGATGTGATCAATGATTATATCACCGAGCATTTTAAGGGCGATTGTCTGTTAGCAGTGGGTGATGAGGAATTGATCAAGATTCATTTCCATACAAATGAGCCGTGGCTGGTGTTGGAATACTGCGCATCCCTCGGTGAGATTTATGATATTGTGGTAGAAGATATGGACAGACAGGCGCGAGGTCTACATGGCTAATAAGAAGGAGACGAGTATGGCAGAATATTGCATCAGCTGCTGTTCAACGGCAGATCTGACAAAGGAGTATTTCGAGAAGCGGGGAATTCGCTATGTATGCTTTCATTATGAGTTAGGCGGAAATGACTATCTGGATGATCTCGGTCAGACGATGCCACCGGCAGAACTGTATCGTAGAATGCTCGCAGGTGAGGATGCAAAGACATCACAGGTTAGTATCGGCGAGTATGCAGACTTTTTTAGAAAAATGTTTGAAGAAGGAAAAGATATTCTTCATTTAACACTTTCAAGTGGAATTTCAGGCAGTTACAATTCAGCATGTATCGCAGCAGAACAGGTAAAAGAAGAGTATCCAAACAGAAAAATTTATGTAGTGGATTCACTAGCAGCTTCCTCTGGTTATGGTTTGTTGGTAGATACCCTGGCAGACAGAAAGGATGCAGGAGAGAGCATAGATGAACTGTATGCATGGGTGTGTGAAAATAAAAAGAAACTGCAGCACTGGTTTTTTACTTCTGATCTTACATTTTTTATCAGAGGTGGAAGAGTGTCAAAGGCAGCTGGATTTTTTGGAGGTATGCTTGGAATCTGTCCGCTGTTAAATGTGGACTATGAAGGACATCTGACAGCAAGAGAGAAGGTGCGCACGAAGAAAAAGGTGATTCAGCGCATCGTTCAGAAGATGGAAGAAAATGCAGAGGGAGGTCTGGCATATTCGGGCAAATGCTATATCTGTCAGTCGGAGTGCATGGAGGATGCGAAGGCAGTTGCAGCACTCGTTGAGAGTCGGTTTCCAAATTTAAATGGAAAGGTGCAGATTTATCCGATTGGTGCGACGATCGGCAGTCATACTGGCCCAGGAACGGTAGCACTCTTTTTCTGGGGAAAAGAGCGCGTGGATTGACACGATTTCGTAAAAGAATTGTAATGTTTTTTGGATATTTGAAACATTGAAATCTGCGTGGTCATATGATATGATACGAAAGGTTAAAGGTGTGGCTTAAGAATATTTTTCTGAAAGCTATATCAGAAAAGTTGTCGCTTATGGGGTGTCCACTTATATTTCGTAAACGATAACGAAAAAACGCCGCAAAAGCGGCAGAACGGAGAAGCCTATGATTTGCCCGAAATGTGGTGCCAGACTGGTAGAAGGAAGCACGATTTGTCCGATCTGTGGAACAAAGATACGTCCTTCGAAGGTGAAGGCGCAAGACAATTATGAAGAGCAGCCGGACGATTACGGCTACGATTCAAATTCAGATGATTATGAAGAAAATCTGAATGAGGATGACGATTACGGCGATGAGGATGACGGTTATAATGACAGTGACGATGACGATGAGTACAACGGCAATGACGATTATGAACCAGCCAACCCGAAGACGAATCGTATTCTGGTAGTAATTATCATCACAGTGCTTGCACTTATTGCTGTGATGATCGTAATGGTTGTTCTACTTTTCAGCAATGGAAAAAAGAGCAATAAGCAGATTCCGTATACGGTTGATAAGACCGATGATGCGGAAACAAAAAAAGAGACACAGACACAGACCGAGACTGAAACTGAGGTAGTTGAAATCAAGGATAACAAGGTTACCTCTGGCAGAAATGTATATGAGCTCGAGAACGATGAGCTTAAGCTGGTTGAATATAACGATCAAGGACAGGTTGTTCGTATTCCAGCAGAGATCGGAGGATATCCGGTAACTTCTGTCGGTTCCAACGCATTCAAGAATAATACATCAGTTCAGTATCTGAAGCTGCCGGAGGGAATGAAGGAACTTGACAGTTCTGCCTTGACCGACATTAAGCTTTTAAAGGAAGTTGTAATTCCAGAATCGGTTGAGAAGATTGGAAATATGGCATTCTCAAAAGTTCAGAAGGCTATCTGTGTAAAGGGAAGCTTTGCATGGAATTATATGAAGTATATAGCGGATGAAGTAGTAGAAGGAACGTCTTTGTCACTTGACAATAATGCGTCTACGCCATCCAGCTCTGCACAGCAAACAATTCAGACTCAGCCAAGTAGTCAGCAGCAGGCAGCATCGAATCAGTCACAGCAAACGCAGCCGACACAGCCGTCCGCTGAACAAACGCAGCCGACACAGCCGTCCGCTGAACAAACACAGCCGACGCAGCCGTCATCGGATCAGACGCAGCCGTCATCGGATCAAACGCAGCCGTCATCGGATCAAACGCAGCCGTCATCGGATCAGACGCAGCCGTCATCGGATCAAACGCAGCCGTCATCGGATCAAACGCAGCCGTCATCGGATCAGACGCAGCCGTCATCGGATCAGACGCAGCCATCATCGGATCA
>DAVZID010000066.1:14488-17369 GCA_052273485.1 Lachnospiraceae bacterium
CATCGGATCAGACGCAGCCGTCATCGGATCAGACGCAGCCATCATCGGATCAGACGCAGCCGTCATCGGATCAGACGCAGCCATCATCGGATCAGACACCAGAAGTACCAACCGAGCGAAATGCAGACAATATTCTTGCAAAACTTGCTGCAGATTCTGGCGGAACAGTTGTTGACAACAGTTATATGTTCTATGATTTTAATGGGAATGGCGTCCCAGAAGGATTTGCGCTTGTTGACGTAGGCGGACGTAAGGAGATCTGGTACAATGCTGAGGATTCTACCTCTAGTGCAACTGAGATTTTCCCAATCACAGATGTCGCATCATGTAGCGTCAATGCGATTGCAAATGGTTCAACGCAATTTGTTTTAAGCGTGACAACATCAACTGGAGAGTCTTACTCCTGTATTTATGGCGCAGATGGTACAAATGGGTATATGGTAGCAGATCTGCTCCCAGGCGTATTTGTATCCGATGGTATCAGCCTACAGTTAGATAACGGAATGAATGGAGTTGCTTATCTGCTTGCCTCCGATGGCAGTTATAGTGAGTATACTGCACAGGAGATTTCACAGGGTCAGTTCGATGCAATGCCGGGTGCACAGGATATCTGGTCGCAGGTAAGTGCATTGATCGGAACAGAGCCAACGGATCTTCATTTCTGGAATCGTTCGACTG
This sequence comes from Lachnospiraceae bacterium, assembly GCA_052273485.1. Taxonomy (GTDB): domain Bacteria; phylum Bacillota; class Clostridia; order Lachnospirales; family Lachnospiraceae; genus Anthropogastromicrobium. The sequence continues at coordinate 15,167 of DAVZID010000066.1, forward strand.
CAGTAGGAAATTTGATTCAGATTGCATTTACCGATGCAGCGGGTACACCAAGCTACATTAATGTGTCTTGGACACAGGATGGAATGCAGTTTGAAAATGGTTCTATGGATGTCAAGAATGGTGTTGTAAAATCTTCTTATACGGGGTTGAATCAGATTCAGCCACAAGAAATTCCGCAGGTAGAGACTGAGCCAAATGATCCTGCAACCGAGATTTCCTTCACAGATGGCACTGCTGTTACACTTTCTTCTGAGGGAACCAACTACACAGCCGATTTAAACGGGGACGGAACAGCCGATTTCTTCAAGTATCGCACTGAAGTTTCAGAGGATGGTACGACGACTAGCTTAATTGTCAACATGAATGGTACGGATTATACCGTTGGCAGTGGAAGCAATGCTGTATATAAAGTCGAAGTATGTGATCTGAATACATCGGATAATCAGTTGAATCTTGTTGTTGTTGGAACAGGTGCAGATAATTCGGTTACCAGCTTCCGCGTATTTAATGGAATCGATCTTTCCGCACCGCTTATGCAGGATGGTACCGTTACTGTCCTTAATGGATATGGAAACGCATCCCGTTTGTATAATACGTCTCACGTACTGACACCTTCATCCACAAATGGAACATTTGATGAAAATGGTGGATTTACATTGGCAGTTACAAATCCAATCACAATCGACAGTCTTGGACGTTATGTCTGCAAGATTCCATACGAGTTAAAGGATGGGGCTGTCACTGAGGATGCACTTAGCGAAACGACCGGAAACTATGAATATGAGTTGGTTGATCTGACCTCTCAGGAACAGTTCAACTATATCTTAGCAGCAGATACCAATCTGCTCAGCTCTGCAGCAGCGGGTGCACCGGCATCTGCAACGCTTGGAGCAGGAACACAGGTATTCCCTAGAAAGTTAATTCTTTCTGCAAATGAACTAGGTGCATTTTATCTCTATATAGAAGATGCGGCAGGCAATGCAGGATATCTTCCACTGGGCGAAGGACAGACCTTGTTCCAGAATGTACCACAATAATAAAAAAGTACAATAAAAAAACTGATCTCTCGCGGGAGACCAGTTTTTTTAACCTACAAATCATACGAAAGTAGATGCTACAGGGTTCATTTGAACGTGTTCCTTCTATATAATAATATAATAGGAAGAAACAGAGAATGGAATTCAGATACGTTAACGTATTGAAGGAATTACAAAAGTCGGGCGGGAAAGCCCACGGTTTTAACCGTGGGAGTATGTCAAATACTCGTCCAACGGCCCGAAGAACCACATGGAAGAACCAGACCAGATTCGGTTACCGGAAGACCAATCTCATCGGAAACGACATGACCGCCAAACTTGCTTACCACCTCAAGGCCAAGCAGATAGGTCAGTACAGAAGCAGCAAATCCAGTGGTATAGCTGTTGATCAAGAAGAACAGCGGCTTGTCGGAGAGAAGCTGTGCACACAGAGAAACGAGCGGATGAATTGCATCTTCAATCTTCCAGATCTCACCCTTTGGTCCACGTCCATAGGATGGCGGGTCCATAATAATCGCATCATAGTGATTGCCACGGCGAATCTCACGTTCAACAAACTTCTGACAGTCATCTACAATCCAACGAATCGGTGCATCGGAAAGTCCTGAGGAAGCGGCATTTTCTTTTGCCCAGGCAACCATACCCTTAGATGCATCTACATGGGTAACAGAAGCGCCGGCAGCGGCAGCAGCCAGAGTTGCACCGCCGGTATAGGCGAACAGATTCAATACCTTAATCGGGCGGCCGGCATTCTTAATCAAACCAGAGAACCAATCCCAGTTTGCTGCCTGCTCTGGGAAAAGACCGGTGTGCTTAAAGGAAAATGGTTTTAACTGGAAGGTAAGGTTGCCGTAATGAATGCTCCACTGCTGTGGCAGAGAAAAGAACTCCCACTCGCCGCCTCCCTTGCTGCTTCTGTGATAATGTCCGTTTTTTTTCTTCCAACCCGGATTGGTGTGCGGAGTGTTCCATACAACCTGTGGGTCTGGGCGCACTAAAAGGTACTTGCCCCAGCGCTCCAATTTTTCTCCATTTGAGGTGTCAAGGACTTCGTAGTCCTTCCAGTTATCAGCTAACCACATAATAATATCCAACCTTTCTTCTATATATAATGATGTTGGGGTCAAAAGGTATTTTGCCCCCAACTGATATCCACGAATTGCTCC
>DAVZID010000067.1:0-17198 GCA_052273485.1 Lachnospiraceae bacterium
AATAAATATACAGAAAATGCAGGCAATGTAGGAAAAAAGCCCGGATTATTGAGATGGATCCTGCCTGCAGGGAAAGAAAAGCTGCCTGAAACTTCCGCGGAAGTGCCTGAAGAAGATCCGGAGACGATTGAAAAAATCTCAGACGAGATTTCAGATGAACTGACCGAGATGCGGCAGGATGCAAAGAAAAAGAAGGCTTTCCTAAAGTTGCTTCGGCGCAGAGAGTCCGCAAAAAAGAAGAGAAAGATCAGATGGTCCGATATTGCGGTTGTTTTCGGGGTGATTCTGTTAATCGGGGCGGGAGTTGCGACAAATATTATTTACAACAAGACGCACTACACAATGGAATTTTATCAGGTTAATTCCAGAAAACTCAGCCACAGCATCCGTATTATCTTTATGTCGGATATTCATTTGAGAGAGTACGGGGAAGATAATCAGGAGCTGATTCAGGATATTGCTGAGTTGGCGCCGGATCTGATTATTCTTGGCGGAGATTTGGTGATTGATAATGTGGCTGGTTATAACAATATGGTGGCTTTGTGCCAGAAACTGGTTGAGATTGCTCCGACATATGGGGTGCTCGGCAACCACGAAGACGTAAAGATTTATATTCAAAAAGATAAAGATCTGCTCAACCGTTTTGAGAGTACAGGAATGAAATTTCTGATCAATGAATCGGATGACCTTACACTTTATGATAATACGATTGGCGTGGTCGGACTGGACGGGGATCCGGCAAGTTTTGAAAAATACGGTGCGAAGGAGAGAATGGATCAGTTTGAGGCGGAGGACAACAGCGATTTTAAGATCTGTGTTGCTCATGTGCCAACGTATTTTCCGGACATTCTGGAGCAGTATTCGTTTGAACTCGGATTGGCGGGAGATGCGCATGGTGGTCTTGTCCGCCTGCCGAAAATAGGGGCATTGTACTCGCCTGATGAGGGACTTTTTCCTGAGTATGCGGGGGGAGACTATACGCTCTCCAATAAGGCGCATCTGATTGTCAGCCGCGGTCTGGGAGATTCGAGCTGGTGGCCGAGAATCAACAATGTGCCGGAAGTATCAGTTATCGATGTGGATTGATTTGAAGTTAATTTGAAATTATGAAAAAATTAGAAAAACCGGGAAAGGCAGGATGGAATGGACGATTTGAAAGAGAGAATCAAACATATTCTGCGCTTGATCTGGCAGAATAAGTACCGCCTTTTTTTCTGCGGGATAGCACTGTGCGTCATTTTCGGCGGAATTCATTATTTTGAGAGCCGGAGCCAGGCGAGCGCATATATTTATTTTAACTATTCGGAGGCCTCACAGGGACTCAGTCCGAATAAGACGCGGTTTAATTCTTATGAGATTGTGTCGGATGACATTCTCCAAAATGCCATCAAGCGTGTCGGCCTTCAGGATACAATAACAAGCGGTCAGCTGGCCGGCTGTCTTTCCCTCAAGCCGGTTGACACCGGAAATGTGGGTGGTTCCAATGCTTATATCACCACGACGTACTATATTTACCTGAACGCGAGTTCACTGGATTTGAAAAACATAAAGGCGATGGATCTTTTGCGTGGGGTATGTGCATCGTACCGTGCTTTTTTTCTTGAGAATTACTGTGACAATCAGGAAATTCCGAAAGAAAAAATGGAGATTACTTCTGAGTGCGAGCCGTATCTGAGACTGAATGAGATTCAGCTCCGTGCCCAGCAGCTGTCAAGATATCTGAATGCGCGCCTTAATGAGAATAAGAGTTTTATTGATTCGGAAAATAGCGACCGTTCCTCAAATAATTTTACAACAATGAGTAAGCGCATCAATAATCTGATTGATTATGATATTCCGAATGCGATGGCATTTGTGATTGAGGGCGGTGTTGCGAGAGACCCCTCTGTTCTCACGAAAATTTTGGAGTATAAGAATAAGATCGATGATATCTCCGCGCGCAAAAATATGGCATACTATGATGCCAATAAAAATGGAATTTCCATCTACGAGAAATCTATGACGGCTGTCGTCATGATTCCGACCACGGATGAACTTCAGGAATATTACATGTCCAGAACGAAGACGGCGATGGATAAGATGGCGCGCACCGCAGATGATTCTCTGGGCGCTTCGATGGATTATCAGTCGGAGATCATTACTACAAGTTATATCATTCAGAAAATCAATGAGAGTGCGGACAACTGGGACCGTATCGGTGCTGCACAGGGGATGGTCAACAAGCTTGAGGAGGAGCTTAACAGCATCTCAGAAGATCTGTTTGTGCTCGACAAGGCGTACATCAAATACAAATCTCAGAACTATATTAAATTTACCTACAACGATGCGTCTTTTGCACAGCGGATCAACGCAAAGAAGACTCTGATGCAGGCAGTTATCGTTATGGCAGGCGGTTGTGTTTTTGTTTATGTGAGAACAAACAGAAAGGAAAAGAAAGGGCGAGCAAGTGAAAAAATTTGAGATTTTCAGATACCTGAAAAGGTTCAGCGCCTTGATTTTTCTGATTGCTGTGGCCGGTGCAATCATGATTTACATGTATGCACAGGGAAAGCAGCAGTACACGGCATCCGTGATTATCAAATACACAAATGATGGAATCAAAGATGGATTTACGCCGGATGGAAGTAAGTTGGATGTCAACGAGATTTATTCATCTGCGGTGATCTCACAGGCAATCGATTCTCTTAGCAGTTCCGGAAAGCTGAATGTGATTCGATCAAACTGTAAGGTAGAGGAGATAATTCCGGATGAACAGGAAAAACTGAATGAGGCTCTGATTGAGAAAGGTGAGGAAGTTACTTACTTTCCGGATACCTATAAGGTCAGTCTGGTAGTAGATGGAAAAGAGGGGGGAAATTATGCCCGAAATATGCTTGATGCAATCATGCAGAGCTACTGCACCTACTATACAGAAAATCATATTGAGCAGAGATTGTCTCTGAATCCGTCGTCGAATCTTCTTGAGAGTGGTTACGACTATTACGAGTGCATTCGTATTCTTGAGGATGACACGAATGATATGCTCGGCTTTCTTGAGGCAAAGAAAGAAAATTATCCGAATTTCCGATCTTCCAAGACAGGATATCGATATTCAGATCTCTATGATATTTATATGGACTTCAAGAAATATACGATCCCGGAGCTGTATGCAAAAGTTCTCAACGGTCCTCAGGTCAGGGACGGAGAAGTGCTGAGAAAGTTTCTGGCAAACAGCATTACCACTTCAAATCAGCAGGAGTTTGTGGAGACTGAGCGCCGCCAGAAGATCGACAGTCTGATTCAGCAATACGTGGATAAGAATACCGGTATTCTGGAGAGCTATTTTACGGAGGATGGAGAGAACGTTTCCTCCAGCTATATCCTGAAAGAGATCGAGGAGGCCGGTTCCGGTGAAAAGGCGGAGACAACCTACGATGGACTGATTCTGGAAATGGTTGGGATTGACCAGCTGATTGCTGCAAATCAGATTGACCGCGCATTTCTCGATGAGATCCTTGCGGTCTTTGAGTCGGTTGGTTCCGGAAGCGGCGGAACCGAGGAAGAGCATGCCGAGATGGAAAGACTCATCAACGATTATGAGGCACAGCTTGAAAAATACTATGAGATTGTCAACATCAGCAGTAAGGAGCTGAACCTCTACGTCAGTGCAGATTATCTGAAGATGATCAGCTCTGTACGTGTTGCTCCGTCGATCAACATCAAACTTTACAGTGCGATTGCTCTGGTATTCTTCTTCGTAGTCGGATGCTGTGGTGCAATCATTCTCGGAAGAACTTCAGATATTGTGGATTACCTGCTGTACACGGATAAGAAATCCGGACTTCCGAACCGTGAGAAACTCAATGTCTATATCGATGATATGGCAAAGAGGATTCTTCCGGAGGATTTTACCTGTTTCTCGTTAAAGCTGGATAACCTGTCGGAACTCTCAAAGCGGTTTGGCTATACCGTTGGAGATGGAATGCTTCGCGACTTTTCCGGTCTTGTTCAGCTGATGGGAGATACCGACGGTATGATTGGTTACAACGGTGTCGGACAGTTCGTTGCATTTTTTGATGAGTGCAGTGATAAGAAGGCAAAAGTAATTCTCAAGATTCTCGAGAGCCAGGTGGAGGAGTACAACAAGCTGAATCCGGAGTATCCGATCAAATACACCGCATCATGGTCAACGACGACGGAGGCCGGAATATACGAGATTCGAGAGCTGCTTCGCAGCGCCCAGTCAAAGATTCGTGATATCTATGATGCGAAGATGAAAGCACAGCAGGAGAGCGAAGAAAAAACGGAAGATTCTGAAAATAAAGAAAATTCCGAGAAAACCGGGGAAGCTGAGAATAAAGAGAAGTCAGAGACAGCTGAGAAACCGGAGACTGTGAGCAAGGACGGTCAGGGACAGAAAGCCTGAGATCATGAAACGGTTGCATAAAAAATAAAAATGGCAGGAGGAGTACCGGATGATACGAAATCAACGTCCCTATCAGCTGATGTATTCCAAAACGGGAAACAAAACCATTTCTATGGCGGTGGCAGTCTGTGCCCGGTGCTGCGGAAGACTAGGATTCTTTGTGGGCAGTCTTCGAAAACGTAAGGCGGAAAGTCTGGATAATTTGGAAAACAGCCGCAGAAATCTGGAAAAACTTTGTCCCAAACCGAAATCGGATGAGACAGGGTGGATGCCGATGACGGCACCGGATGAGGCAGTCGATCTGTCTGTGATTGTGCCCGCGCACAATGCGGAGAAGTATATCAAAGACTGTGTGGAGAGCATTCTGAATCAGAGCGATAAGTACAGAATTCAGGTAATTCTCGTCAATGACGGATCGACCGATCAGACTGCAAAGATTCTCGATTGTTACCGCGGGATGCCGGATGTTCTTGTCATTGATTTTCATAAGGGAGGAAGTGCAGCGAAAGCGAGAAATGAGGGAATTCTGCATGCAGTTGGAGCGTATCTGATGTTTGTGGACAGCGATGATATGTTGCGCCCTCATGCAGTCGATGTGCTGATGGAGGCGGCGAAGCGGAAAGATGCCGATGTCGTGCAGGGTGGATGGCAGTACATGGACGAGAATGGAAACTGCGGTCATGTACAGATCTATGAGGAATGTGTATATACAGGCCGCAGGAGAACAGACTGCCTGGATCTTCCTGGAATGCCCTGGGGAAAAGTCTACCGGAGGGAACTGTTTTCAAAGATTCGTTTCCCCTCGAACTATACCTGCTTTGAGGATACGATTATTCACTTTCTGATTTTTCGAAAAGCGCAGAGAATTGTTTCGATTCAGGAAAATGTGTATCTGTGGAGGAAAAATTCGACAGGAATTACTTCGATGAATCAGGGACAGCCGTCCGCAGTGCAGGGCTACTGGATCGTGGAGGAGATGCTTGAGCAAGACAGAATCCTTGGCCTTTCGCATGATCAAATATTTCTGGAGAGTTTGACGATGCAGCTGTCAAACTACTGTTATGCAAATCTGCGAGGTCTTGATGAGGCGCGGAAACGGGATGTTTTTCGAATGTGTTGTGCGCTGTATCAGAGGGATCAGACCGAGTGTGAAAGAGAAATTGCGAAATTGCCGTATGCGGTCCGCTGCGGAGCAAAGGCACTGAGGACGAACCGGTATGATTTGTGGTGCAGTCAGGGCAGATTGTTCCAGCTGATGAATTGATGCGGATTCATCCTCAATCAAAGAGCGGCAATCAAAAAGGTGAACGGGGGAATAAGATGATTCGGATTTTACAATCGGTCAGTAATATGGACCGAGCAGGACTTGAGACCATGTTGATGAATTATTATCGTCATATTGACCGCACGAAAGTGCAGTTTGATTTTATTGTAAATAAACCGAAACCCGGCAATTATGACGAGGAAATTAAACATATGGGAGGCAGAATCTTTCTGAGTCCGGGTTTGAGCCCGCTTTGCTACCCAAAGTATCTGCGCTTCGTAAAGGAGATTGTGGAGAAAGATGATCGGATTAAAATTGTGCACGCGCACAACGAGGCGATGGGATTTTATGCACTCAGCGGAGCTAAGAAAGCCGGAGTGAAAGTCCGCATTGCGCATGCGCATAACATCCAGATCATCCGTGATTACAAGTGGCCGTTAAAGATGGTGTGCAAGCGTCTTTTGCCGCTTGCCGCAACTGATTTATGGAGCTGCGGCAGGGATGCCGGAATTTACTATTTTGGAAAAAAGCGTTGGGAAGAACGTGGCGTGATCATCCGCAATGCGATTGAGACTGAGAAATTTGCTTTTAATACGGCAGTCCGGGATGAGATGCGAAAGAAATATGATCTGAAGGGCAAAAAAGTGCTTGGTCATGTCGGCCGCTTCAATCTTCAGAAAAATCATGATCGTCTTCTGGATATTTTTGCAGCTTATCAGAAACGAAATCCTGAGTCGATGCTTGTTCTGGTCGGGGAGGGAGAACTGGAATCTCAAGTTCGCGAGAAGGCTGAGAGATTGGGATTGGCGAATAAGGTGATTTTTGCCGGATTACAGGAAAATGTGAATGAGTGGTATCAGGTGATGGACGTTTTTTTACTGCCGTCTCTGTTTGAGGGTCTTCCGGTGGTTGGAGTGGAGGCACAGGCAGCTGGTCTTCCGTGCGTGTTTTCGGATCGGGTGACGGATGAGATTGCTCTGTCTGATCAAGTGATGCACCTGTCTTTGGATTCGGAAAACGAAAAGTGGGCGGAGGCAATCGAGTATCTGATTCAAAATAAAAAAGACCGAAAACAGGGAGAACGGCTTGTCAGAAAAGCGGGATACGATATAGCGACTGAGGCAGAACGATTGCAGAATCTGTACCTGTCGATGAGTGAACGATGAGAGGGGGCGCTGTGCAGTGGACGTATTAAGAAAAAGTGGAAGACGAGACTATATGGATGCTGCAAAAGCTCTGGCGATTCTCCTCGTTATTTTTGGGCATACATTTCGGGAATCGATGCGTGATACGTTTCGTTGGTGTGAGTTTTCGTATGTATTCGTCTACCGGTTTCATGTATCGTTGCTTTTTATCCTGTCTGGCATGGCGTATGCGCTGACAAGGGAGAAAAACAAAAATCTGACTTCGGGGCAGTATTTGAAAAAAAAGGCGGGAAGTCTGATTGTGCCGTGGATTTCTTATGCGTTTTTTGTCTATGTGGTGTTTGCGATTGCACAGCTGATTCCGCCGTGCAGAAAGGTTTTGGAGTCAAGTGCATATCATTTTTTGACACCGGTTGATTACGTGATTGCGATGCTTCGCAACGAGAATCCATACGGTTTTCACATCTGGTATCTTCAGACTCTGTTTTTATTTATCTGTGTGACGTTTCTGATCGACCGCACTGTAAAAGAAGAGAAGCGGGCGAGAGAAATCAAAATTGTTTTGATTGTTCTGCTCACTGCTTTTTATGAGTACTTCTGCGAAAGCTGGATCTGGACGTTCAAGGGATTTTTTCAGAAATATCTCTTCTTTCTTCTCGGAACGATTCTGCCGGAAAAATTTCTTGAGAAAAAGGCAAAGTTTCTTGCCGGGAGTGGCCTGATTTGTGGAGCTTATCTGGTGTTTCTGCTGTTTTATCCCCTTACAGAGTGGTATGAGAAACCTTATATCGGAGTGTTGTTGTGCTATGTGGAAAATGCGGCAATCGCCGGGCTTTGTCTCGGAATTCTTGCACTCTGCCTGATGTTTGAAGGCCGGTTGAGACAGTTGGCAGAATTTGGACGCCACACCCTCACCTACTATCTCTATCATCAGCCGTTTTGCTGTGCGATTCTTGGCCGTTTATTGTATAACAAACTTCATCTGTCAGCGTGGCTCACAGTTGTGATGTGCATGGCGGCGAGCCTTGTTGTCCCGTATTTGATTTTAAAAATTTTTGGGCGAGGGAAAGTGGGAAACTGTTTAAAGAAAATTGGACTTTTGGCATAAAAAGGGGGGACATTATTGGACAGAGCTACAGCGACAACCGCAAATGAAAAGAATAAGAGAGTGATTTTAAACATCATTTCAGGTTTGTCCTATCAGGTTGCGATTGCTGTTTTTGGACTCATTATTCCGAGACTGTATTTAGTGAGTTTTGGATCGGATGTAAATGGACTAAACAGCACGATCAAAAATATTTTTGCATATCTGTCTCTGCTTGAGGCTGGGGTCGGATTGTCCGCACAGTATGCGCTTTATGCGCCGGTGGCACAGGGAAAAACCGACGATATCAATGCGATTTTGGCGGCAACGCGAAAGTTTTATCTGAAATCCAGTGTGATTTACACGATTCTGACGGTGGTATTTGCTCTGTTATATCCGCTGATCATCAAGACAAGCCTGAGCTATTTTACAGTCTGTGTCATCATCCTGCTCTACGGAATTCCCGGAATCATTCTTTTCTCCCTGCGTGGAAAATACAATGCATTTCTGGAAGTGGAGGGAAAGAAATATATCATTTCCTGGCTTTCTACGATCACCTTTATCCTGTCTAACGTTTTGAGACTGGCATTTTTGATGATTTCTAACAACCTGCTTCTGATTCAGGCGACTTATTGTTTGCCATCCGTGATTCAGGTTGCCTTTGTCATCTTTTATGTAAGAAAGCACTATGATTGGATTGACTGGAAGGCAAAACCGAATTATTCTGCCCTTTCTCAGAAGGGATCTGTTTTGGTTCACCAGATTTCAAACTGTATTTTTTCAAACACGGATACGATCATCATTTCCTTCATGTGTGGAATGAATTATGCCAGTGTATATGCGATTTATTCCCTGTTTTTTGCAAATTTTCAGAAGATCGTCACTTCGTTTTCCAATGGACTGACATTCAAGTTTGGCCAGATGTACCAGGTGGAGCGGAAGCGTTTTGACAGAGAATTCAGCCAGTATGAGTCGGTGTTTTATTTATTTTTGTTCTGGGCATATACTGTCATTACTGCCTTTTTGATGCCGATTATCAGATTGTATACAGGTGGAGTCGAGGACGCGGCAATTTATGACAATAGCTGGATTCTGATCTTGTTTGCGATGTGGACGGTGATGACGGGAATCGAGATTCCTCTGCTTCAGCTTCAGTCGATCGCGGGAAAATTTGACGATACAAGAAATCAGGCGCTGATCGAGATGACGATCAACATTGTGCTCTCTCTGATCATAACATGGAAACTGGGAATGAGCGGTTGTCTGATTGCGACAATCGTCGCTCTGCTCTATCGGATCAATGCGATGGTGCTCTATGCGTCAAAACACATTCTTCAGAGGAGTTGCCTGAAGACATTTAAAAAGATTCTTGTCAATACGATTGTGGCAGTCGGAGTCCTTGCTCTGATCGGAACGGAGAGCTGTGAGGCGGTCAGCTATTTTTACGTTACGTGGCATGCAATTCTCAATTCGTTCTGGATTGCAGGGGTCTTCCTTGTTGCAAATCTGGTGACAGATTTTAGGGAGTATAAGGGACTTTTTGACAGTGTGAGAGCGCGCTTTTAAAGAAAAAACAGGAATAACATTTGGACAAGGAGGCAGGAAAAGGCAGTGCGAACCGCATCGGCGATTATTGTAAAAAAAGATTACAGCAAAAAAGAAATTACATTTTCTTTTTTTTGAAAATAAAGAACTTTGGACAAAATTATTGCGGATCGCATTTGTGGGTTTATTGACACTTGCTGGACTTGGAGAGTGGAAAACACTTAACAATATGTTGGGAGGACTTCCCAAAGCGATAACTGCGGGAATTATCTGTCTTACAATTGCATATATGATCATTTTTCCGGATATTAAAAAACTGCGGGAAATTATGCCTCCTACGCTTGCATATATGTCGTTTATCGCAGCGCTTTTACTGTGGTCAATGGTTATTTGGATGATGAACTTTATGAATCTCTCCTCAATGATCCGTGGAAGTTCTAAGCTGATTTTTCAGAGCATGGCGATTTTAACTGCTATTTCAGGTGTTTACTTATTTGGATCAGAGGCAGTTAATATGTTTACTTTGGGAGTATGTCTGGCAAATGCAGGAATTATGATTTTGGAAGTTCCGAGTTTTGGCGTTGCAGCAAGTCTTCAGTCGCTTATTACATGTTTAATTACATTTGGTGAAGCAGACGGATATGCGAGAAATTTGGAAATTCACGATCTGACATTTGTATTTGGACAGCTTGCTCTCTATTATCTGGTGTTTGCGCCATCGGAAACTCGGCGGGAAAAGAAAATTCGTATTATGGGATTTTTGGCATCCTTATTCTTCTTTCTGGTCGGAATGAAACGAATTGCGATTCCAGCAGTTGCTTTGTTTGCAATGATTTCTTTGATATTGAAAAAGAGAAAAAATCTGAAACCAATTTTTGTCCTTATGGGAATCTGCTGGATTGCGTTTTTTCTGCTGTATATCTATGGGGTGAAGACGGGGGCAGTCTCCAAAATCCTGAAAGTAATCGGAATTGATATGACGGGGCGAGATTATCTGTGGCAGATGGCGGGAGATTACTATGAGTTTTCAGTTGGATATATGGGACATGGATTTGAATATGTGGATACAATTGTTGGAAAATGGTATAGTGCCGGTCTGATCAATCATCCGTATCCATTTCACAATGATATTTTGAAAGTTTTTGTGGAACTTGGATTTCCTGGTTTCTGCATTTGGTCGGGACTCCAGTATTTGATTTATCCGATTTTCTGGATGAAATATGCGGATGAACAAACAACTCTTTTGTATCTGGCGGAACTTGGATATATGACGATGACGTATCTGACGGATAATACCGCGTTTTATTTTTGGAGTACGATGGCACTCCGCATCATCGTCATGAGTTATTCGGTTGAGAGAAAAAAAACGCCGAAAAAAGAAGTGTGGAAGCCCAGGGACAAAAAGGAAATGCGGGAGCATATTCAAATTTTGATGCAGGAAGGGTAAACTCGATTTATTTTTGAATTTAGGTGAAAGTTGTATCGGATGGATTAAAAAATAGATAGAATTGCGGAAAATGGAATGAGGAGGAAAACTATGCCGAAAATATCGTTTATTCTTCCGGTTTATAACATGGAGAACTATTTACCAAGGGTTGCCGAGTCTCTGAAAAGACAGACAATGACTGATTTTGAGGCGATTTTTGTCAATGACGGATCAAAGGATCGGAGCGGAGAAATCTGCGAGGAGCTTGCAGAGCAGGACTTACGATTTCGCGCGATCTCAAAGCCAAATGGGGGTGTTGCGAGTGCGAGAAACACGGCTCTCGATGTGGCGAGCGGAGATTATCTCTTCTTTCTTGATCCGGATGACTGGATTGAGCCGGAGACCGCCGAGATTCTGACGGAGGTGGCGGAGCGGGAACAGGCAGATCTTGTCATGTTTGGAAAGTATAATGACTTCTATGACGAAAATGGAATCTGTGTGAAGAGTGTTCAGGCGCTTCCGCCGATCACCGGAGTTTTTCGCGGGGAACCTTTTAAGGAATATTTTGATAAGCTGGCGACTTCGTTCTTTATTACGACAAAGATGATGCGGCGGGATTTTGTGGAGCGTCATCATCTGCGTTTCCTGGCAAAGAGCATCGGGGAAGATGGCCTTTTTTATGTAGAATTTTACAGACAGAATCCGTCATGCCTTGCAGTGGTTGACCGTCCGCTGTATCATTATACGGAAGCGAGGATCAATTCCCTCTCGAATTCGTATCATCCGGAGAGGGTAAAAGAAAATTTTTATCTGAGCAATGCAATCCGTAGTGTGGTGGAAGAGTGGGGGCTGATGAACAGCCCGATGCATAGAAGAAAAGTATTTTACTGCATTCTCAGAGATCTTCAGCTTGGAATCAAAAACATCAGTCTCGGGCCGATGACATTTCGTGAAAAATATCAGTGGCTGCGCGAGTCGATGAGGGATCCGTGGGTGAAAAATTCTGTGAGGAAAATTCCGTTAAAGACGGAGAAAAAACGAAATGACAAGATTAAACTGCAGCTTCTCAAGCTGCATCTTTATGGAGCTGTGCTAATTCTTTCCGGATGCAACCAGAAAAAACGTGGATAAAGGACATTTGCGATGAGTGTGGATAAAAGTCTTTATGAGAAATGTTGATAAGAATCATGAAAAATGGATGCTTGCAGCGAAATATTAAAATGGAATGTCAATAAAGAATGAGGGAAAGAGGGGAAAGGCAGGATGAAAGCAACTCGTCTGCTCTGTTATGGAAAAGAACTGACAGGTATGGTATTTTTTAAGGTGGTGGGAGCAGGGTTAAGAATGTGTTTTCCGAAAAAGTACCGTGGAATCTGGCTGGTCGGGGAGCGCGGAAACGATGCGCGCGACAATGGATACTGGTTTTATCATTATCTCAAGACCGAACATCCCGAGATTCAGGCGTATTATGTGATTTCTGAGGACAGCGTGGATCGGAAGAAAATCACAGATTTGGGCGGTGCAGTGCCACAGCGCAGTTTCAGGCACTATCTTCTTTATTACTGTGCGGATGTTCTTGCAGGAACTCATATTCAGCCGTGTGCGCCTGACCTGATGGTCCACTACCATCTGGCGAGCAAGGGAATCCGTGCGAGAGGAAAGCAGGTTTTCCTGCGCCATGGAATCGTGAAAGATGAGATGAACTGGCAGCATCGAGATCGATTTTACACGGATTTGTTTTGCTGCGGAGCAAAATCGGAGTATGAATTCATTCGGGATACTTTTGGATTTGATGGGAAGGTTACCCAGTATCTGGGGCTTTGCCGGTTTGACAATCTGATCCGTGCGGGTAAGCGGGAGAAGATGATTCTCGTAATGCCGACGTGGAGAGGATCGTATTATCCGTCCGGCGATGCATTTTTAAGCACTGCATTTTTTGAAAAATTTCAGTCGCTTTTGTCCAGCCAGGAATTGAAAGCGATGTTGGAGAAATATGATTACCGCCTGATTTTTTATCCTCATGTGGAGATGCAGAAGTATAACAAGCATTTTCAGGGTTCGTCGGACAGAATCACGATTGCGGATAAGTCGACGTATGATGTTCAGCAGTTGCTGATGAGCTGTTCCTTGTTGATTACGGACTATTCGAGTGTCTTTTTTGATGTGGCATTTCTTGAAAAGCCTGTTTTGTTTTACCAGTTTGATGAGGAGGAATTTAGAAAATATCACTATCAGAAGGGGTATTTTGATTACCGGAGAGATGGATTTGGCCCGGTTTGCACGGAGGAGACCGAAATTCTTGATGAGATAAGACAGTGTTTTGAGCGGGACATGCAGCTTCAGGATTTTTATCGGGAGCGCGTGAAAGCATTCTTCCCGATGAGGGATGCGAGAAATTGCGAGCGTACCTTTGAGGCGATTGAGAAGTTGATTTAACTGCTGAATATTTCCTCTTTCTTTCCACATACTACCCATACGAAACACGATGTGGAAGAACTGTTAAATAGATGATTGATGATTCATCGATGAAGGATGAGAAAGATTATGAAGCAGTCCATCTGAAAGTTGGAGAAGTCTGTATTCTCTGCAATGAGACACAGATGAATCAGGTGATTTTAAATATCTGTGTCAATGCGATTCAGGCAATCGGGCGCCGGGAAGATGGAAAACTTCGCGTTGAGGCGCGCGTGGCAGATCGCGAGGAGCTGACGGCAGTTGTCACGGACGAGATTCCGATGACCTGGGAGCGATAACGCCGCGTTTATCTGTAGATGCAATGCAGGCCACAAGAAACGATTTGTGGACGTCCATTCCACAGCAAATTGGATAGACAATTTTTAGCATAGCTCATCTCCTCAAAATAAAGATTGAGGGAACAGGCAGGGACTGAATACCCACTGAAAGATTGAGTAGTCCGTCTCTCCAAAGATAAGTTTACAGGGTCATTGCCCTACTTGTTTGTGCTTGAAAGGGTATCCGGCACACATAAAAATGCAGAACGACTGCGAGCAATCGTATCTACTCGCCTCTACGTGCTCTGTAGTGTGCCCGTTTTCTCAAGTTAATTATATCAAATTGAACTATGCTGCGTACAGTACAAACGCGTTTCGTCTCTTGTTTGTGCCTTGAAGCGCAGCGGAAAGGCATGGTCATAAATATGAAAATTGCAGTTGCAGGTACCGGTTATGTCGGCTTGTCCATTGCTACGCTACTATCGCAGCATCATGAGGTCGTGGCAGTAGACATCATTCCGGAGAAGGTTAAACTTATCAACCATAAAAAGTCCCCGATCCAGGACGAGTACATTGAAAAGTATCTAGCAGAGAAGGACTTGAACCTGACAGCAACACTTGATGCTGAAGCTGCCTATAAGGATGCAGACTTTGTTGTCATTGCAGCTCCTACTAACTATGATAGCAAGAAGAATTTCTTTGATACTTCCGCGGTAGAAGCCGTCATCAAACTGGTAATCCAGTATAATCCTGATGCCATTATGGTCATCAAGTCTACGATTCCGGTCGGTTTCACGGCATCTGTGCGTGAAAAGTATCACTGTGACAACATCATTTTTAGCCCGGAGTTCCTGCGGGAGTCTAAAGCTCTCTACGATAACCTGTATCCTAGTCGCATTATTGTGGGCACCGATGTGGACAATGCACGGTTGGTGAAGGCAGCCAACACGTTTGCAAGCTTGTTGCAGGAAGGTGCTATCAAGGAGAACATCGACACCCTGATCATGGGCTTCACGGAAGCCGAGGCTGTCAAGCTGTTTGCTAACACTTACCTTGCTCTGCGTGTGTCTTACTTCAACGAGCTGGACACCTATGCGGAGATGAAGGGATTGAACACTCAGCAAATCATTGAAGGTGTCTGCCTTGATCCTCGTATTGGCAGCCACTACAACAATCCCAGCTTCGGTTACGGTGGATACTGCTTGCCGAAAGATACGAAGCAGCTCCTTGCTAACTATGCTGACGTTCCGGAAAATCTGATTGAAGCTATTGTCGAGTCCAACCGTACCCGCAAGGACTTCATTGCTGACCGTGTACTCCAGATGGCAGGGTACTACGGCTACGGCGAGGACAACGAGTACGACAAGGAACAGGAGAAACCTTGTGTTATCGGCGTGTATCGACTGACCATGAAATCTAACTCTGACAACTTCCGCCAAAGTTCCATTCAGGGTGTCATGAAGCGAATCAAAGCCAAAGGAGCAACGGTCATTATCTATGAGCCGACTCTGGAGAATGGCTCTACTTTCTTCGGTAGTGAAGTCGTAAATGATCTTGAAGAGTTCAAGAATCGCAGCCAAGCCATCATTGCCAACCGCTATGATAGCTGTCTGGATGACGTACAGGATAAGGTTTATACCCGCGACCTGTTCCGCAGAGATTAATACTTATCGCAGCTATGTGTTCCGCCACATGGCTGTGCTGCTCAAGTATGCTACCTCTCCATGGTGAGCAGCGGGCAACAAGAGCCTATCTCGGCTAAAGCATATATTCGTTAAATCACTCTTTGGATGAGAACACAATTACATAATGGGAAAGTATTTTGGAACCGATGGCTTCCGCAGAGAAGCCGGAATCACTTTGACTGCCGACCACGCCTACAAGGTTGGTCGCTTCCTCGGCTGGTACTATAACGCTCTGCGCGAGCGCAACGGCAACAACGAGCCTGCCCGCATTGTAATCGGCAAGGATACTCGTCGTAGCTCCTATATGTTCGAGTATAGTCTGGTGGCGGGTCTGACCGCCTCCGGCGCAGACGCCTATCTGCTGCACGTCACCACCTCCCCCTTCTGTTGCCTACATCGCCCGTGTGGATGATTTTAATTGCGGCATCATGATTTCCGCCAGCCATAACCCGTATTACGACAACGGCATCAAGCTGATCGACTGCTACGGCGAAAAGATGCCCGAAGAAATCCTGCTGCTAGTTGAGGACTATATCGATGGCAAACTGCACGTGTTCGATAAGGATTGGCCGGGGTTGCCTGTTGTGGTCAAGCTTTTTTGTAACACTTGTGGCTCATCAACAGCCAATGGTATGGGAAACCCACATTGCCGGACGTACTGACTTACCTGTTGCTTTGCCTTATCAGCATCAGGCTTTAGGGCGCGTAAAAGAGTATGCTTTTCCTTATATCTGGAGATGAATTCTTCTGCATTTGCGGTACAAAGCAACTCGGTATCCAGCGATAAAGCCGAATGACATAAGTGGATTTTTATGTCATGTTCTCTTACTTGTACCGTATTACAGGCAGTTGCTTTATCTTGCAGCCAACCTTTTTGTGCTCAAGTGCAAAAACCATATCTGGAGTGCGTTCAAAGAAACCCATGTCACGTTTCCAGCTTGTCCCGCACTTGCAATGGAACAGCCCAATGAACTGCTGTTTCATCTTGCGCCCGCAGTTCAGGCAGAAACGCTTGCTTGCACCCATATCACTGGAGCTTGGCAAGGATTTCTTCAGCAGTCATACCACTGGCCAACAGCTTCTTCAGTACATCTTCTGCTTCGCCTTTCTTTGCTTCTTCTGCTGCCTTTGCCTCGGCGGCAGCTTTTTTATTTTCGGCTTTGGTAAGTTCCTTGGTGGCGGCTTTCAATTCTGCTTTCTTGACTTTCAGCTGCGTTTTCAGATCATCGAGATTTGCAGTCAGCGTAGCAACCTCAGATTCGATTTTTTCCTTTTCAGCGGTCTTTTCTGCAACGACGGCTGCATAATCAACGCTGGCCTTTACAGTACGGACCTTATTCTTGCTTCCTTTGGGTCTTGCCATAATGATACCCTCCCATACAGTGAAATAATTTGATGCTTATAAGTATATTTCCAAATAGTCAGAATTGCAATAGGTAACCTGAGCCGTTTTCAACTGCCAACGCAAATCTTATTCGGTATGTCCGAAAGTCGTTGCAAATGTATTCCTTCAATGGTAACAATCATGGAGATTAGCGTTTATCTGGAGAGTGCCAAAGGATAAATAGAAGCAACATTAAAGCCGTTCACCGCGCAGGTTCTCCAGCGTGGCGAACGGCTTTTTTGCTGCCTCCATATTTACAAGTATGAGGAATCGAAGAAGTCTTTTAATGTGATTTCCAAGCCCTGACAGATTCTTTCAATCGTCTCTACGCTTAACTGCCCTCCCCGACGGGCGGTGGTTTGAATCGTGGAGTACGATATTCCGCATTTCTTTGCCAACACACACAGATTCATATCACGCTCCTGCATCAAATCCTGAACACGCTTGATTGTATCCACGAAAACCCCTCCCATCTTTTTAGTTCAAAACTTTTCCAACAATCTCGAATCTTTGCTCTGGAGATATAAG
>DAVZID010000068.1:0-16803 GCA_052273485.1 Lachnospiraceae bacterium
TATTCTGGAATATAACGGCATTTACTACCGGATTGGCGAAGGACACAAAGAATTTATCCCGGATAAAGCTATGGACGAAGAATATTATCTTCTGACGCTAATGGCTATTGCAAGGGAACTGAATGTCTTTTCCATCCGTGAAGCAGATGTTCATCTGGCTGCCGGACTTCCTCTGACATGGATCAGAACTCAAAGAGAAGCTTTTCGTTCCTATCTGCTCCAGAATCCAGAAGTCCGTTACCTTTTTAACGGCAAAGAGTATCATCTCCACTTTGTGGGATGCAGCCTTTACCCACAGGGGTATCCGGCTATCGTAAACCAACTTGGAGATTTCAAGGGAACCAATCTCCTTGCAGATATCGGAAACGGAACCATGAACATTCTGTATATCAACAATAAGAAAGCGCAGGAGAGCCGATGCTGGACAGAAAAACTTGGTGTAAACCAATGCATGATTGCTGCAAAGAACGCTGTTCTGGACAAATTCGGAGTGAAGATTGAAGAATCCACAGTAGAACAGATTCTGCGGTTTGGAACAGCTGACATTTCAGCACCATATCTGGATTGTATTACGTCCATTGCCAGACAGTATGTGGCAGAACTTTTTGCCACACTCCGCAAATATGAATACAATCCTGACCTGATGCGCCTGTATGTGGTTGGCGGCGGTGGATGCCTGATCCGTAACTTCGGAACTTATGACAAATCACAAGTCACCATCATTGATGACATCTGCGCCACCGCCAAAGGTTACGAATCTCTGGCTTATATGAGCCTGAAAAGGAGGGGATAAACCATGCAGAACAATATTCGCAACACAAACCTGCGATTTAATCTGGACAAAGAGCAGCAGCGGAAAGCCTGGGAATATTTACAGACGATGAACAGACAGGATTTTAAATCTTACAGTCAGGTAATCTCTCTTGCACTGGTAGATTATTTTGACCGCTACTACCGCACTCAGTCTGATCCCTATCTGGAAACAAGGGAACGGGAAGAACTTTTTGTGAAACAGATTGTAGGTGCAGTGGAAAACAGCCTAAAACAGGCATTGCCGCTTTTTCTTTCCGGACTGACTGCAGGTATGGTGCAAAGGGAGCCCCAAATCAGGGCGTCCTTTCCAACACCTGAAAATTCACAGCCAGATAGTGATGTAGACTGGGATTTTCTTGGCGAATAACTGATTGGAGGTGAACACATGACGGACTTTCTGACATCAGACACCAACCTGCCATCTTATATGATGTTTCCCCGTTTTCTTCTGGACATGGAAATAAACGAAACTGCCAAAATGCTTTATATTATCCTACTCGACTGGGCAAGGCTTTCCCAGAAAAATGAGGGCTGGTCAGATATCGCTGGTCATGTGTTCATTTACTTTACAATTGAAGCACTGGCAGAAGTTCTCCACAAAAGCCAGATGACGGTTAAAACTGCTCTGGCAGTACTGGAAAAACAGGAGCTTATCTTCCGAAAACGGCAGGGACCCGGACAGCCCAATCGGATTTATGTAAAACTCCCAAAAGAAACCATCCACTATACAGACAGATTTCTTTCCCTAAGACAGACAGAAAACTATCCTATTGATAGACAGGATTCTTTCCCTGATACAGACAAAAAACTGTCTGGTAATAAGAAAGAGATAAAAAAGAACAATTTAGAAAAAAGAGGGAGTAAGGAGCCACTCTCACCCTATGGAAAATTTCAAAATGTTTTTCTGTCAGAAAAAGAGCTTGAAGATATCCGGCAGACAATCCCTGACTGGAAGGATTATATTGAACGCTTATCCGGTTATATGGCTTCTACCGGAAAGCAATATCAGAACCATGCAGCTACCATCATCAGTTGGGCAAGACAGGATCATCCTGCTTCCTGGCAAAGAAATTACGAAAGTGAGGAATACGAAACACTATGACAAGATTTATAGAAAAAGCAACCGCTATAACACCAAACAGAGAGCTTCAGCCTGATGAATATTTTAACGAAACAGACCACCTGATCTACTGTTCCAAATGCAATACGCCAAGACAATGCCGGCATGAATTACAGGGAAAGGTTCTTATTCCTTCCATCCGCTGTAAATGCCAGCAGGAAATCTTTGAGCAGGAAGAAGCCCAGAGAAAACTTCATGAAAAACAAATGGAAATAAAGCATCTTAAAACCAGCGGCTTACAGGACAAAGCACTCTATGACTACACTTTTGCCAGGGATAACGGCATCAATCCGGAAATAAAACTGGCACACAATTATGTAAGCAACTGGGAAGAGATGAAAGCAAACGCTTCCGGACTTCTTATCTGGGGTGATGTCGGTACTGGAAAATCTTTTTTTGCAGGCTGCATTGCCAATGCCCTTCTGGAAAAAGGCGTTCCTGTACTGATGACCAACTTTTCCCGGATTCTGAATACCCTTACCGGAATGCATTTTGAAGACAGAAACCAAAATTTCCGGTACCTGACCCCACTGTGGTCACTAAAAAGATTAAAGAAATGGCAGCATCCCGTGCCCTGGGTGCTGCCGTATTTTTATTCCTCTGAGATAAATTCTGCTGCCAGTTCTCTGGCTCTCTTCATTCTGTGGATTGCGGTACTCTTCTTAAGTCCGAATGCCTTCTGCACTGCCTCTGTCTTGCCGCCGTCATAGATCAGTCTGAAAATGTCACCATACTCAGAACCAATACTATTCAGATGGTCAATCAGTGCTTCCAGAACCATGTTTGCGATTACACCATCCTCTGTGGAAAGACTACCTGCCGGATCAAAATCCAGATCCTCAGCCATCTTTTCCAGAGACTCCATCGCTTCCCTGTTCTGTGCATTCTTATCTTCTCTCCAGAGCGGTCTCATGTACTCGTAATACTGCTCTTCTGTACACGGTACCATAAAGGCACGAACCTTTCTGTTTCCGATTTTAGTCCATACCACCTTGGATGGATCAATACCGTAATCTCTGATTGTCTCATTGGTTACTTCCATAGGAATTGCATACTCTTTACTCTGATTTTCATTATTTGTCATTCTGTTCTCCTGTCCGCCAAGGCTGGACGTACAGCGAGAACAAAAGAATCTGCCAAAGATGGACTATCCCGGCAGACTCACAAAATGGGCACGACAAATCAGACGGGAATTCCACCTGCCCCGGCAAACAAGTCAAAGACTTGTCCACTGGATGCAGATATGTATTCTCGCCATACGTCGCGCGCCATACAGCTATAAAATATTTTTTTTCTATGATAAACTGGATATCATCGATCATGAGGACATCCAGACATCACCCTCTTGGGCAATAAAAAAACGCCTGACAAAGCATAGGGATTACCCTAAACTTCGTCAGGCGTTGGTCGCTATAGATAAACTATGCGCCGATTTGCTCAGTACGAACTTTTTTCTGGTGGAAGCTGACTGCTATCACCGCTTTACAGATGGGACACTTAATTTTTATGATGCCCTCTACTGCTGCCGGATCTGCGTCAAACAACCGTTTATTTTTACAACATGGACATGCCACATGCACTTCCTGCACTTTATTTCGCCTCCCGTAAGAGGCCGGTTAAAAGGGAACGTCAAACTGACCGTTGATTATATTCGTCATCATTCCTCTGCACATAAGTTCCGTGACTATCATCCTAATGTAGCGATACTGTAATTATATCAAACATTTGTTCTGTTGTCAATTTCTTTCGATCATAACCGAAAAAGTTCCTGACGAAGCTATTTTTATTTTCGCAACAGAATCTCCATTTTCACCGACAAACAAGCAAATTTACGAATCGCCTTTTCAAATCTGCGTTCGTAAACTTGTCATTTACATTACACGTAGAAATATTTACGATATCGTGATATAATTATTTTAGTGTGCCTATGCTTTTTCGACATTCTGCTGTGGATGAACGATCTTTTGATTGTTCGCCATCATTATAAAAAATCGACTTGGCAGAACTGGGCGGTGCAGTATAGGCTTCGATACGTTTGGATAGGGAGGGACAAAAAATGCTCTTTCATGAATTTGCAGACAAATTATCATCTGTAATAAGATCTGGTAACAGTACAGATAAATTTACTAAGTCTCTTTTTTCAGCCGTCGTTACCGACGATGGACAAGATATTTTAGATGGATATAAAAGTACCAGCTACAAAGCTTTTTACAATGGAAGTACATCCATTTCTCGAATTTCCAAGAAAATAAACACATATATAGACCCCATGGAATTTTCAGATTTTATACACTCTTTCTCTGATGCGGCAGTTGAAAATCTATGTACAGTTTTTGATGAATATATTCCAGACATCACTCCAGATAACGCAGGAGATAAATTAGGGGAGCTATTTGTTGCAATAATCACTGACGCTGCTGGTACAAAGAAAAAAAGCACCGCTCCGGGTGCTTCAAAAACAGCCAAAATACCACCTATCATTATTGATCCGCATAACGGAATTGCCCCTGATTTAGCATTTGTTCAAGATGGTGTTTTATATCTGGAAGGTATTCCAAAAGATAACGTCGATGAACCTAATCCATTCAAAGCTTATTTAGATGCAGCTTCATCATACTATTCGACCAAGAAAACACTGCTCTATGCAGAAAAACCCCATCCATTTTATGAACTCTATGTCTGCAATGACATTAAGTATAGAAAATTCCGCTTCGCAGGAGCACGTGACCCTAAAACTGAGAAAACCATCAGCAACGCTACTATAGCTACACTTGAAGCAGACTCGAAATATATCATTATTGAAGGTATCGGCGGAATCGGAAAATCTATGATGCTGACACATCTATTCCTTTCAGCGGAAAAAGATGCAGAACTTACGGGTATTACTCCATTTCTTTTATCCTTAAAGGATTATAAAGACAGCACAAATGGTATCGTTGATTTCATCTGGAAATCAGCTAAAGAGTTTGATCCCAAACTGCTGCAAAAGGATATCATAGCGGCATTGCAGACTAAAAGCCTGGTTCTTTTATTAGATGGTTTAGATGAAATTCAATCCTCTGTCAGAGAAGCTTTCGACACCGATCTTGAAGCCTTTATAAAATCATATCCAGGAAATATGATCATAATAACGTCACGACCGGTAAACACCTTCGTTGCTTACTCGAAATTCTCTGTATATGACATACAGGAATTGACAAAAAAACAAGCATTAGAGCTGATAAGCAAGCTTGATTTCTGGGATATAACAGCAAAAACAAATTTCATGCAGGCTCTGGATCGTCATCTGTATTGTTCCCACTATCAGTTTGCCAGCAATCCGCTGCTTCTGACCATTATGCTGATGACCTACTCTTCTTTCGGAGAAGTACCTGCCAAGATGCATGTTTTCTATTCAAAGGCATATGAAACTATGGCTCGTCTCCACGATGCGTCTAAAGGTTCCTTCAAAAGACCTCTGCACACAAAGCTGACCCCAGAAGAATTTGCTAAGCTATTTGCTGAATTCTGCGCAAGAACATACAGAGATGAAATCTTAGAATTTGATTCAAGAACCTTTACTTCGTATATGTCAAAAGTGCTGAAAGGTACGTATGCAGAATCCAAAGGTGTTCTTCCAAGAGATTTTATTCTGGATCTTACTGACAATCTTTGCATCATGTACCGTGAAGGGGAAAAATACTATTTCATCCATCGTTCATTTCAGGAATATTTTGCCGCTGTCCATTTTGCATCTGGTTATGATGCAAAACTGAACAAAGTTGGTAATTTCTTTGAGAAGATGCAACATCGATCATATTCTGACCGGACCTTTGATATGCTCTACGACATGATTCCCGAAAAGATTGAGCGTTTTATTTTTCTTCCATTCCTTGAAGGACTCATGCAGGAATGCAATAAAAGCGGAGAGGACGAAGCATATTGGGAGTTTCTTGAAAACCAATATCCGGCTTTATACTATACAGAAGGAGAAACCGGCGATTCCTACTTTAATGATCCTCAATCATTCCTGTATGGAAAAATAGTTAATGCTATGTTCCTTGAAGCCGCATCTGATTTAGATGATTATGGATGGCCTCCGCAGATTTATGACCTTCCTACCTTAAATTGGTATTATGTGCCTCGTCTTATCGTCGAATCAGATTACGAAGAGGCTTACCTTGATCCAGACGCTCTTAGTGAAGAACAATGGGACGACACCACGCTTGTATCAAGCGATGAAATTTCTTATAAATACACAGAAATTTACGGTGAGCCTGAATCCCAAGGCATTACCATAGAAGTTGAAATATATGAACTGCGTAAAAATCCTAAGAAGTATGAAATTATGCGCAGAGCAATGGAACATGCTGAATTCCCTCTTATGAGAGAATATCAAAATGTTGTTAAATACTACGAAGAACTTAAAGCAAGAACTCATAAAGAAGATGAAACTGACGACCTATTTGATGATTAAGAAAGGGACACTGTAATGAAGATTAGTTACAACAAATTATAGAAACTGCTTATAGATAAAAATATGAACAAAAATGACTTGAAAACTGCAACCGGCTTAAGTTCAGCTTCTATAGCCAAACTTGGCAAATGTGAAAATGTAACAACCGATGTTTTGCTGAAAATCTGTACTGCCTTGAATGTACACTTAGATGACATTATGGAAACAATCGACGATTAAGGGAGGTATCTCTATGAAGTTTTTATATTCCAATATCCTTCCTCTTGGAACGGATGATACTCAACAAACAATACTTGATGCTTTTAAGGAACAGCTTTCAAAAGCTGATCGTTTAGAAATTGCGGTAGGATATGTTTCGCGTGCTTCTTTAGAAGAATTAGATGAACTCATTTCAGAAGCTAATATAAGCAAAATAGTTCTGAATATAGGTATGTATTACATTGAAGGAATGCCGGAAGGATCTTATCATACTGCGCTTAAACTCAACAGAAAATGGCAAGCCGCTGGAATCGGCGAGATCCGCATAGTACGTGCGTTTAAGTATCACGGAAAAACTTACTGTTTCTACAAAAATGGCGAACCTTTTTCAGTTATTATGGGTTCAGCAAACTTAGGCGTAATCAAACTTGAAGCTTCCAACAGAAGACAGTATGAATTATCGTCTCTGACAACAGATCCTGCTGAATGCAAAGAAGCAGCTGAATTTATCGAAAAACTCAAAAGACCAAATGTGTCTACTAATATCAGTGATGTAGCCGATATGCCTCTAATATTTGAAAAGAATACTGCCCTTTCCGGTATTGAACTCGTCACAGAAGTACCGCCTTCAAATGTTGAATTTTATAAACGTTGTATGGCATATGCTTCTTTCCTGCTTCCGCTAAAGGTTCCAGCAGCAGATGAACGTCACATGGATGATGGAAAGCACTACACAAAGTCAAATGTTAATGTCTGCTATGCAGCACCACGAAGCAAAAGGAAATCCAGAGATTGGTTTGAAACTCAGCTCACGGTTGCAAAAGAAATCACTCGTATTGAAGGTTATCCTGAGAAAAATGTTCCATTCTTTATTATTACCGATGACGGATATTGGTTCAAAGCACACACTACAAGTGATGGAAATAAACAGTTCAGTGCTGTAGGCGATGAATTAATCATGGGACGCTGGCTCAAAGGAAGACTTGCGGCTGCCGGTTTGATTTCTCCTGTTAATGATACCCAGCTTGACACAGATCGTACTGGAATGATTACGAAAGAAGTCCTGCAAGAGTATGGATGTGAAAACCTTTATTTGAAAAAGACTGGACAGACAGCTCTGGACGAAGAAGGCAATGCATTAGATGTATGGATGCTGTCATTCAAACCAGAAGACATGGAAGGAGTTGATGAATAATGCAGTATCTGAAAACATACTTGAACAAAATTATAGAAAGAGGAAACACAGGATTAGCAGAATCTATCTCTTCTACTGCAGAGGAAGTAGGACATAATCATCTAAAGAATTTTTCCTTTACAAGTCATGAAATAGGACTGCTCTTCGGCAACGTGCAATCTGGTAAAACAGGTCAGATGTTCGGTATCATGTGTAAGGCAACAGACCTCGGATTTCCTGTATTTGTTCTTCTTACAACTGATAATGTTGTTCTTCAACAGCAGACTTTGGATCGTGTAAAAGCTGATTTGGAAGGTTACTGTATCTGCGGTGAAAATGATGCGCGACTGTTTACTGAGAACAGTCTTATGCTTCCTACCATCGTAGTATTGAAAAAGAATGCAAGAATCCTGAAACTGTGGGCTAACATTTTTAATTCGACTGGCTTTATGCGTGGTAATCCGCTCTTTATTGTCGATGATGAGGCTGATGCCGCATCACTTAACATATTAGTAAACAAGAATCGCCAATCTTCCATCAATAAGTATCTGGATTCCATCCGCAGCGGCGCCGCAAGCAGTTTGTATCTCCAGGTAACAGGAACGCCGCAAGCTATCTTCCTGCAGACAATCGCATCCGGCTGGCATCCTCTGTTTACACATTATTTCAAGCCGGGAAAAGGATATCTTGGCGGTGACTTTTTCTTTCCAAAGAGTGGAAAGCCTGATTGTCTCACATTTTTAGATAGTCTCCAGCAAGCAGAACGTGATATTGTAATCCGTCATCTTCTTGTTTCTGCTCAGATTTTTGCTTCTGGCGGAACAGTATCTAATTGTCTGATTCATCCAAGTGTAAGACAATCTGCTCACCAGACCTTTGCTAACAGCATTCAGAAGGAATTAGATTGGTGCAAAAACAATCTATCCGGAGATTTTGCAACAGAGATCAAAAAACAATATGCGCTTCTCACTCCATCAAAATCTGAAAAAGTACCGTTTAAGCAGATTATGGAAATAGTCACACGAATTCTTTCAAATGATGAAGCAAAGACTATTGTAATGAACGGTAAATCTGACGTGGAAAGTGATGAATATGCAAGCGGATGTAATTTTGTTGTAGGCGGAAATACCCTTGGACGCGGTGTAACATTCCCAAGTCTCCAAACACTCTACTACACTCGTACCGCTAAAAAACCTCAGGCAGATACTATGTGGCAGCATAGTCGTATGTTTGGTTATGACCGTGATCCGGGTATGATGATGGTATATATTGACGAACATCTTTATAAGCTGTTTGCAGATATCAACGCTACAAATAATGCTATTATTTCTCAGATTGAGCAGGGACTTGATGACATTAAGATCTACTATCCTAATGGCTTAAATCCTACCCGTAAAAACGTCCTCGACACAGATCATGTTGAAGCGATTTCCGGCGGTACAAATTACTATCCATTCTATCCGGACAATAACACCATCGAACAGATTTCTGATTTATTGGCCGCTTTTTCAGAAGACGAACCTTATTACCAGGTTAGTCTTCGTCTGATGAAAGAGATACTGTCTCATATAATAACCGGACCAGATTTCAAACTTAGATCATTTTTATCGATAATTGACACTATGCTTGCAGAATCCCCTACAACTCAGGGTGTGTTAATTGTTCGCAGAAACAGAGATATTGCACAGGGAACCGGTGCCTTACTGTCTCCTAACGACTGGCAACTTGGCGGTTCATTCCCTCGTAAAGTCGTTCTTACAATGTATCAAATAACTGGCAATAAAGGCTGGGGCGGTAAGCAGTTATGGGTACCAAACATCAAACTGCCGCAAGGTGCAGTATATTATGATGTAATTGAGGATTGATATGGCTGATACTCATTCAAAAGAAGTACGAAGCCGCAACATGTCGCATATCCTAAGCACTAACTCAAAGCCAGAGGAAACTGTCCGCAAGTACCTATTTGATCATGGTTTCCGGTACCGTAAAAATGTTAAAACGCTTCCCGGAAAGCCCGATATCGTACTTCCAAAGTACAAAACCGTAATCTTTGTTAATGGCTGTTTTTGGCATAAGCATGATTGTCCTCGCTTTGTATAGCCATCTTCCAATACAGATTACTGGATTCCTAAAATTCAAAGGAATGTTGAACGTGATCAGAAAACCTATGCCGAACTAAAAACTCTCGGTTGGAATGTCATTGTTGTGTGGGAATGTGAATTGAAGAAAAAGGTTCTCTCTGAAACAATGGATCACTTAATGGAAACACTGAAAGGAACTATAAACAATGCCTAAATATACCTTTGCAACTCAAAGCGGAAAAGCTTATTATTGCAATTCTATACCAGGTTTTATTAAAGATACGTCTGATTCAATCGTAGGACAATTAGTGCGTCATGCTTTTGAAATAAATACCGACCAGCGCGATGCCTGGAATAATCAGATCAGCGAACTGCAAAGACGCTTAGAAGAATGCGGTATGGAAGGTGACATCATCTTTGAATATGACATTGTACGCTTGGGTAAAAGAATTGACGTAATACTTTTAATTCGCCACATGGTCTTCTCTCTTGAATTCAAGAATGGAAAAGATGTCTTTACAGCACAGGATGCACAGCAAGCAGAAGACTATGCAATAGATATTAAAAATTTTCATAAAGAATCTGAGGATCTTTATGTTTGTCCAATACTTATTGCTACAGATGCAAAACCTTACCCTAAGGATCAATCATCCGAATGCTATCCAGATAAGCAAGTACATCTGCAGCGAGAAAACATTGAAACGTTAATCCCCAAATTGACAGCTATTTCAGATATGTATGGCGATGACGGTGAGATAGATTTTGAAAAATGGTTTAATTCACCTTACTATCCCACTCCTACTATTATTGCCGCTGCTGTAGAAGCGTATAGTTCTCATAATCTGAGTGAGATTGCTCAATCAGAAGCTGGACAAGACAACATTAATCTATGTGAACAGAAAATCAATGAAGTAGTCGAATATGCTGAGAAAAACAAAAAGAAATGCGTTTGCTTTGTCACCGGTGTACCAGGGGCAGGAAAAACTCTGGTAGGATTAGATGTAGTAGCCAAAAACCTTGATAAAGGAGCCGGAAACCTTAGTGTATATTTATCCGGTAATGGTCCTCTTGTGGAAGTTCTCCGTGAAGCATTGAAGCGAAGCGTAAAAGAGAAAAAACAATACAACAGAGAAACTGTTGCCGCTATAAACGCATTGATTCAAAGCAGCTTCGCCTTTAAGAAAGATAACTCATCGCATAACCATCCTACTGCAGAAAATATCTTGATTTTTGATGAAGCTCAGCGTGTATGGAATCAGGAAAAAATGACTCGCAAGCATGATGATCCAGCACTTGCCGTTAGTGAACCACATCTATTATACAGCATTATGGATCGTCATGAGGATTGGGCTGTAATGATCTGTCTTGTAGGTCTCGGACAGGATATTTATGACGGTGAAGTAGGTATAAATGAGTGGTTCAGATGCGGAGTACATGATTTTCAAGATTGGGAAATGTTTTATTCCCCTGATATCTTTGGTCAGGTTGAGGATAAAAATATTGATAAAGCCATGATATTAAAATGCGAGCGATGTCATCCGATGCCAGAACTGCATCTAAAAACCTCTATAAGATCGTTCCGTGCTGATAGACAATGTCAATTTGTAGACAATCTGCTTGATAATAATCCAGAAAAGACCAAGGAAATCTATGATCTCATTTCCGAAAAATATCCTATCTACATAACAAGAGATTATAGTAAAGCAAAGGAATGGGTGCGAAATCAGGTTCGCGGCTCTCAACGTTGCGGTGTTATGGCATGCAGCAGTGCTCAGCGTTTAAAACCCGAAGGTATTTATGTTCCTACTGAAATAGATGTAAAAAATTGGTTTCTCGCTCCAAGCGATGACTTACGTTCTTCTAATATGCTTGAAATTGTGGCAAGTGAGTTTAAGGTACAGGGACTTGAAATAGACTGGGGAATAGTCTGTTGGGATGCTGATTTAAGACGTGCAAAAAAAGCTAATGACTGGGATCATTACTCTTTCAGAGGTACTAAATGGAATAAAAGAAATAAGCCAGAACAAAAGCGATACTTGGTAAATTCATATCGCGTTTTGCTAACACGCGCAAGACAAGGAATGGTTATTTTCGTTCCGAACGGAGTAGACCCTGAGGTTGATTCCACCAGAGACTCCGAATTCTATGATGGAATATATAATTACCTGCTGTCATGCGGAATAAAAGTCTTACCATAATTACAAAAGGTCAGCTGATGCGATTGCTCAGCCGACCCTTCTTTATCTTATTCGTTTATATTAGCATCTACAGATTCATATTCGATTCCTGCAAAGCACTTCAATACAGCTTCAAAGATAATCTTTGCTCCCTGGCACGGAACAGCCATACCGATCTGCTTTCTGACACTTTCCTTACTTCCCATAAATTCATAAGTATCAGGGAATGTCTGCAATCTGGCACGCTCACGATTCGTTAATGCTCTTGGCTCTGACCAATGATAGATGTGGGTTCCACCTCCGCCGCTTCCAGTAACTGTATATGAAGGCTTGTCCGGATCAAGTCTTTTATAAATCTGACTGATTTTTGCACCTTTTACATGAAGCTGTAATTCTTCCGGCAAATCTGCAGTAAATGCATTCTGACCCGGCTTTATATGCTTAAGACGCTCCACAACCTGCTTAGACTGCCTTGTAAGCTCATTGTTAAATGCATCCGCAGGAATTGGCGGATTCTCAATAGCATTTCTGCATGTATTATCCATATTAGCATATGGTGCAGGTGAAGGTACTCTATATTGAACATTGATATCATTTCTAATACCGATAATGATCAGTCGATGTCTGGCCTGAGGTACTCCATACTCTTCAAACTTATAAAGATGCGGTGTAATCGTATATCCTGCCGCCTGCAGTTCTTCAAGAATCTTTCCCAAGGCTTTTCCTTCATTAGCACTTCTTAATCCACCAACGTTTTCTGCCAAAAACCACTGCGGCTGGAATTTTCTTAATGCCTTCACACCATATGAATAAAGGGGGCCGAATGTGCCATCTATTCCCTTCTGCTCACCTACAACACTGTAGTCATTGCACGGAAAGCCAAAAGCCAGCGCATCTATTGGCGCAAGCTGATCCATATCAAATGTCCTTATATCACCGTGATAAACAGTTTCCGGTGCATCTGGACATATATTATGTCTGTATGTCTCACAAGTGGATTCATCATAGTCATTTGCCCACTGATGAACAATGCCAAAATCTTCATCATTAATATCTGCATGTGTGGCACCCCAGCCTATTCCGCCAGGACCACAGAACAATTCTCCTAAACGAAAAATCATTTTGATCACCTTTTCCTTTTTACGATATAGTCAATCTGTGACTGAATATGCTGTTTATCCTCATCATCCAGTAAAGCAACATTTCTAAATCCGGCTTTGTACCCTTCAATGTCAGCCTCTTCAAAAAGTCCAGCCATAATGCATAAAGGGATAACCGATGTTTCATATAAATCTGCAAGAGCTTTCAGTTCTGTCAGCTTAAGATTGCTCCATGCCCCATTTTCAGCTTTTGATAATCTGGAATTTGTTATTCCTGTTTTTTCATAAACCTTATAGAGGCTCAGCCCTTTTTTCTCTCGAAGTTCTTTTAATCGTTCTCCAAAATTATGCATAGTACCACCTCATAAGTATTATAGCAGGAATGCTGCGAAATTTCAAGTATTATTTATATTTTTGCTGCGTTTTCGCAGCATTATTTTCTCCCATTCATCTGCCACTTATCATGTCCTTTAATGCTTCTCACCGCATGCCGCAGCGTATTTGCCCTGCCGTGCTGATGATATGGGTGTGATGCCTTATGCTTGTGAAATATGATGCAGGTTCCCTCTCCTGGATACTCTGGATTATGGATGTACCATATATGCCCAGTGTTCCTAGACTTAATAGTCACATCATAATCATCCACTGCAATGATGGAGAAGTATTTCGGATCCAGAACCTTCAAATCCTCTGTACTAAACACTTGCAGCTCCCTTCTGGAAATACTTGTCCAATGCCTTTTCAATGATCTCCCACATCTGCTCCGGCTCTGTCTCTTTGAAGTATTTTTCCTTGATATACACAACCCTCTTTGAACTAAGGGAAGTTTGTTTGCTCTTTCCTCTGGTCAAAATATCCATGATGGAGTCCTTTGTAAGATTGCCAGTTCGGTTACGAAGTTCCCTTGCATTATCCAGATCCGCCTTGATGCCATCCGTCTGCAGAACCCTGTACACCAGAGCCTGTTCTTCCTCATTAAGAAATGATAACTCCACACCGGCAACCAAAGTCAGCTTTCCGGTATCAAGCATCAGCTTCAAATCATCATTGAGAAAATGTACCCTTAGATATCCCGCTACGTTTCTTCCAACCATCCCGTATTCTTCCCCGATATTGTCACGGGTCTTCTTGTGGACATCATGTCCACAAGATATTTCCTTACTCTCCAATCTTGCTATTTCCTGCAGAATATCCTTGCGCTTACCCTGGCAGACCACCTTTTCATATCGTTCCGTCAGAACCTCTCCCTTTTCGGATGGAAGCAGTTCCGAAAAAGATCTCTGGATCACATTGGTCTCAATCACATATACATACGCTTCCTCTTCCGTGAGATCCTTTTTGACAATCGCCGGTATCTTATCAAGTCCTGCAATTCTCGCGGCATTCTGTCTGTTATGCCCTGCCAGCATTTCATATCTATCATCTGTCTGCAGAACAATTACCGGCATAAGGACACTATGTTCTCTGATACTGTCCACCATTTCCTGCAGGCGTTCCCCTTCATACAATCGGAACGGATGATTTCTGAATGGTCTGATGGCATCCACTGCTATCATCTGGATATCATTTTCAGTTGCAGGAGCATTCTCTGTCAGCAGATCCATTGCATCCGCAAATACTTTTCTCTTAGGAGCATTAGCCTTCATTCGCAATCAACTCCTTCCCAAAATCAAAATATGCCTTGCAGGCTTTGGTCTCCGGAGCATACTCCAAAAGCGGCTCACTGTAATAAACGCTTTCCCCAACCTTTACAGTATTCGGAATCTTGCTCTTGAATATCCGGATCTGCCCTTCAAAGGTATCAGCTACTTGCTCTGAAATCACCTTGCAGAGATTGGTACGTGCTTCACACATGGTAAGAAGAATACCCTCAACCTCTATCCTGGGATTGATGCGGCTCTTAATCTTTTTGATGGTTTTAAGGAAATCCTGCAATCCCATCATGGCCAGAAGCTGAGGATTAACTGTGATTACCACACCATCTGCTACCGCAAGTGCATTGATGGTCAATGCTCCAAGTGCCGGGCAGGTATCAATCACCACATAGTCATATAAATCCCTGAGCGGTTCCAGAATATTGGAAAGCATCTTCTCTGTCCCCATTTCCGGTCTCAGCTTTGCATCCACCGCAGACAGAACCATTGATGAAGGAATGAAGTCCTCGCCATTGCGGCTCATGATATATTCTGATGCATCAGGCATTTCCTCTTCATCCATCTGAGCCATCATCAGATGACCGATTGTCACCGGTACTGCTACCGGATCTTCCACTCCAAAACAAGTGGTAAGATTCGCCTGGCTGTCAAAATCTACTGCCAGAACCTTCTTTCCCAGCTTTGCCAGAGAATATGCAAGGTTATATGAACTTACGCTCTTACCGACACCGCCCTTCGTTGCTCCGATTAATATTATTTTCCCCATATTGTCCATGCCTCCAATCTGATTACATTCCGTAGACGGCAGTTCTCTCTGCCACAAACTTTGCACGCAGTTCCTTCTTTTCCTTAAGGAATCACTCCTGCAGCTTCCTGGTTTCCTTTTCCATAAAAGCCTTCTCAGCTTCCATCAGTTCCACTCTGGTAGTATCCGGAGTGATGATCAGCTTTCCATCCTCACACTTCACCAGTACAGGATCACCCACATTGAAACCAAGCTCCTGCAGCCACAATCCCTGAATGCGCAGCATCGGAGCAGTTCTTCTGCCATAATTGGTTGCTTCACTTACTGTCAGTTCTCTAAAATCTTTTCTTGTCACTTTTGCCATAGATTTGCACTCCTTTTCATAGACGGGCATTGCCCCATAGATTGACTCGGCAGTACACTCAACCAGCTTTCGAAAAATGCGTAAAAAAATAAGACTGTCATCAGCCTCGCACATTTCATCAGCCGATTAAGTCCTACCTTAATACCATATTAAATTGTTTCCCCGGGCATAGTTCGCCCAGAGTTTTGCCCTTAAAGCTATATGACTGCTCGTGTTATATTAGTGAACAGTGCTTGTATTTACAGTTGAAAACGGCGCCGTTCCACCCTTAAATACCTCACCTAAAGGCATTTTTCTGTAGGACTAAATCAGCCAAAAACCTTTGTTTTATGCGGTCTTTGCTTAACTTGTCATAATAATACCACCAGCCCCGGGAGCTCCCTGCAGTATGATATTCTTCTTGTTACGCAACAGCGCCTCCAGAACATCGAAGCGCTCCTCTGTCATGTAGACCTTGCTAAGGAAGTCTTCCTTCGTATACTTCTGGATAGCTGCGTCCGACTGACGCAGAGGATTTTCTTCACGGATCATATCCATGATGAAGTCGTATTCGCCTTTGGTCAGTTTGAAGAGCGATCCGTTGGGCTGTACAAAGAACTCCATCTTTTCAAGCTCTGGGCAGTCACGCAGCGCCGAGTATTCAATCGGTGTCGGCAGGCTCTCCACCTTTTCGAAGTAGATTGCTTTTCCGTCGTTTTCCTGTGTGATGCGTCCGATAGCGACCACCTTTTTCACAGGATTTGCCTCGTAGCCGATGACCACATCTCCAGCCTTCACGTTCAAGAAGTTCTGGAAAACACGACGTTTATTTCCATTTTCGTTATATAGCGTATAGCTCTGTTCTTCTCCGATCTTAATATCAGAGAAGCGCGACTGTCTTAAGTCTGATCGAGACAGCTAAAGCAAACAACCTGAATATT
>DAVZID010000069.1:0-16536 GCA_052273485.1 Lachnospiraceae bacterium
CGGCTTTTTAAGAAATCTTCAGGGTTGGTTATACTGTTCAATTATCAAGGTTCTTGCATAGTCTCCCTATCTTGGAGACCAACGGAGAAGAAGGGATTTGAACCCTTGCGCCGCTACTAACGACCTACTCCCTTTCCAGGGGAGCCCCTTCAACCTCTTGGGTACTTCTCCAAGTATAAGTTGATTCTCTAAAATGATATTTAATTGTAAATATCAACGGAGAAGGTGGGATTCGAACCCACGGTCCCTTTCGGAATCACCGGTTTTCAAGACCGGCTCCTTAAACCACTCGGACACCTCTCCAAAGCAGTTAAGTGACTTGTTTATTATAACTCGTCGTTTCGCTTTTGTCAAGCACTTTTTTAACTTTTTTTGAAATCTTTTTTGAAGATTTTCATTTCGTTAAAGCCGTGACTTAGAAGCTTTGGCATCGCTTCAAGCGACTTCTATATACTATCACGGCTTTCCCGAAATGTCAACACCTTTTTTCAATTTTTTTCAAGTTTTTTTAAATTGTTGGTTTTTTCCCGTCTTTTGGTTCTATTAGGGTGATTTCTTGTTTCTCACCGCTGTTTTAAGTTATTGTCTAGCAGATAGAATCCCCTGTGCCGCCGTCATATCCTCTGGGGTGGTAAGCTTGATATTCTCATAGCTGCCCTCGGAGAGATACACGCGGTTATCCGTAAACTGCTCGACCACCATTGCATCGTCCGTGATCGGACCAGCTGCCTGAAGTCCTTTTGTTTCTATTATATGGGCTAGATGCTCATACGCCGCACAGATCACCTCTCGTTTAAAAGTCTGTGGGGTCTGGATAACGCGCAGGGTACTTCGATCCGGTGTAGAAAGTACCATTCCATTTTCATCGGCTACCTTTACGGTGTCTTTTAACGGTACTGCTGCCACACCACTGCCGTGTATTCTTGCAGAGTCAATCGCGTTTTGAATCACCTCCATGCTGACGCAGGCTCTTGCCGCATCGTGAATCATGATCAAATCACAGTCAGAGGCTGCCTTGACTCCTTCCATAGAAGAAAGAAAACGCTCACTCTTTCCTGCAATGACCATTGTCTTCGCACGAAGATGCTCCTCTGCCAGAAGGCTGCGGCAATATTCTATGGCGTCTGACGAGGTTACCAGTACAATTTTATCTGCAACCTGATCAAATATGCGCACACTATGTAAGAACACAGGACTTCCCATCAGATCAAGAAATTGCTTGGCTACAGGTGCGTTCATACGCCGTCCGCTGCCTGCTGCCAAAATTACGGCTGCTTTTGTCTCCTGATGCTTCTGCTTTTCCTGTATTTTTTGTGTTTCTTGTATGGTTTGTACTTCTTGTGTTTCTTGCTTTATCTGGTTTCCCATATCGTTCATCTTATCGCTCTCCCAGCTTTAAGGATGCCGCTGCATTTAAGTCCCAGCCGCTTCGTCTTCCTTTTATATACTCATAGTAACCAGCCGCACCGATCATCGCCGCGTTGTCGGTACAAAAAATCGGTGACGGATAATAAAGCGTAATTCCATTTTTCTCACAAGCCTCTTTTAGACTAGCGCGAAGTGCAGAGTTAGATGCCACACCGCCAGCGAGAGCGAGCTTATGAAAGCCGTGCTCTTTTGTGCCACGCACCGCGTGCTCGACAAGCACCTGTACAACTGCCTTCTGGAAAGATGCTGCTAAATCATTTGGATTGACCTCTTCGCCTGTCATTTTTGCATGATTTAAATAATTCAGTACAGCAGACTTCAACCCACTGAAACTAAAATCATATGGATTGTCGGACATCTTCGCCTTTGGGAAGGTGATCGCGTCCGGGTTACCAAGCTTCGCTGCCTTGTCGATCTTCGGACCGCCCGGATAACCGAGACCGATGCTTCTGGCTACTTTGTCAAATGCCTCTCCTGCTGCATCGTCTCTGGTACGTCCAATGATGTTAAACTTATCATAATCTTCTACAACAACCAGATGCGTATGACCACCGGAAACAATCAAACACATAAACGGCGGCTCAAGATCTGGATTTTCAATGTAGTTCGCTGCAATGTGACCCTCGATATGATGAACACCGATGAGTGGCTTGCCTGCCGCATAGGCAATTGCCTTTGCCTCTGCCGTTCCGACAAGAAGTGCACCGACAAGACCTGGTCCATACGTGACAGCAACGGCATCGATATCCTCTAACGTCACAGATGCCTGCTTTAAAGACTCCTTTACGACCTGATTGATACGCTCAAGATGCTTTCTGGATGCGATTTCCGGCACAACACCACCGTACAATGTGTGAATATCAATCTGAGTGGAAATGACGTTTGACAATACCTTGCGGCCATTCTCCACAACTGCGGCTGCCGTCTCATCGCAGCTGCTCTCGATTGCCAATATTTTTATATTTTTCTTTTCTTCCATTTTAGTTCTTACCTTCTTCCTGCTCAAAATCCAGTGAAACACTTCTGCCATCCTTAGCTGCAATGGTTCTCGGAAAGATCTTTCGTGCCTCCTCAATAAACTCCTCCGGATGCGTCAGCGACGGACTATAATGTGTCAGCCACATTTCCTTTGGCTGTGCCTCCTTTGCCAGCGTAGCCGCCTCAAAGAATGTCATATGCTTGTGTTCTTTTGCTTTTGCAAGCTTATCCTGCTCGCCGTACATGCCCTCGCAGATAAAAAGATCGGCATTTTTTGCCTGTTCTGCGATAATCGGAAGCGGTCTGGTATCGGTTGCATACGTAACCTTGATTCCTTTTCGCGCTTCGCCCATAACCATATCCGGCGTGTAAACCTTATCGCCATCTGTCATGGTCTCACCCTTTTGCAAACGGCTCCAGAAGGCAAGGGGGATGCCAAGCTCACGCGCCTTTTCGGCATGGAAACGACCCGCACGCGGAATCTCGATCGTATAGCCATAGCAGGTAACGTTGTGAAGCACACGGAATGCGTGAATATGGTAGCCTTTTATCTCAAAATCCTGCTCATTCTGTGTGATCTCCTGAAAAATGATCGGAAATGGAAGCTCAGGTGCAATGACACGAAGCGCATTAACAACACGCTCAAGGCCTTTCGGTCCAATCAGCGTCAACGGCTCGGTGCGATCTGCATTTCCCATCGTCAGAAGAAGTCCCGGCAAACCGCTGATGTGGTCCCCGTGATAATGGGTAAAGCAAATTACATCAATCGGATTGCAGCTCCATCCTTTTTCTCTCACTGCGATCTGAGTGCCCTCTCCGCAGTCAATCATTAACGTACTTCCGTTGAATCTGGTCATTAGTGACGTGAGCCAACGGTAGGGAAGCGGCATCATACCGCCAGTTCCCAACAAACATAAATCTAGCATCTGTTCTCTCTCATTCTAAGTAGACGCCCACCTCTTTTTGGTACGTGGGCAGGCGAAACTGTTCTATCAATTTTTGTGTACAGTCCTCGCACAGATCGAAGATGATTTCCTCACCATCCTGGTTGGAAAAATAGCCCCATGTCTTGTCCACATGAAGATAGTCTTCCAAAACAATGCCGTTTTCAACTGGCAGTAAACGACCACAGCAGTTGCATACGACCTGAACGATTCTGTCTCTATTCTTTTCTTTTACGGTAATTCTCATAGTAATCTGATTCCTCCCTAAACCATGTTTCATTTTGCATCCAAGTCACATCAATCCTTCTATCAATCAAACCGCAAAAATCATGCCACTCATATAGCAATATGAACAATTTGAAAATGACGCAAAAAAATGATGTGACAACAGTATGCATATCTTAACGGATTTCGGGAAAAATAACAATGGCAATGCCTGTCACTGTTGGAAGTATTTCCACATGATCAGCGCATCTTCCTTGGGTTTGCTGTAAAAGCCTTTGCGAATCCCAGATTTTTCATAACCATTTTTTTCATATAAAGAAATCGCCGCGCTATTGGATACACGCACTTCAAGCGTGATTCCGTACAGATTTTTCTCTTCGGCAAATGCATCGAGCGCTTTCATCAAACCATCCGCCGCACCACATCTGCGATAGGAGTCAAACACAGCAACATTGGTAATCGACAATTCGTCTGCTGCCAGATACGCACCGACATAGCCTGCGACCGTTTCGCAAGAATCCAGCTTTGTCTTGCTTTCTTTTGCCTTGTCGCAAAGCGCTAATGATGTTGGCTTTGAAAGCACATCTGTGCTTTCATTCACCGCAACTGTTGCGACAAAAAATACATAGTTGGCATCGGCAAGACTCTCGGCAATCGCATTCTCAGACCAAGGCTCGGCAAAACATTCCTGCTCAAGACGTGCCACTACTAGAATATCCTCTGCCTTCATTTGCCGTATGGATACTTTAGCGGATGCGGCATTTGTCTGCGTTAACAAATCTTTGCCTCGGTTCCGCTCTCGCCCGGACGAAGAGAGCCCTTTGTGTAGATTCCAGCCTCTCGCTCCTGCTCAGCCTGTGATTTTTTCAAATAAATTGGACGATGATCGTCCGCATTGATTGCCTCTCCTGCACGGAATTTGCGAAGACCAATCTCTGCCACTGCTGCGGCGCGCGGTGTGCTACAAACTGCCGGTGCAATATGACTATTTTCTACGTTTTCTTTAAACCATGCACCATGCGCGTAAATGCCATCTCCGGTAAATAGTATGGCCTCGTTTTCCTTCTTTGCTTCCTGTAAGGCCTGCGCAAGCTCCTCTACCAATAAAAGCTTTGGCTCCATCACGCATATCATCTCCATCTTTTCATTGAAACGATACAGTGCGGTATAAACCTGTCTGCGTCTGGCATCAATGACCGGGCAGATCACTCCCGCGAATGGCCCACAGCCAAATGCCATCGCTTCAAGTGTAGATACCTCAACAAGCGGCTTATCAAGTGCCAGGCACAGTCCCTTTGCGGTAGCACTTCCGATACGAAGTCCAGTAAAGGAACCTGGGCCTGCGGAGATGGCGATTGCGTCAAGCTCCTTTAAATTGGTCTCAGTCATCTTCACCACCTCATCGATCATCGGAAGAAGAGTCTGTGAATGTGTCTTTTTAAATGAAACAGAATACTCTGCCAGCACGACATCGTCTTTTATGATGGCGGCACCTGCTGTCAGAGATGAACTTTCGATTGCTAATATCTGCATATTTTTAACCTTATTGCCTTTCTTTTCACAGTTTTGCGGTAAGACTTACGCCTCACATTTGCCGCGCACTGTTATTTTTCGATAATCAAAGCCCTTGTCCAGATCCTTTTCGATTGTGATCCACACAGCTTCCGGCGGAATAATCTCTTCTACGAGGGATGCCCACTCGACAAGACACACGCCTTGTCCGTAAAAATACTCCTCGTATCCGATCTCTTCCATCTCCTCCGGCTCTTCGATCCGGTATACATCAAAATGATACAGTGGCAGACGTCCGTCTTCGTATTCACACACAATCGTAAATGTTGGACTGTTTACTGCCTCCTTTATGCCAAGACCTGCGGCAAAGCCCTGAGAAAAGACGGTCTTTCCGGTTCCCAGATCACCATCCAGGCAATAGATTTCTCCAGCGGATGCCTCTTTTGCAAGACGCTTTCCGACTTCAAAGGTCTCCTCTGCACCATTTGTCTCATAAATTTTTTCTGATATTGCCATTTATTCCTCCAAACATTGTTATGTCATCGTTCACATGACGTATAAGACGTATAAACGGTAACGCATTCCATAAATCATAGCGCATCCTGTGAACATGACATTCCATCGTCTTAATAACGCAAATATCCGCAGCCATACGACTGCGGATACACATTTGTGCATCGTATTGATTTTACAACGAATGCACAAGAAAAACAACAAAATTTTTACGCCTGATGAAGGATACGGCTGATTGGCTTATAGATCAGCATAACGATGACCGATACGGCAGCACCCTTTAACAGATTAAGCGGTGCAACGCACACGGCAACGAAGGTCAAAAGATTGAATTCCTTGAAGCCAGAGAAGATTGCATGACCCATCTCCAAAATCTGGTCAAGCGGCATGCCGTAAAGCTTTGAGAAGGCCGGAAGTAAATAAAATGCGTTGAATAAGCTTCCAAAAATAGCAATGATTACGGTTCCGATTGCGCAGCCAATCACTGCATTTTTCTTTGTCTTATGCTTGAAATAGAGGATCGCTGCCGGAACAATAAAGCTACATCCAATTATAAAGTTCGCATAATCACCGACAAATGCGGTACTTGTTCCTCTAAAAAGTACCTTTAATACGTTCTTTAACAGTTCAGTTGTAACACCTGCGACCGGACCCATTGCAAAGGCACAGATCAGTACCGGCACTTCGGAAAAGTCAAGCTTGTAGAATGGCGGTGCAAACGGAACCGGGAACTCAAAGATCTGCAGGATA
The DNA here is from genome assembly GCA_052273485.1 of Lachnospiraceae bacterium. Classification (GTDB taxonomy): domain Bacteria; phylum Bacillota; class Clostridia; order Lachnospirales; family Lachnospiraceae; genus Anthropogastromicrobium. Next base: position 6,351 of record DAVZID010000069.1, read on the forward strand.
AACGCAAGTGCAGACATCATGCCGACCGTAACGAGTTTTCGGGTGCGCATGTTTTGAGATGGGCTTACTCCTGCCCACTTCTCACCAAGCTTTGCCACAAGCAAAACAAGCGCTGCTGTGATTGCAATGACGACAAGAAAGCCGACATTTTCGGTTACTGTTTTCCATAGGTTTTCCATTTCTCTTTCCTCTTTTCTGCGCTACAAATGCGCGTTTTGATTGAAAATTGAAAGTGGATTTCTTTTGATGTCATTATGCGAAATAAGAATTATGTGCATCTGCAAAAGAAAAAGCCCCCTAAACTAGGGGGCCTAATACGCAATCGCAACTTTTCCAGCCTGTGCTTTTTTGCATTTTTGTATTGATACATTTTGTATTGATACATTTTTGTATTTCTACATTTGCACAACCATGCACGTTTCTTTTTCCATCCAGACTTCGGACGCTGCACCCAAATAAATCACAAATGCTGCATCACTTTACTGTTGGTTTCGGAGTTGTGTTCTTATACACGCACCGAATCAGCCGCAAAAATGCGGGTCGCGGACTTTACCGCCAGTGGGGAGTTACACCCCGCCCCAAAGAATATTCCATTTTCTGCAAAGAATATAGCACAGGATGAAGCAAATTGCAAGTTATTTTTTTCACAAATTGGTACGTTCACGGAGTTCTTGTTATGATCTGTGAACTATAGTTTACTTTGTTGGTGCTTTCATAGTAAGAGAAATACGCTTTTTCTTTAAATCAACGCTTAAGACTCTCACATTTACGATATCACCGACGCTTAACACCTCGGACGGATGCTTAATATAACGGTCGCAAATCTGGGAAAGGTGAACAAGGCCATCCTCGTGGACGCCGATATCGACAAACGCACCGAAATCAACAACATTTCTTACGGTTCCCTTCAACTCCATTCCAGGCTTTAAATCCTCCATGGAGAGAACGTCACTGCGAAGAATTGGCTTTGGCATCTCGTCACGTGGATCTCTTGACGGCTTTTCAAGTTCTTTTACGATATCAGTAAGCGTCATTTCTCCGATCTGAAGCTCTTTTGCAAGCTTTGCCGTTTGAATTTTCTTTGCGATCCCTGCGGCTTTTCCCTCGAGAATATCCTTTGGCTGCAATCCACAGGAAGAAAGCACGGCGCGAGCGGCCTCATAACTCTCTGGATGAACAGCGGTTGCATCGAGTGGCTCATCCCCACCGCGGATGCGAAGGAAGCCTGCGCACTGCTCATATGCCTTTGGTCCAAGCTTTGCAACCTTTAACAGTTGCTTGCGGTTTGTAAACTGACCATTTTCCTCGCGGTAAGTGACAATATTTTTTGCGATGGTCTTTGCGATGCCGGATACGTACTCAAGTAAGGCTGCCGATGCAGTATTTAAATCGACGCCGACTTGATTTACACAGTCCTCTACGGTTCCATGCAGCATTTCATCAAGCTTTTTCTGATTCATATCGTGCTGATACTGACCGACACCGATCGCCTTTGGGTCAATCTTGACTAATTCCGCAAGCGGATCCTGCACACGTCTTGCAATGGACACAGCGCTTCGCTGACCAACATCAAAGTTTGGAAACTCCTCGGTTGCCTGCTTGCTTGCAGAATAAACAGAAGCACCTGCCTCGTTTGTGATGACATAGCGAACTGGCCTATTGATTTCCTTGATCAATTCAGCAATGATTTGCTCGGACTCACGAGATGCAGTACCATTTCCAACGGAGATCAATGTGATATGATATTTTTGAATCAGCGCTTTTAAAATCTCCTTTGACTCTTTCACCTTGTTATGCGGTGCGGTCGGATAAATCACCTTGGTATCAAGTACCTTTCCAAACGGATCAATTATGGCTAATTTGCAGCCGGTACGAAATGCCGGATCCCAGCCAAGTACAGTCTGACCTGCAATTGGAGGCTGCATCAAAAGCTGACGCAGATTCTGTCCGAATACCTTCATACCACCCTCTTCAGCTGTTTCCGTCAGTGTGGTGCGAAGTTCACGCTCAATCGCCGGGGCAATGAGACGCTTATAGGCATCCTCTGCTGCCTCAGACAGCACGGCTGCACAATTCTGATTTTTGCCTTTCGTGAGACTTCTGTCTAGCCAGGACAAAATGGCATCCTGCGGTGCCTCGATCTTGACACTTAAGATTTTCTGATTCTCACCGCGATTTAAGGCAAGCACCTGATGACCATTTATTTTGGTAAGTGGGGCCTGAAACTCATAATAATTTTCAAATACCGATTCGGTTCCTTCCTCACGTACCGCTGAGGTAATCACGCCCTTTTCCCAGGTCATTTTACGGATCTGTGCACGGAATGAAGCATCGTCTGAGATATGCTCGGCTAAAATATCCATTGCACCTGTCAATGCTTCATCTGCACTCTCTACACCTTTTTCCGCGGAAATATAGGTTTTTGTAAGCTCGCTTATCGGCTTTCCTGCCTGTCCGAGCAAAATCTCGTTTGCAAGTGGCTCTAAACCCTTCTCCTTTGCGATGGTGGCTCTGGTGCGGCGTTTCGGACGATATGGGCGGTACAAATCTTCGATAACTGCTAAGGTCTGTGCCTCCTCCATTTTCTTTTTCAGATCATCTGTGAGGACGCCAAGCTCTTCCATGGAAGCGAGAACACTTGCTTTTTTCTCCTCGAGATTTCGAAGATAGGTGAGTCGTTCATCAAGGTTACGAAGGACTTCATCGTTTAATGCACCGTGAGCTTCCTTTCGGTAGCGCGCGATAAAAGGGATGGTGTTTCCTTCGTCAATCAAATTTACAACGGCCTGAACCTGAGCGGGACGAATTTGCAGTTCTTCTGCTATCTTTTTAATAATATCCATTGCTATGCCTTTCTGCACCATGACTATGTATGGTGCAAATATTGGTTGTGACTTTTTGTTTTGTGTGATATGATAACACTACTGTTTATCATACCATCGCACCGGATTTTTTACAACCCGGCAGCTTTACGAAAGGATTTTATTTATGGACGAAAACAAAAAATACCAGAATCCAGAGGATAACGACAATGACTCCTATGACCCATATGAGGAATATGTAAAAGACAAAATTCATGAGGATCAGAAGGAGGAATATGGCGATTCTTATGCACGCTACACCGACCCACAGATGGGACCAGAGGATGACAAAGGCCGCTCCTATCGTCCACGCCGCAGACGTGCCACAAACCTTGAAAAGATTGGCTTTGCACTGAGCATTGCTGCTTTAATCTGCTGTTGCTGTTCAAATATCTATATGACGCTTGGTGCGTCGATTATGGCACTGGCCGTCTCGATTTGCTCACGTTTTTTTGCAAATGAGGAACATCGCTTCCACCCGATTGCAATCGCGGCTATTATAATCAGCAGTATTTCGATTGTAATTGTTGTATTTATTCTTTTCTTCTACCTGGTTCTCTACCCACAGCTACTGCAGGACCCAACTTATCGTGATATGCTTCAGCAAATGCAGGATATCTTGAATAATCAGGCAGATTCACTGCTTCCTTCGCAGTCGAATGCCGTAGAGGTACCAAATAATATTCCGATGCCGACGGGCGGTGGAGATACAATCTAAGGCAATATCAAATTCACCTTACTGAATGAGGCCTTCACAAAACTAAAAAAAGCAAAAAACGCGGCACGGCCGATGGATTTACCCCATTAGCTGTGCCGCATTTTTTATGAGAAAATGAAAGAGAAACAGTGCCGCAGCTACCCACAGCTGCCAATTTTGATATCGAAAGCCACGGATGCGACCGCGTGACAAATAATGAATGCTCTGCCAGATGAAAAATAGGATTGTCCACGCTGCCAGATACAAAACAGCCGGATGGTACAAAATACTGGCAATAAGATGCCCATGAAGAAGCGCTTTTAGCGCACGCGTGCCGCCACATCCAGGGCAATACCAGCCGGTGAGGCGATAAATCGTACATGGTGCGCCCTGGGCAATCCAGTCAAGGTCAAGCACATGCAAAAGAACCAGTCCCCCGATAAAACAAACACTTCCTACTACTAAAATGCAAAAGAGGACATCTTCTGTCCTCTCTGCACGATCTACTTTTTGATTTTTAAATGATCTTTGTTTTTTCATTTATGATTTTTAAATACAATTATCAATTGCAACTCGTATAAAAACAAGCTTACTTTGCCAGACGAATTACACTGACAACCGGGTACTTCTCGCACAGCGCATCAAACTCACTTTCGTTCCACTCTGCAGTTAAAAGTCCAAACTCGCCGTCAATGCCTGCATTTACAACCTGAGCTGCCTTAAACTGTGCTGCTACTGCCTGTGCATCATCTCCCTTTACACGTACAAAGTAGCTGTGACTGGACTCAAGATGATCCGAAACGCTCATCTTACCCGGCTCATACGGTGCAATCTCAGTTTCCTTAGGATTTCTTGCTGCACTGACAACATCGGCTACAACTGCAGATGCAGTCGGAAGCTTTCCTGCTCCAGCACCATAGAACATCAAATCGCCCATGCACTCGCCACGTACAAGAACTGCATTCATAACATCATTTACAGCAAAGAGCGGATGCTCAGCAGTAATCATAACTGGGCATACCATTGCGCTGATACTGCCATCTGCGTTCCTTGTGCTAGTTCCAAACAGCTTAATGCGGCTGCCAAGAACCTTTGCATATGCGAAATCCGAGGAGGTAATCTTGGTGATACCTTCGGTGTAGACATCCTCATAATCTACATACTTGCCAAAGGCAAGAGAGGACAAAATGGCGATCTTTCGGCGCGCATCATGACCCTCAACATCAGCAGCTGGATTACGCTCTGCATAACCCCTCTCCTGCGCATCCTCAAGAACTGCATCGTAGTCAAGGCCTTCTTCGCTCATCTTGGTCAGCATATAGTTTGTGGTACCATTCAGAATACCAGTGATCTCGGTCACTGCATCGGAGGTGATGCTAGAAACGAGCGGACGAATAATCGGAATACCGCCGCCTACACTAGCCTCAAATAAAAAGCTTACGTGATGTGCCTTTGCAATTTCAAGAAGCTCCGGACCGTGTGCGGCAACAAGCTCTTTATTAGAGGTGGCAACATGCTTTCCTGCCTCAAGGCATGCCTTTACAAAAGCATATGCCGGCTTTGTTCCACCCATTGTCTCAACAACAATGGAAATCTCCGGGTTCTGTGTAATCCGATTGATATCCTTTACCACCTTATTTTCCATCACATCGCCAGGAAAATCGCGAAGATCAAGTACGCACTCCGGCACGATCTCATCTCCTGCCTTTTTTGCGATTGTCTCTTTGTTCTTTAATAATACCTGTACGACTCCTGAACCGATATTTCCATATCCTAATACTGCTACCTTAATCATACTTATGTCCAACCTTTCCAGTTATGCGATTTTAGCTTTGAGGTTTACGCTTTTTATTCTCCTGTGTCCTCAGATACCTTCTCACCAGTAGACAGCCATCTTAAATAAGCACTGATAAACAGATCAATATCACCGTCAAGCACTGCACCTGCATTTCCGCTGCTGGCTCCAGTGCGGTGATCCTTTACCATCGTATACGGCTGAAGCACGTAGGAACGAATCTGGTTGCCCCACGCGATATCCTTTACCTCACCACGAATGCCGGAAATCTTCTCTGCATTCTCCTGCTGCTTTAACATATACAGCTTTGCCTTTAACATCTGCATTGCCTTATCCTTGTTCTGGAACTGGGAACGCTCATTCTGACAGGTAACAACGATACCAGTCGGAAGATGCGTGATTCGGATTGCAGATGAGGTCTTGTTGATATGCTGTCCACCGGCACCACTGGAACGATAGGTATCGATACGCAGATCGTCGTCGTTGATCTCAACGTCCAGATCTTCCTCGATCTCTGGCATAACATCACAGGAAACAAAGGATGTCTGACGCTTTCCTGCCGCATTGAACGGAGAAATACGAACCAGTCTGTGAACACCCTTCTCAGACTTTAAATAACCATATGCATTCTCGCCGTTTACCTGGAAGGTAACCGACTTGATACCAGCCTCATCGCCATCAAGCATATCAAGAACCTCGACAGAAAAACCCTTGCGGTCTGCATAACGGGTGTACATACGATACAGCATACCAGACCAGTCACAGGCCTCGGTACCACCAGCACCTGCATTCAGACGAATGATGGCATTGTTCTTATCATACTCACCATTTAGCAAAGTGCTCAGTCGAAGCGCCTCCAGATTGGTGATAAACTCATCAAGGGACTCCTGAATAACAGGAATTACCTCTGGGTCATTTTCCTCATAGCCCATCTCAATCAACTCATTGATATCGTCATGCTGGGTGGCCAGAGTGGTATAGCTCTTTACGGTATCCTCTAAACTCTTTAATTCTTTTGTCATCTTCTGAGAACGCTCTGGGTCATCCCAAAAATCAGGAGCTTCCATGTAGCGCTGAAGCTCAGCAATTCTCTCTTTTTTGGCGTCCAGATTCAAAGAAGCACCAAGCTCCTTTAACATCGGAACATAAGTAGACAGTGTATACTTAAACTGATCTAACTCAACCACTTTTCTTCCTCAACTTTCTTTTCTAACTCGATGGTGCCAGACAGTCTGGCACCAATCGTTTAATCAACTTTCAAACAACTTATACTTCTTTCAACAATTTCAAATCATTCAAAGACCTTATAAGCTTTTGCAGCACATAACTTATAAAATTTACTCCGCGAAGCGTCCACAGCACTGCTTGTACTTCTTACCGGAACCGCATGGACACGGATCATTTGGCTGAATCTTCGGTGCATTTCTGCGAACTGGTGCCTTTACGCCGCTGTCATCCTTGTTGGTTCCTGTTACCTTTGCTACCTGCTCACGCTCCTCTGGCTTCTCAACCTTAACGCGGAACATCATCTTGACGGTATCCTCGCGGATGCTTGCCATCATCTCATTGAACATGTCGTAGCCTGCCATCTTGTACTCATTCAGCGGGTCACGCTGTGCATATGCCTGAAGGCCGATACCCTGACGCAGCTGATCCATATCGTCGATGTGATCCATCCACTTTCGATCAATTGTCTTTAACAGAACAACACGCTCGGCCTCTCTCATGCTCTCTGGATCTGGGAACTCTTTTTCCTTGTCCGCATAAGCCTGAAGTGCCATCTCAGTAAGCGTTTCCTTAAGCTCAGCCTTCTTCATGTTCTTGATCTCATCGGCAGATGGCATATACTCGGTGATCGGAATGATAGAACGCAATTCGATGTTTAACTGTGCGAAATCCCAATCCTCCGGTGCCTGCTCGTCGGAAATCGTGCGGTCTACGGTCTGGCTGACGATATCCTTTACCATTTTTAAGACAACTTCCTTCATGCTCTCGCCATCGAGAACTTGACGACGCTCCTTGTAAATGATCTCACGCTGCTCGTTCATAACCTCGTCGTACTTTAAGACATTCTCACGAATACCGTAGTTGTTGCCCTCGATCTTCTTCTGTGCCTTCTCGATTGCAGAGGTTAACATCTTGTGTTCGATCTGCTCGCCATCCTGAACGCCAAGTGCATTGAACATGCTCATGATCTTCTCAGAACCAAACAGACGCATCAAATCATCCTCAAGGGAGATATAAAATCTTGACTCACCCGGATCACCCTGACGACCTGAACGACCTCTTAACTGGTTGTCGATACGTCTGGATTCGTGACGCTCCGTACCAATGATCTTTAATCCGCCAAGCTTTCTGGACTCATCGTCAAGCTTAATATCGGTACCACGACCTGCCATGTTCGTTGCGATGGTAACCGAACCGTGTACACCAGCACCGGCAACGATCTGAGCCTCTAACTCATGATACTTTGCATTCAATACGTTATGCGGAATACCGCGTCTCTTTAACATGCCGCTTAAAAGCTCGGAGGTATCGATATTTACGGTACCGACAAGCACTGGCTGTCCCTTCTTGTATGTCTCCTCAACCTCATCGCAGACGGCCTTATACTTTTCTTTCTTTGTCTTGTAAACGGCATCCTGATGGTCGATACGTGCGATCGGCTTATTGGTCGGGATCTCAACAACATCCATACCGTAGATGTTACGAAACTCCTTCTCCTCCGTCAGCGCCGTACCAGTCATACCACACTTTTTGTCAAATTTATTGAAGAAGTTCTGGAAGGTAATCGTAGCAAGTGTCTTGCTCTCTCTCTTTACCTTTACATGCTCCTTCGCCTCGATTGCCTGATGCAGACCATCGGAATAACGTCTACCTGGCATAATACGTCCAGTAAACTCATCGACGATCAAAATCTCATCATCCTTTACCACATAATCCTGATCACGGAACATCATATAGTTTGCCTTAAGTGCCATGATCATATTATGCTGAATCTCAAGATTCTCTGCATCGGCAAGGTTATCAATATGGAAGAACTGCTCTACCTTGTGAACACCCTGCTCCGTTAAGTTGATGGTCTTGTCCTTCTCACTGACAACGAAATCGCCGGTCTCGGTGATCTCCTCACCCATCAGCGCATTCATCTTGGAAAACTCTGCACTCGCCTCACCCTTTTCCAGACGCTTTGCTAAGATATCGCAGACTTCGTACAGCTTGGTGGACTTTCCACTCTGACCAGAAATGATAAGAGGCGTTCTTGCCTCATCAATCAAAATGGAATCGACCTCATCGATGATCGCATAGTGAAGACCTCTCATTACGAGCTGCTCCTTATATACGACCATGTTGTCACGAAGATAATCAAAACCAAGTTCATTATTTGTTACATATGTGATATCACAGTTATATGCTGCTCTTCGCTCATCATTGTTCATGCTGTTTAATACACAGCCAACCGTCAAACCAAGGAAACGATGAACCTTTCCTTCGTTCTCGGCATCACGCTGTGCCAGATAGTCGTTAACCGTAACGACATGAACACCCTCGCCTGCCAGTGCGTTTAAATAAGAAGGAAGTGCTGCCACGTTGGTCTTTCCTTCACCAGTCCTCATCTCAGCGATACGTCCCTGATGCAGTACGATACCGCCCGTCAGCTGAACCGGATAATGTTCCTCGCCCAACACTCTTCTGGAGGCCTCACGAACTGTAGCGAAGGCTTCCGGAAGGATATCATCCAGAGTCTCGCCCTTTGCAAGGCGCTCCTTAAACTCTACTGTCTTATGCTGAAGTTCCTCATCGGACAGTGCGACCCACTGCTCACGCATACCGAGGATCTTATCCACGATTGGCTTGATACGCTTAAGCTCATGCTGGCTGTGAGTACCAAAGATCTTATTTATGAATCCCATATTTGCCTCCTAATACATACCGATAGTACAACAGGTTAATTCTATCATTTTTCCTATAATAATTCAACCCATTTTTTATGAATGGTCATTCTGGATCATGTATAAAAGATGTATAAAAATTCTCAAAAGTATGTCAAAATTATATTTACAAAATCAACTTTTCGTGCTATACTCTTGGTAAATAAATAAAGACAGTTTTTATTTATTTCTATGATTCTATCGGAAGGAGCTGATTGTATGAAGTATATCATTACAGGAAGAAATATCGAGGTCACTGAGGGCCTGAAATCAGCAATTTATGAAAAGATCGGAAAACTGGAACGCTATTTTACACCGGATGCAGAAATTCATGTTACATTAAGCGTTCAGAAGGATCGTCAGAAAATCGAGATTACGATCCCTGTTAAAGGAAGCCTGATTCGTGCAGAGCAGGCAAGTTCGGATATGTATGTTTCGATCGATTTAGTAGAAGAAATCATTGAGCGTCAGCTTAGACGCTATAAGACAAGACTGATCGCCAAGGAGCAGGATGGCGGTGACTTTTCAAATGCTTTCATCGAGGAAGAAGAAGATGTTTCTGAGGAAGCTGATGGCATCAAGATTGCTCGTGAGAAGCGTTTCCCAATGAAGCCGATGAATCCAGAGGAAGCTTGCTTACAGATGGAACTTTTGGGACATAACTTCTTTGTATTCTATAATTGCGATGAGGATCGTGTAAATGTTGTTTACAAGAGAAAGGATGGCACCTACGGCCTGATCGGACCTGAATTCTAATTCAAATTTAAAATGGAAATGATTTGGAGCATTCCCGAAAGGGAATGCTCCTTTTTGCAGTTACCTATATTTCAAATACTTTTGGCACTGTTTCAGGCATTCCAGAAGATTGTCCGGCAGAGGGACGTTCCGATGCGCCGCCTTT